>JAIEPH010000019.1 GCA_019749805.1 Mycobacteriaceae bacterium | reverse complement strand
AGCGCTCCAACATCCGGGCCCGCCACCAACCACCCTACGAGCCAGCACGTCGCTTGACATCCATTAGGAACTCAAATCCGTTGAGCCAGACTGTGTACGATCAACCACGCTGCGGGCGTGGTGGAATGGCAGACACGCGGTCTTTAGGTGTCCGTGCTCGAAAGAGCGTGGGGGTTCGACTCCCTCCGCCCGCACTCTTTCCTCAGATCTCCGGTGTCCGGTGCGCCCAGGGCTGCGCCTGTTCGAGCTGACTCGCGACACGGATCAAGACGTCCTCGCGCCCATAACCCGCAACCAACTGCACGCCGACCGGTAGGCCTTCGTCCGTCCACTCGAGCGGCAAGCTGATCGCCGGCTGGCCACTGGTATTGAACGGGGGAGTGAACGGTACGAACTCGCCCGCGCGCCGCATCGGTGCCATCGGATTGTCGGGATCGTTGACGATCGTGCCGAGCTTCAGCGGCAGTTCGGCAACCGTCGGCGTGAGCAGCAGATCCCAGCGCTCGTGCCACCACGACTGCATCGCGCGGCGGAACTGGGAGACACCAGCGAGGGCCAGCGCGTAATCAATGGCACCGAAGTGTTTCGCGAAATCGGCTTGGGCCCGGTTCATCAGCTCCAGCTCGTGGTCTTCGAGCGGGCGGCCGAGCTGTCCTTCGAACCGCAGCCGCGACATGCCCATGTTCGTGCTCCACATCGCGCCGAACTTCGAGCCGAGCGTCTCGTCCTCCAACGCCTTCGGCCACGCCGGCTCGACATGGTGACCCAACGATTCGAGCAGCCGACCGACGGCCTGCGTCGCGGCGGTGACTTCGGCATCGACCCGCCCCCCTTGCGCGTGGTGATCGAGGATGCCGATTCGCAACCGACCCGGATCTGCGCCCAGCTCCTGGACGTAGGGACGGACGGGCGCGGGCGCGATCACGGTGTCGCCGAGACCAGGGCCGAGCGTCGCGTCGAGCAGGGCGGCGGTGTCGCGCACGGTGCGGCTGACGCAGTGCTCGACCGCCAGGCCGCTCTCGTCACGGACCGGGCCCAGCGTGATCCGACCCTGACTCGGCTTGAGCCCGACCAGTCCGCAGCACGACGCGGGAATGCGAATCGATCCGCCGCCGTCACTGGCATGCGCGAACGGCACCATTCCCGATGCCACCGCCGCGGCCGCGCCACCGCTCGACCCACCGGGCGTGCGCGTCGTATCCCACGGGTTGTGCGTCGCACCCCAGGCGACCGGCTCGGTGGTCGGCACACTGCCCAGCTCCGGGCTGTTCGTGCGGCCCGCGATCACGAGCCCCGCCGCGCGGTAACGGCTGACGAGCGTCGTGTCCGCGTCGGCGATGACGTGCGCCTCTTTCAACGCGACGTTGCCGTTGCTGATCCGCTGACCGGCGTAGTCGGCGAACAGGTCCTTGATGAGGAACGGCACGCCGCGGAACGGACCGTCGGGCAGATCGCCGGCGGCGACCTTCCGGGCGTGGTCGAACCAGCGGATCACGACCGCGTTGAGCTCGGGGTCGATGCGTTCGATGCGCTCGATCGCCGCTTCCAGTAGCTCGCTCGGCGACACCTCTCCGGATGCGACGAGCGCCGCCTGATCGGTCGCGTCCATCCACCGGGTCTGGTCGGCAAGCGAAGTCATGCCTGCCTCAGGCATGCGTCGCGAAGTACTTCTGGCCGCCTGCCGGGATCCGCCCGAATCCGGCCTTCAGTACGGGTGCCAGCACCTTGACCGGCAGCGCGAATGCGGGCTTGGGTTCAACCGCGAGCGTCCAGGTGAACAGTGTTTCGCTTCCGGTGGGCTCGACGAGGTAGTCCTCGGCGAAGCGCTTGAAGACCGGCATCGCGGATTCGTAGACATAGAACGACTTGCGGTAGCCGTCCTCCCAACGGAAGAAGCGCTCCCGCATGACGGACCCACCGGGAGCAGTGACATCACGGGTGGTACCTACACCGAATGGACGCGGCGACGTCCACGTGACGTCTTTGATCATCGGCCCCCAGGCGGCCAGTGACTCATCGGAAACCAGTGACTCCCAGACCTTTTCAGGAGAGGCGGCAAATCGCTTCTGATAGCGGAAGATGTGCGGCGCCGAGTTCAGGAAATCGGCGTCGGCGGGTTCGAGCGCGTGCCAGCGGGTCATGAATGACCATCCTCGCACTCGGCGGGCTAACCCGTCTTTCGTACCGGGTATCCGTTCTGCTCCGCCAGGGACCGCAGCTGCTTGAGTGCGAATCGGCGGGCACGGCCTGCCTCGGGGATCAGGATGCCGGCCCACACTCCCTCGGCGCCCGGCGTCGAACATGCTTCCTGAGCGCATCGCCACCGCAGGGGACAGGCGCGGCACAGCGCCTTGGCGCCCTCATCGGCGGTCGTCGTCCATCGATCCGGGTCTTGAGTGCACGCCCCCATTGCTGAGTCCTCGACGACGGTCGGACCCTCGGGCGCACTCACAGCCCGCAGATGAGCGACGGCGCGTGATTTTGCCTTGTCGTGCACTGCTCTGTCCTCACCGTTCGCTTAGCCGCGTCGTGACAATACGTTTGTATGGTAGACACGATACAAACGTATTGTCTAATCTGACCTTGTGATCACGGAGCAAGGCGACCGATGACGGCGGTATCGGAGCGCGACCGGATCGGTGGCGAAGAGCTCAAGAAACTCGAGTTGATCCGCCGCGCTGCACTGAAGAGCTTTGCGACTCGAGGTGCCGCCGCGACGTCACTTCGTTCGGTCGCCGCCGATGCAGGGGTATCGCTCGGGTTGGTGCAGCACCACTTCGAGACCAAGGCCGGTCTCATCACCGCCGTCGATGACTACGTGATGTCAGTTGTCGTTGCGGTCGTCGCGCAGCCGGTCTCTGCGCCGCCCAAAGATTCAGTGGCCGACATGGGCAGCAGGATCACCACTCTGATCAGTGAGCATCCTGAGGTCGTCGCCTACTACGCTCGCGCACTCGTCGACGGTCGCCCACTGGGGATCACCATCTTCGACACCCTCGCGGCCTTCGGCACGGCGCGTTGGAATCAGCGCAAAGACCACGGGGAAGTGCGAGAAGACATCGATCTGACGTGGGCGACTCTCAACTCGCTCGTCTTGGCCTTGGGCACCCTGATCCTGCGCAGCCATATCGAACGGCAGGTGCCGGATGCGTTCTCCACGCCCGCAGGGCTTCAGCGGTGGCAGGATTCCGTCACAACGCTGCTGCGCGAAGGTCTATTTCTCCCGCAGGCCGGCGATACCGGCACGTAGTTTCAAACCCGTTCGCCTGCAACCCTTTTACGATAGGCGCTCGGCGTTTCTCCGCTGAACTGCGCGAAGGCACGCGTGAATGAGCTGAGGCTGTCGAAGCCGACGGCCGACGCGGTTTCCTGAACCGACTGCCCCGGCGCGGCCAGCAGCGCCATCGCGCGCAACATCCGCGCGTGCAAGAGATACGTGCGCCATGACAACCCGAGCGTGTCCTGGAACAGTCGCCGCAACGTACGTTCGGACACCGACACCGCGCGGCTCACCTCGTCGGCGCTCACTGAAGCAAGGTGTGCCTTCGTGTATGTCGTCGCGGCGGCGACAATCGGGTGCTCGGACGTCGGCAGGCTCAGTGGGGCCTCATGGTCGAGGGCCTCGGCGACGAGGTGGGACAGTGTGCGAAAGAAGCTGTCTGACTGGGCGTCACCGTCCGCGCGATCGATCTGCCAGCGCAGCGCGTAAATCATCATCTCCCGGATCAACGGGGACACGGCGAGGATGCGGGCGCGATCGCCCGGCGCGGCCACGAGCGCGGGATCGAACATCACAGCGACTGTCTTCACGTCCGGATTCATCACCGCCTGATGCTCGAGGCCCGCGGGTATCCACGCCGCCTGCTGGGGCGGCAGCAGATAGTGCGCAGAGTCGGTCTCGACTTCGACGACACCGTGCAGCGCGTACTCGATCTGATGCACCTCGTGGCTGTGCCAGCCGGTGATCAGCCCGTCGCCCTCGTAGAGGTAGCTGCCGCCGAGCGCCCGTCCACCGCGGCGGAGTTCGATGACCCGTCGGGCGGGGCGGCGGGAAATATCCAGCGCGGGGCGGCGGGAAAGATCCAGCGCGGGCTTGGCCGCTGCGGACAAAAGTCTGTCCGAAGTCGCAGAGACGGTCATAGCTCTGGACGGTACTACTTAGTTATGCAGACCGACGACCTGATTCTGGTGAGCATCGACGACCACGTCGTGGAACCGCCGGACATGTTCCTCAATCACGTGCCCGCGAAGTACAGATCCGAGGCGCCCGTGGTCGTCACCGACGAAAACGGTGTCGATCAGTGGATGTATCAGGGCAGGCCGCAGGGCGTCAGTGGGCTCAACGCGGTGGTGTCCTGGCCCGCCGAAGAGTGGGGGCGCGACCCCGCCGGTTTCGCCGAGATGCGACCCGGGGTGTACGACGTCCACGAGCGCGTCCGGGACATGAACCGCAACGGCATCCTGGCGTCGATGTGCTTCCCGACGTTCACCGGCTTCTCGGCCCGGCATCTCAATATGACCCGCGAGGAAGTAACCCTGGTGATGGTGTCGGCCTACAACGACTGGCACATCGACGAGTGGGCAGGCAGCTACCCGGACCGCTTCATCCCGATCGCGGTCTTGCCGACGTGGAACCCGCAGGGGATGTGCGCCGAGATCCGTCGGGTGGCCGCCAAGGGGTGCCGCGCGGTGACCATGCCGGAACTGCCTCACCTGGAAGGCCTTCCGAGTTACCACGACGACGAGTACTGGGGCCCGGTGTTCACCACGCTGTCAGAGGAGAACGTCGTGATGTGTCTGCACATCGGCACCGGCTTCGGGGCGATCAGCATGGCGCCCAACGCGCCGATCGACAACCTCATCATCCTGGCCACCCAGGTCTCGGCGATGTGCGCCCAGGATCTGCTGTGGGGACCCGCGATGCGCAACTATCCGGACCTCAAATTCGCCTTCTCCGAAGGCGGAATCGGATGGATCCCCTTCTATCTCGATCGCAGCGACCGGCACTACACCAACCAGAAGTGGCTGCGGCGCGACTTCGGCGACAAGCTGCCCAGCGACGTGTTTCGTGAACATTCACTGGCCTGCTACGTCACGGACAAGACGTCGCTGAAGCTGCGCCACGAGATCGGCATCGACAACATCGCCTGGGAATGCGACTACCCGCACTCCGATTGCTTCTGGCCGGACGCGCCGGAGCAGGTGCTCGCCGAGTTGAACGCCGCGGGCGCCGACGACACCGACATCAACAAGATCACGTGGAAGAACAGCTGCCGGTTCTTCGGCTGGGATCCGTTCAAGTTGACGCCGAAGGACCAGGCAACCGTCGGGGCGTTGCGCGCCAAGGCAACCGACGTCGACGTGTCGATCCGGCCCCGCAAAGAGTGGGCGCGGCTCTACGCTGAGAAACAGCTCGCCAAGGCTTGACGCCCAACTGATCCGGGCGAGTGTGAATCTGACGACGAAAAGCCGCGAAAAACGTCGTGAGGTTCACACTCGCGGGCCAGGCTTGCTAGGTACGCGCCGCCAACTGCCGGGCAGGAAGGACCCCGCGACCACCGAGACGATCGACACCGCAACCAAATAGGCGACGATCGAGTTGCTCGTCTTAGTCGCCGCGTACAGAGCGGTCGCGATCGTCGGTGCGAATGCCGATCCGAGCACCTGGGACAGGGTGTAGCCGATCGATACGCCGCTATAGCGAACATCGGTGTCGAACGCGAGGCTGAACAAGGAGCCGGTCACCCCGGCCGCCGGCGCCATCGCGAACCCGAACACCAGCAGCAGCGCCGCGAGGAACAGCGTCGGGTTGCCGGTGTTGATCAACGCGAACGCCGGCGCCACCGATATGCCCATCAGCACTACGCCGGCCAGGAAGACAGGCTTGCGGCCATAGATGTCTGAGAGCGCGCCGAACAACGGATACGTCGCGACCGCCACCACAGCGGCGATGAAGACACCTAGAAGTGCCGCAGTCCGGTCGATTCCGGCGACCGTCGTGCCGTATGACACGAGATACGCCACGCAGATGTACGCGAACACGCCCTGCGACAGGTACGCACCGGCGACGAGCAGAATCTGCTTCCAATGCTTGCGGAACGCGGCCGCGGCCGGCACCCGCTCGACTGCCGACCGGTGACGGAGCGCGTCGAAGTCCGGGCTCTCGGAGATCGACAGTCGGATCGCCAGACCGATGGCGATCAGCACGGCGCTCGCGAGAAACGGAATGCGCCACCCCCACGCCGTGAACTGCTCGTCGGACAGCAGGGACGCCAGGTAGAAGGCGAGTGTCGCGGTCGCGGTGCCTGCCGGAGCGCCCATCTGCGGGAACGCCCCGTACAAGCCCTTGCGGTCAGCCGGCGCGTGTTCGACGGCCATCAGCGTGGCACCACCCCATTCGCCTCCGACGGCGAAGCCCTGCGCAAGGCGCAACACCGTCAACAGAATCGGTGCGGCCAAGCCGATGTGGGCGTAGGTGGGCAGCAGGCCCATGAGAACCGTCGCGCCGCCCATGATGAGCAGGGAATAGACGAGCATCCGCTTGCGGCCCAGTCGGTCGCCGAAGTGGCCGAACACGATTCCGCCGAGCGGCCTGGCGACGAAGCCGACGCCGAACGTCGCGAACGACAGCAACAGTCCCGACGCCGGTGACACGTTGGGAAAGAACAGTTTCGGGAACACCAGTGCGGCCGCGGTGCCGTAGATGAGAAAGTCGTAGAACTCGACCGTAGTGCCGATGAAACTCGCCACCGCGACGCGCAGGGGAGAGGTGACCCGGTTCGACGCTTCCGGCGGTTGTGTCGTCGACATGCCGTCGAGTCTGCGCTAACGGCCTCCCCAGCAGGAGGTTTGGCGCTCGATCGGTGTGCGCTATGTGCCCACTTTCTGCCGCAGCGGCTGAGCGGCGGGTTCGTCGACGAGGACCTAACCTGCAGGCTGCTCTTGGCGTAGCGGTGCGGAGAGGTCAGTCGCGCTCGTGCGTCCGCGCAAGGTCTCGGAACCGCGGCCGACCCATCGGCGGCGTTCCTCGTCGGCCGCCCGCTCGATCGCGGTGCCGGAGCACAGCACCCGTTCGTCGTAATCCTTGGCGAGGTCGGCGAGCCGAGCGGCCTCGTTGACGGCGTCGCCGACCACGGTGTATTCGTAGCGGTTCTCCGCGCCGATGTTTCCGGCGAACACCGGTCCGGCCGAGACACCGATGCCGAAATCGACTGGCAACCGGCGTAACTCGACGCCCAAGGTGCGGGCGGTGGCCAGTGCCGCCGCCGCGGGATCGTCCATCCGCAGTGGCGCACCGAAGACGGCCAGCGCCGCGTCACCCTGAAACTTGTTGATGAGCCCGTGGTGCGTATCCACCTGAGCGACGACGATCCGGAAGAATTCGTTGAGTATCTCTGCGATTTCATGCGGTTCGCGTCTGGACGCCAGCCGGGTCGAGCCGACCAGGTCGACGAACAGCACGGCGACATCGCGCTCGTCGCCCGACAGCGACTCGTTTTCGTCGACCGCGCGACGCACCACTTCCTCGCCGACGTGACGACCGAACAGATCGCGCAGCTGTTCGCGTTCCCTCAGCCCGGCGACCATCCGGTTGAATCCGGTTTGCAGTCGGCCGATTTCGGACCATTCGTAGACGTCGAGAGACCTTTCGATCTTGCCTCGTTCGACGTCACCCATGGCGTCGACGACCTCGCGCAGCGGATCGGAGATCGAGATCGACACCAGGATCATCGCCCGTAGTCCGAGCACGACGGCGACGAGGGCGAGCACGAGCAGCGCCAATTCGATCTGGGTGGTCTTCTGGATGATCCAGCCGTTGGTCCGCATGACAAGTAGACATGCGATGGCGATGCCGGGCAGTGCGGTGGTCACCGCCCACATGATCAGCAACCTGGCCCGCACACTCGGAGCGGTGCTGGGGGTGATCTCGCTGAAATCTCTTGTCACACCGGCGAGCAGCGGACGCAGGGTGCGGAGGGTGAACAGGAAGCCGGTGCATACCGTCGCGATCGCGCCGAAGAGGATCGCCGAGCCCATCACCACCTGCACCTCGAGCGGCGCGCCAAGATTCAACGGAACCATCACCGCCGCCCCGAGCGCCCACGGCGCCGTCGTGATCACGGACTGCCTGCGCATCGTCTTCAACGCCAAGCGGCGTTCGTCGTCGGTCGGTTCCCGGATGCCCAGCCATTTGAGCGCGGGCGCCACGATGCGGACCGCACCGACGGCGACGAGCACCGTCCCGGTGATGATGACCGCTGCCGATGCGACGACGATCGTGGGCGTGGCCTTGCCGCGGCCCATCAACGAGATGACGAGCACGATGACCTCGGCGGTCGTCAGGACATACGCGAACGTCAGCCCCGCTGCATACCGAATCAGCAGCGTGCGGGGCTTCACATGGCCGAAGGTATCAGTCGCTCGCAGGCAGAGGCTTGGCTTCTTTGAGTGACAAGGCCGTGTCGCCGACCGAGAGGGTGCCCGCACCCGCCTTCGTCACGAGCACCTCGGCGCCGGCCTCATCGACGTAACGCTTGCCCATCGCGTTGCCCCCGGAGAAGGCCGGATCCATTGACAACTCGGACGACTTCGCCGGATCTGTCTGACTATCGAGGGGCACCATCGGCACCCCGCCCGCGCGCAGATCGTCGAGGCTGTCGGCGCTGCGCACGACGATCACCTGGGTGTCGCAGACCTGGCTCTGCAGTCGCGTGCCGTTCTTGATCATGTTCGGCTCCTTGTTAATTCGAGGCTCTCAGTTCTTGGACCAGTTCACGGCGCAGCACCTTGCCGGTCGCGTTGGTCGGCAGTTCGTCCCGGAACACCACGCGGTCGGGAGTACGCGATCCGCGCAGCTGCGATCGAACGTGCTCGCGCAGCTCGTCGGGGTCGGGGTCCACGCCAGCGGCGGGGACCACCACCGCGACGATGATCTGGCCCCACTGTGGGTCTTCGGGTCCGACGACGGCGCAGTCATGCACCGCGGGGTGTTCCACAAGGACGTCTTCGATTTCGGCGGGCGCGATGTTCTCCCCGCCACGGATGATCGTGTCGTCCGACCGTCCGCCAATGAACAGATAGCCGGCATCGTCAAGCGAGGCGACATCCTTGGTCGGGAACCAGCCGTCGGCGTCGAGCACCGAACCGATCTCGGCATACCGGCCCGACACCTGGTCGCCCCGGACGTACAGCTCACCAATTTCGTTGGGCCCGACCACCTGGCCGTCTTCGCCGCGGATCTGTATTTCGACACCCGGAACCGGCTGACCGACCGAGCCGAGCCGTCGGGTGACAGTCACATCGGTGGAAGCGAGTGCTTCGCGGTGATCGTCGGGAGTGAGCACCGCGATCGTCGAACTGGTCTCGGTGAGCCCGTAGGCGTTGACGAAACCGACCTCGGGCAGCAACCCAAGTGCTTTGCGCACGAGGGGAAGTGCGACCTTCGATCCACCGTAGGCCAGGGTGCGCAGGGTGGTTAGCGCGACGGGGGCGGATTCCAGCGCCGACACGATGCGGTCGAGCATTGTCGGTACGACCGTCGCCGACGTGACGCCCTCGTCACGCACCAGGCGCACCCATTCGGACGGGTCGAACTGCGGCAGGTACACCATCTTCCGGCCGGCATACAGATTTGACAGCGCCGCGCTGACTCCAGCGATGTGGTAAGGGGGCACACAGATCAACGCCGCATCGTCGGGTTGGGCACCATCGAACTCGACCGTGCCAGTGACGTAACTCGTCAGATTGTTGTGCGTGAGTTCGACTGCTTTCGGCCGCGACGTCGTACCCGACGTGAACAGCACCACGCCGACGTGTTCCGGGTCGGGGAACTCGGCGGCCGGTTCCGCGGCGCGTGCGGCCGCGATGAACTCCTCGGACCCGATGACCTGCTTACCGGCGCCGGCGACGACATCGAGGTACTCCGCGTCGGCGACGACGAGCGGCTGCGGCAGACGGTCGATCAGCTCGCGAAGGCCGTCGGCACTCAGGCGATAGTTCAGCGGCGTGAACGTCGCACCCGCGCGGGCCGACGAGAACAACAGCAGCGGGAGCATGGCGCCACCCAGGCCGACATAGGCCACGTGCGATGTGCCGGCGGCGGCGATGACACCCGCACCGCCATCGGCGAGCGCACTCAGTTCAGCTGTCGTGAGTCGCATCTCACCGGACACCAGCGCGGTGCGATCCGAGTTGGTTGAGGCTGCCATCTCCAGCAGCAACGAGATGCTCATGATTTGTCGACGAAGATATCAAGGATGGGGTCGTCTCCACCGCCATAGGTGGACAAGTCGGTCAGGCCCACCGATGCCAGCGCGTCGACATCGATGAAGCACTGGCCGTTGACGTCGGCGGCCGGGCGGGACAGGATCGCGACCGCAGCGTCGGCCATGATCCGCGGATCGCGCGACCTCGCCAGCATCTCCTGGAATCCCGGCGAGTTGGCGACGGCCGAGGTGGCGATGTACGTCTCGGGCCACAGGCAGCTGAACCCGATGCCCGCATCGGCGAACTCGGCCGCCCAGCCCAGCGACAACAACGTCATCCCGTACTTCGAAAGGGTGTACGACGGGTGTGCGCCCAGCCAGTTAGGGTTCATGTTCAGTGGCGGCGCCAGGGTGATGACGTGCGCATTGGGCGACTTGCGCAGATGGGGTAGCGCCGCCTTGGTGAGCAGGAACGTGCCCCGGACATTGATGTCCATCATCAGGTCGAACTTCTTGGCAGCCAGGTGTTCGGTCGGTTCGGTCGCGATGGCGCTGGCGTTGTTGATGACGATGTCGACACCGCCGAAGTGTTCGACCGCCGCGTCCACCGCGCGCTGCACGTCCTCTTCCTTGCGGACGTCGCCTACGACCGCAATGCCCTTTCCGCCCGCGGCCTCGACGTCGGCCACCGCGGTGTGGACGGTGCCGGGCAGCTTGGGGTGCGGTTCGGACGTTTTCGCCAGAAGCACGCAGTTGGCGCCCAGCTTCGCTGCGCCCAGCGCGATCGCCAACCCGATGCCGCGAGAGCCGCCTGACACCACGAGCGTGCGGTCGGTGAACGGTGACGGGCTCGACATGGGCCTCCTCCGGATGCGCAGTCCCAGGATTCTACCTGGATTCTAAATGAACGGTAGTGACGTTCTCATTCTAGGCAAGTGCCATAATCGCTGTTTACTGGGCCTTCAGTCGTATTGAAGGTGTTACCCCGGGTCCCTCTCACTGCACGTTTCCAGTGTGCGGTATTGGCATTCTCATTTTTTGCAAGTACGTTATCGAGTGATGACTCCGCCATCTGACCTGCCTGTACAGACCCCCTCCGGCATCCCGCTCGAGCCCATCTACGGACCGGCCGACGTGAGTGGTGAGCCTCCCGCGCCTGGCACCTATCCGTTCACGCGCGGCAACTTCGCAAGCGGGTACCGCGGCAAGCTGTGGACGTTTCGGCAGTATTCGGGCTTCGGCACGGCCGAAGAATCCAACCGCCGCTATCGCTACCTGCTGGATCAGGGCGGCACCGGGCTGTCGGTGGCGCTGGACCTGCCCACGCAGTGCGGCTACGACTCCGACGACGAGGAGTACGGCGAGGAGGTGGGCCGCGTCGGCGTCGCCGTGGACACCCTGGCCGACGCCGAGATCCTGTTCGACGGCATCCCGCTGGACAAGATCAGCACCAGCTTCACGATCAACGGCACCGCGGCGATCCTGTTGGCCTTCTACGTGGCGGCCGCGGAGAAGAAGGGGGTGCCGCGCGAGAAGCTCACCGGCACCATCCAGAACGACATCCTCAAGGAGTACGCGTCGCGCGGAACCTGGATCTGGCCACCAGAACCATCGCTTCGGTTGATCGCCGACACCATCGAGTTCTGTGCCGCCGAGGTGCCGCGGTTCAACGCGATCTCGGTCGCCGGTGCGCACTTCCGCGACGCCGGTGCCAACGCGGTGCAGGAGATGGCCTTCACCCTCGCTGACGGCGTCACCTATTGCGACACTGTCGTGCAGCGTGGCCGGATGACGATCGACAAATTCGCCCCGCAGATCTCGTTCTTCTTCTATACCCACGGCGATTTCTTCGAGGAGATCGCCAAGTACCGGGCTGGCCGGCGCCGCTGGGCCACGATCGTGCGGGAGCGCTATGGCGCCGACAGTGACAAGGCGTCGATGTTCCGGTTCGGCTGTGTGGCGGGCGGCGCCTCGCTGTACGCACCGCAGGCCCAGAACAACCTCGTCCGCGTGGCGTATGAGGCGATGGCCGCGGTGCTCGGCGGTGTGCAGTCGATGTTCACCGCCGCGTGGGACGAGCCGTTCGCGCTGCCCAGTGAGGAGTCCGCGACGCTCGCGTTGCGCACTCAGCAGATCCTGGCGTACGAGACCGGAGTCACGAAGGTGGCCGATCCGCTGGGTGGGTCCTACTTCGTGGAGGCGCTCACCGACGCCACCGAGGCCAAGATCATCGAGATCATGGCAGACCTCGAAGCTCACGGCGGCATGGTGCGCGCCATCGAGGACGGCTATCTGCAGGGTCTGATCGCCGATGAGGCCTACAAGATTCATCAGGAGGTCGAATCCGGCGAGCGACCGGTGGTCGGGGTCAACAAGTTCGTCGTCGACGAGCCGCCGCCGGAGATCGCCACCTACGAACTCGACGCCGAGGGTCGTGACAAGCAGCTCAAGCGTCTGGCGAAGGTGAAGGCCGATCGGGACGACGTCGCAGTCAAGGAGGCACTGGCCGCCTTGGCTCGCGGCGCCGAGGGTGACGACAACCTGATGCACAGGCTTATCGACTGCGCGAACGTCTATTGCACGGTGGGGGAGATGGTGTCGACGTTGAAGTCGGTGTGGGGCGAGTTCCAGCAGCCGGTGGTGTTCTAGTGACGCAATCGATTGCCTCGCATCCGGCACGGGTGCTCGTGGCCAAGCCCGGTCTGGACGGCCACGACCGCGGTGCCAAGATCGTGGCGCGCACGCTGCGCGACGCCGGCTTCGAGGTCATCTACACCGGCATCCGGCAGCGCATCGAGGACATCGTGTCCATCGCATTGCAGGAAGACGTTGCCCTGGTGGGGCTTTCGATCCTGTCCGGTGCGCACGTGGCGCTGACCACCCGAACCGTCGACGCGCTACGCGCTGCCGACGCCGGCGATATCGCTGTGGTGGTCGGTGGCACGATCCCTGAATCGGACGTGCAGAAACTGCTCGACGCGGGCGCCGCTGCCGTGTTCCCCACCGGCACATCACTGGACACGCTGGTGCGCGACGTCCGGGCGCTGACGGAGAAGGCGGGACAGTCATGAGGCTCGGCGTGATGATCGGGGCCGAGCGTGGAGACATGGCCCGCAAGGTCAAGAAGTTCCTCGAAGACATCGAGTGGGCGGAGTCCGCGGGCATGGATACCGCGTGGATGCCGCAGGTGCCCAACGATTTCGACTGCCTCACCATGGTGGCCCTGATGGGCTCGCGCACGTCCCGGATCGAACTGGGTACCGCTGTCGTCCCGCTGCAGGCGCAGCATCCGATCGCGTTGGCGCGTCAGGCGCTCTCCGTCCATGCCGGGACCGGAGGTCGGCTGGCGCTCGGCGTCGGGCCCTCGCACCATTGGATCGTGCGCGACATGCTCGGTATCCCGTATGAGAAGCCGGCCGCCTACACCCGTGACTATCTCGAGGTGCTCAACGCCGCGATCGCGGGCCCCGGAGACGTGGATGTCGAGAACGACAACTTCACGGTGCACAACCCGACTGTGCTTGGCGCTGAGCCGCCCATGCCGGTGCTGGTCTCGGCGCTGGGACCGGTGATGCTGCAGATCGCGGGAGAGCACGCGGATGGCACGGTGTTGTGGATGGCCGACGAGAAGGCCATCGGGGAGCACATTGCGCCGAAGATCAACAAGGCCGCCGCAGAGGCGGGCCGCCCCGCGCCGCGCATCGTCGCGGGCATCCCAGTGTGTCTGTGCGCCAACTCCGAGATCGAAGCTGCCAAGGACCGCGCCAATCGCATCCTGGCCGAGGCGGAGACGTCGCCGAACTATCAGCGGTTATTGGATCGCGGCGATGCCCGCGACGTGGGTGATCTGACTGCGGCCGGCGATGAGGACGCGATCCTCGCGCGGTTCCGCCAGTTCGCGGATGCAGGGGTGACCGATCTGTCGGTTCGCCTATTGCCCATCGGCGAGAACCGCGATGAGCTGATCGCCTCGAAGTACCGGACGCGCGAGGTGATCGCCGAACTCGCCAAGGCCGTGCGATGAATTCGGAAGGCCCGCTTGGTCCGATCAGCGGCCCGCCGCTGGCCGGCATCCGGATTCTCGAGGTCGGCGTCATGCTGGCCGGCCCCTACGCGACGATGCTGCTGGCCGATCTCGGTGCCGAGGTGATCAAGATAGAGCCGCCGGGCGGCGAGATCTCCCGGCAGGTCAGTGACAGCTATTTCGCGAGTCTGAACCGCAACAAGCAGAGTATGTGCCTGGATCTGCGATCGGAGGAAGGACGCGCCCGCCTCGGTGAGCTCGTCACGAATTCGCATGCGCTGCTTGTCAATATGAAGCCGTCGGCGATCAAGCGGCTGGGTCTCACCTACGACGCACTGCGACAGTTCAACGACCGAATCGTCTGTGTCGCGTTGACGGGGTTCGGGTTGAACGGCGGCGACGATCCGGCATTCGACTACGTCATCCAGGCGGCGACGGGGGTGGCCGCGATGACAGGTCATCCCGACGATCCGCCGACCCTGCCGGGCTACTCGTCGGTCGACAACTCCACAGGGCTCGCGGCGGCTCTGGGCCTGCTCGCGCAGATCGTCTCGGGCCGCGGGGGCCAGGTCGACGTCTCACTGCGCGATGTGATGCTCTCGCAGCTGAACTATCGCGCGTCGGCGTACCTGAACGACGGCGCCGAACCGCAACGTTATCCGTATGGCGCGCATTCGTATTACGTTCCCGCACAGCTATTCGAGACGGCCGACGGCTACCTGGCGCTGTTCATCACACACGATGCCTTCTGGAAGTCGTTCGCCACAGAGGCCGGTATCGGGGGTTACCCCACGATGGCCGAGCGGTCGGCGAACCGCGAGGAGGTGCTCGCCGTCGTCGCCGCCCAACTCGCCACGGACACCGCACTTGGGTGGGAGGCCAGGCTTCGTCCGCTGGGTATACCCGCTGCCGCGGTGCGCACGCTGCCCGAAGCGCTGGAGGAAACCCCCGAAGTCATCGTCACCGCAGGGGATTTCAGGCTGGTGCGCAGCCCGGTCCACATCGACGGCTACCATCCCGAGTACCGGCCACCCCCGCGGTTGGACGAACACGCCGAGATGCCGTCGGTTCAGTCGTCGTAGGTGAAGCTGATCGAATCCGTATCCGGAATGGCTTGGCAGGTAAGTATGTATCCGTCTTCGACTTCGTCTTCTTCGAGCGCGTCGTTGACCCGCATCGTCGCCTTGCCGTCGACGATTTTGCCCATGCACGTGCCGCAGTTACCGGCTTCGCAGGAAAATGGCGGAGAGAGGCCGGCGCGCCGGGCGCTCTCGAGGAGAGTCTCGTTGGCGACCCGCCGGACCGACACTGTTTTGCGATCGAGCGCGATCGTCACTTGTCCGTCGTCGGGTGTGCTCGGCACCGGTTCTGCCGTCATCAAGCCTCTCCTGGACATCGGTTCTAAGATTTAGAGAATATCATTCTCTTTTAGTGATACGCTATTCTCGGTTCTTTGATCCCATCGTGACGCGGCGGCGAGTGAGGACAGGCTGTGAGTGAGGCGATCGCGCTCGCTTTCGAGGAGCGTGAATACACCATGGCCGAACTCGACGCCCTGGCGTGCGGCATGGCCGCCACTCTCGAGCATCGCGGCGTGCGGCACGGTGACCGCGTCGCGATCATGTCGTCCAACAGACCCGAGTTCGTCGTCGCGCTGCGGGCCATCTGGCTGTTGGGCGCCTCAGCCGTCCTGCTCAGCCCGGCATGGAAGCGCACCGAGGTCGAGCACGCGCTCACGCTGACCAAGCCCGGGTACGCCGTCGGGGATCACCCGGTGCTCGCCGAGTCCATGCCGATGCTGTCGCTGGATGAGGAGATCACCGCGGGAGAGCGGCGCGTCGGTACACCCGCGCCGAAGAGCGACGCGTTGTTCGTTTTCAGCTCGGGCACCACTGGGATGCCCAAGGCGGTCCGCCACACCCACGCTTCGTTTGCCGTAGCGGTGCAGCACTGGCGCGACGCGCTGGATCTGTCGTCGGCGGATCGCATGCAGATCATGACGCCGCCGTCGCACATCCTCGGGCTGCTCAACATCGTGATGGCGCTCGAGACGGGCACCTGGATTCGGCTGCACCGGCGGTTCGATATCGACACCATGTTGCGGCATATCGAGTCCGATCGGATCACCATCGAAATGGCCGTGGCGCCAATCGCTCTGGCGCTGGCCGCGCATCCTGATCTGGAGAAGTACGACTTGTCGTCATTGCGTTACGTGATGTGGTGTGCCACGCCGGTCACGCAAAGCGTCGCCGAGGTCGTCAGCCGCAGGGCAGGCGTGCGTTGGGTGACCGCGTACGGTGCCAGTGAACTGCCGGTCATCTCGTGCAATGACATCGCCGGTGGACGTCTGGATACTGTCGGCCGCGCGGTGCCCGGTGTGGACCTGCGAGTGGTGGCACTGGATTCCGGTGCGGCGGTGGCGCCGGGTGAACTCGGCGAAATCCAGGTGCGGTCGGGATCCGCAATGGCCGGGTACCTGCCGGATTCGGCTACCGCCGGGGCCTTTACGGACGGCTGGTACCGAACCGGCGACGTGGGATATCTCGATGCCGACGGCTGGCTGCGAATCACCGACCGTTCGAAGGAAATGATCAAGGTGCGCGGCTTTCAGGTCGCGCCCGCCGAGATCGAAGCCGTCCTGCACGGCCATCCGGCAGTCGAGGACTGTGCGGTGTTCGGGGTCCCCGATGCGGCCAACGGGGAGGCGATCGTTGCCGCTATCAAGGGGAATGGCTCGGTTGGTGCCGACGAGCTCGTCGCGCTCGTCGCTGGTCGGCTCGCATCGTATAAGCGGCCCAGTCAGGTGAAGTTCGTGGACGAAATACCCCGTCTGCCATCAGGAAAGGTGTTGCGTCGAGTGTTGAAGGAGCGTCTGTGGACGTCCGTCTGACAAGTGAACAGCAACAGCTGCGCGATGCCGCAGCTAAGCTTGCCGACGATCTGGGGCCCGGTTCGGTCGCAGATCTCGACGACCAGACCCGGATCGCCCGCCTGAAGAAGGCGGTGAACGCCACCGGGTTCCGTACCTTGCGCTCGGACGGCGCGTCCGGTGTCGAGGTGGCCATCGTCGCCGAGGAGTTCGCACGCGGACTCGTTGACGTCCCCTTCCTGGGACCGGTGCTCGCCGACGACCTGAAGGCTCGTGGTGTGCAGGCACCGACGGGGTCCGACGAACAGGAATCCGTCGATCTGACGAGAAGCCTTGCCGGAGTGGTCGAATCACCCGCTGAGCTCGGCGAGCTGTCGGAAGAGGACGCCGGGCGGTGGCGCGCACTGGCGCTCACCGTCACCTCTGCCGATCTCGTGGGCGCAGCGCGTGGCGCGCATGCGCTGGCGTGCGAATACGCGAAGGTCCGTGAGCAGTATGGCGCGACGATCGGCTCGTACCAGGCCGTCGGCCATCTGCTGGCCGAAAGCCTGGCTCTCATCGAAGGCTCGATCAGCGTGCTACGTCACGCCGCATGGGCGGTCGACGAGTTGCCGGCGGTCGAAGCCATCGAAGCGGCGCGGGTGGCCAAGATCTACTGCGCGCGGGCGGCGTTGACCGTCTGCGAGACCTCGATCCAGGTGCATGGTGGCATAGGCAACACCTGGGAGTGCCTCGCCCACATCTATCTACGGCGCGTGCTCGCCGCCACTGAAGCGTGGCCAGTCAAGCTGGAGGAGCTGACCATTGGATTTCCGTGATTCGACGGAGGAGGCGGCGTTCCGGGAACGGTTGCGCGGCTGGCTGGCCGAACAGAAGGGCAAGTTCCCGACATCCGGTGACGAGTACTGGGCCGCGCAGGGTGCCTGGCATCAGGCCTTGTACGAGCAGGGCTTCTTCGGTACGTCCTGGCCGAAGGAGTACGGGGGACAGGACCTGCCCCCGGTGTACGACGTCATCGTCGACGAAGAAATCGCCAAGGCGGGCGCTCCGGCACGCCCCAGCCTCGGGTATCTGGTTGTCGCATTCGGTCATCACGGCAGCAAGGAACTGCAACAGCGTTTTCTGCCCGGCATGATCAACGGCACCGAACGATGGTGTCAGGGCTTCTCGGAACCGGGGGCCGGTTCGGATCTCGCGTCGCTGACCACGACCGCGGTCCGTGAGGGTGACGACTACGTGATCCACGGCCACAAGATCTGGACCAGCTACTCCGACGTCGCGGACTGGTGCCTGCTGCTGGCGCGCACCGACAGGGACGTGCCGAAGCACCGTGGTTTGTCGGCGTTCGTCGTCTCGATGCATCAGCCGGGTGTGGAGCAGCGACCGTTGAAGATGATCAGCGGCGTCACCAAGGAATTCGGCCAGGTCTCCTTCGACGGCGCCCGAGTGCCCGCCGAGAACTTGGTCGGAAGTCTCGGTGAGGGCTGGAAGCTCGCCATGACCGTCGTCAGCCATGAACGCGAACCCTCGACACTGGGATTCTCGGCGCGCTATGGAAAGCTGGTGCGCCAGTTGGCGTCCCGGACCGACGGTAGGACACCGGAAGAGTTGTCGTGGGCGTGGGTGCAGACCGAGATGCTGAGGCTGCACGTGCGTCGGCGGCTGTCCGAGCAACTGGACGGCATCACCCACGGCCCGCAGGGGTCGCTGGACAAGCTGTTGATGACGTGGGTCGAGCAGTCTGTCGGACATGCGGCGCTGGCCACAGTCGGCACGAGCGATCCCGAACTGTTCGGCGCGTACATGTACAGCCGCGCGCAGAGCGTGATGGGCGGGACCTCACAAATTCAGAAGAACATCATCTCGTCGCGGATATTGGGACTAGGGGTCTGAAATGTATGGCATGCCAGACGAAATCGACGTCAAGGCCGATGGTGGCCTCCGTATCATCACGCTCAACCGGCCCGACGATCTCAACGCCGTCAACGACGCGCTGCACGTCGGCCTGGCCAAGATCTGGGAGGAGCTCAACGAGGACGCCGGGGCGCGGGCGGCGGTGATCACCGGTGCGGGCCGTGCCTTCTCGGCCGGCGGCGACTTCAACTATTTGGACGAGCTGCGCAATGACGAAGCCCTGCGCCAGAAAACGATCAAGCACGGCCGCGATCTCGTCATCGGGATGATTCGGTGCCGCGTGCCAGTGATCGCCGCGGTCAACGGTCCTGCCGTCGGCCTGGGCTGCAGCTTGGCGGCCCTGTCGGACATCGTCTACATGGCAGAGAGCGCGTTCTTCGCCGATCCGCACGTATCAATCGGCCTGGTGGCCGCCGACGGCGGGCCCCTGGTGTGGCCGTCGCAGATAAGTCTGTTGCAGGCCAAGGAGTTTGCCTTCACCGGGATTCGTATCAAGGCCGCACGTGCGCTCGAGCTGGGGATGGTCAATCACGTCGTCGAGGATCCGTTGACTGAGGCGATCGCGTGTGCGAAGAAGGTCATGGAGTTACCGCAGCAGGCGCTGGAGAGTACCAAGCGCCTGATGAACATCCAGCTCGAGAAGTCGGTGATGGCGTCGCTGGACTACGCGAACCTGTCCGAATACGTCTCGTTCGGGACTGCCGACTTCAACAAGATCGTGGATGGGCTGATCGCGAAGGCAAAGTAGCGCTATGCAGTCAGCTCTTCGGAGCGCTGGATCGTGCCGGTGATACCGCCGGCATCCTGCTGAGCCAGCAGCAGCGCCGCATTGGCCATCGCTTCAGGCGGTTCGACCATCTCCGGTGGTATCTCCACGCCACCGCCGCCGGCTTGCCAACCCTCGGTCAGCACCACCCGCGACGGACTCAGACAATTCACGGCGATGTTGTCCGCCTTGAGGTCTGAGGCCAGGCCCAGATACAGCCGCTCCACGGCGGCCTTGGATACCCAGTAGGCGTTCGAGCCGTGATCGATCATGCCGACGCCGGTCGTGGTGATCGCCATCAGCGAGCCACCGCCGCGCGCCTTCACATGCGGAATGATTGCCTTGGTCACCAGGAATACCCCGGTGAGGTTGACGTTGAGGCACAACTGCCAGCGCTTCAGTGGTGTGGACTCTATGGGGCCGAGCCACAGCACACCGGCGTTTGCGATGAGGATATCGATACCGCCAAACTCAGAAACCGTTGCGAACACAGCATTCTTGACCGACTCTTCGCTCGTGACGTCGCATTGCACAGGCAAGGCGCGGCCACCTGCTGTCGTGATGCGCTCGGCGACGTCATGAATCGTGCCAGGCACCTTGCCCTGTTCCTCGGAGCGGGCCGCGACCGCGACCGCGGCGCCCTCGGAAGCCAACGCCGCGGCGACGGTCGCACCGATGCCGCGGCTGGCGCCGGCGACAAAGGCGACCTTGCCGGTGAGTCGCATGTCGCCGCCCTTCTTGCAACTGACACTCTCGAACAGAGAGAATAGCATTCTCATATTGGTCGGGCCCGGGATAAGCTGGAACGCAATGACCATCGACGAGCTCATCGAGGCGGCGCGCAGCGGATCCACCCGGGCGGCCGGCCGTCTGCTGACCCTGGTCGAAAGTCCGCGCCGTGGTGAGGTGCTCGATTCCCTCGGCACCGTTTCGGCGCCCAGAGTCGTGGGGGTGACCGGCCCACCGGGTGCAGGTAAATCGACCACAGTCGGTGCTCTGGTCACCGCGTACCGCGAGCGCGCCATGCGGGTGGCCGTGCTCGCGGTCGATCCGTCGTCGCCATACAGCGGGGGAGCGCTGCTCGGCGACCGCATCCGAATGGCCGCTCATATCAACGACTCCGACGTGCTCATTCGATCGGTCGCGACGCGCGGTCACCTCGGCGGGCTGGCTGCGGCGGTTCCGGCGGCAATCAGATTGCTTGCGGCGTTGTCGTATGACCTGGTGGTGTTGGAGACCGTCGGCGTCGGCCAGTCCGAGATCGAGATCGCGGCCATCGCCGATCCGACAATAGTGATCCTCAATCCCGGCGCGGGCGATGCGGTCCAGGCGGCCAAGGCCGGCCTGCTCGAGGTCGCCGACATCGTCGTCGTCAACAAGGCGGACCGCGAGGGTGCCGATCAGACGGTACGGGACCTGAAGGCCGAGACGAAGGCGCCGATCCTGAAACTCGTTGCCGCAGAAGGACAAGGCATACCCGAGCTGGTCGAGGTCATCGAGGTTCACCACCGCACCGACAGCCCACAACGCCGGATGGCGCGAGCGCGGGCGCAGATCCTGTCCCTGGCGCAGACGCGACTGCGAAGCCATCCCGACCTGGATCGGCTCGCCGAACAGGTCGCCGAAGGTGGGTCAGATCCGTACGCCGCGACCGAGCAACTCTTCGTCGTCCCGGTCGAGTCCTAGCCGATCGCCGACACGTCCGTCGGGAACGGTTGCGTCGTGAGCTGCCCGTCGGTGCTTCGCAGCAGCGGATCGTAGCGACGGTGCAGGATCAACCAGGACCCATCCTCACGGGTGTATTCGTCGTGGTAGACGCCCGAGACGATCAGGTTGGTGCCCTCGGCGCGCTGGCCGGTCTCCTGAACGAACCAACGGCCAACGGCGCAATCGGGATTCGTATCGTCGACGACGACTACCCCGGACATTAGGGCCTGCAGGAAGACGTTCCAACCGTCGAGCATCGAAGTGAAGAACGCGACCATCGCTGCACGTCCGGCGAACCGGCCCAACTCCGGGGAGTACCACGTGCCCTCGGTCGTGATCGTGCTCGCCACCCCGATAGGGTCTCGCCGAGACGCGGCATCGGCATACCGGTGGACGAGACTTCGGATTACCTGCTCATCACTCATGTGAGACAACGTCATCGGGGATGCCGAGCATACGGCTGGTCATCTGCTTCAGCTGGGCGCGCAGTGTCTCGCCATCGACGTCGGCGAGCAGCGGGTGCATGACGGCGACGCTGATCGCGCTCGAGAGCATCGCCGCATGCAGACGCGCCTCGACGCCGGCCTCCGTGCCGAGCAGCGCGGCGTAGAGACGCTCGATGAATCGCTGAAACGGTTCGTACTCCGCTTGCAGGCGGATGATGACCGGATCGAACATCGGGACGCGGAAGGCATCGCGGCGGTCGATGGCCTGCTCGACCATCCGGTCGAGCAGCATTGCCCGCGCCCGCAACGGATGCCCTTCGGCCTCGGCGGCTTCCAGCACATCCTCGAGCTTGCTCATCTCCCGCTCGGTGAGGGCGATGACGATCTCTTCCTTCGTCTTGAACTGGCGGTACACCGCCGCCTTCGTCACGCCCATCTCGTCGGCGATCATCTGCAGCGAGGTTCCGCTGACGCCGCGCTCGGCGATCAGCTTCAACGCCGCATCAAGAACGCGGGTCTGGGCGGCGGTGCGGGTGATCTCGCTGAACTTTAGGCCATCCCGTGTGGACGTCACACCGACGAGGGTAGCCGAGCATTGACTATTAAGTAGCCGATCGGCTACCGTGCGGGTTGCCGATCGGCTACCGACGCTCTGCATGGGATGGGATCAACGATGAGACAACGTGACGGTGAGTTGATCCTCTTCTGGACGTTGCCGGTGGTGGCCATCATCTGGGTGTCGGCGTTTCTGCTCTTTCCCGGCTTCCTGCACCCGATGTCGCCCACCATGTCCGCTGAAGAGGTCGCGAGCTTCTATCGAGACGAGACCGCGCGGATCCGGTACAGCATGATCCTGTTCAACTGGTTTGGCGTCGGTCTGATCCCGATCGTGATCCTCGTGGCGATGCAGATCCGCCGGATGGCGCACCGCACGCCGATCCTGTCTTACAGCTTGATCGCCTGCGCGGGAGGACCGCCCGCGCTGTTCCTGATCGCGAACATGTTCTGGCTGCTCGGTTCGTTCCGGCCGGAACGTGCGCCGGAACTGACCCAGTTGTTGAACGATCTCGCATGGCTCACGTTCACCGTTCTCGTGCCCTACCTGATCGCGCAATGCCTCCTGCTGGCGCTGGCGATCTACTGGGACCACCAGGAGCACCCGGTCTTCAAACCGTGGGTAGCACACTTCAAT
Organism: Mycobacteriaceae bacterium; assembly: GCA_019749805.1. Taxonomy (GTDB): domain Bacteria; phylum Actinomycetota; class Actinomycetes; order Mycobacteriales; family Mycobacteriaceae; genus Mycobacterium. Next base: position 110,375 of record JAIEPH010000019.1, on the reverse strand, counting down.
CTGCTCATCGCGATCGCGTTGGCCCCCGCGGCGTTCACCGCACTGGCGTCCACCGGTCCGCTTGCGTGGGACGGCCTGTTGTCGTTCTGGGTCAAGAACATCGCGATCTTCGTCTGGATCGTCGTCATGGGAGTCGTTCTGGGGCAGACGATTCGGCAGCAGCGGGCGCAGGACCTGGTCGACGCATGAGTATCTCGACCGCGCCGTTGACTGCGCCGGATCCGCCCGCCGACTCACGGGTGAGCAAGCTGTTGTGGAATGTCCGCTACCACCCCAAACGCGAGCTGTGGTTCGCCTGGTGGGTGATGGTGGTCTTCTACCAGCTCTACGGGGTGCTGTTCTTCTTCGTCACCCGCGTGCAGCCGCCGCCCAGTCCCGCGTGGGACACGCCGACGGTCGTGCGATGGTTCGATGCCCACGATCAGGGAATTCTTGTCGGATTCGCTGTCGTGTTCCTGATCTCGGGTATGTGCGCGCCGATGAATGCCATCCTCGCGTACTCGATGCGTCGGATGTCGGTGAGTCGGCTGTTCGCGTACTCGTATCTGATCATCTACGCGCTGGCCGCCGTCCCCGGCATGTTGGTGATGGCCATCGCGATGACGGCCGCCGCCCTTCGATCCGACCGTGACCCCGAGATCATCGCCTGGCTATACGATTTCGCGTTCCTTTCGTTCAGCGGAACCATGGGTGTGTTCATGATCGGCTCGCTGGTGTGGATGGTGGCCGTCCTGATCGACAAGAACCGGGTCTTCCCGAAATGGTTCGGTTATCTCAGCCTCTGCAACGCCCTGACCGAAGTCGTCGTCGCGCCGGCGTGGATCTTCCAGCGCGGCGCCTTCGCGTGGAACGGCGCCATCGCGTGGTGGATCAACATGGTGGTGTTCGTGCTCTACACCGGCGTGTTCATAGTGCTGTTGCGAAGGATGATCGAACGTGAGGATTTCGGCACCGGATCACTTCCCGACCTTGCGGACAAGGGTGCGGTGAAGTCCTCGGACACGGCTGAGGCCGTTCGATGACGAATCTTGCCGGGCCGCGGCCCGAACTCGAGGAGAAGTCGGCGAAGTTCGTGCCGGGGCAGCCGGACATGTGGATGTTCGTGCTTTTCGAATCCCTTCTGTTCACGGGCTACTTCTCGGTGTATCTGGTGTCCCGGACCCAGAACGAGGCACTGTTTCTGCAGTCCCAGTCGGATCTGGATCTGCGCATCGGAATCGTCAACACGATTGCCTTGCTGTTGAGTTCGTGGGCGATCGCGCGGTGCGTCCAGGCCTCTCGGGCGGGCGATTACCGGCAGGCATTGATCAACGCCTTCGTCACGGTCTTCTTCGGGCTCGTCTTTCTGGTGTCCAAGGTTCTCGAGTGGGTCAAGGAGATCCGATTGGGGAACACGTTCACCAGTGACGAGTTCTTCCAACACTATTTTTTCCTGACGTCGATCCACTGCATCCACGTGCTGATCGGCTTCGTCGTGCTGGGCGTCGTCGTCTACCAGTTGTGGAGCCCTGCCCGGCGTTCGCAGCAGCTCGTCGAAACGGGTGCGACGTACTGGCACACCGTCGATTTCCTATGGGTTCTGATTTTTGCGTTGCTCTACGTCGTGAGGTGATTTGTGAATACCACGTTCAACAAGCGACTGCTGTTCGTGTGGCTGATCCTGACGTCGATGACACTCGCCTACGTCTGGATCGACCACACCGCCGACGGGAACGGGACGTTGAAGGCCAGCACCGTGGTCACGGTCAGCGCGCTCGTGATCGCCCTTGTCAAGGTGCGCATCATCTTCCGCGAGTTCATGGAAGTGCGACACGCGCCGCCGCTACTCTGCCGGCTGACCGACGGCTGGGTCGTCCTGATCGGTGTGTGCCTGATGGGCAGTTACTTCGTCGGCTCAGCGATCGCCGGCTGACTTCCTGCGTCTGCTGCTCGCGCTAAGAACTGCGGGCCGAGACCGCCAGCCCCGCTCGATACCCGAACACCATTGCGGGGCCCAGCGTCCCGCCCGCGCCGCCGTACGCCTTGCCGGTCGCGCCCGCCATCGCATTACCCGCCGCGAAGAGGCCCGGAATGGCCGCGCCGCTGACGTGCAGCACCCGCCCGTCGCGGTCGGTGCGCGGACCGCCCTTGGTGCCCATCGCACCGACCGATACCGGGACGGCGTAATACGGGGGAGTGTCGATGGGGCCAAGGGTCTTACCCGCGGACGTGGTGGCCAAGGCGTCACCCCAGTAGCCGTCGTAAGCGCTGGAGCCACGGCCGAAATCGGGATCCTGTTCGTGGGCGACGTTGTCGTTCCACGCCGCGAGCGTCGCCGCCAGGCCGGCCGCGTCGATACCCGTCTTCTCGCCAAGCTCGGTGAGATCGGCCGAGGGCGCGAACCAATCAGGCGCCTCCTCCTCGGGCAGTACGCCCAGGAACCCGTATCGCTTGAAGTGCTGTGAGTCGAAGACGATCCACGCCGGATCGTTCGCATAGCCCAGCTTCGGATCGAGGAAGTGGAACGGCCCGGCCATCGAGTTGTACTCGCCTGCCTCGTTGAGGAAGCGCTTGCCCGCACGGTTGACGATGATGCTTCTGGGCCGGGTGCGTTCGAGCCGCACGCTGCGACTGCGCGGGTGTCCGTCGAAGGTATCGCCGGGCAGCTGCACGATCGGCACCCACCACGCCTCGGCCATATTGGCCAGGTCGGCGCCGTGCGCCATGGCCATGCGCAAGCCGTCCCCGGTGTTGTTCGGCGGGGACACCGCGCCGCGCATCGGGCCGCGAAGATATGCCTCGACCAGCTTCTGATCCCATTCGAATCCGCCGGTGCCAAGCACCACGCCGCGACGCGCACGAACGCTGAACTCGCTGTCGCCCTTCATGATTCGTACGCCCGTGATTCCCAAAGCGTCGGCGAACAGCTCGACGGCGCGCGCGTTCGTGTGTGGCGCGATGCCGCGGTCGAGAAGACCCTTCAGCAGGCCGGAGATCAGTGCCGTGCCCGCCACGCAGTAGTCACCAGAATCGTCGTCGACCGATGCATGAATGCGCGCGCGTGTCTCGGCGTCGATCCCGACATTGCTGAAGTCGGCGGGGAACGACGTGACACGTTCACTCCACTCGCCGAGCCGCGAGCGGTCGAAGGGTTTGGCGTTCAGCGACCGTCCGCCCGACGGGCGTCCACCGGGGAGTTCGGGCTTGTAGTCCGGGAACCCCTCGGCAACCTCGAACTGCAACTCGCTGTGCGCCTCGACGAAGTCGAGCATCTCCGGCCCGGTGCGGACGAACGTATCCACCATGTCGTCGTCCATGAAGCCGAGCGACTGCGCACGCAGGTAGCTCATCGCATCCTCGACCGTCAGGTCACCCTCGGCCGCGCGGTCATGCGCCGGAATCCAGATGATGCCACCGGAAACCGCTGTCGTACCGCCTACGGTCGCGGCTTTTTCGTACACCTCGACCGATGCGCCGTTGACCACCGCCGTCAGCGCCGACGTGAGACCGGCGCCGCCACTACCCAGCACGACGACATCGACCTCATGATCCCAATTGGTCACGTGCTCAATCCTTTCGGCGATCCTCAGGACAGGATCGCGGACAATTCGTTGGCTGCCTTGATCACTGCGTCCTTCCCGTTCATCACTACGTCCTCGCGGTGCGAGATGAGGTTGATGCAGGTTGGCGGCGACGGCGGTTGTCTGCGTACCGGCACGGCCAGGCCGTAGGTGTTCGGCTCGACCTCGCCGTGGGTGATCACCCAACCCTGTTGCCGCGTCAGGGAAACCAGATCACGTTCACCGGGTCGCGGCGGCATGCTCGCCAGCAGCGCGAGCCCGGCGGCGCCGCGGTCCAGCGGGTACCGGCTGCCCTCGTGGAAGGACAGTTGGTAGTACACATTCGTCGGCACGATGACCGCGATGGCCACCTGCTGATCACCCTCGGCGACGAGCAGCGACACCGTGCTGCCGAGTTCGTCCGCCAGCGCGCGGAGGGTGGGCAGGCTCAGCTGGCGCAAGTGGTTGTCAAACGATGCGCCGAGTACCGCGAGCGCTGCGGCCGCACGGTAACGGCCGTCGTCACCCTTGGCTACGAGCCGGAACTGAGACAGTGTGGACAGCAGGCGATACGCGATTGTGCGGTGCACGCCGATGTCGTCGGCGACCTGCTGGGCCGTCAGACCGGATCGGGACGTCGCGACCAACTGCAGAGCGGCCAAACCCCTCGCCAACGTCTGCGAGCCGGGCGCACCCGTCGGTGCGGCATTGGGGCTCGCCCCGCCCACCGAATCAGACATGGCGTCTACCTGACTTTCCTTGACATCTACCACTCACGAGAGTGATGCTCTGACTATAGTGCACATGTATGTGCGATAAATGAGCACATCGCTTACAAGATACGAGAATCGAATTCTCGGCGTCAAGAGAGGTTGACGAGTGCCGGAAACGTCCCCGCTGCTCGACTTCGAGAGCGTCTGGAGTGACCTCCAGGGGGTCGCGTTCTCGCAGGGGTACATCGACGCGGCCGGCGTCCGCACCCGCTATCTGCATGCCGGCGACTCGGCGAAACCCGCCCTGATCTTTTTGCACGGGTCCGGCGGGCACGCGGAGGCCTACGTCCGGAATCTCGAGTCGCACGCCGAGCATTTCTCGACGTGGTCGATCGACATGCTGGGTCACGGATATACCGACAAACCCGGGCATCCTCTCGAAGTGGACCATTACGTCTCCCATCTGATGGCGTTTCTCGACGCCATCGGCGCGGAACGCGCCCACATCAGCGGTGAGTCGTTGGGGGGCTGGGTCGCCGCACGCGCCGCAGCCGATCATCCGAACCGGGTCGACCGGCTGGTGCTCAACACCGCGGGCGGATCGCAGGCCGATCCCGACGTCATGAAGCGCATCATCACGTTGTCGATGGCCGCCGCGGAGAACCCGACGTGGGACACCGTGCAGGCGCGCATCAAATGGTTGATGGCCGACAAGTCCAAGGATTACGACGACATCGTCGCCAGCCGTCAGCGCGTGTACCGCCAGCCAGGATTCGCCGCGGCGATGAAGGACATCATGGCGCTGCAGGACCCCGAGATCCGCGCGCGAAACCTGCTGGGCCCGAAGGAGTACGGGTCGATCACCGCGCCGACCATGGTCGTTTGGACCAGCGATGACCCGACGGCCGACGTTGCTGAGGGCCGCCGCATCGCCTCGATGATCTCGGCCGCACGGTTCGAATTGATGCCGGGATGCGGACACTGGCCGCAGTACGAAGATCCCAGCACCTTCAACCGTCTGCACCTCGACTTCCTGCTGGGGCGCGCATGAGTCCCGACCAGGTCGACGTCGCCATCGTCGGAGCCGGGCCGTCCGGTCTGACTTTGGCGAACATCCTTGGGCTGCAGGGTGTCCGGACGCTGATCGTCGAAGAGCGTGACACCCTCATCGACTATCCCCGTGGGGTTGGACTGGACGACGAGGCGCTGCGCACGTTTCAGTCCATCGGTCTGGTCGACCGCGTCCTGCCGCACACCGTGCCGAACCAGATCCTGCGATTCTTCGACGCCAAACGCCGACTGCTCGCCGAGATGGCACCGCCGGACGCGCGTTTCGGCTGGCCCAAGCGCAACGGGTTCGTCCAGCCGATGGTTGACGCCGAGCTGCACGGTGGACTCGACCGCTTCGATCATGTCGGCGTGCGGTGGGGGCACCGAATGGAAAACTGCGTCGAAACCCCCGACGGTGTCACGCTCGAATTCGCTGACGGCAAGGAGCCCGTGCGTGCCCACTACGTGGTCGGGTGTGACGGCGGGCGCAGCGCCACCCGACGACTGATGGGAGTGTCGTTCGACGGCACCACGTCCTCGACGCGCTGGCTGGTGGTCGACGTCGCGAACGATCCGCTCGGCCATCCGAACAGCGAAGTCGGCGCCGATCCCAAGCGGCCGTACGTGTCGATCTCCATCGCCCACGGCATCCGCCGATTCGAGTTCCTGATTCACGACGACGAGACCGACGAACTCGCCAATGATCCGGTGTTCGTCAGACGCATGCTCGCGCAACGGGTTCCGCATCCCGGTCAGGTCGACATGATCCGCCACCGCGTCTACACCCACCACTCACGTATCGCGGGTTCGTTCCGCAAGGGACGCCTGATGCTGGCGGGCGATGCCGCGCACCTGATGCCGGTGTGGCAGGGCCAGGGCTACAACAGCGGCATCCGTGACGCCGCAAACCTCGGGTGGAAGCTTGCCGCGGTGGTCAACGGCCAGGCGCGCGACGCCCTCCTGGACACTTACGACATCGAGCGCCGCAAACATGCACGAGCGATGATCGACCTGTCCACCATGGTGGGGCGCGTGATCTCGCCGACGAACCGGAGGGTGGCCGCTCTTCGCGACCGCGTCATTCATGGCGCTTCGCTCGTCCCGACGCTGAAGCGTTACGTGCTGGAGATGCGGTTCAAGCCGATGCCGCGATATCAGCAGGGTGCGGTGTTCCACGCCGAGAACAGTCCGGAGAACTCACCGACGGGCACCCTGTTCATCCAGCCGCGGGTCGATACGCGCGAGGACCAGAACATCTTGCTCGACGACGTCCTCGGCCCCGGCTTCGCCGTACTGTGCTGGAGTAACAATCTGCGTGCCGTTCTCGGCGACCAGGCGTTCAGCCGGTGGAAGGCGTTGGGGGCCAGATTCATCGAAGCGCGGCCCATGACGCAGCTGCACTGGACCGGTCACGATGACACCGATGTGACAGTCGTCGGCGACCGGACAGGCGCGCTCAAGTCGTGGTTCGACGTCTTCACCGACTCCGTGCTGTTCGTGCGCCCCGATCGCTGCATCGCCGGCGCTTGTATCGCACAGCGTGCCCCAGAACTGAGCACATCACTTTTCGACGTCCTGCATCTGACCCAGGAAGGAGGCTCGAGTTCTCATGGCGACACTGGCCCTGTGTTGCATGTCGCACAGTCCGCTACTGAACCTTCCGGGACCGTCGCGGGATCTTCTTGACGACGTCGAGTCCGCACTGGCAGCCGCGCGCGGTTTCGTCGCGGACTTCGATCCCGAACTGGTCGTGGTCTTCTCACCAGACCACTACAACGGCTTCTTCTACCGGACGATGCCTCCGTTCTGCATCGGCACCGCAGCCCAGGGTGTCGGCGACTACGGCACCTATGCCGGTCCGTTGAATGTTCCCGGGGACATCGCAAACGGCTGCGCGCGTGCTGTTCTCGAATCTGGTGTGGACGTGGCGCTTTCGGCAGGCATGGACGTCGACCACGGCACGGTGCAGCCGCTGGAGAAGCTCTTCGGTGACGCGACGTCGCGGCCGGTGATCCCGATCTTCATCAACTCGGTCGCCACCCCGCTCGGGCCGCTTCGCAGGGTGCGGGCACTCGGTGCCGCCGTCGGCGCCTTCCTGGCCACCTTGGGCAAGCGGGTGCTCGTCGTGGGTTCCGGTGGTTTGTCCCACGATCCGCCGGTGCCGACGTTGGCCACCGCGCCGCCGGCCGCGCTCGCGCGCATCGTGGGTGGGGAACCGATGACGCCGGAGCAGCGGCAGGCACGACAGGTGGCGGTGATGGACGCTGCACACGCGTTCGCGCACGGCGACAGCCCGCTGCAGCCCCTGAACCCCGAATGGGATCAGGCGTTTCTCGACCTGGTCGACTCGAATCGCCTCGACGAGGTGGACGCCTGGTCGAACGGCTGGATCGAACAGCAGGCCGGTCATTCGGCACACGAAATCCGCACGTGGATCGCCGCGTTCGCTGCGCTGGCGGCGCACGGCCGGTACCAGACGGGTCACCGGTTTTATCGCGCGGCACCGGAACTCATCGCGGGATTCGCCGTCAGGACGGCGGTGTGCAACCCATGACCCAAGATCCGTTCGACCACACCGTCGATGTGCTCGTCATCGGCTCCGGTGGTGGCGGAATGACCGCAGCGCTGGCCGCCGATGCGTTCGGCCTCGACACGCTCGTGGCCGAGAAGTCGCCGCAGTTCGGTGGTTCCACCGCGCTGTCGGGCGGCGGTATCTGGGTGCCCGGGGCGCCGTCGCAACGCGAAGCCGGCTACGTCCCCGATCCCGAAGGCGTGTTCGAATACCTGCAGCGCATCACCGGCGGCCTGGTCAGCGACGCACGGCTGCGCGCGTATGTCGACAGCGCGCCGGAGATGATGGAGTTCCTCGAGCGGCACAGCCGGTGGTTCGAATTCGTCTGGAAGCCCGGGTACGCCGACTACTACCCCGAGTTGCCCGGCGGCTCGGAGTTGGGCAGCACCATCAACGTTCCCGCGATCGATCTGCGCGAGCTGGGTGACGAGGAGCAGAATCTGCTGCGGCCGTTGGCCCTGGCGCCCAAGGGAATCTGGTTCGCCCCCAAAGATCTTCGGCTGTTCTATCAGGTGCGACAGAACTGGCGCGGAAAGGCCGTGCTGGTGAAACTCATCTGGCGGATGTTTCGCGCTCGGGTCTTCGGTGACCGGATGGCCGCAATCGGCCAATCGCTGGCGGCCAGGATGCGTCTGGCGCTCAAAGAACACAACATCCCGCTGTGGCTGAGCGCACCGATGACCGAGCTGATCACCGACGTCGACGGAACGGTCACGGGTGCGGTGGTCGAGCGCAACGGTCATGCTCAGCGCATCGGTGCGCGGCACGGTGTCATCCTTGCCGCCGGCGGCTTCGACCACGACATGGAGTGGCGCAGGCAGCATCTGCCGGTTCTCGAGAAGGACTGGAGTTTCGGTAATCCCGCGTCGATGGGTGACGGGATCAGGGCGGGGGAGAAGGTCGGTGGCTCGACCGACCTGCTCGACGAGGCGTGGTGGTTCCCCGCCATGTGCTGGCCCGACGGCAGGCTCCAGTTCATGCTGAACGAGCGAATGATGCCGTCACAGTTCGTGGTCAATGGCGAGGGTAAGAGGTTCATCAACGAGGCGGCGCCCTACATGGACTTCGCCCACGCGATGATCGAAGGACACAACTCCGGCGTCGCGCACATCCCGTGCTGGCTCGTCACCGACATCCGTTCGTTCCATCGCTACGTCGTTGGCGGCCATCTGCCCATCCCGAAGGTGCCGTTCGCGCCGGTGCCCACGGGGTGGAAGGTGCCCAAGGCATGGCTGGAGTCCGGAGTCGTAGTGGAGGCCAACAGCTTCGAGGAGCTCGCGACCAAGATCGGCGCACCCCCTGCACAGCTACGCGCCACCGCCGATCGCTTCAACGAGTTGGCCCGCAAGGGTCACGACGACGACTTCAACCGCGGGGATTCCGCCTACGACAACTACTACGGCGACCCGACGCTGCCCAACCCCAACCTGCATCAGCTGGGCAAGCCGCCGTACTACGCGTTCCAGATCATCCTCGGCGACCTCGGCACCTCGGGTGGGTTGCGCACCGACGAGTACGCGCGGGTGCTCCGCTCCGATGACAGCGTCGTGAAGGGGTTGTACGCCGTCGGCAATACGTCGGCCGCGGTGATGGGACGCAGCTACGCCGGCGCGGGCGCGACCATCGGGCCGGCCATGACCTTCGGCTACGTGGCCGCCAAGCACATCGCAGACCAGTTGCCCGACAACGCTCTTCAGTCTGGGCCACAGACCGGTTCGACACTCAAGATCGAAAGGTAACGAAATGAAGATCTCGCTGTTCTATGAATTCCCGCTGCCGCGGCCGTGGAGTGACGACGACGAGCACAAGCTTTTCCAGGACGGCCTCGACGAGGTGGAGGCAGCCGACAAGGCCGGCTTCTCCACGGTGTGGCTGACCGAGCACCACTTCCTCGAAGAGTACTGCCATTCCACTGCACCCGAGATCTTCCTGTCGGCGGCGAGTCAGCGCACCAGGGACATTCGCCTCGGCTTCGGCATCATGCACCTGCCTCCCGCGGTCAACCATCCCGCGCGGGTGGCGGAGCGTGTCGCCACCCTCGACCTGCTTTCCAACGGGCGGGTTGAGTTCGGCACCGGCGAGTCGTCTTCGGTGGGTGAGCTCGGCGGGTTCGGCATCGATCCGGCCGACAAGCGTGCGATGTGGGAGGAGGCCCTTGAGGTCTCGATCCGCTGCATGACCGAAGAGCCGTTCACCGGCTTCAAGGGCCAGCACGTCGAGATGCCACCGCGTAACGTCGTTCCCAAGCCGTTGCAGAAGCCGCACCCGCCGGTCTGGGTCGCCTGCACGCGCCCCGCCTCGGTATCAATGGCCGCTCAAAAGGGCCTCGGTGCACTGAGTTTCGCCTACACCGGTCCCGGCCCGCTGACCGAGCGTGTCAACGGATACTACAAGGAGTTCGAAGAGAGCGCCGTACCGGTCACACCGCAGATGAACCCCAACATCCTCGCGATCGGCGGCGACCTGTCGATGATGGTCGCCAAGACCGACGAACAGGCCATCGAGCGGCTCGGAAAGGGCGGCGGCTTCTTCGCGTTTGGGATCATGCACTACTACATGACCGGCATGCACACCCCAGGCCGAACGGGTGTGTGGGAACGTCACCTCGAGGAGATCGAAAAAGATCCGAGCATCGTCTACGGCCCGGACCGCGGCCCGATCGGCAGCCCGGCGACGGTGCGCGAGTTCCTGCGCGGCTACGAGGAAAGCGGTGTCGACGAACTGATCCTGCTCCTCACGCCGCGTCGACACGAGGAGACGATGGAGTCCATCGAGCTGATGGGTAAGGAGGTACTTCCCGAGTTCATCGAGCGCGACGAGAAGGCCAGGGCCGAAAAGGCCAAGCGGCTCGAGCCCGTCATCGCGAAGGCCGAGGCGCGCCGACCCAAATCGAAGGCACCGCTGTTCGATGAGACCTACGCCTTCGGTGGACTGCCCACCGGTCGCGAGAACTACACCGCCAATGAGGTGTCGCTGGCGATGGATGAGATGAACGCCGGTATCGAGGCGGCGGCGGCGAAACTCAAAGCGGGTGAGGGGTGGACGAGCAGGAATCCTGCCGCTGATAAGAGTTGATCGTGACTGACGAGCTGTGGCGCTACGACGGGCGCCGGGTCGTCGTCACCGGATGCGCTTCGGGCATCGGCGCCGATGTGGCGCGGCAGCTCGCCGGTCTCGGTGCCGAGGTGATCGGCCTCGACATCCGGCCGCCCGAGTTCGACATCGGCGAGTTCATCTCGCTCGATCTCCACGATCCGGAATCGATCGACGCGGCGGCGGCGGCGATCGGCGGTCGCGTCGATGCCTTGTTCAACATCGCCGGGGTGTCTTCGGGGATCCGCGATCCCCTGCGGGTGGTCACCATCAACTTCCTGGGTACGCGGCGATTCACCGAGGCGCTGGTGCCCTCGATGCCACCGGGGTCTGCCATCGCCTGTGTGTCGTCGTTGGCCGCGTCGGCCTATCGGGAGAACGCCGCGGTCACGGCGGGCCTGGTCGAGACTGACACGATGGCCGAGGGAATCGAATGGTGTGAGCGCCATCAGGAGGCGGTCGCCGATGGAGGGGGTTACCGGCTATCCAAGGAGGCGATCATCCTGTACGGGATGGCCAATGTCGTGGCGCTGGGTGCCAAGGGAATCCGGATCAACTGCACCGCACCCGGCGTCACGGACACCCCGATTCTCGACCAACTGCGGTCGGCGTATGGCCAGGAGTTCCTCGACTCATTCCAGACGCCGTTGGGTCGCGCGGCCACGCCCGAAGAACAGGCCAGCGTGCTGGTCTTCCTGAACAGCAAAGCGGCCAGTTACATCACCGGACAGGTGATCTGGGTGGACGGCGGCACGACCGGCGAGACAGACCTGGCGGGATCGGTGACGCGACGATGAGAGGCGAACTATGGCCAGCATGACCGACTTCCGGCGGGTCGCTGACGACGTCCGCAACTGGGGGCGTTGGGGCGACGACGACGAAATCGGCACGCTCAACTTCATCACGGCGGAGAAGATCGCCCGGGCGGCCGGTCTGGTCAGACACGGCAAGCTCTTTCCACTCGGTGTCGATTTCGGATCGTCAGGCCCGCAGGGGGCGTTCCACTTCCGGCAGAACCCCCTCCACGTGATGACGATCGACGGCGGCGATGCCAGCACGCTGGCCGAGTACGGCCCGCCCTGGTTGAAGAATCCCGCCGCGATGGAGTTGAGCGAGTACTGGACCAGCGGCCCGATGCGATTCAACGACGATGTCATCATCATGCCCTTGCAGGCCGCGACCCAGTGGGATGCGCTGTCGCACGTCTACTACGAGGACAAGCTGTACAACGGATTCCCCGCTAGCTCGGTGACCAGCCTCGGCGCCTTTCACTGCGGTATCGACAAGGTCGACGGCCGGGGCATCACGTCCCGCGGCGTGCTGCTCGACATCGTGCGCCTACGCGGTGTGCAGACGTTCTGCGAGCTCGGCGACCCGATCACCCCCGCCGAACTCGACGAGGCCGCCCGCAACCAGGGAGTCACCGTCGAGCGCGGCGACATCGTGCTGATCCGAACCGGTTGGTGGGCAAGGTTTCTCGAAACCCGTGACGGTGCTGAACCCGGCGCTGGCCTGGACTGGACCTGCGCGTCGTGGTTGCATGATCACGAAGTCGCGGCGGTCGCGGCCGATAACCTGATGGTGGAGAACCCGGTCCCCGGCATCGACGGCTGTTTCCTGCCGATGCACATGCTGTGCCTTCGCGATATGGGGCTGATGCTTGGCGAATACTGGGATCTGACGGCCTTGGCGGAGGATTGCGCGGCCGACGGAGTCTACGAATTCCAGCTCATCGCACCACCTCTGAGGGTGACCGGCGCTGTCGGATCGCCCGTGAATCCGATTGCAATCAAGTAGGTGGGAATCATGACCGCAAGCACAACCACCGGAGGCGCGCCGCTGATCGTCGGACTTGGCGGAACGCTTCGCGCCAACTCGTCGACCGAGCGGGCGATTCGCTACTGCCTGGCATCGGTCGAACGCCAGGGCGGACGCACCCGCTTCTTCAGCGGTCCTGACCTCGACCTCCCGATGTACGCACCACACGAGCTGGAGCGCACCCCCAAGGCGCTCGAACTGGTCAGTGCCCTGCGCGACGCCGACGCCGTCGTCGTGGGGTCGCCGGGATACCACGGTGCGATATCGGGTTTGGTCAAGAACGCGCTCGACTACATCGAGGACCTCCGAGAGGATCCGCGCGTCTACCTCGACAACACGCCGTGGGGTTGCATCAGTTGCGCCTACGGCTGGCAGGCGGCAGTGGGCACCCTGGGCCAGCTGCGTTCCATCGGACACGCACTGCGGGCATGGCCGACACCGCTCGGTGTGGCGATCAACTCCGCCGACAAGATCTGGGACGACGCCGGCGAGCTGAAGGACTCCTCGATCTGCGACCAACTCGACATGCTGGCCACCCAGGTGCTCACCTTCGCGCAGACCGCGTGGGTAACCACGTGAACGCAGTGCGGAAGACCATTGTCGTCGACGGCCTTGTCGCCGGTTACCTCGAGGCAGGACAGGGCGATCCGGTCATTCTGCTGCACGGCGGTGAGTTCGGTGTCAATGCCGAGATCGCGTGGGAGAACAACGTCGCCGCGCTCGCGCACCAGCATCGCGTCCTCGCACTGGAGATGCTGGGTTTCGGCGAGTCCGCGAAGGTCATCGACTTCAACGACGGTCGTGGGATGCGAATCCGGCATATCGCGCGCTTCTGCGAGACGGTCGGCGTGGAGTCCGCGCATTTCATCGGGAACTCGATGGGCGCGGTCAACCTGTTCGTCGATGCGACGTCTGAGTCTCCGGTATTACCTGTGCGCAGCATGGTGACGATCTGCGGCGGAGGCGAGATCCAGCGCAACAAGCACTCGGCCGCGCTCTACGAATATGACGCCACGCCAGAAGCCATGCGGCGCATCGTTGAAGCCCTTTTTCACGACCCCTCGTATGTGGCCGACGAGGCATACGTGCAGCGACGCTACGAGTCGAGTATCGCGCCTGGTGCGTGGGAAGCACTGGCGGCGGCGAGGTTTCGCCGGCCCGGGCTGGAACCACCGCCGCTGCCGTCGAGCGCACGGGCCTATGACCGGATCACCGTGCCGACTTTCATCATCGAGGGCGGCGGCGACAAACTGCTCCCGCGTGGCTGGGCGGCCGAGATCGCCGCGCAGATCCCCTCCGCGCGTTCGGCGGTGATCCCCGATGCCGGGCACTGCCCGCAGATCGAACAGCCGGCGGCGGTCAATGACATGCTGCTGGCGTTCCTGGCCGAGCAGCGCGAAGGAGCAGCGACATGACAGACGAACTGGCCGGCAAGGTCGCGATCGTCACCGGGGGCGCGTCGGGTCTCGGGGAAGGGCTGGCACGCAGGTTCGCCGCCGAGGGCGCCAAGGTACTGATCGGCGACGTCGACACCGAAAGCGGCGCCGCAGTTGCCGCAGACATTGGCGCCAGTGCAGTCTTCGTCGAAGCCGACGTGTCCGACGTCGAGCAGGTGAGCGCCCTGGTGTCGACGGCCGTCGACCGTTTCGGCGGCCTGCACGTCATGGTCAACAACGCGGGGGTGTCGGGCACGATGCACCGCCGGTTCCTCGACGACGACCTCGCCGACTTCCACAAGGTGATGGCGGTCAACGTGCTGGCGGTGATGGCGGGAACCCGTGACGCCGCGCGACACATGTCGCAGCAGGGCGGCGGTTCGATCATCAACCTGACGTCGATCGGCGGCATCCAGGCCGGCGGCGGCGTCATGACCTACCGGGCGTCGAAGGCCGCCGTGATCCAGTTCACCAAGTCGGCGGCAATCGAGTTGGCGCACTACGAGATTCGGGTGAACGCGATCGCGCCCGGCAACATCCGAACCGCGATCGTGCGCAAGTCGGCATCGGGGGCGGACCTCCAGGAGCTGGAACAGTTCGAGGCGAAGATCCGCGAGCAGATGCGCAACGACCGCCCACTCAAGCGCGAGGGCACCATGGAGGACGTCGCCGAAGCGGCACTCTACTTCGCCACCGACCGCTCACGCTATGTCACCGGCACCGTCCTGCCGATCGACGGCGGAACGTCTGCGGGCAAGGTGATCGCACGTAAGCCCAAGTCCGACTAGCGATCTTCGTCGGCACGGTTGGCGTGTTCGGCGACCAGTCGGGGGTACCGTCCGCGGTCGGGCCGGAAAATGTCGTGGGGCGAGTCGGGAAACTCGACCAGTTGCGCGTTCGGGAACAGTTTGTGGTATCGAGTCCACTGCGGTTCTCCGACAAGGAAGTTCGCCCCGCTACGTACGGCGAGCAGTGGAGGTTGCTGCCGAGCAAGGGGTTCCCACAAAGACCGTTCCCGTGCGGAGCGGAACGTCTTGTCCGCGGCGTCCGCGTCGAGCCGCTCGATCACCGGCGTTCCGCGCCAGCGACCGTCGAGCAGGCGCTGCGACATCTCGGGAGTCAGCACCTTCTCCTCAGGCACGTAGTCGCCGATCGCTACGGAGCGAATGCGCTCGGCGTTCGCGAGAACCCACGTCAGCGCGTAGGTCGTGCCCCGAGAGAACGTCACCACGTGGACCGGCCCGTCGGTGACGGCGTCGACCACCGCGCCGACGTCGGTGCTCAAGGTGGTCGCGTCGTATCCGCTCACGGGAGCGCTGCTACGACCGTGGCCCCGCAGGTCGATCACGACGGTTCTGCGGCCGAACAGCGGCAGGACTTCGGTGTAGTCGTCGGCGACACACGTCATGCCGGGCACGAAGACCACGGGAGCGCCGCGGTCGTCGCCGCCGGAGTCGAGATAGTGGATCCGGGCGTCGCCGTTGTCGGTGAACCGGGAATCGGTCATGGTCAGCGGGGACTCTATGCGGTGGCGGCATCGGCGCAGGCGGGAGGCCCATAGAAACCGCTCAACAGATTAAATCAGTCGCTTGACTTAATCACTGCGGCGCGGTTGACTGATCCAGTGACCACAGCCAGCAGGACCGTTCGCACCGAGCGCGCAAGCATCACGCGCGAGGCGATCCTCGCTGCGGCCGAGCGGTTGTTCGCCGAACACGGTGTGTACGCCGTTTCCAATAGGCAGGTCAGCGAGGCGGCCGGGCAGGGAAACAACGCCGCGGTCGGCTACCACTTCGGCACCAAGACCGACCTCGTGCGGGCGATCGAGCAGAAGCATCGCGGGCCCATGGAGCGGATGCTGGCGCGAATGGTCGCCGACACGGCCGACTCGACCGACTTGCGGGACTGGATCGCATGTTTGGTGTGCTCACTCACCGACCACCTCGATCAGCTCGGGAACCCGACCTGGTATGCGCGTTTCGCCGCCCAGGCGCTGGCCGACCCGGCCTACCAGAAGATCGTGGTGAAGGACGCGCTGGCTTCGCCCTCGGTGCTGTTGGTCGTGCAGGGCATCACACGCTGCCTGCCCGACCTGCCGATGACCGTCGTCACCGAGCGCAACATCATGGTGCGCAACCTGATGATGCACACCTGCGCCGATTTCGAGCGTGCGTTCGCCGAGGGCGCTCACATTACTCACAGTTCGCCGATGCCACGAACCACCTGGAGCTCGGTCGCTTCCGGACTCATCGATGCGATCGTGGGCCTCTGGCAGGCGCCCGTCACGGAGCGGCCGTGAAGGTACGTGTCGACCAGGACAGGTGTGTGTCCTCAGGGATGTGCGTGATGAACGCGGGCGACGTGTTCGACCAGCGCGACGACGACGGTGTGGTCGAGCTTCTCGTCGAGGAGCCGGGACCCGATCAAGCTGAAGAAACCCGAAAGGCCGCCGCGGCTTGTCCAGCGCTGGCCATTCATATCGAGGAATGACGGAGAATTCATGTCAGACGCCCTTGCCACAGAACACGTTTCGGCCGACGTCCCCGAGTACCCGATGGAACGGGCCGCCCGCTGCCCGTTCGCGCCGCCGCTGCCGATGCTCGAGATGGGCGAGACCAAGCCGCTGTCGCGGGTGCGGATCTGGAACGGCACCACGCCGTGGCTGGTCACCGGCCACGAGGTGGCGCGGACGCTGTTCTCGGATTCTCGCGTCAGCGTCGACGACCGGCGTGAGGGGTTCCCGCACTGGAACGAGCACATGCTGTCGACGGTGAACAAGCGGCCGCGGTCGGTGTTCACCTCCGACGCCGAGGAGCACACCCGATTCCGCCGGATGCTGTCGAAGCCTTTCACATTCAAGCGTGTTGAGGCCCTGCGTGCCACCATCCAGGGAGTCACCGACGAGTGCATCGACGACGTCCTTGGGGGCCCGCAACCCGCCGACATCGTGGCAAAACTCGCGCTGCCGGTGCCGACGAAGGTCATCAGCGAGATGCTCGGCGTCCCCTACGAGGACCACGAGTTCTTCCAGCACCACGCCAACGTCGGGTTGGCCCGCTACGCGTCCGCGGAAGAAGGCCAGAAGGGGGCGATGAGCCTGCACAAGTACCTCATCGACCTGGTCGAGAAGAAGATGGAGAACCCGTCCGAGGACGCGGTCTCCGACCTGGCCGAACGGGTGACCGCGGGCGAGATCAGTGTGAAGGAGGCCGCCCAGTTGGGCACCGGCCTGCTGATCGCCGGTCACGAGACGACGGCGAACATGATCGGCATCGGCGTGCTCGCCTTGCTGGAGAACCCCGAACAGGCTGCACTGCTTCGCGATTCCGACGATCCCAAGTTCATCGCGAACGCCGCCGAGGAGCTGATGCGTTACCTGTCGATCATCCAGAACGGGCAGCGCCGGGTGGCGATCGAGGACATCGAGATTGCCGGAGAGACCATCCGTGCGGGCGAGGGCATCATCATCGATCTCGCTCCGGCGAACTGGGACGCGAGCGCCTACCCCGAACCGGAGAAGCTGGACTTCACCCGCGATGCCGGCCAGCAACTCGGTTTCGGCTATGGCCGGCACCAGTGCGTTGGTCAGCAGCTCGCCCGCGCCGAACTGCAGATCGTCTTCCACACGCTGCTGCGCCGTATCCCGACGCTCAAGCTGGCGATTCCGTTCGACGAGGTGCCCTTCAAGCACGACCGGCTCGCCTATGGCGTTTATGAACTTCCGGTGACCTGGTAGTCGCCAACAGCCTTATCCGACAGCCCGATTGGAGTACCAACGATGTCCACCCCAACAGTGCCACCGCCCGCCCACCCCCCAACCACCCTTTATCCGCCGGAGGGATTCGGCGCCCCCAAGAATCGCCAGGGGCACGCCTCGGAGGGCGGGCTCACTGGGCTTCCCAGGGGGACCGAGATCTTTTCGGCGGACAACCACATCTCGGTCGCCGACGACATTTTCTACGAGCGATTTCCCGAGGAACTGAAGGGCGCTGCGCCGCGCATCTGGTACGAGGACGGCGCCTACATGGTCGGCATGAAGGGCAAGGCCTGGACAGGTGGCGACTTCGGGCGCGTGCTCATGCAGTACGACGACCTCGCCGGTGCCGCCTCCAACAACATCGAAGCGCGAATCCGTGAGCTCAAAGAGGACGGCATCGACACGGAGCTGGCCTTCCCGAACGCGGTACTGGCGTTGTTCCACTACCCCGACAAGTCCCTGCGCGAGCGCGTGTTTCGGATCTATAACGAACACATCGCCGACCTGCAGGAGCGATCCAACGGTCACTTCTACGGCGTCGGATTGATCAACTGGTGGGATCCCAAGGGCACCAGGAGCACCCTTGAGGAACTGAAAGCCCTTGGGCTCAGAACGTTCCTGCTGCCGCTGAATCCCGGCAAGGACGATGAGGGCAACATCTACGACTACGGCAGCACCGACATGGATGCGGTGTGGGACGAGATCGAGGCTTCCGGCGTCCCGGTCAGCCACCACATCGGGGAGACGCCACCCAAGACGCCGTGCCAGAACAACAGTGTCGTGGTGGGCATGATGGTCAACGTCGACTCCTTCCGCGAACAATTCGCCAAGTACGTGTTCTCCGGAATCCTCGACCGGCATCCGTCACTGAAGATCGGCTGGTTCGAAGGTGGGATCGCCTGGGTGCCAACCGCACTGCAGGATGCCGAGCACATGCTGGCTTCCTACCGGCACATGTTCAACCACGAACTGCAACACGACGTCCGCCACTACTGGGACAACCACATGTGTGCCTCGTTCATGGTCGATCCGCTCGGCCTCCAGCTCATCGACCGCATCGGAGTCGACAACGTGATGTGGTCGTCGGACTACCCACACAACGAGAGCACCTTCGGCTACAGCGAGAAGTCGTTGGCCGCGGTCGTCGAGGCCGTAGGCCCTGAGGATGCGGTGAAGATCGTGTCCACCAACATCAAGAAGTTCCTGGGTATCTCGTGACGGCCGTGTCGTCTCCTTCGTCAGCGGGTCTGTCGCTGCTCGACATTCCGGATCTGCCGGATCGCGCCAGGATGTACCGTGAATGCGGCGCCCGACTACGCGATTCCATGCGGCAAAAGGGCGTCGACGCGCTCGTCTTGCTCGGCAACGGCAACGTCGTGTACGCCACCGGCGCGAGTTGGCCTCTGCTCGATGCAGGGCTGTCCCACGTCGAGCGACCGATCGCGATCGTGCTCGCCGACGATGAGCATCCGCACGTGTACATGCCGTTCGCCGAGGGCAGCGCGTTCGACACCGAGATTCCCGCGGACCACATTCACGGTCCGCTTTACCTCGAATTCGACGAGGGCGTCGACCATTTTGCGAAGGTGCTCGCGGGCCTGGTCCCGACAGATGCCTCCGTCGCGGTTGACGAGCTCACCGGGGCCATGCGACGAGCCGCGGGTCGGCTGTTCCCCGCCGGGCCGCCGACGGATGCCGCGCTCGTCGTGGGTCCGGCCAAGCTGGTCAAGACCGTGGACCAGATCGCCGCTGTCAGAAGGGCCTGCCGCATCACCGAGCAGGCTCTCCTCGATGTCCAGCCGTTGGTCGCCCCGGGCGTGAGCCAGATGGACCTCTCGGCGCGATTCGTACGGCGCGCCTTCGAGCTTGGCGCCACGACGAACATGATCGAGGGCATCTGGCAGGTGATGCCGACCACCCGTAGCAGCGGTGCGGTCTGGACGACCACCGGCGACCTGGCGCTGCCGTTGCTGCCCACCGAGAAGCCGTTGGCCAAGGGCGACGTGCTGTGGACCGATATCAGCATCACCTTCGAGGGGTACTGCTCCGATTGGGGCCGTACCTGGGTGGTGGGGCAGGACCCTACGCCCGAACAGAACGCGAACTTCGCCAAGTGGCGGTCGATTCTCGACGCCGTGCTCGCCGTGACGAAGGCGGGCGCCACGGCCGGCGACCTGGCACGCGCGGCCATTGCGGCCAACGGCGGCACCAAGCCGTGGCTGCCGCACTTCTACCTCGGCCACGGCATCGGCACCAACGCCGCCGAAATGCCGATGATCGGAACGGATCTCGGCGAGCAGTTCGACGACAACTTCGTGTTCCCGGCCGGCATGCTGCTCGTACTCGAGCCCGTCGTATGGGAGGACGGCACCGGCGGCTACCGCGCTGAGGAGATCGTGATCATCACCGAGGACGGCTACCAGTCCATCACCGACTACCCCTACGCACCCTACGGACCGAGTTGACCCATGGCTGAAGAAATCGTCCCCGACGACCTCGCCCTGCGCACGGGCCGGCGTGCGCGCGCAATCGCTGCGATGGACGCCCACGATCTCGACATCCTGGTGCTGGGGCGCCAGGCCAATGTCCGTTACGTGACAGGGGCGCCGCAACTCTGGGTGGCGGGCACCCGTCCTTTCGCGCCGATCTGCGTGCTGGTGCGCGCCACCGGTGGAATCCACCTCAACAGCACGTGGGATGAGGGCATTCCCGAGGAGATCGGCCACGACCATCTCTACGGACTGGCCTGGAACCCGATGACCATCATCGACGTACTCAAGGGCATTGACGGCGCGGCGACGGCGCGTCGCGTCGGAACCGACGCCATGTCACCGTCGTTCGCGCAGCTGCTGCCGCTTGCGTTCCCCAACGCCGAACTCCTCGATGCCGAGGTGGCGATGAAGGTCGCCCGGCGGATCAAGACGCCCGACGAGATCCACGTCCTGCGAGGCGCTCTCGGCGTGGCTGAGCGCGGGCTCGCGGCAGCGGTATCGGCGCTCACGGTGGGCACCACCGAACAGGCACTCAACGGCGTCCTCATGGAGGCGATGACCGCGGGCGGATACAGCACCTCGGCGACCCAGGACGGCGCGTGGATCACGTCGCCAGACCACTCGTGGCGTGTGGGTCGGCGCGACCGCAGGATCACCGAGGGGGACCTGGTGGCCTTCGCTGCCGGCGCGCTTGCCGACGGTTACGTAGGTGAGGTCGGCAGGACATGGCCCGTCGGGGACGTCCCCGGTGCGGATGCGCTCTTCGGTCGATCGAATGAGCTGTGGGAGAGGCTGATCGACGCGTGCCGACCCGGCGCTTCGGCCGGTGATCTGCTCGCGGCGTACGACGCCGCAGGTGAGGCACTGCCGCCGATACCCGTGGCGCACGGTCTCGGCCTCGGCTTCGACCCGCCGGTGATCTCGCCCGACCTGCCGCAGACCTCGGCCGACGAACGGCTCGAGCCGGGCACCGTGCTCGCCGTCACGGCCTACGTGTGGGAACGGGGCGTCGGTGCGGTGTTCCGCCGCGATGCGGTGCTTGTCACCGACACCGGAGCCGAAGTGCTCACGGCCAGCCCCTCACCGGCGCAGGCCGCGGCCGGAATCAGCTGAAGGAGAACCCATGTCTGAGAACGGCAGTCGACCGTCCCCCGAAGAGCTCATCCTCTACGACAAGGACCCGAAGACCAAGATTGCGACGATCACCTTCAATCGTCCCGAGTACCTCAACGCGCCGACGTCGATGGCGCGGCTGCGGTACGCCGATCTGCTGCGCGCGGCGACTGTCGACAATGACGTCAAGGTCGTCGTGATCCGCGGCGTCGGTGACAATCTGGGCAGCGGTGCCGACCTTCCGGAGTTCATGGAGGGCTACGACAACACCGACCTGAGGCTTGCTGAGCTTCGTCTGGAAGACGACGGTGTCGGCGAGGTCAACTACCCGCCGTCGGGAACGTTCCGCAGCGGGGCGACGATCAGCGCCTGGTATGCGAATGTGCAGGCGGGCAACCGGCCGCTGCAGGAACTGAAGAAGATCAGCATCGTCGAGGCCAAGGGCTACTGCTACGGCTGGCATTTCTACCAGTGTGCCGATGCGGATCTCGTGATCTCGTCCGATGACGCCCTGTTCGGGCACCCGTCGTTCCGTTACTACGGCTGGGGGCCGCGCATGTGGACGTGGATCCAGATGATGGGCCTGCGCAAGTTCCAGGAGATGGTCTTCACCGGACGGCCGTTCACCGCCGCCGAGATGTACGACTGCAACTTCCTCAACAAGGTGGTGTCGCGCGATCAACTCGAGTCCGAGGTCGACAAGTATGCGCGGGCCTGCACGCGAAACCGGCCCGTGGACACCGTCTTCCAGCAGAAGATGTTCTTCGAGATCTACAAGCAGCACCAGGGCGAGTACATGGGCAGCTTGCTCTCCGCATTTTTCGAGTCCATGGGTAGTGGGGTAGCCAACGACGATACGGACGATCTCGACATGATGGAATCGATCGACAGCGGATTGGCCGCCGCGGTCAACGACAACGACAGCAAATTCCCGCCGGATTTCCGGCTGAGCAAGTCGAACCGCAAGAAGAAGGACTAGTGGCCCCTCCGCTTGACGGCTATACCGTCGTCGACCTGTCCGTCGGCATCGCGGGTGCCTATTGCACCAAACTGCTCGCCGAGGCCGGCGCCACGGTTGTCAAAGTCGAGCCGCCAGAGGGTGATCCACTGCGCCGATGGTCGGCCTCCGGTGCCGAGATCGCACCGGGTGACGACGGTGCGTTGTTCAGTTTTCTGGCGTGCTCGAAGCACAGCGTGGTCGCCGACGTTGATGCCGATATCGACTATGTCAACGCTTTGCTGGACGGCGCCCACGCGGTCGTGTGGTCGCGCGGGTCCTCGGTCGCTGAACACTCCGTGCTCACGCCCGCCGCGATCTTGTCCGCCCACCCGCACCTGACGGTCACCTCGATCACCCCGTTCGGTCTCGACGGACCGTGGTCTGACCGTCCCGCAACGGAGTTCACGCTGCAGGCGTGGTCCGGCGGTATCGTTGGCCTCGGTCGCGGCTCGGCCGATCGCGCACCCGTGTACGTCGGCGGGCAGGTCGGCGAGTACCTGGCGGGTGCCTACGCCAGCGCCGCCACGCTGGCGTCGCGTTTGCGGGGCGGCGCAGAACTGGTCGACCTGTCGATGCTGGAGACCCAGATCCTCGGCCTGACCTATTACCCGGTGGCCTACTACGAGATGCTCGGCCGGCCATGGCGCGACGCCAGACGATTGACCGTTCCCGGCATCGCCCGCGCCAAGGACGGTCTCATCGACATCGGCTGCGGCACCGCGCAGCAGTGGTTCGACCTGTGCGCGATGACCGGACACCAGGACTGGATCGACGAGGATTCACCGCTGTCCATCACCGAGCAGGCCAACGAGAAGTCCGATGAGCTGTACGCGTGGGTCGAGAGTCAGACCGTCGACGAGATCAGGGACCTGGCCACCGCGTTCCGGATACCGAACGCCCCGGTTGCCAACGGCGCGAACGTCACCGGCCTCGATCACTTCGTCGAGCGCGGCTCCTTCGTGGTCAACCCCCGCGATGGCTTCTCCCAGCCCGGCCATCCCTACCGGACGTCGCCGATGGTGCTTCGCGCGCCGGAACCCGCGCCGCGGCTGGGTGAACACACCGAGCACTACCGCTCGCGCGATAATCGTCCGCGTCGCGAAGCCGAAGTCATGTCGGCCGGCCTCCCGTTCGAGGGGCTGCGCGTGCTAGATATGACGACGTTCTGGGCGGGCCCGTCGTGCACACATATCCTCGCGATGCTCGGCGCCGAAGTCATTCACGTGGAGTCGACCCGGCGTCCCGACGGCACCCGGCTCATCGCAGGCATCCCCGTCACCGAGGACCAATGGTGGGAGAAGTCGCCGATCTTCTCCGGGCTCAACACGAACAAGAAGGGTTTGACGCTCGACCTGCAGAGCGCGACCGGTCGCGATTTACTCAACCGCCTCATCGCCACCTGCGATGTGATCGTCGAGAACTTCACGCCCCGCGTGATCGATCAGATCGGTCTTGATTTCGCTTGGGTGCAAGCCATTCGGCAGGATGTCGTGATGCTGCGAATGCCGGGCTTCGGTCTGGACGGTCCATGGCGCGACAACCCCGCCTTCGCCTACGTGATCGAAGCGGCATCGGGAATCAGCTGGCTGACCGGTTATCCCGACCGCAACCCTTACGAGCCTTATTCGGTCGGCGATCCGAACGCGGGCATTCATGCTCTCAACGCCCTGCTCGTGGCGCTCGAGCACCGGCGGCGCACCGGGCAGGGACTGCTTGTCGAGGCCGCGATGGTCGACGCCGCGCTGAGCGTGGCCGCTGAACAACCGATCGAGTTCTCCGCGTACGGCGCACTGCTGAACCGCGACGGCAACCGCGGACCGACCGCGGCGCCGCAGAACCTCTACCGCACCAACGAGATCGACGAGTTCGGGCGTGCCGACTGCTGGGTTGCCATCGCGGTTGAGACCGACGCGCAATGGGTGGGTCTCTGCGAAGCCGTCGGCCGTCGCGACTGGGCGGCGGACCCCGAATTGAGCACCGCGGCGGGCAGGCGCGCCCGTCACGACGACATCGACGAGCACATCGCGAAATGGTGCGCCGGCCGCACTGGTGACGACATCGTCGACACGCTGTGGGAGCGCGGTGTGCCGGTGGCCAAGGTCATGCAACCGCACCGCCAGACCGAGATTGCGCAACTGGCGGCCCGCGGCTTCTTCGAGGACGTCGGGCATCCGGTCAACGCGCGAACGCCGCACAGCACCCTGCCGTTCACGTTCTCGCGCGGCCCGGAGCGCGTCCACACCGCGCCGGCTCCGCTACTAGGCCAGCACAATCACGAACTGCTGTCCGAGCTGGGACTCACCGACGAGGAGATCGCCGACCTTCAAGCGCAGGGCGTGACCGGACATGCCCCGGCGATGGGGCCCAGCAAGGCCAAGACGGGCTAGCCTCAACCGGTGGCCATCGAACCGTCGGACATCCTGCTCACCGGCCGAGTCGCGGTGGTGACCGGTGGGGGCGCCGGCATCGGCCGAGGCGTCGCCGAAGGATTGGCGGCGTTCGGCGCAAAGATCGCCATCTGGGAGCGCGACGCCGAAACCTGCGCATCGACCGCGGAAAGTCTTGGTGCACTGGGCATCGTCGTCGACGTGAGAGATAGCGGGCAGGTCGATGCGGCACTGCAGCGCACCGTCGACAACCTCGGCGAGGTCTCGATCCTGGTGAACAACGCCGGCGGAGTGTTCAAGTCGCCGCTGCTCGACACCACGGAGAACGGCTGGGATGCGCTGTACAAGAGCAACCTTCGTCATGTGCTGCTGTGCACGCAACGGGTGGTGCGGCGTCTGGTGGCGGCCGGCATGCCCGGCAGCATCGTCAACGTCACGTCGATCGAGGGCGCCCGTGCGGCACCGGGCTATGCGGCGTACGCGGCGGCGAAAGCCGGCGTCATCAACTACACCAAGACCGCGGCCCTCGAGCTGGCGACCCACAATATCCGCGTCAATGCCTTGGCCCCCGATCTGACACTGACCGAAGGCATCATCGCGCTGTCCGGCGGCACAATCCAGGACGCCGACGCTCCAGGCATTCCGATGAACCGGCCCGGCCATGTCGATGAGATAGCCGGGGCCGCAGTCTTTCTCGCATCCGAGATGTCGAGCTATATCACCGGCCAGACCATCCACGTCGACGGGGGGACACAAGCCGCGAGCGGTTGGTATCACCACCCCCAGACCGGCGACTATCAGCTGGGGCCCGGCTAGTCAGTGGGTCCACCCCTCAGCGATCTGATCATCGAAGGCGCGGTCGATGCGCTCGAATCTGCGCTGGATCGAGGGGCGCGACGCCTGATGCGGCACGATGTAGAGACGGTTGGCGAGGATCGCGTCGGCGGTCAGCCGGGCGACGTCCTCGGCACGAACCTCCGGATCGGTCGACGCGGACGGCAGCTCCTGCGGAGGCCAGGACGTCGACTCAGGACCGTAGTCCGCGCTTCTCACCCGCTCGCTGTTGGACATCAAATCGGTGGCCACGATCATCGGGCAGAGCACCGAAACTCCGATCCCGTTGGCCCGCACCTCCCGTGAGAGTGTCTCCGCCAGAGCCACGACGCCGTACTTGGCGACGCAGTACGGCCCGAGTCCCACATTGGGAATGAGACCGGCGAACGACGATGTGAAGACGATGTGGCTGTCCTCGGCCTGCGCGATCATCCGCGGCAGAAACGCCTCGACACCGTGAATGGGTCCCCACAGGTCGACGTCGATCACGAAGCGCCAGTCGTCGTGGCTGGTCTCTGCGATCGACCCCGCATACGCGATGCCCGCATTGTTGAAGACGACATGCACGGTGCCGAACACTCGGAATGCCTCGTCGGCGAGGTGGACGACGTCGTCGAGCTTGCGGGTGTCGCAGACGACGCCGTGCGCGTCGACCCCGTCGTCGCGCAGCGTCGACACCGCCTCCTGCAGACCGGCTTCATTGATGTCGGCCAGCATGAGACGGGCGCCGCGAAGCGCGAATTCGTGTGCGGTGGCGAAGCCGATTCCGCTCGCCCCTCCGGTGATGACTGCAGCGCGCCCTTGAAAACTGTCCACGGCGCGACCTTATGCGGTCAGCGCGGTCCGTTCGGCGGATCCCACGACGGATCGCCCAATTCGGCGCGAATGACGCCCCACGGATCGGCGTAGATACCCGGAGCTTTCCAGTAAGCGCTCCTGCGCGTCATCACCGCCCGGACGACCGGCACGATCAGGCGCGCCGGGTATCGCTTCCACCCGAACGTGTCCGCGAGCTCGGCCATCATCTCGGACCACGAATAGTGCTGGAACTGCAGCGCTTCCTGCGCGCGGGTGGTGTCCATCCAGTCGGTCACGAACCAGTCGGTCTCGCTGGCAGGGTTGCCGGGCCTTCCCTCGGGAATCGCACCCGCCATGCCCAACGCCTCGACAAGGGCCGGCGCGAGGTCGCCATAGCAGCGGCGGTGCGACTCGTCACCGGCGATCAGGAGGATTTCGCGTGCGGCGTCCGCGGTGGTCGCCGCCGCGCATGCCCATGCGACATCGCGGACGTCGACGGTCTGCACCCTGTTGTCGCTCGGCAGTGCGCTCGCGAACAGCATCGCGTCGGCGCTGAGCGGCAGCGCCGTGAGATCGGCGCTGAGCACGCCGCCGAATCGCAGCACTATCCATTCCAGGCTCGACGACCGGACGATCTCCTCGGCCTCTGCTTTGGTCCCGCTGTAGATGTCGACGGGTCGCATCGGGTCGTCTGTCGTCAGCGGCAGGGGAGTGAGATGCGGATTGCGGGGGCCGAACACCGCATTGCTGGACGCGTGGACGAACCGGGGTGGATCCGGTTGAGCCTCGGCGATGCGGACCAGGGTCGCCGTCGCGTCGACATTGACCCGCCGCGCCACCTTGGGGATGCGATAGATCGCGGGAGCGATGATCGCGGCGAGGTGGATGATCGCCGACGGGGCGGTTTCGGAGACCAGTCGCTGCACCTGTTCGGAGTCGGTGAGATCGGTCCACCGCGTTTCGACGCCTGCCGGGAGCCTGTGCGCGGCTTTGACGTTGGCGGGTGTCTCCAGGTCGGCTACCACCACCCGCCGCCCCATAGCCGCCAGCCGCCGCACGGTCGCGGAGCCAACGAGGCCGAAGCCTCCGGTGACGAGCACAGTGTCCGACATATGTCTCCTACCTGCGGATATGTTATTCTCTTTTTCGGAGAGTACTACTACTCGGTGCACCACGGGTAACGGGGCACAAAGTTGGGAACAAACACATCATGAGCGACGCGGCGGACAAGAAGGTCTCCAAATGGGATCCCGGGTTCACCCGGCAGATCGTCGACCGTGTCGGTCCTCTCATCAAGCGCTACTTCCGCGCCGAGGTGCGCGATCTGGATCGGATCCCCGCGGCGGGCGGCGCACTGGTCGTCTCCAACCACTCCGGCGGCATGTTCACCCCCGACGTACTGGTGTTTGCACCGGAGTTCTACAAGAACTTCGGCTTCGATCGTCCGGTCTACACTCTCGGCCACGACGCCATCTTCGTCGGCCCTGTCGGGGACCTATTGCATCGTGCCGGCGTCATCGAAGCCAACCGGGAGAACGCCGCCCAGGCACTTCGCGACGGTGCCCTCGTGCTCGTGTTCCCCGGCGGCGACTACGACTCGTACCGCCCGACGTTCACGGAGAATGTCGTCGACTTCAACGGCCGCAAGGGATACGTCAGGACGGCGATTGAGACCGGAGTGCCAATCGTGCCGATGGTTTCGATCGGCGCGCAGGAGACGCAGCTGTTCCTCGCCCGCGGCGACTCGATTGCCCGGCGGCTCGGCCTCAATCGGCTGCGGGCGGAGATTCTGCCGATCAGCGTGGGATTCCCGTTCGGGGTGTCGGTGTTCTTCCCGCCGAACCTGCCGTTGCCGTCCAAGATCGTCACCCGGGTTCTCGACCCCATCGACATCGCCGCCGAGTTCGGCGAGAACCCCGATATCGAGATGGTCGATCTCCACGTTCGGGCCGTGATGCAGAAGGCGCTCGACGAACTCGCCAACGAACGCCGCTTTCCTGTGCTTGGCTGACGGATCGTGGCAGACACTCTGGGACTCCTTCGAACGCTCTGGCGCGCACGGCTGATAGCCCCGATGCGCCCCGACCGGTATCTGCGGATGGGCGCGGCGGTACGCCGGGTCGGCATGACCGCCACATCGGGCTTCGCGACGGCCGCGCAGCGGTGTCCCGATCGGCCCGGTCTGATCGACGAACGCGGCACCCTCACCTGGAAGCAGATTGACGACCGTTGCGATGCCCTCGCCGCGGCGCTGCAGTCCCAGGCCGCCGGGGCGGCTCCGAAAACCATTGCCGTGATGTGCCGTAACCACCGGGGTTTCATCGAGTCGCTGGTGGGAGCCGACCGCATCGGCTCCGACGTCCTGCTCCTCAACACGTCGTTCGCCGGTCCCGCACTCGCCGAGGTCGTTGAACGTGAGGGCGCCGATGTCGTCATCTACGACGAAGAGTTCACGGAGATCGTGAGCCGGGCGCTCGAGGGCAGGCCTGAAACCACACGCATCCTGGGTTGGACCGATCGGACCGATGTCGAGCTGACCGTGGACAAGCTGATCGACCGTCATGCCGGCCAGCGGCCCACGCCCAGCGAGCGTAAGAGCGACATCATTCTGCTCACGTCGGGCACGACGGGAACACCCAAGGGCGCCAAGCGTTCTGCGGGCAGCGGTGGTGCCGGCGATCTGAAAGCGGTGCTGGACCGGACTCCCTGGCGCGCGGAGGAACCCATCGTCATCGTCGCGCCGATGTTCCACGCATGGGGGTTCTCGCAGCTGTTGTTCGCAGCATTGCTGGCCTGTCCGATCATCACGCGGCGCAAGTTCGACCCCGAAGCGACGCTGGACCTGATCGATCGCTACAGCGCGACAGGCCTGGCGGTGGTGCCCGTCATGTTCGACCGCATCATGGATCTGCCCGACGACGTGCGCAACCGATACAGCGGTAGGTCATTACGCTTCGCCACCGCATCGGGGTCACGCATGCGCCCCGATGTCGTCACCAAGTTCATGGACCAATTCGGCGACGTGATCTACAACAACTACAACGCCACCGAGGCGGGCATGATCGCCACCGCGACGCCCGAGGATCTGCGCGCCGCACCCGACACCGCGGGAAAACCCGCTGACGGCACCGAGATCCGGATCCTCGACGAGTCGTCGAACGAGGTGCCCACCGGTGAGACCGGGCAGATCTTCGTTCGCAGCGGCACCCTCTTCGACGGGTACACCTCGGGCACCACCAAGGACTTCCACGACGGTTTCATGGCATCGGGGGACGTGGGCTACCTCGATGCGGACGGCCGGCTGTTCGTGGTCGGCCGAGACGACGAGATGATCGTCTCGGGCGGCGAGAACGTCTACCCCATCGAGGTCGAGAAGACGTTGGCCGCGCATCAGGAGGTGGCCGAGGCCACGGTGCTCGGAGTCGACGACGAGCAGTACGGCCAGCGACTGGTCGCGTTCGTAGTGCTCGAGCCGGGCGCGTCGGCGACACCGGACACCCTCAAACAGCACGTGCGCGAGAACCTCGCCAATTACAAGGTGCCGCGTGAGATCACGGTGCTCGACGAACTGCCCCGCGGCAGTACCGGCAAGATCCTGCGCAACGAACTACGCAACTCCTAGCCCAGCGCGGGGGCAGGCGCCATCGCAGTGTCGACGGTGCTCAACGGCGGCAACCCAGCGGCCGCGCGGATTTCGTTCAGCCCATGGATCATCGCGTCAGTTGCTTCGTGGATATCGTCGAAGGTCTGGTCGTCGGACAGTATCGAGATGTCGACTTGGTCGACATAGCTCCAGACCGTCATGTTGAAGGCGCTGCCCGGCGAGAGCACCCCGATCGAGTAGATCTCACTGACCGGCGCACCGCCGATGTGGCCACGCTCGCGCGGACCGGGAACGCTCGACACCGCGACGTTCATCAGCCTGTTGTGCGCGGCGCGCTTGGACTGCCACCGAAGCAACGCCGGGGTCAGCGGAGGGGGCAGATACTCCATCATCTGCCCCTGCAGCTTGGGTCCGAGGAGTTCGTAGTCCTCCTTCGCCCGCGCGGTCGACAACGATGTCAGCCGCACCCGCTCGAGTGCATCGTCGATGTGGATCGGCAACGACACCGACAACCCGCCGATCTCGTTGCCGGTCACGCGATCCGGTGACAGGTCCGTGCTGACCGGCACCGACGCGATCAGCGGACGGTCCGCGCGTCCGTCATACCGCAAGAGCAGTTCGCGCAGGCCGCCCGCGGCCGTGGCCAGGACGATGTCGTTGAACGTGACACCCAGTGTCTTGGCGGTCTCCTTGACCTCGGTCAACGACAGCGACGCGGTGGCGAAGGTCCGCGCCGGAGAGACCACATGGTTGAGGAACGTCGGCGGCGTCCGGAACATCTTCGCCAGGTCCGGATGGTCGGTGCGCTCCTTCTTGCGTCGCCACAGCCGGGTGAATCCCTTGGCTGCGTCGCGCGCCAGTCCGGGCAGCGCCGCGACGTGCGCGACGTGATCACGTCCCGCCGCCGCCAGCAGTTCGGTCGTCGTCGGCTCTTCACATACGACGTAGTCGTCGTTCTCGTCAGCCTTCGAGCCGGTCAGGTCCATGAGCCGGGCGAGCAGATTCGCCGAGGCCACGCCGTCAGCCAGGGTGTGATGCACCTTGCCGATGAGCGCGAAACGGTCGTCGGCCATGCCCTCGGCGAAATGGAATTCCCACAGCGGGTGGCTGCGGTCCAGCGGGGTGCTCGCGATGTCGCCGATCACCTCGTCGAGTTCGCGACGGCCGCCAGGTGCGGGCACCCGCACCCGACGCAGGTGATAGTCGAGGTCGACTGGGCAGTCCTCCAACCACATGGGGTGGTGCAGTTTCCACGGGATGTCGATGAGTCGGTAGCGCAGCGGATCGAGCAGGTGCAGCCGACGGGCCACGGTCCTGCGGAACACGTCGAAGGTGAACTCGCCCGGATAGTCGGCGGCATGGATGATTGCCACCTTGAGCGTGTGGGTGTGCAGATTCGGCGCCTCGCTGTACAACAGCATTGCGTCCATGCCATTGAGTCGCTTCACATCCCACCCCTTCGGACGGGTTCTATGCAACCACTCGACACCTCATGATCGGGTGCTTTCGGCGAATGGGCGCACGCAGCGGGGTGGGCGTCGAACTGCTTAAGCGCCGATGGCGTCCAGCGCCGAGCGCGTGTCGAGGTCCACGAACGCGGCGCCGTAGCGCTGGGCCAACGCGAGGCAGATGTCGGCGCCCTGCCATGCGTCCCCGCCGGACAGCGTCGCCATCCAGATCGCCAGCCCGTGCGCGACGGATGCGCGGTAGCGCAGCCACACCTCGTCGGCGCTGGGCACCTCGTCGGCGGGCAGGTCGAGTGCACCGCGGTACTGGGCGAGCAGATCGCGCTCACCGCGTCTGCGGTCCTCGATGGTGAGCGCGCCCTGCAGGAAGTAGCCGAGGTCCAAAGACCAGTTGCCGCGCCGGGCCATCTGCCAATCCAGGAATCCCACCTCGTCGTCCGGCAGCACATAGGTGTTGCCGATGTGTGGGTCCCCGTGCAGCAGCGTCTGGGTGGAACGGGTCAGGGTGCCGATGTAGCGCGCCCAGATATCGACGAAGAGATCGGTTCCACTGAGCGCGAGAATCGCGGGCGCCACGGTGTCGCCCAGACGCTCGTGGGCGATGTGCAACGGCGCGTACTGCATGCCTTCGAATGCGACGAACGGTTCGAGCCAGCCGAGCGTCGGGAAGGTGTCGAGGCGCTCACCCCAGAACCGGCTGTGCATCCGGGCGAGCCCGCGCACCCCGCTAGCCACCTGATCGATCGACATCGGGCGAGTGGAGTCTCGCGGGTCGGCACCCCTGGCGACGACGTCCTCCATGATCATCAGGAAGTCCGAGCGATCCTCGTCGATCAGCGCCGTGTAGACGGTCGGGTGATCGAGCGGTAGCTCGACGCCCGAGGTGAACAGCCGCGGTTCGTGATACAGCCCGCTCGTCAGCGCGACGAGTTCGGCGTGGTCGGGGTCGACGGCCTTGGCGAACACCGTCGCGGGCCCCGACCCCGCCGAATACGTCAGCCCCAACCGCGCCCGCTTGTTGGTGCCATCGTCGCGGAGCACCACGCTGACGGCGTCGACCACGGCATCGGAATGGTGACGCGACAGCGCGGCCGTCATCCAATCCGGAGTGATTTCATCCCAGCCATGCGGGAGTGACAACTCCGCGACGGTCACTTCAGGCAACTGCCGCCGTCGACCGGAAGCGTCACGCCCGTGACGTAGCGCGCCTCGTCCGATGCCAGGAACAGCACAGCGTTGGCGATGTCCTCGGGCTCGACCCAGCCGATCGGAAGCGTGTGCATCATCTGGCCGACGACCTTCATATCGTCTGGACCCGGATTCTCGAGGTCGGGACGGAACAGCCTCATGGTCGGCTCGTTCATGAACAACGGGGTGTTCACGTTGGTCGGGTGCACCGAGTTCACCCGGATGTTCTGCGCGCCGAGCTCGACAGCGAAGGTGCGCATCAGGCCCACCACACCGTGCTTGGCAGCGACGTAGTGACCGGTGTGCGGGTAGGCCTTCAGACCGCCGACCGAACTGGTCAGGATGATCGAACCCCCGCGGCCGCCCGAGAGGATGTGCGGCACACCGGCTTTCACGGTCTTCCACACGCCGCCGAGGTTGACGTCGATCATGGCGGTCCAGTCGACTTCGCTGGTCTTGTCCAGTGTCTGGCCACCGTTGCCGATGCCGGCGTTTGCGACGATGATGTCCAACCGGCCCATTTGCTCGACGCCCGCGTCGACCGCAGCCTTCAGAGCGTCGTAGTCGCGGACATCGACCTCCGCGGTGTAGATGCGACGGTTGTGGCCCTTCACCAGATCGGCGGTCTCGGCCAGATCCTCGGGTGTCGATGCCTCGATCAGGTCGACCGTGTCGATCTTCTTGCAGATGTCGACGGCGATGATGTCGGCGCCTTCGGAGGCTAGTCGCACCGCATGCGCGCGGCCCTGTCCGCGCGCCGCACCGGTGATGAATGCGACCTTGCCTTCTACACGTCCTGCCATTTGGAACCTCAATTCGTCGTTGTTGGAAGGATTTTCATGGAATAACGGCGGGCATTGACTCCCAGCCTCGGACGGTCGACGTCGGCGAGAGCGACGCGCTGGTCATGTCGACATCCCACTCGGGGAACCGCTTGAGGATCTCCTCGAGGGCGACGCGTCCCTCCAGCCGGGCCAACGCCGATCCGAGGCAGTAATGCGTGCCCACGCTGAACGCGAGATGCTGGCGTACCTCCCGGTGGATGTCGAAAACATCGCCGTCCGGCGGGAACTGGCGGCTGTCACGAACCGCGGCACCGATCAGCATCATCATCGCGCTGCCTTCGGGCACGGTCCGGCCATAGAGCTCCACATCGCGGGTCACATACCGCGCGACATGTGGAGCGGGCGGTTCGAAGCGCAGCAACTCCTCGATCGCCTGGGGGATCAGGGCAGGGTTCTCGACGAGTTCACGGCGCTGGTCGGGGTATTCGGCCAACACCTTGCCCGCCCAGCCGATCAAACGGGTGGTGGTCTCGTTGCCTGCGCCCGAAACGACATTGAGATAGGTCAACAGTTCCAGGCGAGTGAGCTTTCGTGTCGTCCCCGTCTCATCAACGAACTCCGCATTGAGCAGTTCGGTCATGATGTCGTCCGACGGATTGTCGACGCGCCAGTCGATGTAGGTCTCGAAAAGCTCGCCCGTGGCGAACCCGCTGTCGGCCTCCATGGGCTTGCCGGCCTCGGTGCGCATGGTTGCGTTGGTGTGTTCGCGAACCATGACCTGATCGTCCTCGGGAATTCCGAGCAAGGCACTGATCACCTGCATCGGCATGATCGCGCCGAGGTCGGTGACGAAGTCGAACTTGCCGCCGCCCATCAGTGGGTCAAGAGCCCGCGCGCAGTATTCTCGGATCTTGGGTTCCAACGCGTTGACCTTGCGCGGCGTGAACATCCGCGCCAACAGCTTGCGGTGAATGTCGTGAATCGGTGGATCCTCGAAAATCACTGTGCCCGGCGGGATGTCGATGTTGGCTTTGATGAGTTCGACGATGGCGCCGCGGGCGGAGCTGAAGGTCTCGTGATCCACGAGCGCCCTGTTGACATCGGTGAAACGGCTGAGGGCGTAAAAGTCGTACTGCTCGTTGTAGTACAGCGGCGCCTCCTCCCGCAGTCGGGCGAAGAACGGGTACGGATTCGCGTTGATGGTTACGTCGTACGGATCGAAGTAGACAGCCTCGAGGGCCGGGTTTTCAGCGCTGATCGTCACGGGTCGCCTCTCGCAGGATCAGGAAGGTATAAGACAAATGGCTGTACTTTGTCTCACAACTTTGGCATCGGCTCCACAATGGTGTCAACCGGCGACTCGTTTCGGGCAATTTATACTCTCCGCTTAACAGAATCAGCTTCTCATCGTCGTTCCGTGAAGCGCAGAAGAGCCTCTTGGCCATAGGACGCGACCAGCACGCCATCCTCGGTGAGCACATCGCCGCGACCGAAACTCCGGCCATGAGCGAGAACTGGGCTGTGTTGGCGCAGCAGCAGCCAGCCGTCGGTGCGAAACGGCCGATGGAACCACACGGTGTGTGACGTGACGGCCGAGGTGAACGTCGTACCGTTGCCCCGCTGATCCGCTCCCTCGATCGGGCGCAGCGCGGTGCCGATGAGCGTCAGGTCCGTGGCGTAGGCCGCCAGTGCCGGCGCCAATTCCTGGGCGACGGCTGGGGTACGCATCCAGAACTCGAACTGCGGGGGACCGGTGGTCGTCGCGTTGAGATCGACGGACGCCCTTGTCTCCCAAGGGATGAGGTCGAGCGGGAGCATGTACTCCGGACCGAGCACCGGCCCCACGCTCTCGACTTCCTGATGTTCGGGGCCGAACTCAACGGCGTGCATGCTGACCGACGCCGTGGCGATGACGCCACGGCTCTGGGTGGCCGTGATGGTGACCGCCGCGAACGACCGTCCCTCGTGCGCCCGGACAGCCTCGTAGCGGACCGGTTCATCGGCTCTGCCCTCGCGGGTGAAGATCGCGTGCTGGGATTTGACGGTTTTCTCCGGACAGGTCAGCGCGGCGATCCGGAGGAACTGGCCGAGCAATTGACCACCGAACACCCGGTGGTACTCCAACTGTTGATTCCGGCCCTCGTACTCTGCGGTCACGCCGTCGCCGGCCGAGGTCTTGGTGATGTCCAGGCATCCGAGCAGATCGGTCCAGAGATCGGGCACCCGCTCAGTGTAAGTCAGATTCTCGGCGCCGAGAACGTAATTCTCAGGCCGATCAAACCTAGCCGGCGGTGAATCCGTGCGCGCAGAAGTCCCAGAGTTCGTCCGCGGTGATCGGGCGCGCTGCCGCGTCATCGGACTCTTCGCCACTGGACTGTGCGTTGAACATCACGGTCTGCATGGTTATCGCGGCCATCCGCTTGGGATTGATACCGGCACGCAGCTGACCTGCGGCGCTGGCCTCTTCCATGAGCTCGGTCAGCAGTGCCAGCAGCGGCGCGTGGGCGATTTTGACCTCGGACGGATGTGAGACAAGCAGGCGCGGGGCGAAGTCGGTGAACAGGGGCCGTTTGGCTGTCGGGTCCGGACGCGAGGACTCGAACAGCAGCTGGACCGCGACTCGTAGCCGCTCGATCGGCTCGTCCGGGCCGCTGGTGGCGGCGCGGATCTGGTCGGCGGAACGGGACAGGGCGTCTTCGAACAACGCCAGCAGCAGCTCGTGCTTACCGTCGAATTGCAGGTAGAAGCTTCGCAGCGACTGACGTGAGCGGTCGACCACCTCTTGTACGGTGAAGTCGGTGCTGCCCTTTTCGATGATGATCGCCTGGGCGGCGTCGAGGAAGCGCTGAACGCGCTGAGCGGCCCGGAGCTTCGCGGTTTTGATCGATCGCTCGACCGCGCGCTGCTTCCAGGCGGGTTCTTCGCTGGGGATGGTCACCGGCGGCTCGGATGCTGCCCGAGTGGGGAGAACATGGACTGACTGTACCGGAGAACGTCTTGCCATTGCGGTCCTCGACCCCCTCGCGGCCAACGTGTCAGAGATTGTAACTTTCTCACGTGGAGAATAGTATTCTCCATTTACTGGTAACAGTAGTCTTACCAAAATTTTGATCCGCCGGGAGCACTGTGCAGCTGACCTTCGACGCTGACGTCGAGGAGTTCCGTGCGGAGTTCGTCGCGTTCCTCGATGAGCACCTGCCGCATGACGCCGAGGCGCTCGAACGGTCCGGTTCCAGCAGCCACGTTCCCGACTGGGCCAGACGCTGGCAACGGCTGTTGTTCGATAACGGCTGGCTGTGCCCCGGTTATCCGCCCGAGTTCGGCGGCCGCAACGCCACGATCCTGCAGCAGTACGTCCACCAAGAGGAACTGGCCCGGCGGCGGACCTACCTCACGTTCAACCCGCAGGGCGTCGGCATCATCTCCGCGTCGCTGATCTCATTCGGCTCCGCCGAGCAGCAGCGGCGCTGGGCGGTGCCGATCCTGCGGGCCGAGATGACCGCGTCGCTGGGGATGAGCGAGCCCGGCGCGGGCTCCGATCTCGCATCGCTGCGCACCCGCGCGGTCCTCGAGGGTGACGAGTTCGCCGTCACCGGGCAGAAGGTGTGGACCTCGGGCGCGCACGACGCGGATGTGCTGCTGACTTTCGTTCGCACCGATCCCGACGCGGCCAAACACAAGGGCATCAGCGTACTGATGATCCCGACCGATCTGCCCGGGGTGGTACGCCGTCCGTTCGCCTCGATGTGCGATGCGGAGGATCTCGATTTCAACGAGGTGTTCTTCAATGATGTACGGGTACCCGCGGAGAACCTCGTCGGCCCGTTGAACGAGGGATGGCGCGTCGCCAACGGGTCTCTCGGTCACGAGCGGAACATGTTGTGGCTCAGCTATGCAGACCGGCTGGAGGAGATGGTCGAGGACTGGCGACCATCGTCGGCGTTGGACCGCGACCGCTTCGCCACGCTGGTCATGGACAACCAAGCGCTGCGCCTGCTGGGGTCGGTCGCACTGGCCAAGGCCGCACGCGGCGACGAGGATCCGTCTGCGATGTCGGTGCTCAAGCTCCTTGGATCGGAGGCGTCACAGTTGGCGGCGGAGTACGCGCTGTCGGCGGCGGGTCCCGATGCGCTGGCCTCACCCGGGTTCTCGGGCCCTTACAGCGCCCAGCATCTCGATCTGTATCGCTCGGCGTGGTTCGAGCGCTATGCCCGCACCTACGGCGGCACGATCGCCGGTGGAACCTCTGAAATTCAACGCAACATCATCGCCCAGCGAGTGTTGGGCCTGCCGAGAAACTAGGACTCAGCCGTGTACATCGACTACGAGGTCGCCGACAAGATCGGGACCATCACCCTCAACCGGCCCGAGGCCGCCAACGCTCAGAACCCGGAGTTTCTGGACGAACTCGATGCCGCGTGGACCCGCGCCGCGGAGGACCCCGAGGTGTCGGTGATCATCCTGCGCGCCAACGGGAAACACTTCTCGGCCGGCCATGATCTGCGCGGTGGTGGACCGGTACCCGACAAGATCACGCTCGAGTTCATCATTGCGCACGAGCACCGGCGCTATCTCGAGTACACGCTGAAGTGGCGTAACACACCCAAACCCTCGATCGCGGCGGTGCAGGGACGCTGCATCTCCGGCGGACTGCTGCTCTGCTGGCCGTGTGACCTCATCCTGGCGGCCGACGACGCGCTGTTCTCCGATCCGGTCGTGCTGATGGGTATCGGTGGAGTTGAATACCACGGCCATACCTGGGAACTGGGGCCGCGCAAGGCCAAGGAGATTCTGTTCACCGGCCGGGCGATGACCGCCGACGAAGTGGCCGCCACCGGGATGGTCAACAAGGTGGTGCCTCGCGATCAGCTCGATGCCGAGACCAGGTCGCTGGCCGAGCAGATCGCGAAGATGCCGACTTTCGCTCTGCGGCAGGCCAAACGCGCCGTCAACCAGACGTTGGACGTGCAAGGCTTCTACGCGGCCATCCAGTCGGTCTTCGACATCCACCAGACCGGCCACGGCAATGCGCTGAGCGTCGGCGGCTGGCCCGTGCTCGTCAATCTCGACGAGATGAAGGCCAACATCCAATAGCGCCTTCCCGGTCTCAGGCCCGGCTGGCTTCCGAGGGAACGTCGTATCGGTCGATGTAGTCGGCGAACCGGTCCCTGATCTCACCGGCCTGCAGCCCGTAGTCCTCGAGCCGATATCCGTGGGTGCCGAAGCGGCCCTTCGGATTCGCCGCGACGGACGCGGTGACGGCGGCGCGGCCCCGCTCGTCGAGTTCCTGTCCACAGGCGGCGTAGATCTTCTCGACGGTGCCGATCGGATCGCCGACGAGGTCGGCGTATTGGACGTCGACGATCTCCCGCTCGGGATGCGCTCGTCGGAACGCTTCGCTGCGATCGATCGACTCGGCGAGCAGGTCGGTCCAGTGCTCGGCGATGTACGCGGTGTGGTCGGCGTCGCTGAACGTACCGGTGAGCGTCGATATCAGGCTGCATGCAGATGCGCACAGCACCGTCGGATCACGATGCAGAAGAACGAGTTTCGCATCCGGGTACTCCGCGGCCAGCGCCGGGAGCGCGATCGCGTGGTTGGGGCTCTTCAAGGTCCACCGGCCGCGGCGGCCGCCGCTCTGCAGCACCTGTAGCACCCGCCGGTGGTAGGCGTAAGCCGATGTGTAATCCGCGTCGAGCAACCACCGACTGTAGTCTCCGACATTGGCCATCGCCTCCCACGTCAGGCTTTTGAAATCCTGGCCAAGGAGCGTGATGCACTCGGTAGGTCCCTCGGCATCCTCGTGATGGACGATCTTCATCTGTGGATTCAGCGACTCGAGCATCTCGATGGCCTCGTTGGCGGCGTCGACCCGGGGGCCGGAGCGGTAGTTCTCCGGCGAGGGCGGCGGCACGCTGTCGGCGGCCTCCCATCGCAATAGCGCGCGGTTCGCGGGATCCTGATCGAGCAGTCGGCTCAGGAACGTCGTGCCGGCCCGGAACAGGCCGATCACCACCAGTGGTGCACTGACGGGTTCTTCGCGGACCGCGGGATGCCGGTTGAGCCAATCGTGAATGCGCAATCGATTGGCCAAACCACCGACGATGTTCTGTTCCAATGCAAATCGACCGATGTCGTTGAGCTTGGCTTGCTCGGCGACCGACGCGCAGAGCACCGTCAGCCCCTCGGCGAAGTCGGCGGGCCCGAAGTCGTCGGACCCGGCGACTTCGACGGCAGCCGACATCACGGCATCCGGGTTCAGCCCCGGTGCTTGCGTGCTACTCACCCGCGACCCTGACGACCGTGCGACCGATCGTGCGCCGTTGCTCGTGGTCGTCAAGCGCCGCCGCGACCTGGTCCATGGTGATCGTGCGTCCGACCACCGGCCGAACCGACCTGGCGGAGACGAGTTCCAGGAGCGCGGCGTGCACCTCGCGGCCAACCTCGGCTCCGAACATGTTGAGGCCGAAGCGACGGAAATCGACCGGAAGCTCGCCGTAGCCGAGGATGACGCCCAGGATCGAAAAGTTTCCCATCGACACCTTGCGCAACGGACGGCCGGTGAGTCCCGCCTGCGGATCATCATTGAAACCGACTGGCAGGTAACGGCCTTCGCGGGCCATGCACGTCCAGACCGTCTCGGTGAGCTCGCCGCCGACCAGGTCGACCGCGACGTCGACGCCTCGTTGGTCGGTGCGTGCGTTCACCTCGTCGAAGAGGTCGGCGGCGGTGCGGTCGATGAAGGAGGCGCCCAGTTGCTCACATAGCCGTCCCTTGTCGGGACCGCCCGCGACGGCGATGACGTTGGCACCCGCGGCGACGCCGAGCTGGATGACCGCCGTCCCGACAGCGCTCGCACCGCCGACGACGAGCAGCGTCTCGCCCGCAGCCAGCTTCGCGCGCCGGTGCAGCGCCAGGTAGCCGACGTGGAAGGGCAACGTGAAGGCCGCTGCGGAGACATCATCGAGATCCGCTGGTGCGTCGAACGTTCCGGTCACGGGCGCCACCGCGAACTCGGCCATACCGCCCAGCGACTGTTTGGTCATGGCCACGACTCGCCGACCCACCCATTCGGTCGCACCCTCGCCCGCCGCGTCGACCACGCCGCACACGTCCATGCCGAGGGTGAACGGGATCTGGCCCATGACGCTGGCCACGGTGCCGCGGCACCGGGCGATGTCGCCGAAGTTCACCGAGGCCGCCGACACCGCGATGCGGACCTCGCCGGGACCGGCCTCGGGGGTCGGAACGTCGGCGACTTCAAGTGCTTCTGTGGGATCGCCGTGGTTGACGACGCGCACTGCCTTCACAGCAAGCACGGTAATAAGCAGGGTTACTTATGTCAACGAGCGGTGGGCGCGGCCAGCGCGGCGGCGGCCATCGCCACCAGGTTCGCGACGAACGGTTCGTGCTCGAGCTGTGGTCGACTATGCCGTGCACGTCGCTCGAGCAGCCGTGCGCGGTCCGCTATGGCCCGGAGGATGAACATCACCATCAGCGAAAATCGTTCGGTGCGAAGCTCATCGGTGAGGTGTCCGGTGCGCTCGGTTAGCAGGGCGAACACGTCGTCACCGCCGGTGCTGGCCAGCACGGCCTGCAACTCCGCGCTGTATTGCGCCCGGTCCTCACCGGTGAGCTCGGCGATGATCAGCAGGCAGCAACGTCCGCGCCAGCCGCTGTCCGCGAGTTCGGCAGCGGGCCGGACGAGCGCTTCGATGACGGATTCGAGCCCCGCCCGGCGCCTGGCTACCTCGAGCAGTTCACCTTCGCGGCGGGCGAGGAACTCCGCATGCCGCTCGATGACCGCGCAAAGCACGCCGTCGCGTGAACCGAAGTGGTAGCGCAGTGCCGCGCGGTTGCGCTGCCCGGCTTGACGGGTGATGTCGATGAGGGAGGCGTTGAAGACCCCGTCGTGGGCGAAGGCGCGGGCTGCGGCGTCCAGCAGTCCCGCCCTGGTCTTCGACGCGTCGGGTGGCACCCGTGAAGTCTAGGGTCCGGCCCCCGGCAACGGTGGGACTAGAGGTGGGCGAGGCGGGGGACCGAGCCGCGGGCGCGCAGTCCCGCTCCGGCCCTGCGCGTGAGTTCTCTTGAGCTGCCGAGCAACCCGTCGAGAACCAAGGCACGCTCGATGTGGCGGTGCAGTTCGTGTTCGGCGGTGAAGCCGATGCCGGCCAGCACCTGCTGGCAGTGTTTGGCCGCGGTGAGCGCCGCCTTCCCGGCGGCCGCTTTGGCCAGCAGCGCGGTCAGGTCGGGGTTGTCGTCACCGGGTAGGGTCAGCGCCGCCTCGGCTCCTTCGATCGCCACGAGGGTTTCGGCGAGCCGGTGCCGGATCGCCTGGAACGACGCAATCGGCCGACCGAACTGGACACGGTCCAGCGCATGCTGGCGGGCGAGCGCCAGCATCGCCCTGGCGCAACCCGCCAGCCACCAGCCGACCGCGCGTCGCGCGTCGGGCAGTCGAGGATGCCCGCCCTCTTCGACCCGGCGCAGCGGCAACCCGCCCAGAGCCGAGCTCTCGTCGGCGCAGGTGTAGTCCCACACCACCCAGCCACCGCCCGCGTAGGGGAGCGCCGGATTCGAGCCCTCGTCGGGGCTCGAGGCCAGCAATACGACATCGTTGAGAACCGAAGCGTG
This sequence comes from Mycobacteriaceae bacterium, assembly GCA_019749805.1. Lineage (GTDB taxonomy): Bacteria > Actinomycetota > Actinomycetes > Mycobacteriales > Mycobacteriaceae > Mycobacterium. The sequence goes on along the minus strand of JAIEPH010000019.1, from coordinate 68,096 downwards.
CGAGCCCGTTTCGCCCAGCAGGCGGAACACGAGCGGGATTGCCAACTCGGACATGTCGGACAGCATCTCGGACCAGCCGAGCTCAGCCAGTGAGGCATCCAGTTCGGCGCCAGAGGTGGACAGCATCGTCTTGCGCAGGCCGTCTTCGAGCAGTTCGAGTGATTGGGCGTCCCAATCCGATTGTCCGGCCACGGTCACTCCTTCCCGAGGTCGAGCAGTCGACGGGCGATGATGTTGCGCTGAACTTCGGCGGTGCCGCCGTAAATCGTGGCGGCCCGCGAATACAAGTACTCTGTGCGCCACTCGGTGTCGTCCAGCTCGATGACACTCGGGAGCAGGTCGTGCGCGGAGTCGTAGAGCTGCTGTTCGGCACCGGCCAGTAGGACCTTGTCGATCGACGTGTCCGGGCCGAGCTTGTTGCCGTCGGCCATCCGGAGCTGGGTGGCCCGCGAGCGGCAGCGCAACGTGTGCAGAGCCAGATATGTCTCGCCCAGCTCCGAGTCCACCGACTGGCCGAGGTTCTTCACCTCGCCGACCAGTGCGTCGAACCGCGAATACAGGTAGGCGATGCGCTGCCAGAAGCATGTCGAACGCTCGTAGGGAAGCAGGTCCATCGCGAGTTGCCAACCGTCGCCGGGGTTTCCGAGCATACGGTCGGCAGGCACCACCACGTCGTCGAAGTACACCTCGCAGAATTCGTCGACGCCGTGCATCGTGCGCAGGGGGCGGACGTCCACGCCCGGACTGTCCATGTCGACGAAGAAGGCGGTGATGCCCGAATGCCCGGGCCCTGTTCGGGTGAGAAGCACGCAACGCTTGGCGTACTGCGCGAAGCTCGTCCACACCTTCTGGCCGTTGATCACCCAGTCCCCGGTCGAGCCGCGCTGTTCGGCGCGCGTGGCAAGAGATGCGAGATCACTACCCGAGCCGGGCTCGGAGAAGCCCTGACACCAGGTCTCCTGGCCGGACAGTAGCCGAGGCACCATTTCGGCGGCGAGTTCGGGGCGCGCGTAGTCGATCATCGTCGGGGTCAGCACTTCGAGCATCGAGTACGGTCCCGGATCGTCGAGGCGACGGCCGACCACCTCTTCGCCGACGATTGCGCGCAGGATCATCGGGCCACCGAGGCCGCCTGCGGATTCGGGCCAGCCCCAGCGCATCCAGCCGGCGTCGTAGAGCTCCTTCAGCACGCGGGCGTGCTGCGCCTGGTGGGCGTCGAGCGAGTGGTCACCGGGCGGCGGGGTCAGGTCGTGGCTGTCGAGCCATGCGACCAGTTGCGACCGGAACTCGGCGACTGTCTCGAACTCGGTGCCAGCCGTCAGTTCGCTGGTCACCCTGCCTCCGGAGCCGCCCCGGCGGCGACATCGGCCTCCGGCCGGCCGATCGCGTGGGGTCGGCCGGAGTCGTGCTCGCCGCTGCGCCGGATGAACGTCATGGCGCGGGTTTTGAGCCGCCAACCGTCGGCCGTGCGTAGGTACGTGTCCTTGTAGTAGCCGATTCGCATGTCATGCTTGGAATGCTCGATGAAGCACAGCGGCTGTGTCCCGGTGGCGGCGTCCGGGTTGTCGGGGTCGAGGTCGATCAGCGCGGTGCCCGTCATGAACAGGCCCTTCGGGGCTGCATCGACCAACTCGGGAAAGCGGGCAAGGGTGTACGTCGAACCGAACGCGCTGTAGGTGCCGTCGGGGGTGAAAACAGAGATCAGCCCCTCGATGTCGCCTTGGGTGATGGTGACGGCGTATTTGGCGAGCGTCTGCTGGATCTCGACCAGATCCTCGATCCGCTGTTGACTAGGTGACACTGTCATGTCGGTAGACCTTACCGCCCTTCATTACAAAGCTGACGTCTCGTGTAACGCCGATATCGGCGAGCGGATCTCCGGGCACGGCGATGATGTCCGCGAGATACCCCTCGGCGATGCGGCCGAGGTCCGGTTTGTCGATCAGGTCGGCGGCGACGACGGTGGCCGCGCGGAGCACCGCCGCCGGCGGCATGCCCCAGTCGACGAGGGTGACGAGTTCATCGGCATTCTTGCCGTGCGGGATCGCCGGGGCATCGGTGCCGACGGCGATCTTCACCCCGGCCTCGTACGCTGCCTTGATCGACGTGCGCGCCTTCGGGAACATCTCGGCGGCCTTGTCCTGCAACTCTTTCGGAGCCTTCGATACGTCCATCGCCTCGGCCAGCCTGCGGGTGGTGACCAGGAACCGGTCGTTGTCCACCAGCATCTGGATGGCTTCGTCGTCCATCAGGAAACCGTGCTCGATGCAGTCGATACCGCACGCCACGGCGTGCTTGACCGCCTCCGCGCCGTGGGTGTGCGCGGCGACCTTCAGTCCGCGCCGGTGCGCCTCGTCGACGATGGCTCGCAGTTCCTCGTCTGAATAGTGTTGTGCGCCAGCTTCTCCGGTCAGCGACATCACCCCGCCGGATACGCACACCTTGATCAGCTGGGCGCCGTGCTTGATCTGATAGCGCACGGCCTTGCGGATCTCGTCGACGCCGTTGGCAATGCCCTCCTCGACCGTCAGCTCGAGCGCGCCGGGCATGAACGCCGCGAACATCGTCGGGTCGAGGTGGCCGCCGGTCGGAGTGATGGCGTGACCGGCGGGCACGATGCGGGGACCTTCTATCCATCCCGCGTCGATGGCCTTACCGAGCGAGACGTCGAGCAGGTATCCGCCGGTCTTGACGAACAATCCGAGGTTGCGCACCGTGGTGAACCCCGCGCGTAGCGTGCGCCGAGCGTTGCCGACCGCGCGCAGCACCCGGATCGCCGGATCGTCCTGCACCTGAGACAGACCGGGGGTTTCGCCCCGCCCGCCCATCAGCAGGTTGACCTCCATGTCCATCAGGCCGGGCAGCAGGATGGCATCACCGAGATCGATGACCTGATCGTCGGGACCCTGAGATTTCTCGCCAAGGCCGACGATCCGACCGTCGTCGATGCGGACGATTCCCGGCCGGACGATCTCGCCGGCGTCGACGTCGAGTAGACCCGCTGCCTTGAGGGTCAGCACGCTCAGACCACCGGCTCCTTGATGAGATTGATGTATGCGGCGCCGCTGTCGAGCACCCGGGGCTGCTTCCACACCTCGACGGGAAAGCTCACCATCACGATCGACTGGCCAAGGTGCACCAGAGCCTTCGCGTCCTCCGGCATTCCCTTGAGCGGGAAGCGGGCGTCGACGTAGACCATGATGTCCTCGAGCCTAGCCATGCCCGCGTCGTAAAGCTCCTGCATCTCCTCCATCGAGGAGTTCAGCCGCTTCTGGTAGCGCTCCTCCTCGGTCGGCAGGCACCAGTCGCTGAACCGCTCGAGATCCGCGAATTCCTCTGGAAGCTTAGACATTTGCAGCATCCTTCTCGGTCTTGCCGTGGACCGCGCCGTTGGCCGAACCATTCCCGGCCGCCTGCGACTCCTTGTACCGGTCGACGTACTTGTGCGCGGTGTGGTGCAGGTGGCGCAGCAGGATTTCCTGGTCGCACAACGGGAAGTCGAGAACGGCTCGGGTACCGATCTGCGTCTGCGTGGCTTCCAGCGTGTTGGCGTCCTGGAACGCGTACTCCTTGAACGTCACCGCCGCCAGTTCCTGGGAGAGTCGTTCGCGCAGGTTTTTCGGCGGCACGAAGTACAGGTCGGCCTCGAAGATGTGGGTGTCCACACCGGTGGGCCAGTAGTTGTACGTCAGATACCAGCCCGGCACCCAGAAGAGCAGGGTGAAGTTCGGGAAGAACTCGAACGAATCCTGGCCCCACGACTTGTGGCGGCCCGGGTTGATGGCCGGCGGCAGTTCGTCGGGCAGGATGCCCGGGATGTCCGGGCGATCCCACGGGCCGAACAGGCCGCTGTGCAGGATCCGCTCGATGGGCTTGACCATGTTCAGGTCCTTGGGCGGGCTCATGCCGCCCCAGGACGAGATCATCGAGTGGTCGCCCTTGATGTCGTAATGCAGCGCCTCGAAGCCGAACTTGGCCAGCTTCTCGGCCTCCTCCTTCTCCGCCTGCTTCATGTGCAGGATCGGTGCGTGGTAGAACTCGACGAACGCGTCTATGAACAGCTTCCAGTTCGACTTGACCTCCGAGCGGTAGCTGTAGTGCTCGGTCATCTCGTGGAAGGGATAACCCTTCAGCCCTTGGCCGAACTCGCCCAGGTATTCCTCGAGCGAGACCGCGTTGTCGTCGAAATTGACGAAGATGAAGCCCTCCCACACCTCGCAGCGCACCGGCTTGAGCGGATAGTCCGCCTTGTCGATGTCGAAGAACTCTTGCTCCTGCTGGATGAAGGTCAGGTCGCCTTTGAGGTTGTAGCGCCAAGCGTGGTACTTGCAGACGAACTGACGACAGGTGCCGGCGACTTCTTCGCCGGGGTAGTCGTTCCACACCAGCTTGTTGCCGCGATGACGGCACATGTTGTAGAACGCGCGGATCTGGTCGCCGTCGTTGACGATGACGATCGAGGTACCCGCTCCGACCGACGGCAGCTCACGGGTGATGTAGCTGCCTTTCTTGGGAATCAGCTCCACCCGGCCCATCTGCAGCCAGGTCTTGCGGAAGATGGCCTGTTGCTCCAGCTTCCAGTGCTCGGGATCGATCGAGTCTTCGTAGTTGACCGGTGCGGTGCCCAGCTCGGGCCAGTTCTCGGTCCAGCTACCGACGTCGGGCTTCTTGAAAAATGCCACGGTTTGTCTACCTCTCTGCGTGCTTTTCGGAGTCGGGTTCCACGCCAAAAGTGTTGATGGCCATGGCAAGTGCGCCATAGCAGCCGATCGTGAAGACGAGGTCCATGCGTTGACGTTCGTCGAGGTGCTCCGAGAGCGTCGCCCATGTGGCGTCGGAGATCTCCGACTTGTCCTCGAGTTCGTCGACTGCCGCAAGCACGGCCCGGTCGAGGTCGTCGACCGCCTCGCCGCGCTGGATGCCGTCGATGACGTCATCGGACAGGCCGGCCTCGCCGCCCATGCGGACGTGGTGGCGCCACTCGTACTCGCAATTGCGGCGATGCGCGACGCGCAACACCGCGAGCTCGCGCAGCCGGTCCGGCAGGGTCGATCCGTACAGCAGGTGGAAGTTGAATCGTAGGAACGCGCGCGTCAGCTTGGGATGACGGACGAGCGTGGCCAGCAGATTTCCGGCCGCCTCCGGATTGCGGCGCTCAGCGGACATGGTCGACAACGCCTCGTAGACGCTGTCATCCCATTGGTCCGCGGGGAGCGGGGGCACACGCACCGGGTGCTTCCTCTCGTTCACGAGAATCAGGTTCTCATATTTCGCCAATAGATTTCCACCTTTCTGGCCGATGGTCAATCCCACCGTCTGGATGTGCGGGTCGGTGGCCTGCCACTTACGGGCCAACGGTGCTGCTGGAAGGCCATGTGGGTCGTTTCGGACATTGATTCTCGCGGCAAGAGAAGCTAGTTTCCTCAGATAGAGAACCCGACTGGGTAACTAGTGTGGGTGCTATCACAGATTTCGACGGAGGGAACAGGCATGAATAAGGAAGACATGATCCTGATCAGCGTCGACGATCACATCGTCGAGCCGCCGGACATGTTCAAGAACCATTTGCAGAAGAAGTACCTGGATGAGGCGCCGCGGCTGGTGCACAACCCCGACGGTTCCGATACCTGGCAGTTCCGCGACATCGTCATCCCCAACGTCGCGCTCAACGCCGTCGCGGGCCGCCCGAAGGAGGAGTACGGGCTAGAACCTCAGGGTCTGGACGAGATTCGCCCGGGCTGTTACAAGGTCGACGAGCGGGTCAAGGACATGAACGCCGGCGGCATCCTGGGTTCGATGTGCTTTCCCTCCTTCCCGGGATTCGCCGGGCGGCTGTTCGCCACCGAGGACCATGAGTTCTCGCTGGCTTTGGTGCAGGCCTACAACGACTGGCATGTCGAGGAGTGGTGCGGGGCCTATCCGGCGCGGTTCATCCCGATGACGTTGCCGGTGATCTGGGACGCCGAGGCGTGCGCCGCGGAGATCCGGCGCAACGCCAAGCGCGGGGTGCATTCGTTGACGTTCACCGAGAATCCGTCGGCGATGGGTTATCCGTCGTTTCATGACTTCGATTACTGGAAGCCGATGTGGGACGCGCTGGTGGATACCGACACCGTGCTCAACGTCCACATCGGGTCCTCGGGCCGATTGGCGATCACCGCACCCGATGCCCCGATGGACGTGATGATCACGCTGCAGCCGATGAACATCGTGCAGGCCGCCGCGGATCTGTTGTGGTCCAGGCCGATCAAGGAATACCCCGATTTGAAGATCGCCCTGTCCGAGGGTGGCACCGGCTGGATTCCGTACTTCCTGGAGCGTGCCGACCGCACCTATGAGATGCATTCGACGTGGACGGGCCAGGACTTCGGCAAGCAGAAGCCTTCCGAGGTGTTCCGCGATCACTTCCTGACTTGTTTCATCTCCGATCATGTCGGTGTGCAGCTGCGCAACGACGTCGGTATCGACAACATCTGCTGGGAAGCCGACTACCCACACTCCGATTCGATGTGGCCCGGTGCCCCCGAGCAGCTCGACGAGGTCCTCAAAGAGCACCACGTCACCGACGTCGAGATCAACAAGATGACCTACGAGAACGCCATGCGCTGGTATCACTGGGACCCCTTCACCCACATCAGCAAGGAACAGGCCACCGTGGGCGCGCTACGCAAGGCCGCCGAAGGCCACGACGTCAGCATCCAGGCACTGTCCAAGCACGACCACGGCGGCGCGAGCTTCGCGGACTTTGCCGCCAACGCCAAGGAATTGACCGGCAACAAGGACTGAGTCCCACAGCGAATTCGGCGTGCCTGGTAACGCTCAGCGGGACCGAGCACGCCGAAATCGCTATGCACGAAGAGGAGAACACGTGGCTGGGGGCATGAGTTTCGAGCTGACCGAAGATCAGCAGATCATCCGCAAGTCCGTCGCGGAGCTGTGCCGCAGGTTCGACGACGAATACTGGATGAAAAAGGATCTGGCGCACGAATTCCCGCAGGAGTTCTACGACGCGATCGCCTCCGGCGGATGGCTGGGCATGACCATCCCCGAGGAGTACGGCGGACACGGGCTTGGCATCACCGAGGCGACCCTGCTGCTGGAGGAGGTGGCACGGTCCGGCGCGGCGATGAACGGTGCCAGCGCAATCCACCTCACGATCTTCGGGATGCAGCCCGTCGTCAAACACGGCTCCGACGAACTCAAGGCCGCCACCCTGCCTCGCATCGTCAACGGCGATCTGCACGTGTGTTTCGGTGTCACCGAACCCGGTGCGGGACTGGACACGTCGCGCATTACCACATTCGCCAAACGCGAGGGCGACAAGTACCGCATCAACGGTCGCAAGGTGTGGATCTCGAAGGCGCTGGAGTCGGAGAAGATCCTCCTGCTCACCCGCACGACGCCGTTCGATGAGGTCACCAAGAAGACCGATGGCATGACGCTGTTCCTGACGGATCTGAACCGAGACCACGTCGATATCCGCCCGATCAAGAAGATGGGCCGAAATGCGGTCAGCTCCAACGAAGTATTCATCGACGACCTCGTCGTCGGTGTCGAGGACCGTGTCGGTGAAGAGGGCAAGGGATTCAAGTACATTCTCGACGGGCTGAACCCGGAACGGATGCTGATCGCGGCCGAGGCTTTGGGGATCGGCCGCGTCGCCCTGGAGAAGGCCGTCAAGTACGGCAATGAGCGCGTCGTCTTCGACCGTCCGATCGGCATGAACCAGGGCCTGCAGTTCCCGCTCGCCGATTCGTTGGCACGCTTGGACGCCGCCGAGTTGGTGCTGCGCAAGGCGGCGTGGCTGTACGACAACGGCAAGCCGTGCGGGCGTGAGGCGAATACCGCCAAATACCTCTGTGCAGACGCCGGATTCGGCGCCGCCGATCGTGCCCTTCAGTTACACGGTGGCATGGGTTACTCCGAGGAATACCACGTGTCGCGGTATTTCCGTGAGTCGAGGCTGATGAAGATCGCGCCGGTCAGCCAGGAGATGATCCTGAACTTTCTCGGCGAACACGTACTCGGAATGCCGAGGAGCTACTGATGGGCTACTTCGATCTCACCGGCCGCTCGGCACTGGTGACAGGCGCGGGCGCGGGCGGTGGCATCGGTGCTGCGGTCGCCGCGGCGCTCGCCGATGCTGGCGCGGCCGTCCTGGTGACCGATCTCGACGCGCACGCGGCATCGGCTGTGGCCGAACGAATCCGCGCCAACGGCGGTAAGGCCGACTCGTGCGCGCTGGACGTCAGTGACCGCGGTGCCGCCGACGCGGCCGCCGCGCAGGCCGCCGGGCTTGGCGGGGGAGCGCTGCACATCCTGGTCAACAACGCCGGTGTCACGTCGCCCGCGATGTTTCCCAAGCTGACGGACGAGACGTTCCGGTTGACCTTCGACATCCACGTCATGGGCACATTCCACTGCACCCAGGCCGCACTGCCGCACATCCCGACCGACGGCACCGGCCGCGTCATCAATGTGACGTCGGCGGCGGGGCTGACCGGAACCCTGGGCCAGGTCAACTATTCGGCGGCCAAGGCCGGCCTCATCGGTTTCACGAAATCACTTGCGCGCGAGCTGGCTCCGAAGAACATCATGGTCAACGCTCTCGCGCCGCTTGCCGCGACGCCCATGACGGAGACCATCCGCACCAACGAGAAGTTCGCGGCCAACATGATGAACCGCATCCCGCTCAAGCGCTGGGCCGAACCGTCCGAGATCTCGGGCGCATTCGTGTTCATGGCGTCGGATGCGGCGTCCTACATCACGGGTCAGGTGCTGCCGGTCGATGGCGGGATGGTTATGTAGCGACATGAATGCGCCGTTGGCGGGCGTGACCGTCGTTGCGATGGAACAGGCCGTCGCCGCCCCGATGTGTACCCGCGTGCTTGCCGACTTCGGTGCGCGCGTGATCAAGGTGGAGAACCCCAACGGGGGTGACTTCGCCCGCGCCTACGACGATGTCGTCAACGGTCCGGCAGGTCTTGCCGCGCACTTCGTGTGGTGCAACCGGGGCAAGGAATCCGTCACCCTGAACACGAAATCGGCGCAGGGTTTGGACCTCCTGCACCGGCTTCTCGAGGGCGCCGACGCGTTCGTCTCCAACCTCGCGCCGGGATCTACCGCGCGGATGGGCATCGCGGCCGCCGACCTGGCGCAGCGCCACCCCAACGTCATACCCGTCGAAATCGACGGCTACGGACCGGGCGGTCCCATTTCGCACAAGCGCGCGTACGACCTTCTGGTGCAAGCGGAATCGGGGTCGTGTGCCATCACGGGTTATCCCGGGATGCCTGCCAAGCCCGGGCCCGCAATCGCTGACTTCACGACTGGCCTCTATGCCGCGATCTCGATTCTCGCGCTGTTGTTCGCGCGCGGAAACCGACCCGATGCCGCCGCCGCCCCGTCGGTCGAACTCAGCCTTTTCGACGTCATGACTGATGTCATGGGCTACGCGCTGACCTACACGCAGCATTCGGGCATTGACCAGGAGCCACTTGGCGTCGGATCTCCCGCGGTCGCGCCGTATGGTGCGTTTCCGACCCGCGATGGCCAGACCGTCGTGCTCGGGACGACCAACGACCGCGAATGGCAACGCGTTGCACGCGAGATCATCGACCGGCCCGACCTCGCCGACGATCCGCGGTTGGCCACCAACCCGGGGCGCTGCGAGAACCGCACCATCCTCGACGAGGCCATCGGATCATGGTGTGCACAGCATGATCTCGCCGACATCCAGAAGACGGCCGACGCCGCGGGTATCGGCAACTCGCGCTACAACCGGCCGAGCGAAGTCGTCGTGCATCCCCAGTTGGCCGCGCGGGACCGCTGGCGCACCGTGGGTACCCCGGCGGGCGACATCCAGGCGCTGCGGCCGCCGCCGGTGATCAGTGGATTCGAACAGTCGATGGGTGCGGTGCCGGGGCTCGGTGAGCACACGGACAGCGTCCTTTCTGAATTGGGTTTGACCGCAGCCGAACTCAGCCGGCTCCGGGCGGACGGCGTGATCGGGCCGGCGTACTCATGACCTCCGAACAGGTGCTGCTCACCACCGACCACAATGGTGTGCGGACACTCACGCTGAACAGGCCCGACCGCAAGAACGCCATCAACCCCCAGCTGTGGGAGGAGTTGGCCGACGCGCTGCGCGCCGCCGCACGGGACACCGAGTTGCGCGCACTGGTGATCACCGGCGCCGGCGGAGCCTTCTGCTCGGGTGCCGACATCGGAACCGGCGAGGACCTTCATCCCCGGCACAAGATGCGCCGGCTCACCGAGGTTGCGCTGGCACTGCACGAACTCGCCGTCCCCACCGTCGCGAAGGTGACCGGTGTCGCCGTCGGCGCGGGCTGGAACCTCGCGCTGGGATGCGACCTGGTGGTGGCGACGCCCGAGTCGCGGTTCTGCCAGATCTTCTCCAAGCGCGGCTTGTCGGTCGACCTCGGCGGTTCGTGGCTGTTGCCCAAGCTCGTGGGCCTGCAGCAGGCCAAGCGGCTGGTGCTGCTGGCCGACATGATCGACGCCGGCGAGGCCCACTCGCTGGGCTTGGTCACCTGGGTCAAGGCAGCCGACGAGATCGACGCGTTCGTCGACGACCTTGCCGGCCGCCTCGCCGCGGGCCCGCCCGTCGCGCTGGCACAGAGCAAGGCCCTGCTCAACGACGGTGCCGTGGTTACGCTGCGCGAAGCGCTGGCCAACGAGGCCCGCGCGCAGCCCGGCAACTTCGCCACAGCAGACTCAACGGAGGCGTACGCGGCGTTCGCGCAGAAGCGTGAGGCGGCGTTCACTGGTCGATGGGCCGTACCGCCCAGATCGGAGTAACAAGATGCGTGAAACCGTGATCGTCGAGGCGGTGCGCACCCCCGTTGGCAAGCGCAACGGGGGACTGTCGGATATGCACGCCGCGGACCTGTCCGCCATCGTGCTCAACGCACTCGTCGAGCGCGCCGGCATCGATCCCGACATCGTCGACGACGTGGTGTGGGGTTGTGTATCCCAGGTCGGCGACCAGTCGAGCAACATCGGCAGGTATTCGGTGCTCGCCGCAGGCTGGCCGGAGCACATTCCCGGCACCACCGTCAACCGTGCGTGCGGGTCGAGTCAGCAGGCGCTCGACTTCGCCGCGCAGGCGGTCATGTCGGGTCAGCAGGATGTCGTCGTCGCGGGCGGGGTCGAGGTGATGAGCCGTGTGCCACTCGGGTCGGCCCGGGCGTCCGGGATGCCGTACGGCCCGAAAGTGCTTGAGCGCTACGGCGATTTCTCGTTCAATCAGGGCATCTCCGCGGAGTTGATCGCGCAGAAGTGGGGATTCTCGCGGACCCGGCTCGACGAGTACTCGGTGCGCTCGCACGAGCTCGCCGCCGCCGCCCAGGACAACGGAGCATTCGAAACGCAGATCATGCCGGTGTTCGCCGACGGTGAGCCGGTCGTGGCCGACGAGGGAGTTCGGCGGGGGAGCACCGTCGAGAAGCTCGCCGGGCTCAAGCCCGCGTTCAAGGCCGACGGCGTGATTCACGCGGGTAACTCGTCGCAGATCTCCGACGGTGCTGCTGCGCTGCTGATCATGACCTCGGAGAACGCCGTCGCGATGGGGCTTCGGCCGATCGCGCGGTACCGCGCAGGCGCGGTGACAGGGGCCGACCCCGTGCTGATGCTGACCGGTCCGATACCCGCGACCGAGAAGGTGTTGCACAAGGCGGGTATCGGCATCGACGAAGTCGGCGTGTTCGAGGTGAACGAGGCTTTCGCGCCGGTGCCCCTGGCCTGGCTGGCGGAGACCGGTGCCGACGAGGCGAAGCTCAACCCGCTCGGCGGTGCCATCGCCCTCGGCCACCCGCTGGGCGCGTCGGGGGCGGTGTTGATGACCCGCATGGTCAATCACATGCGCGACAGCGGTATTCGTTTCGGCCTGCAGACCATGTGTGAGGGTGGCGGCACGGCCAACGCCACGCTTGTAGAACTCATCGCCTAGGGAGGACGCCGCGTGCGTAGAGACCTTTTCACCGAAGACCACGAAGCCTTCCGCGAGCTCGCCCGCGATTTCGTCGAGAAGGAGGTGGTTCCGCACTATCCCGAGTGGGAGAAGGGTGGACGCATGCCGCGCGAGGTGTTCAAGCAGATGGGCGCGCTGGGCCTGCTAGGCACCGCCATCCCCGAGGAGTACGGCGGCGGCGGTCAACCGGATTACCGCTACTTCGTCGTCATGCAGGAGGAGGCGGCCCGCGCGCTGGTCACCCTGTCGACGGTGCGCACCCAACTCGAGGTGATCCTGCCGTACTTCCTGCACTACGCGAACGAAGAGCAGCGCAAGCGCTGGTTCCCCGGGCTGGCCGCAGGCGAACTGCTGACTGCCGTCGCGATGACGGAACCGGGCACCGGATCGGATCTGGCGGGGATGCGCACGACCGCGGCGCGCGACGGTGACGACTGGATCATCAACGGCGCCAAGACATTCATCACCGGAGGTATGCAAGCCGACCTGGTGATCGTGGTCGCCCGCACCGCGAGCGATCCGGACAACCGTCGCAAGGGGCTGACGCTGTTCGTCGTCGAGGACGGCATGCCCGGCTTCACCCGCGGCCGCGAGCTGGAGAAGATGGGCTGCAAGGTGCAGGACACCGCCGAGTTGTCCTTCGTCGACGTACGCGTGCCCGCCGCCAACATGCTCGGCGAGGAGGGTGAGGCCTTCGGCTACCTCGGCCACAACCTGCCCCAGGAGCGGCTCACCGTCGCGGTGGGATCGGTGTCGCAGGCGCGGTCGGCCATTGCCGCGGCGATCGACTACACCAAGAGCCGTAAGGCATTCGGCACGCCGGTCGCGTCGTTCCAGAACACCAAGTTCGAGTTGGCCGCCTGCTCGACGGAGGTCGAGGCCGCCCAAGCCATGCTCGACCGGGCGATCATGCTTCACGTCGAAGGGGAGCTGGCGCCCGCCGACGCGGCGCGGGTGAAGCTGTTCTGCACCGAGATGCAGCAGCGGGTCATCGACCGGTGCCTGCAGCTGTTCGGCGGATACGGCTACATGATGGAGTATCCGATCGCCCGGCTGTACACCGACGCGCGCGTGGCCCGGATCTACGCGGGCACCAGCGAGGTCATGAAGGTCATGATCGCCAAGTCACTCGGCCTGTAGCGATTTCGGTGCGCTGCCGTTCGCTGAGCGACTGTTTGCGCACCGAAATCGCTTATTTCAGCATGCTGCCGGCATCAACGGTGACTGGAAGACCGGTGATGTAGCGCGATTCGTCGGACGCAAGGAAGAGCACGGCATTGCTGACATCGATGGATTCCACCCAGCCGACAGGCAGCACGTGCATGAACTGCGCGGCGACGGCGAGGTCGTCGGGCCCCGGGTTCTCGAGGTCAGGACGGAACAGCTTCATCGTGCCCTCGTTCATGAAGAGCGGCGTGTTCACATTGGTGGGGCACACGGCGTTGACCCGGATCAAGTGCTGTCCCAGCTCGACGGCGAAGGTCCGCATCAGCCCGATGACACCGTGCTTGGCGGCGATGTAGTGGCCGGTGTGGGGGTACGGCTTCAGGCCGCCCACCGAACTGGTGAGGATGATCGACCCGCCGCGGTCACCTGACAGCAGATGCGGCACAGCGGCTTTGACGGTCTTCCAGACGCCCGACAGGTTGACATCGATCATGTCGCGCCAATCGTCCTCGCTGGTCTTGTCGAGCGTGGCGCCACCGTTGCCGATGCCGGCGTTGGCGACGACGACGTCGAGTCGCCCGAGCTGTTCGACTCCGCTGTCCACGGCGGCCTTCAGGGCGTCATAATCACGCACGTCCACCTCGGCGGTGATGATGCGACGATTCAGGTTCTTGACCAGATCGGCGGTCTCGGCCAGATCATCGGGAGTCGCCGCCGGGATGTCGGTTTGGCTGCTGATCCGCTTGCAGACGTCGACGGCGATGATGTCGGCGCCTTCCTCTGCGAGGCGCACGGCGTGGCTGCGGCCCTGGCCACGCGCCGCGCCGCTCACGAATGCCACCTTGCCCTCGACTCGCCCGCCCATGTCGTCACCTCGGTTCACTGGCCGCCGCCGAACGCAGAGGGTTCGACCGCGTGTTGGTCGATCGATCAGAATTGGTCGATCGATCAGGATCGTGACATCGATCCGCGCGCCCTGTCAACCACTGGCGCGCAAGGCGGTGCGTCGAATGCAGTGCAGCGCTACGGGGCGGCGCCTAGGAACGCTGCGGAGTCGAGTCGGTCGTCGTTGATGAATTGGTCAGCAGATCCAGTTGGCGCTCCATGAACGCCCGCATCTCGTCGTGCCCCAGGGTGACGTCGACTGCGCTTTCGTTGCACAGACTGCGGGCGATCTGCGCGATGAGCATCGAGATCACGACCGGCGGATACTCATCGAGGTCGACCCCACGAGCGCGTAGGGCGACGGTGACCGCGGCGGTTTCGATGTCGCGCACCCGCTCCGCGTAAGCCTTCAACTCGGCGCGAATCATTTTGCGATGGTTGGCAAGCGCCATGAATTCTGTGTTCAGCCCGGTCCTTCTCGTATCCCCGTTGATCAGCCAGAGCGTGCGCAACGGGTCATCGTCGGTGAGCGAGGCACGCATGCTCTGCAGCGAAATCTCGGCGCCCGCGCGCAGGACCTCGACGAACAGATCGTCCATTGTCGGGAAGTAGTAATAGACCAACGCCTGCTTGACGCCGGCCTCCGCCGCCACCCGGCGCGACGTGGCGGCGGCATAGCCTTCGTCATGCATGATCTTCGCCGTCGCCTCGATCAGACGCTCGCGCGCTCCGGTCTCGGCGGACTTGCTCCGAGTTGAGCGCGCACGACTGGTGACCGCTCGATTGCTTGACCGTCCAGCGGCCCGCGTGGTAGGCATGGCGCATCCTAACAGTTTGGTCGATCGACCAAATTTGACGCGGAGACGATCCATGACGAAAGAACGGCTTCGATGACCGACCTCGCATCAGTGGACTACTTTTCCGACCCGGCGATCAGCCAGGATCCGTACGACTACTGGGATGCCCTACGTGCGGAGGGGCCGGTTTTTCGTGAACCCCACCACGGCGTCGTCGCTATCACCGGGTACCAGGAAGTCCTGGCGGCATTCAGGGATCACGATTCGTTTTCGGCGGTGAACGCGATCGGTGGGCCGTTTCCACCACTGCCGTTCGAGCCCACCGGTGACGACATCACCGAACAGATCGAGGCACACCGCCACCTCTTTCCGATTCACGAGCACATGGTGGTGATGGATCCGCCTGCACACGAGCGAGCGCGGTCACTGCTGACCAAGCTGCTGACGCCGCGGCGCCTCAAGGAGAACGAGGATTACATGTGGCGACTGGTCGACAGCCAACTCGATCAGTTCGTGGACCCCGCGTCTTCGGAGGGCAGTTGTGAGTTCCTGTCCGAGTATGCGAAACCCTTTGCCACATCGGCGATCATCGATCTTCTCGGCGTACCGGAGCAGGACCGGCCGGAATTTCTCGCGGCGCTGGGCGCCGAGCAACCCGGGGGTAGTCGGGTCGGGGCGCTCGATGGTGCCCCGGTGGGGCTCGACCCGCTTCAGTATCTCGATGAGAAATTCGCCGGTTACCTCGCCAATCGCCGCCGCGAACCTCGAGACGACGTGTTGTCCGGCATGGCGACGGCCCGCTATCCCGACGGCTCCGTTCCGGACCTGATCGAGGTCGTCAAACCGGCGACCTTCCTGTTCGCCGCAGGCCAGGAGACCGTCACCAAACTGCTCAGCGCCGCGGTGCAGACGCTCGGAGACCACCCGGAGTACCAACAGATATTGCGGCAGAACCCGGAGCGCATCCCGGCATTCATCGAGGAGGCGCTGCGGATGCATTCGCCGACCAAGGTGGATTTCCGGCTCGTCCGCAAAACCACCACGCTCGGCGGTGTGCACTTGCCGGCCGGAACGATCGTGATGCTTTGCCTCGGCGCCGCCAACCGCGACCCGAACAAGTTCGAGGACCCGCACACCTTCCGCCCGGACCGCAAGAATGTGCGGGAGCACATCGCATTCGGACGCGGTATTCACACCTGCGCCGGCGCACCGCTCGCTCGCGTCGAAGGAAAAATCACCGTCCATCGTCTGCTCGACCGGATGAGGGAGATCCGGATCAGCGAGGCCGCCCACGGTCCCGCCGGAGGTCGCCACTATGCCTACGACCCGACGTTCCTGCTGCGCGGCCTCACTGAACTGCACATTGAGTTCACCCCGACCCCGTAACGGTCGATGCCGCCTGACCAGCGATTTCGGTGCGCTTACGTTCGCTCAGCGAATGTTGGCGCACCGAAATCACGACCAATTTCGGGTGAGACCCTTGTCACAGCCGTCGAACCTACCTACTGTGTGTTCACTAGGTTGGTTCGACGAAGGAGCCCCGTGACAGCCCCAGAGTCCTCGACTCTTCGCGCGAGCGTCCCCGGCCCTTCGGGCGGGGGCCCACATCGCAGGCCCTATGACAG
Source organism: Mycobacteriaceae bacterium (assembly GCA_019749805.1). Taxonomy (GTDB): domain Bacteria; phylum Actinomycetota; class Actinomycetes; order Mycobacteriales; family Mycobacteriaceae; genus Mycobacterium. The sequence continues at coordinate 51,630 of JAIEPH010000019.1, read as the reverse complement.
CCTCCTTGCCAAAGGCGAGGATCGCAGGCAGCGGATCCTTGCCGTGGCTGAGCGGCTGCTGGCGCGCAACGGCTGGCGGAACACCTCGCTGGCGCAGATCGCCAAGGAGGCCGGGGTGACCCCGGCGGGACTGTTGCACCATTTCGAGTCCAAGGAGCAGTTGCTCAACGCCGTTCTCGATGCCCGCGACGCCGACGACGAGATCCACGCGGACTACCGCTCCGGCGATCTGGTCACCGAACTCTGCCGTGTGCCCGAGCGGTTCGACCGCGCACCCGAATTGATCGGCACTTTCACGGCGCTGCTGGTCGAAAACATCGCCCCCGATGCGCCGCTGCACGACCGACTGCACCACCGCTACCGCGCAGCGGTGAACATCATCATCGATCTCATCAAACGAGGCCAGAGCGACGGCCGGTACCGCCCAGATGTCGATGCGGCCAACAAGGCCGTAGAGATACTCGCCTTTATCAATGGAATGGAGACCCTATGGCTACTCGATCCCACAATCCCGCTGGTCGAGGTGTTCAAGGGGTACGCGGAATCGCTGGGGCAAGACTTGTCGCCGAGGAGCTCGATGTGAGGTACCGACTCGACGTCGTCGCCCCGACTGTGCTCGACGCGGTGCGCTGCGCCGGCGGCTGGATCTACGACCGCGTGATGGCCGGTTGGGACGTCACCGTACTCGTCGGGAGCCAGGATGATCTTCGCCCGCTGCACATCCTCGGCGCCCAGACGCTCGATCTGCAGGCAGTGCTCGACCAGTGGGAGGACCGGCCCCACCCGCAGACCGTCGCCGTCGCCGCCGATCTCTTCGAGCGCGATCCGCGGGTGCTCCAGCATGTGCGCAACGCGCTCGAGCAGGGTGCCACCGAGGTGACGTTGTGGGGCGAGAGCCTGCCCGCCGAGCTGGACGACAGCGTCGACTCCGCCCAGCATCACTTGAGTGCTGCCGCACGGGCTTTCAAGTCCCGTGCGCTCGCCGCCGCCAACGATCCGGGGGCGAACAGTGTCGCGTCGAGTGAGACGTTTCGCTGCGGGATGATGGTCTCCGTCGCGGCGGACCTGGTCCCCGCCAGCTAAACCCCAGGGTCAGGTCAGGTCGATCAGGATCTTGCCGATCGCGCGGCCATCGGCGACGTGCTCGAGCGCCTGGACCGTCTCGGCGAGCGGATAGATTGCCCCGATGTGCGGGCGCACCGCGCCGCTCACCAGAAGTTCACGCAGCTCGTCCTCGTTACGGGTGAATTCGTCGGCGGGAACATCCTGGAACTGGAAGCCGAGGACGTGAACCCCCTTCACCAGAACAAGATTCAGCGGGATGCGGGGGATGTCGCCAGAAGCGAAGCCCACGGTGACGAACCGTCCGCCTCGCCGCAGCGAGCGCAAGGTCGGCTCGGACAGGGCGCCGCCCACCGGATCGACGACCGCGTCGACTCCACCGGGCAGGGCTTCACGCAGCAAGTCCCGCAACGCGCCCGCACGATGGTTGATCAGATGTCGCGCTCCGTAAGAGGCTGCGGCGGCCAGCTTCTCGTCCGACGACGCCACGGCGGCCACTGACGCGCCGAGTTGCGTGGCGAGTTGAACCGCCGCCAGCCCGACGCCGCCGCCCGCGCCGAGCGCGACCACCTGGTCGCCGGATTGCACTCGCGCCGCCGATCGCAGCGTGTGATAGGCCGTGCGGTAGGCGACGCCGAACGCCGCAGCGGTTCGATCGTCGACACCGTGGGGGATTCGGGCGAGCCCGGCCGGATCGACGGCGACCTCCTGCGCGAACGCGCCGTACATCCCGGCGCCGGTTACCCGGTCACCAACCGTGAACCCGATTGTGTCAGAGCCGGTTTCGACGATGACGCCGGCGAATTCGCTGCCGGGGACGAACGGGACAGGCACGGTGACCTGATACTGGCCGGCGATCAACAGCACGTCTGGGAAGTTGACCGCGGCGGCCGCGACACGGACGCGGACCTGCCCCGCGGCGACGGCCGGAGTCGGCTGCTCGGCGATGCGGACCACGCTCGGCGGTCCGTGCTGCGGGCAGACCGCGACCCTCACCGGTAGTCGCTGGATTCCGCGAGGTCGGCCGCCGAACGCATCAACGACGTGATGATCGGCCCGTAGGCGAGCAGCTTCTCGTTGTCACCCGCGCGCTGAAAGCCCTGTTCCAGGACGATCGCGAGCTTCCACTTGGCCAGCACCAGGTAGTAGTCGAGATCGTCGACCTGACGGCCGGACACCTTCGCGTAGTGATCGATCACGGCGCTACGCGGCGGCATGCCACGCATGTCGACGTAGCTCATCGCCGACGGTTCGTCGGTGTCCTCGGGCCAGCTCTGCACCATCCAGCCGAGGTCGAGCTTCGGATCTCCGACCGTACCCATCTCCCAGTCGACGATCGCGGCCATTTGCGCCGGGGCGCCGTGCCGGTACATCACGTTGGCGAACTGGTAGTCGCCGTGCATCAGGCCCGGGATGAAGTCGAGGGGACGGTGGGTGCGCAGCCACTGCGTCGCGACGTCGAGGCCGTCGATCTCGCGGCCCTTGATCCGCTCGAAGAATGCGGTCCACCGGTCGACCTGACGTTCGTGGAACCCATCGGGACGACCAAGATCCTGCAGTCCCTTGGCTTTCCAGTCGACCTTCGACAGCAGGGCGATGCCCTCGGCTAGCTGATATGACAACCCTGCACGTGTCGCCACGTCGCTGTCGAACGGCTCGGGCCACTTGCCGTATTGGTCCATCGGCGACCAGCCGTCGACGAATCCCATCAGATAGAAGGGCCGGCCGAGAATCGACGCGTCTGCGCAGACGCCCACCGCCTCGGTATGCGGTACTTCGGTGCCGTCGAGCGCCTCGATGATCCACCATTCCCGCAGAATGCCCTTGTCCCGGTCGGGCGGGGCGCCCGCGGGAGGCATGCGAAGGACGCACACGTTCTCGCCGCGGCTGACCTTGTAGATGACGTTCTGCGTACCGCCGGACAGGAAGTCGGCTTGGAGGGGTTCGCCCTTACCGGGGAGCTCCGCCTTGTCCATCCAGTCGGCAAGTCGCGCGAGGTCAATTTCCGGCCCGCTCACAGATTGCCCACCTCGTTTTCGAGATAGTCGGCGTACTTCGCCCGAGCCGCCTCGCGTTTGCGCGGTTCCCATTCAGTGGGCCAGGTGTCCTCGGTCGGCCGGTAGTCCCTTAGTACTTGCTTGGCCACCGTCGTCTTGTGCACCTCCGTGGGTCCGTCGGCCAGCCCCATCACCGCGGCGCCGGTGACCATCCCGAGGAAGGGCATCTCATTGGTGACACCGAGAGCGCCGTGGACTTGCATTGCCCGCCAAGCGATGTCGTGCAGCACCGTCGGCATGGCGACCTTGACCGCAGCGATGTCCTTGCGCACCTTCTTGTAGTCGTTGTACTTGTCGATCTCCCACGCGGTGTAGAGCACCATCAGCCGAAACTGCAGTAGCTGGGCATAGGAGTCGGCGATGTACCCCTGGACGAACTGCTTGTCCGACAGTCGGCTGCCCTGCGTCTCGCGGCTGAGCGCACGTTCGCACATCATGTCCAGCGCGCGCTGCGACATGCCGATGGTCCGCATCGCGTGGTGGATCCGTCCGCCGCCGAGACGGGTCTGCGCGATGACGAACGCCTGACCCTCCCCGCCAAGCAGGGCCTCGGCGGGTACCCGGACGTTGTCGTAGTGGATCAACGCGTGGCTGCCCTGCCCCTCGGGTTCGCCGTACAACCCGATATTGCGGATGATGTTCACTCCCGGGGTGCCGGTCGGAACCAGGAACATCGACATCCCTTGGTACGCACTGACATCGGGATTCGTCACCACCATCACGATGAGGAATGACGCCGTGCTGGCGTTGGACGAGAAGAACTTGTGGCCGTTGATCACCCAGTCGTCACCGTCGCGTACCGCGGACGTCGTGAACAGGGTGGGATCGGCGCCGGCGTGCGGTTCGGTCATCGAGTAGCAGGAGAACAGTTCGCCGTTGAGTAGCGGCATCAGGTACTGCTGCTTCTGCTCGTCGGTGCCGTAGTGGGCGATGATCTCGGCGTTACCGGTGTCGGGCGCCTGGCAGCCGAACACGATCGGCGCCCATTGGGAGCGGCCGAGGATCTCGTTGAGCAGTGCGAGTTTCAATTGCCCGTAACCCTGTCCGCCGAGTTCGGGTCCGAGGTGAGTGGCCCACAGGCCACGCCGTCGCACCTCCTCCTTCAGGGGGTCGATCGCATCTCGCCGCTTGCCTTCCAGCGGCACGAACTGCAGGTGCGGGAACGCAAGGTCCAGCGGTTCGATCTCCTCGCGGACGAACTCGTCGGCCCAATCCAACACCTTCTGGTACTCGGGGTCGGTCTCGAAATCCCACGCCATGTGCGTGCTCCTCTCAGGTGAAGGTCACTGGAAAACGACGACGACCTTGTCGGCCGCGCCGGGGGTGGACGCCATTCGCAGCGCCTCGTCGACGTCGGCGAACGGGATTGTATGGCTGACGATTACCGCGTATTTCTCCCAGTTCGCCACGATGTCCCTGGTGACTTCGAAGATCTCGTCCGGGTAACCGATCGATCCGACGATGGTGATCTCGTTGCTCATGATGTTGAGGAAGTCCACGGGCACGGGTTCCTTGTGGACTGCGACGACGCAGAGTCGCGCGCCCGTCTTGGCGGCGCCCAGCGCCGCGTTGATCACCGGCGGCGCACCCGCGGCGTCGTAGTAGATGTCCGTGCCCGCCTTGCCGGGAAACATCGACTCGCCGGCGCCGTGCAGTTCGACGAGCCGTTTGGCGACGTCTTCCTCGGCGGAGTTGATGACGGCGTCGGCGCCGACGGCGAGGGCCTTCTCCAGCCGCGTGGAAATCAGGTCGGCGACCACCACGTGGCCGACGCCCGCGGACTTGAATCCGATGGTGGCGCCCAATCCGATAGGCCCTGCACCGAAGATCACGACCTTGTCCGACGGTTTCGGTTCACACCGGTTGACGCCGTGACGGGCCACCGCCATGGGTTCGTTGAGCGCGGCCACCTCGAAGGGGATGTGGCCGGGAACGACTTCAGCGCTCGTGCCGCGGACGGCGTCCTCGATCAGCAGGTACTCGGCGAGTGCGCCGGTCTCACCGCCGTTGCCGATGATTCCACTCGGCGCGATCATCGGGTTGACCACGACGTGGTCGCCGATCGCGAAACCGGTGACCGCACTGCCGATCTCCACGATCTCGCCGGCCGGTTCGTGACCCAGCGGCATGTGTCCCTTGCCGAAGCCTCCCATCGAGATGTACAGGCTGTCGGATCCGCAGATTCCGCAGGCCCGCATCCTGATCAGGACGTCGTGCGGCCCGACCGTTGGCTTCGGCACGTCGATCACCTGGGTCTCGTTCGGCCCGGTGATCACCGTCGCCTTCATCGTCGTGCCTTGAGGTTGAAGCCGGCAACCAGTGCGGCGATGTCGGCAGTGACCACCTCCGAAAAGGACCGGTCACCGAAACTGCCTGACGCCCAATGGCGTACGCCCTCGCTGACGTGCATCCCGGCGAGGTGCGAGAGGTGCTTCACGTCGACGTGGGGCGCGAGCTTGCCATCGGCTTGCGCTTTCAGCAACAGTTCGCCGAACATGTCGGCGTCGGTGTCGCTTCGCTCGTCGCCGGACAGTATCCGGTGCTCGTGCCGGTACCCCTCGAGGATGGTTTCGACGATCAGGTCGCGCGGGTTGCGGCCCATCGAACGTTCAAGGCTGCGCAACGCCTCGGCGATGACGTTCTCGATCTCGTAGTCGGTATCGAGCATCGAGCGGATCTTCTTCTGGGCCGCGCGCGTCGACAGCAGGCCGACCTCGAACAACACGTCCTCTTTGGCGGGGAAATAGAAGTAGAACAGTGCGCGGGAGACGCCCGCGGCACGGCAGATGTCGGCGACAGTGGTCTGGGCGTAGCCGTTGGTGCGCCAGAGTGCCATGGCGGCCTGCACCAGGCTGCGCTTGGTTTCGTGCGACCTCGCACGCTGAAAGGAGGCTCGGCGCTGACCACTGTCAGCGCGATTTGCTACCACAGACTTGGGCACAGCCGGAATGTAGCAGTTAAATTGGGGCTTGCATATAGTTGACGTTTGTCTAACTATCTAGAGGTGACAGGTTCGCTCGACGGCAGACGAATACTGGTGACCGGCGGCGCGACGGGTATCGGCGCGGCAGCGGTCGAGGTGCTCAGCGGTGCGGGCGCGCAGGTGGTGGCGACGTATCATTCGACGCCCCCACCCGACGTCGATGGCGTCTCATGGCTGCAGTGCGATGTGCGTGACGCGGCTGCCGTCGACGACATGGTGACCACCGCGGCTCAGCAGATGGGTGGCCTCGATGTGCTGTTGCACGCCGCCGGCATGTGGCAGGCGGGCATCCCCGGCCAGATCACCGGCGACGACATCGACTTCCTGATGGACACCAATATCAAGGCGACCATCTTCACCAACCAGGCCGCCTACGCGGTGATGCGCCGTAGCGGCGGCGGCCGCATCATCAACTTCGGGTCGGGGGAGGCGGTGATGGGCAGTCCGATCTCGGCGGTCTACGCCGCGACCAAAGGTGCGGTATCGGCGTGGACCCGCTCGATCGCCAAGGCGTGGGCCGCCGAAAAGGTCTCGGCGATCGCACTCGCGCCCGCCGTGCAGACACCGGGGGCCGACCGGCTTCGCGACTTTCTGGGGCCTGCTGCTGCGAAGTTCATCGACGAGGAGATCAAGAAGACCATTCCCCTGGGCGGCGCGCTCGGCGATCCGGTCGAGGATCTCGGTCCGGCTTTGGTGTTCTTCTGCAGCACGGCTTCGCATTTCATGACCGGACAACTCGTGGCGATCGACGGGGGCCTCGTCATGCTGGGCGCATAGGGAGGGTTGACGGTGCCTGCTCATCTGCATCACGTGGTGATGCGCAGCCATTCGGCGCAAACGTTCGTTGCTTTCCTGACCGATGTCGTCGGTATGGAGGTCCAGTTCCAGATGCGTGTGCCCGGGGAGGTCCTGGAGAAGACGCTGGGCTGGCCGCCGTCCGACGGAGCCGATGTCACCATGCTCGGTACCGGCGATTCCGGCCTGGTCGAAGTGCTTGACGTTCCCACACACCTGCGCGATATTGCGCCCGAGGGACTTGCCGCGCTGTCGTTTCTCACCGACGACTTCGTCGGCGTGCGCGAGAAGGCCACGGCGTTCACCCACGATGTCACCGCGCTGGACACGGGGATTCCGGGCGTCGATCTGTTCTTCTGCACAATGGGCGGTGTGCCCATGGAGTTCATGGGCGCCTATGCGCCGGAAGCGAATTCCGGCAGCAGCGAGGCCACGAACTCCTGAGTGCGGCGGCGTGATGCGCCGCGTGCCTTGGCGTCGTCACCGAGCGGAACCACGCGCACGGCGAGATCGGTGACGCCGGCGTCACGGTAGCTCTTCAGCCGGGCCAGCACCGTTGCTTCGTCACCCGCAGCCATGGTGTCCCCGACGTCTGCTGCGTCGCCGTGCTCGAGCAGTCGGACGTAATTGGGGGAGAAGTCGGCGTGACCGAGCACTTCGCTGGCGTACTCACGCGCACTGTCGCTCTCACTGTTCGAGCACAGTGCGACGGGTACGCCTGCCACGACACGGGTCCCGATGCGGCCGGCAGCTTTCGCCGCGTCCGTGATGCGGGGTACAACGTAGTCGCCGATGGCCCGTTCGTCGGCCATCCACAGAATGGTTCCCCCGGTGCGTTCGCCGGCAATCCGCAACATCGCAGGCCCGAGTGCGGCGATCAGCACCCGTACGTCGTAGTCCTCGGTGACGTCCATCGGGCTGTGCACCCGGAAGCTGTTGTTGTCCACCGTAATCGGGCCGGGACCGCCGAATGCCGCCGCCAGGACGTCGAGGTAGTCACGTACCAGCAGCGCGGGTTTGTCGTAGGGCAGTCCGAGTTGGTCGGTGATGATCCAGTGGTGCGATGGGCCCAGGCCCAGCGTAAAGCGGCCTGAGCAGGCGACCTGGGTGGTCAGGGCCTGCTGCGCCATGATGAGTGGATGGCGGGTCTGGATGGGGACCACCGCTGTCCCGATCTCGATGCGCTCGGTCACCTGACCGAGCAGCGCGACCGCTGTCATCGCGTCGAGGTAGCCGGGAACCTGCGGAATCCAGAACGACGCGAAACCGTCACGCTCGGCGGCCTTGCCGTCGTCGAGAAGCCCGGTCAGCCGGTCGGCGCGTGAGCGCTCCTTGTCCGAGCCGATCATCAGGCCGATCCGCATCAAAACCTCCTACGGCACATAGCGATCCCATTCGTGCGGTACGACGGGGTAGAACGGTGCGGCCAGCAGCGGTTCGACTCCGCCCTGGTCCCAGCGCGAAGTCAACACCGGTCCAAGGCGTTCCGCGGTGGCAAGTGGATCGTCGTCGAGAAAGCAGTATGTGACGGTTTGACCCACCGGCGCACTCGCCAGCCTCGCTTCGACGTCCAGCGTCGCTGCGGACCAGATGCCAGCCACACCGTCGACGGCGAGCAACGGATCCGCCGGCGCATCGCCACGTTCGAGCAGGAGATACACACCCTTCACCGGCCACCATGGCAGGACGTCGGCACCCACCTTGACGCGTGCTGCGGCGGACTTGCTCCGCACGTCGTAGACACCGCGTTCGACGGGGGGCAGCAGCGGCAGCTTCCGCTTGCCGCCGATGAGTGCCCGCGCCAGCTCGAGGAAGCCGTCCATGCCACTGGGATCGCGGAAGAAGTACGTCATGACATGGTCGATCGCGTCGTAGGGCTTGGTCTGCGCGGCACGCGCGGCGCGACATGCGGGCGTCGACACCAGCCGCAGGGAGGCGCGCACCGCGGACAGCCGGTGCTGTTCGGGCCGATGGTCGAGCGTGTGCCACTGTAGGTATTCGGCATCCTTGCCCTCGGGGTGCCGGGTGGCCATGGAGACGAACAGGGTGGCGATATCGCCACGACCGGTGGCGAGAACGTCGTCGATCTCGTCGGACGGGGTGCCGGGCAGCTGCATCGGATGTCCTCAGGTGTGTTCGGGCAGAGCGATTTCCGGGTGTCGGGCAGCGATCATGCGGCGGAACCCGTCGCGCCAGTGCACTTTGGTGGTACCAAGTATCTCGTGCATATAGGTGACGTCGGGCCATAACGGCGTGTGTGCGTCTGCCGAGTAGGTGAAGTGCGGTTCGACGCCGACGAGCTCACCCAGGTAGGTGCAGTAGTCCTCGGCGCTAACCGTCTCGCTGCCTGCCCAGTTCACCACGACGGGCGGCGTCGCAGCGACCTCCAGTGCCCGGATGCCGAGTTCGACGTAGTCGTCCTCGTAGATCGGGTTGTAGTTGTTGGGCGAGTCGGGGTGCAGCCGAATCGGTGTGCCCGCCAACATCATGTCCAGCCGGTCGGCGGGAGCGCCTCCTTCTGGGCCATACGTCGAGCAGATGCGGATGATCGTCAGAGGAATTTCGTATTGCTTCGCGACCCATGTGCACACGGCTTCGGCGGCGATCTTGGAGAAGCTGTAGTTCGGGCGCAGCGGAACGCCGGGTGGATCCGATTCCTTCAGCGGCCGTCGGCCCTGATATCCGTACACCGACCCGGTTGAGCAGTAAACGAAACCCTTTGCGGCGCGGCAGTGGTAGAGCAGATCGCCGGATTTCTGCGCGTTGGTGTCGACGCACTGTTTCCAATCACCGGAACCAGCGTCGACGGCCGCGTGGAACACATAGGTGAAATCGGCGGGCAGTGCGGAGAAATCGCCGACACTCATGTCGAGTGCGACGGGGGTGACGCCCGCGGCCGTCAGCTTGTCGCGATCCGCCGGATGCCTCAACCGGGCTGCGCCCCAGACCTCGTTGCGCTGTGTCAAGGCCCGCGCGATCGGGAATGCGATTTTTCCCGTCGCGCCGGTGATGAGGATCTTCTCTGAATCGAGCATCCCTTCAGTCATAGCGCACCGCGACCCAAATGTTAAGTACTTGATACTGTTGATCCGTGCAGCTGACTTTCGATGCCGACGTCGAGGCGTTTCGCGCGGAATTCATCGACTTTCTCGACGCACACCTGCCTCCGGAGGCCGAGGCGGAGACCGAGCGGTCCCGGTCGACCTCACACGTACCGGAGTGGTCGCGGAGGTGGCAGCGCCTGCAGTTCGATCATGGCTGGCTGCTGCCGGGCAATCCGCCCGAGTTCGGCGGCCGCAATGCGGGCATCCTCGAACAGTTCGTCCACCGCGAGGAACTCGCGCGACGCCGCATCTATCACGCGTTCAACCCGCAGGGTGTCGGCATCATCGCCGCCTCGCTGTTGTCGTTCGGCACCGAAAAGCAAAAGCGAAGGTGGGCGGTGCCCATCCTGCGCGCCGAGATGACGGCGTCGCTGGGCATGAGCGAACCGGGTGCGGGCTCGGATCTGGCGGGCTTGCGCACCCGCGCCGATGCGGTGGACGACCATTTCGTGGTCAACGGGCAGAAGGTGTGGACGTCGGGAGCTCACGACGCCGATCTGATTCTGACCTTCGTGCGCACTGATCCGGATGCGCCGAAGCACAAAGGCATCAGTGCGCTCATCATTCCCACCGACTCGGCGGGGGTGGAGCGGCGGCCGTTCGCGTCGGTGTACGGCCGCGACGATGTCGACTTCAACGAGGTGTTCTTCTCCGACGTGTGCGTACCTGCGGAGAACCTCGTCGGGCCGCTCGGAGGGGGTTGGAAAGTCGCCAACGGATCGTTGGGCCACGAGCGGACCATGATGTGGATGGCGTTCGCCAACCGACTCGAACAACTGCTGGAGGATTACCATCCTGTCGGCGAGGTCAATCGGGATCGGTACGCGACCATCGCCATGGACTATCAAGCCCTGCGTCTGCTGGGTTCGGTAGCGCTCGGACAGGCGGCGCGCGGTGAGCGCGACATCCCCGGCGTGTCGGTGCTGAAACTGTTCGGATCCGAAGCCGAGCAGAGCGCGCTTCGATACGCACTGGACGGCGCGGGTATCGATGGTTTGACCAGCCCGGCGTTGACCGGGCGTCATAACCCCTACAGCCCAGACCTTTTCACTGCCAGCTGGTTCACCCGTTACATAAGTACGTATGCCGGCACCATCTCCGGCGGCACATCAGAGATTCAGCGCAACATCATCGCTCAGCGGGTGTTGGGTCTTCCTGCACGTTGAGGAGATTTACCGTGACTGTGGTTCTGGTGCATGGCAATCCGGAAACCGACGCCCTCTGGGGTCCGCTCGTCGAGGTTCTCGGACGCGATGACGTTGTGCGGTTGTCCCCGCCCGGCTTCGGAACCCCGCTGCGCGGCGGCTTCTCGGCAACCTTCCTCGCCTATCGTGATTGGCTCATCGATGAACTCGAGCGCATCGATGAACCCGTCGACCTCGTCGGACACGACTGGGGCGGATGTCATGTGGTGAATGCGGTCATGGATCGGCCAGAGCTCGTGCGCAGCTGGGCCAGTGACGTCATCGGCCTGTTCGACCCCGACTACGTGTGGCACGACATGGCCCAGGGGTTCCAGACTCCAGAGGTCGGCGAGCAGTTGGTTGCGATGATGCAGGACGGATCGGTGCAGGAACGGGCACAACAGCTGGTCGGCTTCGGCATTCCGGCGGAGGTTGCGAGTTCGTTTGCCGCAGCGCACGGTTCGGAGATGGGTAAGGCGATCCTGGCGCTCTACCGCTCGGCCCGTCAACCGGCTATGGCCGCCGCCGGAAAGGCACTCGAGAACGCCGCCGCCCGACCGGGATTGTCACTGGTGGCCACCGAGGACCCCTTCGTCGGCACCGACGAGATGCGGCGTCGAGCGGCCGACCGGGCCGGCGCTCGGACTGAGGTGCTCGACGGGTTGGGGCACTGGTGGATGGTGCAGGACCCAACCCGCAGCGCCGCTGCCCTCACTCGGTTCTGGATGTCGCTGGATTGACACCCCGCCTCACACTCGCGCTGGTTTCGGTGCGGCGAGTTCTGCGAGCGCGGACATGAACAACTCGTCCATCTGCGGGCTCAAGTCGGCCAGGGTCGGCGCGCTGGCAAAGCTCGCGGCGCCGAAGACGCGCTCCAGCACATCGGTTTCCGTCGAAGTGCCGATGGACAGACACAGGCAGGCGATGCCTTCGGCGCGGAGCTCCTCGAGGGCCTTACTGGAATCGGCTTCCGCGTAACGACCTTCGTAGCCGTCGTCGTAAGGAAAGCCGTCCGAAAGGACGAGCAGCAGCCGATTGGGCGTGCCGGCCTCGTTCTTGAGAATCTCGCCCGCCCCGCGGATTCCGGCGCCAAGTCTTGTGTAACTCGCTGGTTCGAGCTGGTTGAGACGGGCTCGTCCGACGGCGCCGAAATTCTGGTCAAACGTCTTGATGGCCGGCAGATGCACCGCGTGGCGGCCCTGTGATCGGAATGCGTATACGGCGATCCGGTCACCGAGCTCTTCAAGTGTGACAGCCAGAGTGGCGGCCGCCCGCCGCTGGTGGTCGTGCACCGCGAGGCCGTCAGAATCGGCGTCCACCGCGGACCCGGAGGCGTCGATCAGGATGAGCACGCCGAGATTGCGGGCGAGTTTGCGGCGCTCCAGGTAGACGTGCTCGGGCGCGGAAAAGCCGGATTGCAGATCGACGAACAGGTCGATGAGCGCCTCGATGTCGAGGTCGTCCCCGTCGGCACGGCCGCGCAGAACCTTCGGGCCGAGCCCGACGCGAGCCAGGCGGCGCCGCAACACGTCGTCGCGCGCGACGCCGGCATCGGAGACGTTGGCTGCGCCGGTCAACGGGAAGTCGATGACCCGGCACCAATCCGGCTTGTACCGGTCGTTGAAGACGTCCCACTCCGGATACAGCGCGCCGCCGACACCCACCGCGGAACCGGGCTTGGCGTCGTCGGTGAACTGGATCTTCGTCGGGAGGGGCCGGGCGTTGGCCCCGGCCTCCTGCACCCGCCGGATGGAGCGAACCGTCATTTCGGCGCCCGCGGGGCCCTCACCTTGGGAACGCTTCCCGCCGAACATCTTCCGGAAGTAGTCCGACATCGACTGGTTGTTGAAGAGCGGACTCTCGAACAGCTTGAGGATCTTGCTCTCGCCAGACTTGCCGCCGTCGTCGTCTGTGTCTTCGTCGTCGTCCTCGGACTCGGGCATGTCGATGGGGTCGAACTGCAGTTTGAGGTCCTTGTTGGTTGCCTGCCCGCCGGGCCCGGCGGCCGAGCCCAGCAACCGGGAGGGTTTGATGACGCCGAACCATCCCGGTGGATCGGCGACCTCGGCTCGGCTCTTGGCCACCTCGAGTGACTCGTCGGCGGTCGTGGTGCCGGGCCGTCCATCGGGGAGGAGCGCGGCGTCAACTGGAATCCGTTGGGCGAGTTCGGCGAGCAATCGGTGACCTTCGAGCGCCAGGTAGCGGCGCGCCATCGTGGCCCTCGCGCGCAAGCCTTTCACCAATCTCGCGTCAAGGCTGCCCGCGCCGAGAAGTGCGGCCTGGAGCAGCATCTCGCGGCGCTGCTCTTCGACGGAACCCCCTGCCGAGACGAAGATGAACTGGCCGTTCGTGTGCGCGGGCTGGCCGGTCGGCGCCTCGGCGACGTCGACCGACCTGCCGGCGATGTAGGTGGCGAGGAACCGGAACCGGTCCGGGTTGTTGGAATGGGCAGCGACGGTCACGACTGTGGTTGAATGTCGCCGCCGCCGCGGCTCCGGGGCAGGACGGCGTTGACGAGTTCATCGAGGGCGCGGATGACTTCCTCGTCGTCGGAGAGCACCTGGACGACGGCGGCGTGGACGGCACTTCGCAGGTTCAGTCCTTCAGCCGCGAGGCCGCCGGCAAGAATCAACATGCGAGTGGACGACACTTCGCGCAACGGTGAGCCGTCGAGGTTTCGGATCGCGTACGCGAGCTTGACCAACGAACGCGCGGTCTCGGTATCGATTCCGGCTTCGTACGCCACCACCTCCGTCTCGACCTCCGGGGAGGGATAGCCCAGTTCGATGGCAATGAAGCGCTGACGGGTCGACTCTTTGAGGTTCTTCAAAACGCTTTGGTAGCCGGGGTTGTAGGAGATCACCAGCTGGAACCCGGGCGCTGCCTGCAATGTCGTGCCGAGCCGGTCGACAGGCAGTTCGCGGCGGTGATCGGCAAGCGGATGGATGACCACGGTGGTGTCCTGGCGCGCCTCCACGACCTCGTCCAGATAAAAGATGGCGCCCTCGCGCACCGCGCGGGTCAGCGGCCCGTCGACCCAGACCGTCTCACCGCCCTTCAGCAGGAATCGGCCGACCAGATCTGCCGACGTCATGTCCTCGTGGCCGGCGACGGTGATCAGCTCCCGGCCCAACTGGTGAGCCATCGCCTCGACGAAGCGTGTTTTCCCGCAACCCGTAGGGCCTTTCAACAGCACCGGCAGGCCGCGGCGAGCCGCCGCACGGAAGACCTCCACCTCATCGCGCACCGCGCGGTAGAACGGCGCGTTCGAAACGGGGGTGACTACCGCAGAAGTACTGTTGCGCATCTATTCTCCTCGTTCTAGCGGAACGTTTTTGGGAAGCTCGACTCCCTCGGGGAGGACGAGCTCACCCTCGTGGTTGATGTAGCCCGAATTGGTCAGCGGCATTGGCAACGCCGGATCGGGGCACGGCCGATCGGTGTCTTCACCGCAGATGCCCATCAGGAAGTACGACCGCTTCAGGACGTCCTCCGGCCACGGATCCTGGTGCATGGCGAAGAACTGTGCCGGAATGTTGTAGAACACGAAGAAGAAGGCGCTGCACGCGGCGAAAATCGCCAGGAAACGGGTGAGCTGCTGCCTGACGAAACCGCCTCGCACCTGGTCGAGCCCCCGCTCGACGAACGTCCGGCCATGGTCGTCGGTGAAGTAGCGCATGCAGCAGAGTCCGGCCTGGACGCCGCCCCACATGAGGCCTTCATAGAGCGGCCACTGGTAGTACGTGCCGGCATTGACCGATAACGCCTGAATTGCGCCGGGATAGGTGAACAGCCCCATCGGCATGAGGAACAGGCCCTCGATGACGAAATCGAAGAGAAAGGTCCAGGCGATCACCACGCCGATCAGCCCGAGCGTGTTGATGTTGGGGAACCGCTTCTTGGCCAATCGCATGACCGCGCAACCGAGCATGGTGCACAGCAAGACGAAGAAGTAACCCGGGGCATTCATCAGGATGGGTTCGGCCATCATGGCGCCCGGTTCCCCGAACGACACCCAGCCTGGAATGTCCTGGACCCAGGAGCCCATGTTCCACATCCAGGTGTTGTAGGTGCTCCACGTGTTGAAGTAGTTCAGCAGCGGATCCTGAAACCACAGCAGGCCGCAGGACACGAAAAGCATGCCGTCGAGTGTGATTCGCCGCTCCCGACGCCATGGCCGAATGAGGAACCACCAGATGGCGACTGGCATGCCGATCACGATCACCGCAGTCCACGTGAACAGGATCGCCTTCATGAACATCGGCGGGTCGGTCGGTCCCGCGGGAACCCGCTCAAAGTTGGGTCCAGTGACCCATTTGCCCCACACGAACAGCTGGAAGGCGAGAATCACACCGCCGACGGCAGCCCAGATTTTCACCGCGGGGATCTTGGATCGAGGCTGCGCATTGAGCGATGCCTCGCTCAACGATTCGGTGACAACGGGCTTCTTCTTCTGCGACAGATCGCTCACGACACCGTCTCCTCCGCACTTGTGGATCGCATGGACCTCAGAGCTCCTCCCGAAGTGGCCGATGCGCCGAAAATATACCAGTCGGTATCTGAATGACCAAGGGGTCAAAACCTATGGCAAGATGGCGGCATGGTTGAGCCTTGGACCAGGGAGCGACGGCTCGAGCGCACGCGCTCGCTGCTATTGGATGCCGCAGAGCAGGTATTCGCCGAAAAAGGTTTCATCCCAGCGACTCTCGACGACATCGCGAAGGCGGCCGGCTACTCGAAAGGCGCGATCTACAAGTACTTCGCCACCAAGGAAGAACTGTTCCTGGCTGCGAGCGACCGGTACTGGCGTCGCTACTTCGACAATTTCGCCGAGGTGATGTCGTCGTCGGATCACATCGGGGCACGCGAGCTCGAAGACATCGGGCAGCGGTGGCGCCAGTTGAGTCAAGACCGCGGCGCCGAGCATGCCGCGCTGGGGCTGGAGTTCAACCTCTATCTGCTGCGCAACCCGGAGGCCCGGGAACGCGTGGCCGCCAAGCGATCCGAGGTCGTCGACCAGCTAGCGAATTACATCGTCGAGGGCATCGAGAGTCTTGGCGCGACCCTGTTGATCCCGGCGGCGACGTTCGCCCACATCATCATTGCGACGACTGACGCCGTCGAGCTGGGCAGTCACCTCGACGATGTCGACCTGTATCAGGCGATGGTCGAGATGTACGTGTCGGCCGTCAAGATGCCCTGAGGACTCACCTGCCCGGCTGAATGGGGACGACCGGCGGAATTTCTACGCCCTCGTGGAGTACCAGTTCGCCGTCGTGGTTGATGAAGCCCGAGCGCTTGGTCGGATGCGGTAGATCAGGATTCGGGCACGGTCGGTCCGTTCCCTCGCCGCAGATGCCGGGATTGAAGTACGAGCGCTTCTGCACGTCCTCCGGCCACGGGTCGCCCTGCATGCCGAGCCAGGTCGCGGGCACGTTGTAGAAGAGGAAGAAGCATGCGCTGACGCCGCCGAAGATCGCCAGGAAGCGGATGAACTGTTGTTTGACGAACCCGCCGCGGATGCTGTCCAGGCCACGTTCGACCAGGGTGCGTCCGCGGTCATCGGTGAAGAAGCGCAGGCAACACAGTGCCGTCTGGACGCCACCCCACATCAACCCCTCGTAGACAGGCCACTGGTAGTAGGTCCCGGCGTTGAACGACAGCGACTGGATGGCGCCGGGGTAGGAATAGAAGCCGATCGGCAGGAGGACGAGCGCCTCCATGATGAAGTCGAAGACGAAGGCGATCGCGTAGGTGACCAAGACCAGCCTCAGATTGCTGATCTCGGGCCAACGCTTCTTGATCCTTCGCATGAGCCAACACCCGACGATGGTGAGCAGCAGCACGCCGTACATGTAGCCGGGGATGTTGGTCAGCAGCGGTTCGGGCACCGTATGGCCCGGTTCCTCGTGCGCCACCCAGCCCGGAATGTGCGGTGCCCATGAGCCTCGATTCCACAGCCAAGCGTTGTACGTGCACCAGGTGCTGTAGTAGTTGAGCATCGGATCCTGGAACATCATCAGGCCCATCGACACCAGCAGCATGCCGTCGAGCGTGATGCGCTTCTCCCGCACCCAGGGCCGGATGATGAAGAACCACAGGGCGACTGGCAGGCCGACCCAGAGCACGACCGCGTTGGCGATCAGCGGAATCTTCATGTACAGCGGTGGCTCGCTCGGGCCCCCCGCGACCGGTTCGAAGTAGGGTCCGGTGACCCACCGGACGACCACATAGAGGGTGTATGCCAGGAACACGGTGCCGACCGTCGCCCAGATCTTGATGGCGTTCGACGATCGCGAGGCCTCCGCGCTGAGGCCGGTAACGCCGCTCACCGATTCGGTGACCGGGGACTTCCGCTTGTTCGACAACTCGCTCACGACGCCTCCTGCACCGATTTGTGCGCACACACTCCGAAGCAAGATACCAGTGAGTATTTGAATGTCCAGAGGGATTCTCAGATTCTGTGGCAGACTTTTGTCATGGTCGAGCGCTGGACACGGGAACGACGGCTCGAGCACACACGTTCCCTGCTCCTCGACGCCGCCGAGGACGTATTCGCCGAAAAAGGTTTTGCGCCAGCAACTCTCGATGATATCGCACACGCGGCCGGCTACACCAAGGGCGCGATCTACAAGCACTTCGCCACCAAAGAGGATCTTTTCCTGGCGGTCAGCGACCGCTACTGGCGGCGTTATTTCGACAACTTCGCCGAGGTGATGTCGTCGTCGGAACACATCGGCTCTCGCGAACTCGACGAGATCGCCGCCCGGTGGCGCCTTTTGAGCCGTGACCGCGGTGCTGAGCACGCCGCGTTGGGCCACGAGTTCACGCTCTACCTGATCCGCAATCCCGAGGCACGCGAACGTGTGGCGAAGAAGCGGACGGAGGTCGTCAAGGCACTCGCGACGTTCATCACCGATGGCATCGACAGGCTCGGCGGGGCATTGCTGATCCCGCCGCTGACATTCGCCCAGGTGCTCGTCGCAACCAGCGACTCGGTCGTGTTGGGCAGTGAACTCGACGACGTCGATCTCTACCGGCCGGTCATCGAAATGTACGTCTCGGCCATCAAGCTGCCGTGAGGCTGCCCGCCCGCCGAGTCAGATAGTCGATCTGCAGATGGATCGAGTAGCGGAGGAGCGGCGGCAGCACGATGAACGGGACGTTCTCCCCGGTGAATTTGAAGGACTGGCCGAACACCCCCTGGCCGATGTCGTTGAAGCCCGCACCCACCTGTCTCGAACCCTGGGCACGGGTTAATATCAACTACTTGCGATTGCTTCGCGAAGCATATACCGTCGGCGCAACGGGCTCTCGCAGATTGCGCCAAACACCCACGACGCGTGCGGTATGACTAGACCACCACGTGGACAGGAGAAGCCGATGCCTCGATTTCCCAAGCCGCCCGAGGGCAGCTGGACCGAGCATTACCCACAGCTGGGGACCGGGCCCGTGTCCTACGAGGACTCGGTGGATCCGGAGTTCTACGAACTCGAGCGCAAGGCGGTGTTCAAACGCGCGTGGCTGAACGTCGGTCGCGTCGAACAGATTCCGCGCAAGGGCAGCTACTTCACCAAAGAACTCAAGGTCGTCAACACCTCGATCATCGTGGTGCGCACCACCAAGGGTGAGGTGAAGGCGTATCACAACATCTGCCGGCACCGCGGTAACAAGCTGGTGTGGAATGACATGCCGTTGGAGGAGACCAGCGGCGTGTGCCGCCAGTTCACATGCAAGTACCACGCCTGGCGTTACGACCTTGACGGGAACCTCACCTTCGTCCAGCAGGAGGGGGAGTTCTTCGACCTGGACAAGAGTCGTTACGGTCTGGTGCCCGTGCACTGCGAAGTGTGGGAGGGGTTCATCTTCGTCAACTTCGCCGAGGCGCCCGAGCAGTCCCTGCGCGACTTTCTCGGGCCGATGATCACGGATCTCGAGGGGTATCCGTTCGACAAGATGACCTCTCGGTTCTACTACCGGTCCGAGGTGAAGGCGAACTGGAAGCTCTACATGGACGCGTTCCAGGAGTTCTATCACGCGCCTGTGCTGCATGCGAACCAGTCGCCGACCGCCTACTCGAAGGCGGCGGCAGAGGCCGGGTTCGAGGCTCCCCACTACCGCATCGAAGGTCCGCACCGGTTGGTGAGCACCTCCGGTATCCGTGCGTGGGAGATGGCCGACGAGATGCGCAAACCGATCGAGGACATCTGTCAGAGTGGGCTTTTCGGGCCGTGGGACAAGCCGGATCTGGGGGAGATGCCGAGGGGCCTCAATCCCGCGAAATGTGACCCGTGGGGTCTGGATTCGTTCCAGCTCTTCCCCAACTTCGTCATTCTGTTCTGGGGTCAGGGTTGGTACTTGACGTACCACTACTGGCCGACGTCATACAACACGCATCTGTTCGAGGGCACGGTGTACTTCCCGCAGCCGAGAACGCCCCGGGAGCGCATCGCGCAAGAACTCGCCGCGGTGTCGTTCAAGGAGTACGGGCTGCAGGACGCCAACACACTCGAGGCGACGCAGACGATGGTCGAGTCGCGCGTGCTCGACAACTTCCTGCTCTGCGACCAGGAGGTGCTCATCCGCCATCTCCACACCGAGACCGCGGCGTGGGTGCAGGATTACCGGAGCAAGACGGCGGGGGTGTGAGATGACGAGTGCCGAGCCGAAACTGCCGCCCGAATTCGCCGATCTCGAGGAGTTCTCGGACTGGTGCCTGGGCACCGAGGCCGAACGGTATGCCAAGCGGCTGGCCAGCTCGATGCAGGAGATCCAAGCCTTCTACGACGCGATCACCGCGCGCGCGGAGGAAGCCATCGCGTACTGCGACAAGTTCTCGCTCGACGACATGCCAGAGGACGTCCTCAACCTGATGCACCTTCTCTACTCGATGATCCAGGCGTCGTTCCCCGTCGAGTGCTGGAAGCAACCCAAGGTGCCCGACTCGGGCGCCACCACGCTGGACTGCGTCTCAGAACCTGTGCCATGACCGCTCCGGTGACCGTCTTGCGCGCGGCGCGCTGGGCCGATGTCGAGGCCGGCGAGGTGCGCTCACCGGCCGTGGTGGTCATCGACGGTAACCGCATCTCGGCAGTCAATCCCGTTGACGTGCCTCAGCATCCGGACAACGAGATCGACCTGGGCGATGTCACCCTGCTTCCGGGTCTGATGGACATGGAACTGAACCTGCTCATCGGCGGTCCGGGTGGCCCGGAAGGTCTGCCGAGTCCGATGCACGGCGTGCAGGACGACCCTGCCTACCGCACGCTGCGCGGCGCGGTCAACGCGCGCACCACCTTGGAGGCCGGCTTCACCTCCGTGCGCAATCTCGGACTGATGGTCAAGACGGGCGGCTATCTCCTCGACGTCGCGTTGCAGCGTGCGATCGAGGCGGGCTGGCACGTCGGGCCCCGGATCTATCCGGCGGGGCATGCGGTGACGCCCTACGGCGGGCACCTCGATCCGACGGTGTTTCAGCGTCTCGCACCGGGCATCATGCCGCTGTCGGTCGCCGAAGGAATCGCCAACGGCGTCGACGAAGTCCGGGCGTGCGTGCGGTATCAGGTCCGGCACGGCGCCAAGTTGATCAAGGTCTCGGCTTCGGGCGGGGTGATGTCGCACAGCACCGCACCGGGCGCCCAGCAGTACTCCGACGACGAATTCGCCGCGATCGCCGACGAGGCGCACCGTGCCGGCGTGCGGGTGGCCGCACATGCCGTGGGCGACAGCGCGATTCGCGCGTGTATTCGTGCAGGCATCGACTGCATCGAGCACGGCTTCCTGGCCACCGACGACACCATCAAGATGATGGCGGACACGGGCACATTCCTGGTTTCGACCACCTACCTCACCGAGGCGATGGCCATCGACCGGATCGCCCCCGAGCTGCGCAAGAAGGCCGAAGTCGTGTTCCCGCAGGCTCAAGCCATGCTGCCCAAGGCCATCGAGGCGGGGGTCCGGATCGCATGCGGTACGGACGCACCGGCGATCCCGCACGGACAGAACGCGAGGGAGTTGTGCGCCTTGGTCTCGCGCGGGATGAGCCCCATGCAGGCGCTGCGGGCGGCGACCATCACGAGCGCAGAGCTCATCGAGGCCGACGACGAACTCGGACGCATCGCGCCCGGCTACCTCGCCGACATCGTCGCCGTGCCGGACGATCCGTCGCGCGACATCGCCGTCACACTGGACGTGCAGTTCGTGATGAAGGACGGCGTCGTCTACAAGCGCTAGCGCCCGGACGGAGGAGAGCGAGCGTGGAACAAACGGACAACATCCTGTGGCTGCTCAAGCAGGCCTGGTACTTCTCCCTGACAACGGTCAACGACGCCGTCAGCGACCACGGGGTGAGCACCGCGCAGATCGGTGTGCTACGGCAGCTGTCGACCGAACCCGGTTTGTCGGGGGCCGATCTGGCGCGGCGCATGTTGATCAGCCCGCAGGGGGTTCAGCTCGCATTGACCGCCCTCGAACGGCGCGGTCTCATCGTGCGCAAAAAAGATCCGCAGCACGGCCGGATCTTGCAGGCGTTTCTCACCGACGAGGGCCGCAAGGTGGCCGAAAACGTCGTCAACGACGCAATCGCCGCGCACGACAAGGTGTTTGGGGTGCTGAACAAGGCCGAGCAACAGACGCTGCGTGACCTGTTGGCCCGCGTGGTCGAACAGGGCACCGGACACGAGCTGTACGACGATCACATCGATCCATAGCGGAGTATTCAGTACTTGAGATCAATGACAAGTACTTGATATATTGTTGGCGATGGATGACAACGACGGAGCCGACGGATTCGCGCCGCTGCGTGTCAAGCGAGTGGTGCGCGAGACTTACGACGCCGTCTCCCTGGTGCTGGACGTACCCGAGTGCTGCTCGACGAAGTACCGCTACCAGGCGGGCCAGTTCTTGACATTGCGGGTCAACGTCGAGGGTCAGGAACTGCGTCGCTGCTATTCGATGTCGTCGGCACCGCTCGAAGACGAGTTGCAGATCACCGTCAAGCGCGACCCCGGCGGTGTCGTGTCCAACTGGCTCAACGACCAGGTCGCCGAAGGTGTCGAGATACACGCCGCACCGCCCGAGGGGCGGTTCTGTCTGCGTGACACCGCGGACGAGATCATCGCATTCGCCGGGGGCAGCGGCATCACGCCGATCATGTCGCTGGTTCGCACCGCGCTGGCGAGTTCGTCGCGTCGCGTGCGGCTGTTCTATGCAAACCGCAGTCGCGATTCGGTGATCTTCGCCGATGCGCTCACCAGGTTGGCCGACAAGCACGCCGACCGACTGGTGGTGGTGCATCACATCGACGAGGTCGGCGGCGTGGTGACTTCCTCGGCGGTCGAGTCGTTCGTCACGGACGCCGGTGCGGCCGACTACTACATCTGCGGCCCGGGGCCCTTCATGGACACCGTCGAGGCCACGGTGCTCGCGGCCGGTGTTCCGCGCGAACGTGTTCACCTCGAACGGTTTTCGGTGGAGCCGGTCACTGCCGACGCGGCCCACGATTCGGAGCAGACCGCGCAAGTTGTGATCGAACTCGATCACAAGACCACCACCGCCGGCTACCGGGCAGGCAACACGTTACTGCAGACGGCCCGGATTGCCGGCCTGCGCGCACCGGCGTCGTGCGAGACCGGCTCGTGCGGAACGTGCATGGCGCGCATCGTCTCCGGCAGCGCGCGGATGCTCAACAACGACGCGCTCGATGACGACGAAGTGGCCGACGGTTGGGTGCTGACGTGCCAGTCTCTACCTACCAGCCGAACAGTCCATGTGGTCTACGAATGACAGCGAGAGGTCGTGTGATGGGACGGATCCGATGACTCGCGTCGCGGTGGTGACCGGTGGTGCGTCGGGCATGGGCGAGGCGACCTGTCATGAGCTCGGCAGGCGCGGGCACAAGGTGGTCGTGCTGGACCTCAACGGCGAGGCTGCGCAGCGCGTCGCCGAAGAGTTGCGCGCGAAGGGGGTGACGGCGTTTGGCGTGGCTGCTGACGTGAGTGTCCGCGCGGCCGTCGAGGAGGCCTTCGCGAAGGTGCGCACCGAGTTGGGGCCGGTGCACATCCTCGTCACAAGCGCGGGCGCCGTGGACTTCGCACCGTTCACCGATATCAGTGTGCAGGCGTGGCAGCGACTCATCGACGTGAATCTCACCGGCACGTTCCATTGCTGCCAGGTCGCCGTGCCCGACATGTTGGAGGCCGGCTGGGGCCGAATCGTGATGATCTCGTCGTCCAGTGCTCAGCGGGGGTCGCCTGGGATGGCACATTACGCCGCCTCCAAGGGTGCGCTGCTGTCCCTGACGAGATCGCTTGCGCGGGAGTACGGTCCGGCCGGGATCACGGTCAACAATATTCCGCCGTCGGCGATCGAGACGCCGATGCAGCACGCCGGGCAAGCGGCCGGACACCTGCCCTCCAACGAGCAGATGGCCGCGAGTGTTCCGCTCGGCCACCTGGGCACCGGTGATGACATCGCCGCCGCCGTCGGCTTCCTGTGTTCGCAAGAAGCCGGTTTCATCACCGGACAAACGCTGGGTGTCAACGGCGGGTCGGTGATGTGATGATCACGAGTTCTCCACGACGACAGGGAGGTTCGCATGGCTAAGTGGCCCAAACCGGTCGAGGGCAGCTGGACCGAGCATTACCCGGAACTCGGCACCGGACCGATCTCGTTCCGCGACTCGATCTCGGCCGAGTTCTACGAACTCGAACGCGAGGCGGTGTTCAAGCGCGCTTGGCTCAACGTCGCCCGCGTCGAGGAGTTGCCGCGCGTCGGTAGCTATCTCACCAAGGAGATCGAAGCCGCGAAGACATCGGTCATCGTGGTTCGCGGCAAGGACCAGCAGATCCGTGCCTTCTACAACGTCTGCCGTCACCGTGGAAACAAGTTGGTGTGGAACGACTATCCCAACGAGGAGGTCAAAGGCACTTGCCGCCAGTTCACCTGTAAGTACCACGGATGGCGATACGACCTCAAAGGCGACCTGACGTTCGTGCAGCAACCGGGTGAGTTCTTCGACCTGGACACCGCGCAGTACGGGCTGAAACCGGTGCAGTGCGATGTGTGGAACGGTTTCATCTTCATCAACTTCGACTCTGAACCGCGGTGGACGCTGCGTGAATTCCTCGGCCCCATGATCACCGCGCTGGACGACTATCCATTCGAGATGATGACGGAGCGTTACGAATTCGAGGCGCGTAACAACAGCAACTGGAAGATCTTCGCCGACGCGTTCCAGGAGTACTACCACGTGCCGTCGCTGCATTCGCAGCAGGTGCCGAGTGAGGTGCGTCAGCCCAATGCCACATTCGAGTGCGGCCATTTCCAGATCGACGGACCCCATCGGCTGGTGTCCACCGCGGGCACGCGACGCTGGTTGCTCGCGCCGGAGTTCATGTACCCGGTCGAACGCGTCACACGCAGCGGACTTGTCGGTCCGTGGCGCACTCCGGAGACACACCAGTCCGCGGGCCTCAACCCGGGGGGAATCGAACCATGGGGGATCACCAATTTCCAGATCTTCCCGAACCTGGAGATCCTGATCTACCACGGTTGGTACCTGCTGTACCGCTACTGGCCGACGTCGCACAACACCCACAAGTTCGAGGCCTACAACGCTTTTCATCCTGCGCGCACCGTGCGCGAGCGAATCGAGCACGAGGTCGCGTCGGTGGTACTCAAGGAATTCGCGCTGCAGGATGCGGGCATGCTCGGCGGCACGCAGGCGGCACTGGAGTACGACATCGTCGACGACTACCCGCTGTCAGATCAGGAAATCCTCGTGCGGCACCTGCACAAGGTGGCGGTCGACTGGGTCGAGGAGTACCAGGCCGAGCGCAGCCCGGTGGGAGTGTGATCATGGCCGACACCCGTTTACCGAGCGCGTTCGCCGAGTTCGAACCCTTCGCCGAAAAGTGGTGCCTGGCAACCGAACCAGAACGCTGGGCCACCCGCATCTCCACTCCGATGCCGGAGATCCGAGAGTTCTACGACGCGTTCACGCCCCGCTTCGAGGAGGCGATCGACTACTGCGACAAGTTCCCGCTGGACGATATTCCGGAGGATGCGCTCAACCTGCTGCACCTCGTCTACTCGATGATCATGGTGTCGATGGCCGTCGAGGTCTTCGGCACCCAAAAACCCGCCGACTCCGCCGACGCGGTCATGCATCGCGTCAGCGCTCCGGTGCCCTGACGACAGGACGACAGATATGAGTCTGCTGACGATCAACAAGCTCACCGCATCGGTCGGCGCCGAGGTGAGGGGCCTGGACGCCGACGCGATGGCCGCTGACGACGCCGTGGGCGCTGCCGTCCTCGATGCGCTGGAAGACAATGGCGTGCTGGTGTTCCCGGAATTGGGCTTGCAACCCGAAGCGCAGGTCGCGTTCTGCCGCAAGCTCGGCGAAATCGACCATTCGTCCGACGGTCACCACCCCGTCGCCGGCATCTACCCGGTGACGCTCGACAAGTCGAAGAACGCGTCGGCGGCATACCTACGCGCGACGTTCGACTGGCACATCGACGGCTGCACGCCGACCAATGACGAACCTCCGCAGAAGGCGACCGTGTTGTCGGCCAAGCAGGTCGCCGAGCGCGGCGGCGAGACCGAGTTCGCCAACTCCTATGCCGCCTACGAGGCGTTCAGCGACGACGAGAAGCGGCGCTTCGGCGCCCTGCGGGTCGTGCACTCGCTGGAGGCGTCACAGCGAAGGGTTCATGCCGACCCGTCGCCGGAGCTGGTGGCGAAGTGGCGATCGCGTCCGACCCACGAGCATCCGCTGGTGTGGACACATCGCAGCGGCCGCAGATCGCTGGTACTCGGCGCGTCGGCGGACTACATCGTCGGGATGGACGTCGATGAGGGGCGCGCACTGCTGGCCGGGCTGCTCGATCGCGCCACCCAGCCGGATCTGGTCTACAGCCACTCCTGGTCGGTCGGCGACACCGTCATCTGGGACAACAACGGTGTTCTGCACCGCGCGGCGCCGTATGACCCCGATTCACCTCGAGAAATGCTGCGGACCACGGTGTTGGGCGACGAGCCGATCCAGTAGCGGTGCAGACTCGCTGTGCGGGTGCACAGCCACCTCGTTGACGCCGACGGGCCGACTGTGGAAATCTAATAGCCGCATATGAGAATCACGTTCTCGTGGCCAGAGATCAGTGAACGGAGTAACGCATGACGGAGGATCTGACCTCAGTCGATTTCTTCAGAGACAGCCGACTGACGGACGACCCCTTCCCGTTCTACGAGGCACTTCGCAACAAGTGCCCGGTCAGCCGCGAGGACCACTACGGCGTGACGATGGTGACCGGCTGGCAGGAGGCTGTCGACGTCTACAACGACGCCGAGACGTTCTCGTCGTGCATCTCGGTGACCGGCCCGTTCCCAGGGTTCCCGGTGCCCCTGGAAGGTGACGATGTCACCGACCTGATCGTCAAGCACCGCGACGAGATTCCGTTCAGTGACCAGCTGCCGACACTGGATCCGCCGACGCACACCAACCACCGCGCCCTGCTGATGCGGCTGATCACCCCGAAGCGCCTCAAGGAGAACGAGGACGCGATGTGGCAGCTCGCCGACGACATCCTCGACGACTTCCTCGCGCCCGGTGAGGGCGAATTCATCAAGGGCTTCGCCGGCCCCTTCACGCTGCGGGTGATCGCCGATCTGCTTGGCGTGCCGGACGAGGACCGCGACGAACTTCTCGAGCGGCTCGCGCGCGGCACCCACGGCAGCGCGGTGGGCAACGCCGACAAGACGATGAACAAGACCCCCCTCGAGCACCTCTACGAGGTCTTTGCGACCTATGTCGAGGACCGACGGGCGCAGCCACGCGACGACGTGTTGACCGGCCTGGCGACCGCGGAGTTCCCTGACGGGACGATGCCGGAGGTCGGCGACGTCGTGCGGGTCGCCACCAACGTCTTCTCGGCCGGGCAGGAAACGACGGTGCGGCTGCTGTCCACCGCGCTCAAGGTAATCGGAGACAACCCCGATATCCAGCGCAGACTGCGCGAAGATCGCAGCCTCCTCGGGAATTTCATCGAGGAGTGCCTGCGCATCGAGAGCCCCGTCAAGGGCGATTTCCGGCTGTCTCGGGTGCCGACGACCGTCGGCGAGCAGGCGGTCGGGGCCGGATGCACGCTGATGGTGATCAACGGTGCCGCCAACCGCGACCCGCGTCGCTTCGAGGATCCGGACACGTTCGACCCCGACCGTAAGAACGCCCGTCAGCACCTGGCCTTCGGGCGAGGCATCCACAGCTGCCCCGGCGCTCCGTTGGCTCGTGCGGAGACCAGGGTCGGACTCGAGCGTCTGCTCGACCGCACCACCGACATTCGCATCAGCGAGAAGCACCACGGCCCGGCGAGTAACCGCAATTACCAATACATCCCGACCTACATTCTGCGCGGGCTGACGCAACTGCACATCGAGTTCGAGGTCCGATGAAGGTCAGCGTCGACGAAGACAAGTGCGCCGGCCACGGCATGTGCCTGACGCTGTGCCCCGAGGTGTTCGAGATGACCGACGACGGTTGGGCGGTCGCGGATCCGGGCGAGGTGCCCGCGGAGCTGGAGAGCGCAGCCAAAGACGCTATTGCCAACTGTCCAGAACAAGCCATTTCCGAAATCGACGGTTAATCAAGGAGATCGAATGCCCAAGGCGTACATCCTCATCACCGAGGACGTCAAGGATCCGGCCGGGATGGCGGAATACGGCAAGCTCGCGAGCCAGGCGATGGCCGGTGCGACGCTGTTGTCTTTCGACTCAAAGGCGGAGGTGATCGAGGGGCAATGGCACGGCACCCAGACCGTGCTGCTGGAATTCGCGTCCGAAGAGGCCGCCAAGGAGTGGTACTACTCCGATGCCTACCAGGAGGCGGTCAAGTTACGTCAGGCCGCGGCCGAGTGCAACGGCGTCATCCTGCACGGCCTCTGATCTTCGCGCGTTCCCCAGCTGCGCGTGGGCCCAGCCCGCGGCGACCTAGTGCGGGATGAGCGGACCGGTCGGCGTCGTCGTGGTGGCGTGGACAAGTAACTCGGCCAGTTCGCGGGGTCTGCTCAGGAACGGCGAGTGCGACGCGTCGATTGTCAACTGCTCCACGCCGAGTCGGCGCGTCACGGTGTCGGCGAGCCATTGCGGCATCGACTTATCCTGAAGGCAGCGGATGAAGCTGCGCGGGAGGTCGGCCGCCCAGAACTGCGGCACCGAAACCGGCGTCACCGTGGTGTCACCGAACCGTTCGGGACCGAGGCGCTCGAATGCCCAGCGCGCGGTCGCCTCGTCGCAATCGTGATAGAAGTACTTCCACGCACCGTCGAAGTCGGCGAACCACATCGCGCCGTCGTCGTCGAACTTCAAGTAGCCCAACATCTCGCCGACGTCGGCTTCGAACTCGCCGTCCTCGGAGTCGCGCATCGCCATCGCCTCGGGATAGGTACGGCCCTCCCGCGGCAACGCCGCGGCCAGGTAGACGATGTGGCTGACGCGATCCGCGGCGGCATCGGCGGCGAGCGTTGCATCGAAGCCGCCGCCGGAGTGTCCGACGAGCACATCTCCCGCCTGCAGTTCCGCGAGGATCGCGTCGCGGCGGTCGGACAATGTCGACTCTTCGCCGACGCGGGCGCCGTGGCCGGGCAGGTCAACGGCGACTCCGACATGGCCGAGTGCTTGGAGCGCTGCGATCGTCCGGTCCCAGCACCACGCGGCGTGAAAACCGCCGTGCACGAAGACGAACCGCATCTTCAGCTCAGCACCCGGACCGGAACGTGCGACCAGCCCGCGACGTTCTGCGCCGCCACTCGCTTGCACTCGTCGAAGATCACCTCGTAGCGCGGCATGGTGTCGAGCAACCGGTCGAGCGCTATCGCGCTCTCCATGCGGGCGAGCGCGGCGCCCAGGCAGCTATGCACTCCGTACCCGAAACCGAGGTTCTGCGCCTCGGTGCGGTCGCGGTCGATGTCGAAAGTGTCGGCGTCGGTGAACGCGTCGGGATCGCGGTTCGCCGAACCGGTGAGCAGGAAAACGGGTTTGGCCTCGGGGATCGTTACGCCGTGGAGTTCGACCGGTTTCATCGAGCGGCGCACGTTGTACTGGTTCGGTGCCTCGTAGCGCAGCAACTCTTCGACCGCGGCTCCAATCTTGCTGCGGTCGTCGAGCAATTTCTGCCACTGGTCGGGATTGCGTGCAAAAGTGACCGCCGCGTTGCCCACCAGTTTGGTCACCGTCTCGGCACCGGCGCCGCCCAGAAGCGTCGCGAAGCCGGCGATTTCAAAGTCGTCGAGCGATTGCCTCCCGCCGTCTTCGCGCTCGACCTCGGCCGCGATCAGCCTGCTGAACATGTCGTCATGGGGATCGGCGCGGCGCTGCTGAATGATGTTGTAGTAGAGCCCCATCAACTCCGCGACCGCCTGCATGCCCTTCTCGGACATATCGATCTGACCGGATTCGCGTGCCAGGGTGATGTCCACCCATTCGCCGACCTGTCCGCGGTACTCCTCCGGCACACCCAGCATCTGCGTGATCACCTGGACCGGAAACAAGGCCGAGAAGTCCCGCACCACATCGAATCGATCGGAATCGATCCGTGCGAGGTACCGGTCGATGGTCTCGGTCACCATGGGCCGCAACGCCTCGATGGCTCGCGGTGTGAAGACCTTGTTGACCAGGCTCCGCATCTGTCGATGCTCCGGCGGATCCATCATGATGATCATCTTCGCCATCATCGGCTCGTCCGACCGGACCGTCGACAGGTCCAATCCGTATGCCGAAGAATAGGTTTCGAAGTCCTTGTACGCCGCGGCCACATCCTCATGCCGGGACAGGGCGTAGAAGTCGTACTCCTCGTTGTAGTAGACCGGTGCTTCTTCGCGTAGGCGCCGATAGATCTCCCAGGGGCCGTTGAAGAATTCCTCGGAGAACGGGTCGAAGACGATCTTCGATGCGGTCATTCGTCTTTGATGAAGATCGCCTGGCGTGGGCACTGCCGAACAGCCTCTTTTACGTGTTCCTCGTTCTCGGGGGTTACCTCGTCCTGCAGTACGTGTAGGTAGTCCTGGTCATCTAGGTCGAAGATCTCAGGATCGATGCCCATGCAGACCCCGTTACTCTCGCAGAGGCCGAAGTCGACTTCGATCTTTTGCGTCACTTCACCACCCTCACTGGAACATTGCGGTAACCCGCGACATTCTGCATCGTCACCCGGTGGAGCCCCGCCCACTCGACTTCGTAGCGCGGCATGAAGTCGAGAAGGTGCTCGAGGGCGATCACGCTCTCGAGGCGTGCCAGCGCCGCCCCTAGGCAGCTGTGGATTCCGTAGCCCAGGCCCATGTGCGGCGACTGGGTGCGGTCCCGGGTGATGTCGAATTCTTCGGCGCGGTCGTATGCACGTGGGTCACGGTTGGCCGCCGCCTTCATCAGGAACACCGGCTTGTTCGCGGGTATCGTGCCGCTCGGCACCTCGACTTCTTTCAGCGTGTAGCGGACGTTGTACTGCACCGGGCCGACGTAGCGCAGCAGCTCCTCGACGGCGTCGGGAACCTTGCTGCGATCGTCGAGCAGCATCTGCCACTGGTCGGGATTCTTCGCGAACTCGACAATCGCGCTACCGACGAGTTTCGTGACGGTTTCGGCACCCGCACCACCCAATAGTGCAAGGAAACCGGTGATCTCGATGTCGTCGAGCTTGCGCATTTCGCCGTCCTCACCGGGGATCTCGGCGGCGATCAAGCGGCTGATCATGTCGTCCTGGGGGTTGGCTCGCCGCTCTTGGACGAGCCCGAAGTAGTAGATCCCCGCGTCCATGTTGGCCTGCATGTTCTCTTCGGACAGCTCGGTCTGCCCGGGCTTCACTTCCAGACCCCTATCGATCCAATGTCGGACCTGCTGACGGAATTCCTCGGGAACGCCGGCCATCCGGGTAATCACCTCGACGGGGAACGGACCCGAGAAGTCCTGCACCACGTCGAAATTGTCGGGGTCGACCTTGGACAGGTAATGGGCGACGAGTTCCTCGACGGTTTCCCGCTGCGACTGAATGGCCCGTGGGGTGAAGGCTTTGTTCAACAGGCTGCGCATGAAGCGGTGCTCGGGAGGATCCATAAAGATGATCGACTTCTGAAAACCCTCACCGGACTTCACCATGGCCAGGTGGCACCCGCGGGTCGACGAGAAGGACTCGTGGTCCTTGAGCGCGGCCGCGACGTCCGCATGCCGGGTCAGCGCGTAGAAGTCCTCTTCCTCGTCGTAGTAGATCGGAGCCTCGTCGCGCATCCGCCGGTAGATGTCGTACGGGTTCTCGAAATACTCCTGCGAATACGGGTTGAACACCAGTTTCGGCTTGGTCATGGTCTCCTCTTTCGCCGCGGGGCTAACGCCGGCTGCCGTTACGCAAGGCTGCATTTGTGTAACGTATAGTATGCCTCACGGGGTGCTCCTGAGACAGCGGAATCGCATCTGTTTCATGACTGAATTCCTGCGTTGATGATGTCGTCGAGGCGCCCGATCGTCTCACCCAACTCGGCAGCGATTTTGCGCACCATCTCGACGTCCTTCCCGATGAACTCGATGGTTCGTTCAACGAACGAGTCCACCGATCCGCCCGCGGCGACGAAACCCGCGACCCGGCTCGACCCGCTGCCGTGCGTGATCGCCTCCAGCAGCTGTGCCTCGTCCACGCCGAGGCGATCGCCCAGTGCGACGGCCTCCCGCAACAGCCCGATCTGGGCGGCGAACAACGCGTTGTTCGTCAGCTTGACGGCCTGGCCCGCGCCCAGCGGACCGACGTGCAGAATCGGGTCTCCATAGGCGGCAAGTACCGGCCGGACGCGCGCGACCGCATCGTCGGGACCACCGACGAACATCGTCAGCCCGCCGGCGGCGATGTTGTGTGGGCCGCCGCTGACCGGGGCGTCGAGCACATCGATGCTGGGGGAGTGTGCCGCGATCGTCTGCACCGTGCGCGGACTTCCGGTCGTGTGCACGACGAGCGCGGAGCCGGGCGACATCGCCGAGAGCACGCCGGGCGAACACACCTGCACAACCTGCTCGTCGGTGAAGACACAGACGATGAGGACGTCTGCGTCCCTGGCGATGTCGTGGATTCCCGCGACCGCCTGTGCGCCGAGCGCGGTGACCGCCTGGCGCTTTTCGTCCGTTCTACCGAGCGCGCGGACGTGGTGGCCGGATTCGACGAGACGGGACACCATCGGGCTGCCCATGCGGCCCGCCCCCACGAATCCGACGCAAGTCACCGCGGATGGTCCATCGATTCCAGGGCGGTGTCGGCCGAGGTGAACACCGAGCCTTCGGGCGCTGACGCGGCGGCGGCGATGCTGGCTGCGTGACGAACGTCCTTCTGCAACAGCGCGCCCGCGATCGGCGCGAGCGCTTCGACGGTGCCACCGAACATGGCGATGCTTCCCAGCGCCTTGCTGGTGGCCGAACCGCCGTTGAGCACCTCGGCCAGCCGCACCCGCGGGATGCCGAGGGACTCGCCCAGGTCGAGTGTGCTCAGCGCGCTGCCCAGGTTCGCGGTGAACAGCAGGTTGTTGAGGATCTTGGTGACCTGTCCGCTGCCGAGCGGGCCGAGATGGACGATCGGATCGGCGTAGGTCGCGAACACCGGGCGGCACCGCTCGGCGACATCTTCCTCGCCTCCCACCATGACGAGCAACTTGCCCTCCTCCACGGCGGGGCCTCCGCCGCTCACGGGTGCATCGATCACCGAAACACCTTGAGCGGCAGCCTTGTCCGCGATCTCCCGGCAAGTGTCCGGGTGCACGGTGCTGTGAATCGCCACCACGCCGCCGGAGGTCAGACCTGCCAGCACACCGTTCTCGCCGTAGAGCACTTCCCGTACGTCGTCGTCGCCGACCACGCATAGGCAGACCAGGTCACTCGCCGCTGCCAACTCAGCGGGTGAACCCGCGGTCTTCGCGCCGGTGTCGGCATACGGTTCGAGGCTGGCCGCCCTGCGCGCCCACAGCGTCGTCTCGAATCCGCCTTCGACGATCCGCCGCGCCATGGGTCCGCCCTGGCTGCCCAACCCGATGAATCCGACGCGCATCAACCCGCCTCCATTGCTTCCGATGTGTTCTGCTGCGCAACAACGCATTCCTCAGCGAACGACAGCACTGCGCTGTGGTACGCCGCCGCGTTGAGCGATAGGGACATATTGTGTCCGGTGTTCGGTTGCTCGTTGGTCACGAATCGCGGTGATGACGTGAACATGGCCGCGATCTGCTCCAAGGCCTCGGCATCCGATCGCCACACCCGCTCGTGTTCGGCGGCGCTGAACTGCACCGGCACCCGAACATGTGGCGCGAGCGCGGGAAAGTCTTGCCGCGGCCAGCTCCTCGTCATACCCACTTCGTAGAGCGCGCCGGTCGACGAGTTGGTCATGCCGGACAGCACGTCGGGCGGATACAGCTCGGCGGGCTGCCAGAGCACCTCGCGCAGGCCGGTCGGTCGACCGGTCGCCGTCGCCGACTTCATGATCTCGGCCATCGCCGCGTCGTATTGCACACCAGTGCCCGCCAACTCGAGACCGATCAGGTTCGTGCGCTCAGCCCGATCATCCACAGCCAGACGCACCGCCAACTCACAACCGGCGGAGTGGCCGACGAGAAACAGTCCCGCACCGCGCGGGTTGGCGCCGAGGATCTTGTCGATCGCGCCGTAAACCAGCGCAACGCGTTGCTCCGCCCGCTCCATGGCGTCCGGGTAGGGCGCCGAGCTTCCGTACCCTGGCCGGTCGAGTGCCACCATGGTGAAGCCGTGGTGGGCTCCCATCCGCAGCAGGGACAGCGACGGGTGCCCCGGGCAATCGAAATACGCTGCGGTACTGGATCCGCCGTGGAACGCGACCACGACAGCCTTCGGTTCGTCGACCGCCGCGATCAGTCCGGACATGGGCACGCCGTCGACGAAGACGACGCGGGGCCGGACCTCGCTCACCCGTCGGTCCGCATCAGGATCGCGCCGCTGGGTGTGAGCCCGCCGCTGCTGACCACCGCGACGCGGGCGTCTTTCACCTGACGTTCGCCTGCGTCGCCGCGCAACTGGGTGACGGCTTCGTGGACGAGGCCCATGCCGTGTGTGCGGCCGTGGGAGAGCTGGCCGCCGTGGGTGTTCAACGGAATCACGCCATCGCGGGCGATGGCCTTACCGCCGTCGAGGAAGTCCTTCGCCTCGCCGATGCCGCAGAACCCGAGCGCCTCCAGCCATGACAGACAGTTGAACGAGAAGCCGTCGTAGAGTTCGGCTACGTCGACGTCCTTGGGCCGCAGCGACGTTCGCGTCCACAGGTGTGCGGCCTGGCCCAGCACCTGTGGTTCGTGGGTCATCGTGGTCTGATCCCAGTCGGTGCGTTCGACGATCTGGGTGCCGACGGCCTCGAACAGCACAGGTTTGTGCGGCATGTCCTTGGCGGCGTCGACGGCCGACACGATCACGGCGACCGCGCCGTCGCACGGGACGTCGCAGTCGTAGAGCCCGAACGGGGTGGTGATCGGCCTGGCGTTCAGATAGTCGTCCATGGTCATTGGATCGCGGTAGATCGCCGTCGGGTTCAGCGCGGCGTTGGCGCGCTGGTTCAGGGCGATCCAGCCGAGCGTCTCGCGCGTCGTCCCGTAGCGCTGAAAGTGCCGCTGCGCGTTGAGCGCGAGCACGTGCGCAGCCGAGGTGGCGCCGAACGGCATCTGCCAGCTGGATGTGCGCGGGCCGCCGGGCGGGCTGGCCTTGCCCTCCTTCATCAGCTGCTGGAACGTCGCTTCCCACAGGGTGCGGAAGCACAGTACGTGGCGCGCCATGCCGGTGGCGATGGCCATCATGGCGGCGATGACAGAACCGCCCGGGCCGAAGGTGTCCATGCCGCCGTTGATCCATGTCGGGCGAATGCCGAGCGCACCCTCGAGCGCGGTCACACCGCCTTCGCCCATTCCGGCGATGTCCAGTCCCGGGTAGGTCGACAGCCCGTCGATGTCGTCCAGCGTCAACCCCGCGTCGGCGATCGCGGCCTCGCATGCATCGATCGTGAGTGACAGTGGCGGCACCATCAGACGGCGGCCCAGGCGGGATGCGCCGATACCGGTGATCGCCGACTGCTCTTCGAATTTCGTGGTGGTCAGCGGCGCGCTCACATGCCGCGCGAAATCGGTAGGTGCGATTTCGTCCTCGGGCAGCGGACCGGATTCCTTGTCCGCCGTGGGACGAAACAGCGGGAGCCAGACGGCCCCGGTTTGATCGGTGAGCTTGTCGAACAGGACCTCGACCATCTGCCCCAACGCCAGCTCGTCGGGATCACACTCCACGATGTTGGTGGTCAAGCGAACACGCGGATCCTCGACGACGGCGACCTGAGCCACCACATACGGCGGGGGCAGGTCGGGGAAGCCGAACCTGTGGTTGACCGTGAATGCCGAGAGGGTGGCGCGTCCGGAGACATCGCGCACGCCCATGTTGCGGCTGCGGCAGTATCGGCACATCGGCTGCGGTGGATGAATCAATGCCTTGCAGTCCTGGCATTCCTGGATGCGAAGGACGCCGTCACCGCCTGCGGTCCAGAAGAATTCGTTCTGGGTATTGAGTTCGGGCAGGGGTCGAGTCACCTGACGAACTCCGAAATTGCCTCGCTGCCGTTGTTTTTCGGGTCCGGCTCGGGTGACTCTTGCACATCGGGGTGCGCCGCTCCGTCGCCTGAGGGCCGGTGCTCACCCAGGTAGATGATGGCGTGGACCGGGCAATCGAGCAGCGCGCGCATGACTGCGTCGCGATCCTTCTCGGGCACTGTGCCATCGCCGATCAGCGATGCGTAGCCCCAGTCGTCGAGCGAGAAGTACCCCGGGGCGTGCTTGGCGCAGATGCCGAAGCCGTCGCAGAGAGTCCGATCGAGCCGGATTCGCAAGCCGTCACTCATGTCCCACCGCCTCCACTTCGTAAGGCCGCATCTCGTTGAACGCGCCGGCGCGGCAGGACGGGCACTCGTTGGCGAGGTGGCTGGTGATCAGCTGCGGGTAATGGCGCATCAGGCTTGCGGCGACGTTCGTGGCGCCGTCGAGGGTGCCGCATGCGCCGCGGCCACGCAGTACCACCGACCAGCGCTCCAGGCGCGTGACGTCCTCCTGGGTCGCCGCTCCGTCGCGCAGTGCCGAGACGACGGCCGCCATGGCGGCCGTGCCGTTGAAGCACGATCCGCATTGGCCGGCGTTCTCCCGATCGAAGTACGACATCACCGACGCTGCGACGGCGACGGGGCAGTCGTCAGTGAGAATCGAGATCGCACCGCAGCCAAGGCCGCTGCCGAGTCGGCGAATCGTTTCATGGTCGAGTGTCGCGTCGAGGATGTCGGTGTTCACCAAACCGGCGAAATAGCCGCCCATCAACACTCCGCGCACCGAGTCCTTCGGCACTCCGTGCAATGTCAGCAGTTCGGAAAACGCGGCGCCGTGCGGTATCTCGTACAGCGCTGCGGGCTTCCCGCTGCCCGTGATCGTCGCCAGGAACGTACCCGGCGACATCGGTGTACCGACCGCGCGGAAGCTTTGAGCACCGCGCTCGTGGATATGGGGCAGGTTCGCCAGGGTCTCGACATTGCTGACCGTGGTCGGCAAGCCCGACACTCCCTCCTCGAACGGCCGGGGTGGTTTGTCGGTCGGCTTTGCGGGTCCGCCGTTGATGCGGCGTACCGCGGCGGTCTCCTCACCCGCGACGTACCCGGGTTCGACGCTGATCACCGCGACGTCTGTCGCATCGAACATCTGGGGATCGAGTTCCGACAGAGCACTGGTCACCGCGACGGCCGACTGTTCGTCGGAGACATACACATACGCGCGGCTCGCGTTGATCATGGCGGCGGCCAGGCGCAGGCCGTCCAGCACGAGATGCGGCCGGTTGCGCAGCAGCCAGCGGTCCTTCACCGAAGCCGGCTCGCCCTCCTCGCCGTTCGCGACGATGACCGTCTGGACGCCGCGGCGTCCGGCGTCGCGCACCGTACGCAGCTTGGTCCCCAGCGGGAAGGCGGCGCCACCGCGCCCGAGCAGACCGGACAGGTCGACCTGCTCCAGCAATGCGTCCGCGTCCGTCAGCGGCCGGTAGCCGCCGGCCTGCACATACTCTGCGAGCTCCTCACCTTTCACCTGGGTGGGCCGCAACAGTCGCGGCGTACACCCTGGCCACGTGGCGATGGTGAGTTCGGTTGCGGTGAAGGTCATCGCGTCGCACCGCTGGATAGGCTGGCGGGCATGAGAACTGCCGTGGTGCGCGTCGGCGTGGATCTGGCCGGCGAACTCGCGCCCGCACAGTTAAGCGATGGCATGGCGCGCCTCCGCGAATCGGCCGGTGCAGCGGGCGTCGACGTGGTGGAGAACAACCTCGCCGGCCTTCCGCCGCAACGACGTGAGGTCGAACTGTTGATCGCTGGTGACGATGTCGCCGAGCTCGAACGCATCGCGGTGAGTTTGTGCGCCAGGGCTTTCGGCACGAAACCGGTGCCCGGTGTGCTTACTTTCATCAGCAGGGGCACGGACGACGACGCGCACGGCGTGCTCGCCGGATTGGGGCTCACCGGCGAAATCGAACGCGTCGCCGGTGACGACGGGTGGGACGTGATCCATGTGACGCTGCGCAAGTCCGACCTCGAGCGGGTGCCCGAGAGTCGCGTGCACACCGCCCTGGAGGCGTCGCTCAACTGCGAAGTGCACATCCGCACTATCTAGCGCCCACCCCGGCGCGAAGGTGCGATTTCGTACGCGGCTCGCCGTCGAGGGTGTATCAATCCGCACGTCCGAAGCTTGCGCGGGGGCCCATGCGACGGTTGGTGTCCGATGTCTGCCCATCAGTCGTCCAGGAACTCGAGAATGGCGGGCGCGGCCTGCACCCAGGTGTCGAACAGGCAGAAGTTCTTCCCGCCGCTGGCAGCAAACCTCTCACCGGCACGTTCCCAGGCGTCTTCCGGCCATGGCGGATCGATCAACTTGGAACCCTTGATCAGGCAGCTCACCTCCAGCGAGGTGCGCTTGGGATGGTCCCAATCGTTCTCACCGCCGCGGATGATCAATGTCGGAATGGTGATGTTGTCGAACATCTCGTCTTCGACGCCGGGGATGGTCTGGCCCGGCTTGGGCACGAAAGCGTTGAGCCAGCGCCGCATCAGCTTGAGGAACTCGTCGACGTCGAGTGCCCGGAACCGTGCCTCGTTGTCCGGGTTCTCAGCGATGCGCTCCTTCCACTCGGCGACGTGGAGCAGGCCCTCCACGCCCATGCCCTTGGCGGCCAGGATGCTGGGCACGACATAGTGCCCGCCAAGCACGAACGAACCGTAGACCCCGCCGACGATGTTCCACACCACCAGTTTTCGCGCGATCGCCGGGTAGAGCATCGTCGTCAGCATGGAGTCGCGTGCCCCGCCGGACCCGCCCGCGATGATGCACGGACCGACGTCGAGTCCGGTGATCAACGCGTGCAGAGTCTCGGCGCGCATGTGTGATTCGCTCTTGCCGTAGAACTGCACGTCCGACTTGCCACAGTTCGGCCTGTCCCACAGCAGGACCCGGTAGCCGCCTTCGGCCAGCGCCTCCGCCAACGGCCGTAGCCCCGGGATGTCCTTGCTGAAGCGGCCTCCCGGTGTCAGGGCGATGAATTCACCTTCTTCGCCGAGGATTTCGTAGACGACTCGGCCGCCCTTGTATTCGAAGATCTTTTCGCCGGGCTTGAGCTGCAGGCCGGCGGGCTCAGTTGTCGTCATGCCTGCACCATCACATCGTTGCCCACGATCCGGACTGGATAGGTCCGGATACTCCACTCGGGTTTGACCGCGGTCGTGCCCGTCGCCAGTTCGAAACCCCATTGGTGCCAAGGGCAGTAGATGAATTCGAGGTCGCGCACCATCACCGCGTCGCCCGGAACGTCGTCGTCGACGATCGTGCGGCCGCGCGGACGGCCCGAGCACAGCGGACCGCCCTCGTGCGGGCAGTAGTTCGCGATGGCGTAGAACGTGCCGTTGACGTTGTAGACGCCGACGCCGTGCCGGCCTATGGGCACCAGTTTGTGTGTGCCCGGCGGGATCTCGTCGACGGTGGCGACGACGTGTTCGCGCCCTTGCGCAAGCCGGGGCGTCTTCTGCTCTTCCAACTCAGAACACCCGCACCTGGCCCTCGAGGGCCGGAACCGTCTCTGGCAGGTGGTATGTCGCGATGCCGTTGCGGAACATCACCGCCTCGCGGGCGTGCTCGGGCAGGTGCTTGACCAGCCAGCGGGGGTCGTCGAACGTCCA
The DNA here is from genome assembly GCA_019749805.1 of Mycobacteriaceae bacterium. GTDB lineage: Bacteria > Actinomycetota > Actinomycetes > Mycobacteriales > Mycobacteriaceae > Mycobacterium. The sequence goes on along the minus strand of JAIEPH010000019.1, from coordinate 12,169 downwards.
GTGCGGATAGTCGCTGCTGAACAGCAGGATCTTCTCGCACTCCATCCACTCGAACGCCCGGGTCAACTCGGTCTTGTCCTCGGGGTAGTCCAGCGGCTGGGTGGTGAACTTGATGTGGTCCTTGACGTACTCCGACGGCTTGCGCTTGATGTCCAGCCACGACTTGCGGGCTTCGTAGATCGCGTCCATCCGCCACATCAGCGGCAGGATCCACGTGAATGCGTGCTCCACCAACACGATTCGCAGTGTCGGGAACCGGTCGAAGAGGCCGTCGAAAATCATGCTCATCACCTGGTTCGCGGCCAGCAGCGAGTAGGTGACCATGAAATCGTGGTTGTAGCTCGGAAATCCGACGGGCGGGATCGGCAGTTCCTCGTGGTGGCTGCGCGACAGGTGGCAACTCACGGTGATGTCGTTGCGGGTGGCGGCTTCCCAGATCGGGTTGTATTTCGGATCGCCCCACGGCGGGCGCGGCTCGGCCTTGATGAGGACCTGCCCCATATAGGGGTGGCCGGCCCATTTGTCGATCTCGCGGGCGGCGTCGTCTGGAGTTTCGATCGCAACGCAGACGGAACCCCGCCAGCGTTCATGCCAATTGTTGTGACTGTCCAGCCAGTGATTGGCCTGCCAGTCGTTCAGCGCGCAGTTCATCGCATGGTTCACCTCGGGAAAGCGCGCCGGGTAAGCCGCGGGCTCTAGGATGGCGATGTCGGCGCCGGCCTCCATGATCAGCTGCTTGAACGCCAGGTCGGGGTCGCTGCCCGCGAAGTTGCCGTCCGACGGGAACGTGTCCACCCGCATCGCATACGCGTGCGCATAGTCGGGTGCGTCGTAGTAGATCTGGTCGCCGACCCGGCGCGTCAGGAAGTACTTGCTGCGCCATGGCTCGGGGATGTACGGCGTCAGCTCGCCGGCCCTGGGCGTCGGATGCATATCGGAGTCGACGCAGCGAACCGCGATGCGCTCCGCGGCGGGCTTTCGCTCGTTCACTGTGACCGTCATGGTGCCTCCCTTAACGAAGTCTTCTCTTACTGTGCGCTGACGCCGGCCCCGACGTCTATGCCGTACAGCTGTGCGGCGTTTTGCCAGCAGAGCTTGTCGCGCTGTTCCGCCGAGTACGAACTGGGCACCGTCAGCTCGTTGAGTTGCCAGTGCGGATAGCTCGATCCGTACATCACCATGTCGTCCTTTCCGGTGAAGTCGAGCCATTCACCGGCGAATTCGACATCGCCGGGCCCGTCCATCGCGCCCTGGATGAAGTAGGTGTGGCCGGGCAGGTAATCGCTGGGCATCTTCGGCGCCCACGGAGTCTGCTCGAGGTGGGGGCGACCGAAGCAGTCCATCCGCCACATGAATGGCGTCAGTAGGTCACCGGCCCCGTCGGCCCAAACGAACTTCAGCGTGGGCATCTTCTCGAACACCCCTTCGACGATCAGGTTCATGAGGTGATAGAGAAAGTTCAGCGCCATGAAGCTGACGTAGTGCTCGTAGGTCCTGGGAACCCCATTCGGTGTCGGCGCGTACTGAACGCCCGCTCCGACCTCGATATGCACCGCGACCGGAAGATTCGCTGCCGCGGCCGCTTCCCACAGCGGCCAGTACTGAGGTTTGCCGTAGAGCTCTCGCGACTGCAGCGGGACGCCGATCTGTACCACGCGTGGGTGGTCGGCGTATTTCGCGATGTCGCGTAGCGCTCCGGTGACGTCGTCGGGATTGACCCGGATCGTGCCGCGGAACCGATCGGCGTACGAATTGTCTTCGAGCCAGCGGGACACCATGAGCTCGTTGTGCGCCGCCGCGATCGCGGTGCCGAGATGGCGGTCGGGCATGATCCCACGCGTCATGGGGTGCAGGATCGCGATGTCGACGCCGCGTTCTTCGAAGAGCTGCTGGCCGACGAACTCGGGGTCCGATCCGGGATAGCGGCGTTCGCCTTCGGTATTGGGGGCGTACTCGCCGCCGGGGGCGCCGTACCAGTCCATCTCGTAGTCCGGGAATCCGCGGCTCTTGAACGGCTCGCGCATGAAGCCGCGCAGGTCCTTGTTCGACTTGCTGAAGATGTGCACGCTGGCATCGATCACGGGTGTCTTACCGAGGTGGCTCTCCTCGGGAAGTGTGTTCACTCAAGGCCTCCGATGTCCATCCGGGTGGCCGGAGCGCATGACGGGCTGTGACATGCGCGGGCACCGGACATATAGCCATAGTAAAGGCTTGTTCTTCAAAGGCAAGAATCTTGTTCTCCAGCGGAACGCTTACTTCTTCGCAGGTCAGGGTGTGCGCTGGTCAGTCGCTTGGCGCCCCGGCCGTGAAACGAGGTAGTCGAATCCAGAGAACGGTTACAGCATCTAACGAGAATGTTATTCTCGTCCCAACCCACGACGTAGTGACGAGGTCCTCGGGAGGCCACACGTGTTACTGGAATTCGACGCCGATCAGCGGCTGTGGCAGGAGACCGTGCGGGACGCGGTCACCAAGGCTTGCCCGGCGTCGCTCGTTCGCGGAATCGCCGAGAACGGCGAAGACTCCATGCCGCTGTGGAAGACCTACGTCGACGCGGGCTGGACCGAGCTCAACGATCCGGAGAACGCCGTCGAACTCGCGATCGTGGCCGAGGAATTGGGCCGCGCCACCGATCCGACCCCGTTTCTGGCGACATTGACCCAGTTCGCGCCGCTCGCCGGTGACCGGTTCGATCCGCAGCTGGCCGGCACGGCCGTGTACAGCGGGGTGACCGCTCATCGCGACCCCAACGGCTGGGTCCTGAATGGGACGGCGCATCACGTACTCGATGGTGACCGCGCGGAGAAGCTCGCGGTGGTCACCGAGGCGGGGGTCTTCGTCGTCGACGCCGGTGAGGCCGCCACCCGGCGCAGCGACGTCTTCGATCCGGTCCTGCACGTCGCGGAGGTCACCTTCGCCGGTACGCACGTCCCCGACACCGACCGCGTCCGCGTCGACGCCGAAAAGGCCCGGCACGTGGCCCTCACCGGCATGGCCATCACGACAGTCGGCGCCTGCCAACGCATCCTCGATCTGGTGCTCGAGCACGTGAAGCAGCGTCAGCAGTTCGGTGTGGCGATCGGAACCTTTCAGGCCGTGCAACACAAGGCCGTCGACATGCACGTCGCGACCGAGCGTGCCCGCGCGCTGTCCTACTTCGCCGCCTTGACCATCGCCGCCGACGACCCTCGGCGCCGGCTTGCCGCGGCAATGGCGAAGGCGTCGGCGGGGGAGGCGCAGGCGCTGGTGTTCCGCCACGGTCTGCAGCTGTTCGGCGCCATGGGATTCACGTGGGAGAACGACCTGCAGTTCGCGCTGAAGCGAGCCAAGGCCGGTGAACTGCTGCTGGGTGGGGCTGCGGAGCATCGCGCGGTGATCGCCGCGGAATACAGGAGCTCCTGATGCAATTGACCTTCGATTCCGATGTCGAGGAGTTCCGCGCCGAGTTCGCGGCGTTCCTCGACGAGCACCTGCCCTCGGAGAGCGAGACCCAGGAGCGACCGAAGTCGGTGTCGCACATGCCCCAATGGGCGCGTGACTGGCAGCGGCTGTTGTTCGACAACGGCTGGTTGCTGCCCTCCCAGCCGCCAGAGTTCGGTGGCCGCAACGCAACGGTGTTGCAACAGTTCGTGCATCTCGATGAACTGTGCCGACGGCGGATTTACCACAGCTTCAACCCGCAGGGCGTGAATATCGTTGCGGCGTCGTTGATCTCCTTCGGTTCCGATGAGCAGAAGCGCCGTTGGGCGGTGCCGGTGTTGCGCGGCGAGATGACGGCCTCTCTCGGGATGAGCGAGCCGAGCGCGGGTTCGGACCTGGCGTCGCTGCGCACCCGGGCAGTCGCCGAAGGTGACCACTTCGTGGTCAACGGTCAGAAGGTTTGGACGTCGGGCGCACACGACGCCGACTTCCTGTTGACGTTCGTGCGCACCGATCCCGACGCCCCCAAACACAAGGGCATCAGCGTGCTGATCATCCCGACCGACACTCCCGGCGTGGTGTGCCGGCCCTTCGCCGACATGACCGGTGAGGACAACCTCGACTTCAACGAGGTGTTCTTCACGGACGCAAAGGTGCCGGCCGAGAACCTCGTCGGGCCGCTTAACGGTGGCTGGGCCGTCGCCAACGGCTCCCTCGGCCACGAACGCACCATGATGTGGCTCGGCTTCGCCGACCGAATTGACAATATGATCGCCGATTTCCGGCCGCGCACCGAGCTGGAGCGCGATCAGTACGCGACGACGATCATGGACTATCAGGCTCTGCGGGCGATGGGCTCGGCGGCACTGGCCCGCGCGGCGCGTGGCGAAATGGACACCGCATCGGTCTCAGTGCTGAAGCTCTTCGGTTCCGAGGCGGAGCGACAGGCGTTCGAGAACGCTCTGACCGCGGCGGGAGTCGACGGGCTCACCCATCCATCGACAACCGGACCATACGAACACATGAATCTCGACCACTACTTCGTCAGCTGGTTCGAGCGCTACGCGCGCAGCTTCGGCGGCACCATCGCAGGTGGCACGTCCGAGATCCAGCGCAACATCATCGCGCAGCAGGTGCTCGGTTTGCCGCGGCGCTGATACCGGTGACCGAGTCCGCTCCCACCCGAACCCGCCCGGCGACGCTGCTCATCGACCGGGCCCACGTCGGTGTTGTTGTGCTGCAACTCAATCGGCCCAAACAGCTCAACGCGATCAACGAGGAGATGCGCGACGAGTTGGTCGCCACGCTCGGCGCTATTGGCTCCGACGCATCGGTCCATGCCGTCGTGATCACCGGACAGGGGCGCGGATTCTGTTCGGGGATCGACGTCCGAAACTTCGCGCCGCAGGCTCTGCAGGCCTCCGATCCCGCGATCGATCGGTTGCGGTTCCAGGAAGCGATGGCCGCTTTGCCGCAGGCGATCTGGAATCTGCCCCAGCCCGTCATCGCGGCGGTGAACGGCCCGTGCGTAGGCGCGGGCTTCGCGCTGTGCCTGTCGTCTGACATCCGGATCTGCTCGACGTCCGCGACCTTCGGCAACGGTGCGATCCTGCTCGGGTTGTCCGGAGCCGAAATGGGCATGAGCTACCACCTGCCCCGGATCGTCGGCACCAGCGTCGCCGCCGACTGGATGATGACCGGTCGGACGGTGACGGCGGCCGAAGCCGACCGTCGCGGCCTGGTCAGCCAGGTGCTCGAGCCGGACGAATTGATGCCGCAGGCACTCGAAATCGCCCGCGCCGTCGCCGAACTCCCGCCCTTCGGCACGCAGTTGACGAAACGCGCGCTGCAGGTGAACACCGACGCGACGGGTCTCGGCGCGGCACTGGAGCTCGAGAATCGCAACCAGGTGCTCAGCCACGCCACCGACGAAGCCGAGGCGCGGCGGCGACCGAAGTGACCGCGGTACAGAAGGGCGGTACTCGATAGTGGCGTGGGACTTCTCCACCGACTACGAATGGACGGAGCAGCTGGCCTGGGTAGAGCAGTTCGTCCGCGAGGAATGCGAGCCCATCGACTACGTGGTCAAGGAGTCGCACGACCTCAATGACCCTGTGCGCCAGGCGCTGATCCCGCCACTGCAGGAGATCGTCAAAGGGCGCGGGCTGTGGGCCACCCACCTCGGCCCGCATCTCGGCGGACCCGGCTACGGCCAGGTGAAACTCGCGCTGCTCAACGAGATTCTCGGGCGATCGGAATGCGCACCGATAGTGTTCGGATCCCAGGCACCTGACTCGGGCAACAGTGAGATCCTCGCGCACTACGGCACAGCGGAACTCAAGGAACGGTATCTCGAGCCGCTGTTGGACAACCGGATCGTGTCGTGCTTCTCGATGACAGAACCGCAGGGCGGTGCCGACCCCAAGGTGTTCACCACCACGGCGGTGCAAGACGGCGATCACTGGGTGATCAATGGCGAGAAGTGGTACTCCTCGTTCGCATCGATGGCGTCGTTCATCATCGTGATGGCGATGACCGATCCCGACGCGCCACCGTATCAACGCTATTCGATGTTCGTCGTGCCCGGAGACACGCCCGGCATCAACGTGCTGCGCGACGTCGGTCTCGGCTACCAGCCGCCAGGCGGCGGGCGTGAAGGCTACGTGCGGTACGAGAACGTCCGGGTACCTGCCGACCACATGCTCGGTCCTCGCGGTGGTGCGTTCGTGGTGGCGCAGACCCGGCTGGGCGGCGGCCGCATTCACCACGCCATGCGCACAGTCGGACTCGTGCGGCGGATCTTCGACATGCTCACCGAGCGGGCCGTCTCGCGCTACACGCAGGGAGAGCTGCTCGCCGACAAACAGATGGTGCAGGAGATGATCGCCGACTCCTGGATGGAAATCGAGGCCTACCGCCTGCTGACCCTCCAAACCGCGTGGAAAATCGACAAATACAACGACTACAAGGCGGTACGTGGCGATATCTCGGCGGTGAAGGCGATGATGCAGAAAGTGCTGCATGACGTTTCGGCACGCGCCCTGCAACTGCACGGATCGCTGGGCACCTCCCATGAGATGCCTTTCGTGCAATACATGACGGAGTCGTTCGTGCTCGGGCTGGCTGACGGGCCGACCGAGGTGCACAAGGTGACGCTGGCGCGGCTGTTACTCAAGGATGTCAAGCCTGCGCCGGACGCATTCCCGTCCGAGCACCTGCTGCGGTTGCGTGAAGCCGCGGAAGCGAAGTTCGCCGACAAGCTCGCAGGCATTGCGCGTACCTAGGAGGCCACGATGACGTGTGACGGCAAGGTGGCCCTGGTCACCGGTACCAGCCGCGGGTTGGGCAAGGCCATCGCGAAGCGTCTGGCAGCAGAGGGGGCGACCGTCGCCCTCACCGCACGCACCGCCGAACCCGACCCGAAATATCGAGGCTCCCTGAGCCAGACGCTGGCGGAGATCGAACAACAGGGCGGCTCGGCGATCACCGTCGCCGCCGACCTCGCCAAACCCGAGGACCGCGAACGGCTGTTCAACGAAGTCGTGGCGAAGGTCGGCGCTCCCGACATTCTCGTCAACAATGCGGCCGTCACGTTCCTGCGCCCACTCGACGAGTTCCCCGATCGTCGCGTGCGTCTGATGATGGAGATGCACGTGCTGGCCCCGCTGCATCTCACCCAAATGGCCATCCCCGCGATGCGCGAGCGGAAGCGGGGGTGGGTCCTGAACGTGACATCCGTCGGCGGTGATCTGCCTGACGGGCCGCCGTTCTCCGCATTCGATCGCGAGGCGGGTTTCGGTATCTACGGCACGGTGAAGGCCGCGCTCAACCGGTTGACGAAAAGCCTTGCGGCCGAGCTGTACGACGACGGCATCGCCGTCAACGCGGCGGCACCGTCCAACCCCGTTGCCACCGAAGGCGCGGGTGCGCTCGACCTCGCCAAAACCGACACCGAAGACATCGAGCTCATCACGCAGACGGCCTTCGTGTTGTGCACGGGTGATCCGAAAACGCTGACCGGCCGTATCGCCCACACGCAGCCGTTCCTGCGTGAGGTCGGCTGGCTGTGAAAGTCCACCGCGAGTGTTGGCTTTTGTCACGCCACCCATCGTCATGGCGTGACAAAACCCAACACTCGGCGCGGGGAAAGGCATTCGTGTGAAGGTCCAGCCCGCCGCGTATCTGCGGACCACGCTTCCGCTGGATCTCTCGGTACTGAAGCAGCTCGACAGCGGCCGTTACCACTCGATCTGGTTGCCCGATCACATGGTCAGCTTCTGGCCCGACTCGATCTGGACCCCTGAATTCACCGACCTGGCAACGGTTTCTCCGTCGCCGCACCGCCACCTCGACGCCATGGCGGTGGCCGCGGCGGCGGCAGTGCTGACCGAGAACGTACCGCTGGTCACTAGCGTGATCGATACCGTGCGCCGTCATCCGGCACTGCTTGCACAGAGCGCGCTGACCATCGACCATCTCGCCAAGGGCCGTTTCGTGCTCGGCCTGGGCAGCGGCGAGACCGAGAACACCGTGCCCTACGGGTTCGACTTCGCCAAACCGGTCAGCCGATTCGAAGAGGCGCTGCACGTCATCCGGCTGCTCTGGGACAGCGACGGCCCGGTCGATTTCGACGGGCAGTTCTACCACCTGCGCCACGCCCGGCTCGACACCGAGCCGTATCAGGGGGTCACCCCGCAGATCTGGATCGGGGCAAGCGGGCCGCGGACCTTGGAGATCGTCGGCCGCTACGCCGACGGGTGGTGGCCCACCGGCGCCTGGGACCCCGACGATTACGCCCAAAAGCTCGCCGCCGTAAGGGCTTCGGCGGAGCGGGCCGGTCGCGATCCGATGGCCATCACGCCGTGTTACATCCAGGTCTGCTTGATCGGCCGCGACGCGGCCACCCTCGCCGAGATTGTGGACGCACCGCTCGTCAAGGCGTTCCTGCTGCAGGTATCCGCCGAACTCCTGCGCAGCCTCGGCTTCGAACATCCGATGGGGGAGCACTGGCGTGGCTACCAGGACATCGACCCCGCGACACTGACCCGCGAGCGCGTCGTCGAGTTTCTCGACCGGGTCGAGCCCGAATCGATTCTCGCCGTTGTCCCACATGGCACGCCGAAGCAGGTGGCGCAGAAGATCAAGAACTATGTCGACGCGGGTCTTCGCGTGCCCAAGATCCTGGATTATGGCGGTATGGCCGGACTCTCGTACTCCGCCGCGTCCGCGGAGAACGTGCGCGACGTCGAGGACGAACTGATGCGCCTGTGCGGAGACGTCCAGTGAGTGGCGCGCTCAACGCGATGAACCGTGCGCTGAACGCGCGGGACATGCTGAACCGGGCGCAGGCCAGCACCGGCCTGACGGACTACGGCGACGCCACGCTGCCGCAGCGATTCGCCACGGCCGTCGACCTTCTCAACGGCATCGGCTTGGACGCCGACGGTAGGGCGCGGGCCGAGGACGTATGCCACTGGCTGCTCACCTCGCGACTGGAGTTCTTCGAGGACCGAAACCCGTATGCGATCGCCGACGAAGTGATCGAGCGGCCCATGTTCGTGACCGGCGAACCGCGCTCGGGCACCACCCTGATGCACGCCCTGATGTCGGTGGACCCCGGCGCGCGAGCGCTGCGGTTCTGGGAGGTGATGTATCCGTCCCCGCCACCCGGAATCACCGACGATGACGACCCCCGCCGAGCGCGCGCCGATGCCGACTGGCGCGAGATCAACGCACAGATGCCGAAATGGCTGCACAGCCATCCCTACAACGACATGCTCGGCGACGGATTGCCCGAGGACGAACGCACCTGGGCCTTCGACTTCCGCGTGATGACACCGACCGCGTGGTGGCGGGTTCCGATGCAGACGGTGGTCGGGGGTCTGCCCACCGACGACGCCGCGCAGTACCGCATCCACAAGGCGATGCTGCAACAGTTCCAGTTCGGGCGCCCGCGCAAGCAGTGGGTTCTGAAGGGATTCCACGGCTTTCGTCTGTGGGAGTTCTTCAACTGCTATCCGGACGCGACCCTGCTGTGGCTGCACCGAGACCCCGTGCAGGTCGCCGCGTCGCGCACGATGATGATGGCCGACATCCTCGAAGGCATCGTCGGCCCGATCGACCTAGGGCAGGCGGCGAAAATGCATCTCGAGTTGACGCGGGCAAGCATCGCCAACACCATGACCAACCCGCTCACCGACGATCCCCGGATCCTGCACGTGCGCTACACCGATTTCCTCGCCGACCCCGTCGGCACCGTCGCCCGTTATTACGAATTCCGCGGCCAGACCCTGAGCGCCGATGCCCGAACGGAGATGCGCGCCTACCTGGAGAACAACCCGGGTGACCGGCACGGGAAGTTCCGCTATTCGACGAAACTTCTCACCGACATCGGTGAGGATCTCGAGGCGTTGCACGAAGAATTCCGGCCGTTCCGTGATCGATTCGGTGTCGCAATCGAACAGCGGAGGTAAGCGTGCATAGTCGGCTATCGGTGCACAGTGTGACGTTTCTCGGCACGCCGCTCGCCGAGCAACATTCGATGTGGGCCACACTGGGAGTGACCCGGCTGAGCCTGATCGATTCCCAGCTGGGTGAACCGGGCCTGGTGCCGCTCATCGAGCAACACGGCTACTCGGTCGACACCGTGTATCACCTGTTCGAGTCCGGCGACGGGTTGTCCCGCGTCATCGAGACCGCCGCCGCGCTCGGAACTCGCGTGGTGTACATGCTGACGGGCGGTCGAGGTGCATTGGACTGGGGCCAGGCCGCCGACCGCTTCTGCGCACAGGTCGCTCCATGCCTGCCGGAGGCGCAGCAGGCCGGCGTGGCACTCGCCATCGAAAACGCATCCCCTCTCTACGCGGACATCCACATCGCGCACACCCTGCGCGACACGATCACACTCGCCGAGATGGCGGGCATCGGTGTCTGTATCGACTTGTTTCACTGTTGGGCCGAGGCTGACCTCGGCGGTCTCGTCGAACGCGCGCTGCCGCGGACGCTGCAAATTCAGCTCAGCGACTACGTCCTCGGTGACCGGGCACTACCGGCCCGGGCCGTCCCAGGCGACGGGACGATCCCGATCGAGCCGTTCATCCGGCAGGTACTCGCCGGCGGCTACCGCCACGGCTTCGATCTGGAGTTGATCGGCCCGCGAATCGAGGCCGAGGGCCGTTTCGAGGCAGTGCGTCGCGGCGCCGAAACGGTATCGACAATGCTGAAGCGACTTGGCGCGTAGGGGATAACGATGGCGCTTGGAGACGGTTCTGATGACGCCGCGCTGCACGCCGCGTGGATCGACTTCTGCGACCGTCTCAAGGAGGCCGGCGCACGGGTCTTCAAGGACCTGAACCCCACCTCGGGTCTGCAGCGGGCCGACGGCTTCCGGTTCCTCACTCAGAACCTCGGCCAGGCCTTCGATCTGGCGCTGGAGACCAGGGACAGTCGCTATCCGGCGATTCATACGTTCTGCAATCCCACCCGCAAGCTCGGCGGCGACTGCGCCGACTTCGTCTATCAGCAGGCGTGGATCGACGGCGAGTCGACGTATCGCGTCGTCGGGAACCGCGGCACCGCGCGCTTTCTCAACATCACGGTGCAGGGACCGCGCCCCGACGGTCCGGGCGTACTTCACGAACCATTCGGCGACGTGCCGGAGGCCAATCTGTTCGGCCGCGAGCTGACCGTTGAACACGACGGCAGCTTCGAGATCCACGTCGGCGGCGCAAAGCGTGGCGCGAACTGGTTACCCACCACGGCGGGGTCGCGAAAGTTGTTCATCCGCCAGGGTTTCGATTCCTGGGACGAGCGGCCGGCTCGCCTACAAATAGAACGAGTCGGCATGGCTTCTCCCAAGCCGCCACCGACTCCTGAGTCGATGATCGACGCGATGGGCTGGGCGGGTGACTTCGTCACCGGACTGATGGACGACTGGCCGGAGTTCCCGTTCCGCTACGGCGGGGTGGACGCTGCCAATCCCAACCGCTTTCCGGCCGCCGGCGCGACCGACGCCGATGCGAAACGCGGCCGCGCCGCGACCAATATGCATTGGGTACTGGGCGCCGACGAGGCGCTCATCATCGAGTTCGACTCGCATGACGGCCTGTGGATGTTCACCAACATGGGCGTCTTCTTCAACAGCATGGACTACCTCTATCGGCCGGTGAGCTACACGCCGAGCCGCACCGCGGTGGACAGCGACGGCAAGGTGCGGCTGGTCCTGGCGCACGACGATCCGGGTTATCACAACTGGATCGACACCCAGGGATTCGAGCGGGGCAACATCACCTACCGGCACATGCTGGAGGGTCAGCCGGCAGAGCTTCGTACCCGGGTCGTCAAGCGCGATGACCTACCAGACGCGCTGCCTCCGGATACCGCAACGGTCAGCGCCGCCGAGCGCGTCGCGCAGATGTGGGCCCGTTTCAACGGGATTCGGCAGCGCTACGACCTGTGACAGGTACAGATCTCATCTGGGCATCTTGGGTTTCGATCTGCGCCGCTCGGTCGGCGGTCTTCCAAGTGACGCGGTCTGCGACCGAACGCGACAATGCTCGATGATCACGTTCGCGGCAGCTGCAATGGCACGTTGGCGGCACTGGATCTCGTCACCGCTACTGCGGATTTAGGCATGGCGATTCGGCCACTGCAGGAAATCATCTGAGGTCCGGTGATCGCGCTCATCGAAATTCCCCAGGTGTGCTCGTTGAAATTCCTCACCTGTGAGCAGCGGTCAGTGTAGTGGTTG
>JAIEPH010000011.1 GCA_019749805.1 Mycobacteriaceae bacterium | reverse complement strand
GGTCGAGGCCCTACTCAGGTGTCAGCGATGTCCCGAGACATACCGGTGTCAGCGATGTCCCCGAACAGGACAGCACCCTCGCGGTTGCTAGGCGCGCCGAATCCGCAACTAGCCCGACCGACGCAACGTCACCCGATAGGTGTACTGCTCGGGTAGGAAGTGGCTGACGGACAACTCGACGGGGTGGTGGCTCGCGTCGGAGTAGAGCCGGTCTACCCGCAGCATGGGATGGCCGGGTTCGCACGCCACCGCCTCCGCGACGACAGGCTCGGCGGGCGCAACCGTAATCGACTGCGCCGCTTCGGTGATCGGCTCGATCAGATGCGGCTCGAGGATGCCGATCACGGTCTGGGTGCCGACGGCGCCGTCCCGCAGTTCGGGCGACGACAGCACCGCATGGGCGACCGCGGGAGCCAGGTGCACGGTCGTCATCACGAACGGCACGCCGTCGTGCAGCCGCCGGAACACCACCGAGTAGACGACGTCGTCGTCGAGCCGCAGCCGGCTGGCGGCGTGCAGGTCCACCCGCCTGCGCAGCCCGGTGAGCACTTCCATCGTGGTGTCGTCGGACAGGCTCATCAGGTCTTCTATGGAGCCGAGCTGCCGCAGATAGCGTTGTCCGGTCTCGCTGGCGTATGTGCCGCGCCCCGGCACCCGGTACACCACGCCCTCGGCGACCAGATCCTGGAACGCCCGTCGCACCGTCTGCCGTGAAAGGCCATGGCGCTCGACCAGTTCGGATTCGGTAGGCAATCGAGAGCCGTCGCTGTAGCGACCCGTCGCGATGTCGTCGCGAAGTTGCTCGCGCAGAGTCTGGTACGCGGGCGCTGATCGCACTAGATGCCGCCGCGGGCAACCAGTTGGGCGGCGATCACATTGCGCTGAATCTCGTTCGTTCCCTCACCGACGATCATCAGTGGCGCATCGCGGAAGTACCGCTCGACGTCGAACTCGGTTGAATAGCCGTAGCCGCCATGGATCCGGACGGCGTTCAGTGCGATCTCCATCGCGACCTCGGAGGCGAACAGCTTGGCCATACCGGCCTCCATATCGCACCGTTCACCGCTGTCGTAGCGCTGTGCGGCATACAGCGTCAGCTGCCGTGCGGCCGTCAGCTTGGTCGCCATGTCGGCCAGGTAATTGCCGATCGACTGGTGTTTCCAGATCGGCTGGCCGAAGCTCTCGCGCTCCTGCGCGTACTTCAGCGCATCCTCGAGTGCCGCGGTGGCCACACCGAGCGCGCGTGATGCGACCTGAATACGGCCTGTTTCAAGGCCTTTCATCATCTGTGCGAAGCCCTTCCCGGGTTCGCCGCCGAGGATCGCGGTCGCGGGCAGGCGATAGTCGGTGAAGGTCAGTTCGCAGGACTCGACGCCCTTGTAGCCCAACTTCGGCAGATCCCGTGACACCGTCAGACCGTCGGCGTGCTCCACGAGGACCACCGAGATGCCTTTGTGCTTCGGCGTCGCGGTCGGATCGGTCTTGCACAGCAGGGCGATCAAGCCGGAGCGGCGGGCGTTGCTGATCCATGTCTTGGACCCGTTGATGACCAGGTCGGAGCCCTCGCTCGCTGCAACGGTGCTCATGTTCTGCAGATCCGACCCGCCGCCGGGCTCGGTGAGCGCCATCGTCGCCCTCAGCTCACCGGTCGCCATCGGCGGCAGATATCGCTGCTTCTGCTCCTCGGTGCCGAAAATTGCCAGCAGCTTCGCCACCACTGTGTGCCCGCCCATCGCGCCGGCCAGGCTCATCCAGCCCCGCGAGAGTTCCTGGGTGACCTCGACGTAGCACGGCATCGACACCGGGGAACCACCGTACGACTCGGGGACCGCCAGGCCGTAGATGCCGATGCGCTTCATCTGTTCGATCCACGCCCGGGGGTACTCGTTGGCGTGTTCGGTCACCCGCACGGCAGGTTTGACGTCACGGTCCACGAAGGCCCGCACCGTCTCCACCAGCATGGTCTCTTCTTGAGTCAACATATGTACGGCCATATTGACACTTTGTGCGGCCTAATGCCAGCATGGCTGCCGTGAGCGGCCCATACTTCGACGATCTGGCGGTCGGCCAGGTTTTCGACGACGCACCATCGATGACGTTGACCGCAGGCGCCGCCGCCGTGCACCAGTCGATCATCGGCGACCGTCTGCGCCTCGCGCTCGATGCCGAACTGTCGGCGGCCGTCACCGGCGCCCCCGCGCCGCTGGCCCATCCGGCGCTCGTATGCGACGTGGCGATTGGGCAGACGACGCTGGTGACGCAGCGGGTCACGGCCAACTTGTTCTACCGCGGTCTGATGTTCCACCGCTACCCGGTCATCGGCGACACGTTGTTCACCCGCACTGAAATCGTTGGGCTCAAGCAGAACTCGATGAGGCCCGGGCGTGCACCGACCGGTCTTGCGGCACTGCGGATGACGACCGTCGACGACGTCGGCCGACTGGTCCTAGACTTTCACCGCTGCGCGATGCTGCCGCTCAGCGACAGGGCATCCGACACCGGCCATGCCGATGACATGTCGGTGATCGGCAACGATCAGGCACCGGTGGCCGACCCGACCGCCGACTGGAACGCTGACGCGTACCGCGCCAAGGTACCTGGAGCGCACTTCGACGCGGGGGTTGCCGGCACCGTGCTGCACAGCAGCGCCGACGTCGTCAGCAGTTCACCCGAACTCGCGCGTCTGACGCTGAATATCGCTGCTACCCATCATGATTGGCGAGGCGGCGGCCAACGGCTGGTGTATGGCGGGCACACCATCGGCCTGGCGCTGGCGCAAGCCAGCCGACTGCTGCCCAACATGGTGACGGTGTTGGGCTGGCAGTCCTGTGACCACACCGCACCGGTACACGAGGGCGACACGCTGTACAGCGAACTGCATGTCGAGGGCGCGGTGCCGTTGGCCGACGGTCGCGGCGGCGTCCTCGAGCTGCGGTCCGTCGTCTATGCCGTCGGTGAGCCTGACCAGCAGGTTCTGGACTGGCGCTTTACTGCTCTGCAGTTCTGAGCACAATAGGGCTGTGACGTCGTTGGCGGTTCCCGTTGGAGTGGTATCGCGGGCTCGCCGCGTCGCCAACGATTTTCGCACCCTCACCGACACCGAAGTTGACGCCGACGTCATAATCGCGGGCCGCGCAGGGCTACTCGGCCACACACCACAAGGCCGAATCTCCGCCGGTGGGGCGACGCATCTCATGCAAAGCCGTGACGGGTGGTGTGCGCTGACGCTGTCACGTCCCGATGACGTCGACACGGTGCCGGCACTGATAGAGGCGGATGCCGTCGGAGATGATGCCTGGCCCGCGGTGCACCGCTGGATCGCCGAACGCGACAGTGCCGAGATCACCGAACGCGCTCGCCTGCTTGGACTTCCGGTCGCCGCGCTCGGCGAGACGCCCGCCGAAGCGCCGCGCATCTACCCGTTCGGTGCGGCGACCGTAGCGCGCAGCCCCTCGCGACTCCTGGTCGCCGACCTGTCCGCGATGTGGGCCGGCCCGCTCTGCGGACAACTGCTCGTGCGTGCGGGTGCGACCGTCGTGAAGGTCGAAAGCGCATCGCGTCCGGATGGGGCACGCGCGGGAGCGCCGGCGTTCTTCGACTGGATGAATGGTGGAAAGCTATCGTATCTAGTAGATTTCGACGATCCCGCCGGATTGCAGGCGCTGCTTGCCGCCGCCGATGTCGTGATCGAGTCGTCACGCCCGGCGGCATTGATCCGCCGCGGGCTCGGACCGGTGGCGATTGGTCCGCGAGACGGAAAAGTCTGGCTGAGGATCACCGGCCACGGCACCAGGGAGGAGCACGCCAACTGGGTCGCCTTCGGTGACGACGCGGCCGTCTCCGGCGGGTTGGTCTGTGGGGGTGATGATTCGCCGGTCTTCTGCGGTGACGCGATCGCCGACCCGCTGACCGGTCTGGAAGCCGCGGTGGCGGTGGTGCAGTCGTTGCGCAGGGGCGGCGGTGAGCTGATCGAGTTCTCGATGTCAGCCGTCGCCGCGACCTACGCCGAACTGCCGGATGCCGGCGAGACCCGTTGCAGTGCGACGCCACAGCTGTCCACCAAGGCGTCTGAGTTGGGTGCCGACAACGGGATCGTGGAAGAGTTGATCACCGACAAGCATGATGCCGCATGCTGATTCAGCGTGCAGCACGCCTCGACGGAGGTGTCGTCGACATCCGCGTGGAGGACCGGATCATCGCGGTGGAGCCTCGGCTCGAGACCCTACCCGGCGAGCAGGTATACGACGCCGGGGGTGGGATGGTGATCCCCGGCCTGCACGATCATCACGTCCACCTCCGTTCGGCCGCAGCAGCATTGATGTCGGTCCGGGTGGGGCCGGCCGATGTGCACTCCCGCACCGACTTGGCGCGGGTGCTCGCGGCCGCGGATGTCGGCGATGATGGCTGGGTCAGGGCTGTCGGGTACCACGAGGCAGTCGCCGGGCCGCTGGACAGAGCCGCCTTGGACGACGTCTCGCCGCCGGTACCGGTCAGGGTCCAGCACCGCAGCGGTGTCCTGTGGACTCTGAACTCGGCGGGCTTGGCACGAGTCGGACTCACCGATCACCCGGACGGCCGGCTACGCAGCTCCGACCACACGTGGTCGGACGCGTTGCAGCGCAACGAAAGCGGGCTATCCGACGTCAGTGCACGATTGACCGCGTACGGGGTGACCGGTGTGACCGATGCGACACCGGATCTGGAGGTCGGGGATGTCGTCAAACTCCTGGATGCCCACCGTCGCGGCGAACTGCGTCAACGGGTGCACTGCCTTGCGCCAGGCAAGCGCATACTGCACGACTCCGACCTCGATCTCGCGGGCCTGACCGAGTGGATTGCGCAGCGGCACGCCGATGACGCGCCGGTCGCGGTGCACTGCGTCACCGCTGCGCAACTGGTGATCACCCTGACGGCACTGCGCGCGGCGGGCCGTCATCCGCACGACCGCATCGAACATGCCGCGGTGGTGCCCGATGGCAGTATGGCCGACGTCGTCGACGTTGGCGCGACCGTCGTGACGCAGCCCAACTTCGTCGCCGAGCGAGGTGACCAGTATCTGGACGACATGCCCGTCGCCGAGCATCACGAGCTGTGGCGGGTGGCTTCGCTGTTGGCCGCCAAGGTGCCGGTCGCGCTCTCGACTGACATGCCCTTCGGTCACGACGACCCGTGGAAGGCGATGCGCGCGGCGGTCTTTCGCACCACCGGTGGGGGCGCGGTGCTCGGGACCGACGAACGGGTGGCACCGCGCGACGCGCTGACGATGTTCTTCGGCGCGGCCGAGGCGCCGACAGTGCCGCGCCGGATCGCGCCGGGTCAACCGGGCGACCTGTGCGTCATGAGCGCGAAACCGGACGAGGTGCTGGGAGAACTCGACTCCGGCCTGGTCGCGGCCACGATCATCGCCGGGACCGTGTTGACCGGGGGCTAGGCGGCCGCCGGCGCGAGCAGTCGCCGCAGGATGGTGCACTGACTGTTGAAAAACGCCTGCGACACTTCGGCTTTCGGGGCGATCCCGTCGAAGCCGTGGAAGGCGCCCTTGACCACTTCGACTTCGCACGGCACGCCTGCTGCTTTCAGTCGTTCCGCATATGCGAGGTCCTCGTCGTGGAACAGGTCGAGTGTTCCGACGCCCATCCACGCCGGCGGCAGGCCGCTCAGATCGGTCCGTCGTGCGGGGACGGCGATTTCTGGGTCTGCGTCGCCCAGGTAGGCCGACCACCCGAACTTGTTGTTCGACCGGTTCCATAGCCGCAGGCCCGGATTGTCCCGCACGTCGCGGCCTACGGTGCGGTCATCCAGCATGGGGTACACCAGCAATTGGGCGGCCACCGCGATCTCGCCACGGTCGCGGGCGAGCAGCGCCAGCGCCGCCGCCAGTCCTCCGCCCGCGCTGGCACCGCCGATCGCGACCCGGTTCGCGTCGACCATCGGTAGTCCAGCCAACCAGGTCAGTGCCGCATAGCAGTCCTCGAGCGGAGCCGGATACGGGTGCTCGGGGGCCAGTCGGTAATCCACCGAGGCGACCGTGACACCGAGACGCTGGGCGTAGCGTCGGCACAGCTTGTCGTCCTGACCTGGATGGCCGATGACGAAGCCGCCGCCGTGGATCCACACCAGCGCGGGTCCGGGCCCATGGACGCCGGACGGCCGGTACAACCGCACCCCGACGCCCGACGGCAGGGTCAGCGCCTCGACGTCCTTGGGGACGCGTCGCCACATCTTGCGGGTGACCAAGCGAATGGCGGGCAGCGTCACCGGCGTCACCACCTGCTTGGGGACCAACCGCGCGATGCGGCGTAGGTCTGGATGGAAGTCCGAAGAGTTGAAGGCGCCTGCCACCAAACCAGTATTACGCCAGCGTGGTTTCGAAGGCGATGCGGTCCCCGCGGTACAGGGCACGGACCATCTCGATCGGACGCCCGTTGGTGTCGAGCGAGCGACGGTGCAGCCGCAGCATCGGCATCGCCGTCGTGGTCTCCAGCAGCGCGGCCTCCCTGGGCGAGGGCAATACGGTTTCGATCCGCTCGATGGCGGAGCCGAATTGAACGCCACAATCGCGGATCGCCGCATACAGCGATGCCGCCGGATCGAACGTCCCGGTCAGCCGGCCGAACCTGTGCCGCGGCAGGTAGGTGCTTTCCAACCCGATGCGCTGGTCGTCGGCCATCAGCACCCGCTCGAGGTGCATGACGTCATCGCCGGCCGAGATATCCAGCGCCTCAGCAATTTCCGCGCTCGCGCTGATATCCTCCCACGTTACCGGCAGGCGGCCCGGCACCCGGCCGTGGCCGGCGGCGCCCTCGGTGTACGACCCGAGGGACAGCCGTTGGACGAGTTTCGGTCGCGACACCACGGTTCCTCTGCCGCGGCGCTCGATGCGTCCCTCGACGAGAAGTTCGTGCAGCGCCTGGCGGACGGTTTCCCGGGACACCCCGAAGCGCGTCGCCAGCTCACGCTCGGGCGGGACCGCGTCACCCTCGTCGAGGTCGGCGAGAATGCCGTCGACGCCGGTGCGCACGAGATAAGGCTTCGACGGCCGGTGCGGCGTGGTCATGGGCGGTCGATGCCACGCAGAACGCGTGCCGCCACGTCGAGTACGGCTTCGATGGACAGCCCGCTCGCCCGGGGGACCTTCGCGGCGTCGTCATAGCGGCGCAACCGAAGTGCGTCCGCCCACCACGGATGGCCGACGTACGCAGGATCGAACGCAGCGCCGCCCTGATGGTGCAGCGAGTCGACCGACACGTCGGACAGCGTCGCGGCGTAATCGGGATCGGTGGAAACGAGGTACCGCTTGGCCGCCACGTGCGCACCGGCCAACCAGCCGACCCGTGCGCCGAACCGAGGCGTCAGCCAGGTGCGCGCCATGGTGTCGTGATGTTGCTTCCAGTCGTCACCGAACAGGGGGCTGTGCCCGAGGTCGTGTAAGGCCGACGCGAGCACGAGTTCATCGTCCGCGTCGTCCTCGACCGCGCGGGCCGCAGCCTGCAGCGCGTGGTCGAGTTCGTCGACCGCGTCTTCATCCCACACGTCGCGAAGAGAGTGCAGGACATCCTCGACTTCGGAGCGAATCGCCACGCTGCCACTCTACCGGAATTTGGTCTATACCAATTCTTAACCTGTTGTTCCCCAGCGCAATACCCGCCGGTCGATGGCTGGACCGGGTGGCCGCGGCATGACGCTCGGTCCGGCTCTCGCCGAACAGAGCGCCGACCTCATCGGCCTGTAGTCACTTCAGCAGCGGATCGCGCGGCAGTCCGAGGATGCGCTCGGCGATCGTGTTGCGGGTGATCTCGGAGGTGCCACCCGCGATGGTCATGGCCCGATTGCCGAGATAGGCCAGCGTCAGCGTCGGCGTCTGTCCGACGACGGCCGCCGAACCGGCCAGCTCCAGGCCCAGCTCGGTCATCCGCTGGCCGGCCTCGGCGACCAGCAGCTTGGTGACGTTGCCCTCGGGGCCGGGTTCGGACCCGGCGATCGCGCGCGTGACCCGACGCAGATTCAGCAGCCGCAGCGTGTGGGACTCGGCGATCACCTCACCCGCACGACGCACGTAATACGCGGCGGTTTCGGCGGGCGCATTGTCGAGCAGCTTGATCAAATCGTCGGCGGAGAAGCCACTCGTGCCGCCCGACCCGCCGCCGATCGACACGCGTTCGTTGCCCAGCGTCGCCCGGGCCACCAGCCAACCCTTGTTCACGTCGCCGACCACGTCCGCGTCGGGCACGAAGACGTCGTCGAAGAACACCTCGTTGAAGTGTGCGTGACCGGTCAGGCCCTTCAGCGGATTGACCGTGACGCCTTCGGATTTCATGTCGATGGCCATCATGGTGACGCCGGCGTGCTTGGGAGCGTCGGGATCGGTACGCACGGTGGCCAGCCCCCACTGGCACAGGTGGGCCAGGCTGGTCCACACCTTCTGTCCGGTGACGCGCCACCCGCCGTCGACCTTCTTCGCCGACGTGCGCACCGCCGCGGCGTCGCTGCCCGCACCGGGCTCGGAGAACAGCTGGCACCACATGACCTCGCCGCGCAGTACCGGCTCGACCCAGCGCTCACGCTGGTCATCGGTGCCGGCCTGCGAGATCGTCAGCGTCACCCAGCCGGTGATGCCCATGTCCGGGCGGTCGATACCGGCGAACTCCTCCTCGATGACCAACTGCTCGAGCACGTCCGCGGCGCGCCCCCACGGCTTGGGCCAGTGCGGCACCAAATAGCCGGAGTCAACGAGATAGTCGCGCTGCTGGTCGGTGGGCAGCCCGCGCAGCGTCGCGACGGCCTCGCGCGCCTGCTCGCGATACTTCTCGGCTTCCTCGGGCAACGTGAACGACGCGCCGTGCGCCTGTCCGCTGCGCTGCCCCTCGACGATGTCGAGCAGCGGATCGCCGGCCTCCTGCATCAACGCAGCGAGGGTGCGGGCGCGGCGCAGATACAGGTGCGAATCGTGCTCCCAGGTGAAGCCGATACCGCCGTGCAGCTGAATGTTGTTCTGCGAGTTCAAGACCTGGGTCCGGATCGCATGCGACGCGGCGACCGCGGCGGCAAACCACGCCGTGTCCAGATCGTCGGCGCGCGCCGCATCCCAGGTCGCCGCGGTGGTCTCTTCGGCGTTGACGAGCATGTTGGCGGCATGGTGCTTGACGGCCTGGAACGTCCCGATGGTGCGGCCGAACTGCTCGCGCACCTTGGCGTACTCGACGGCCATCTCGAGCGTCGCCCAGCTGACGCCCACCGCCTCGGCCGACGCCAGGATCCGGAACACTGTGCGTGCCTTGCGGGCGGCGCCGCGCAGCACCCGGTCTTCGGCGACGCGCACGCCGCTCAGCGCGACGGATCCGAGACTTCTGGTGGGATCCAGCGACTCCAGCGCCGTCACGGCGACACCGTCCGCCTTCCCTCTCTGGCTGGCGTCGACCACCACAACGTCCGCACCAGCGACAACGACGAGCACGTCAGCGTCGGGCGCGCCCAGCACGGCGGCGCTCTCGCCGGTCACCACCAGATCGGAACCGATCGTCACACTGCCTGAAACGGCCAGTGCACCGATGGTGCTGCCGTCGGCCAGCCCCGGAAGTAGTTGTGCACGAAGAGAATCCGATGCGCAGCGGTCCACGACCACGGCTGCGGCAACGCTTGGCAGGAACGGTCCGGGGCACAGCTCGTGTCCCAGGGCCTCCAGGACCACCGCCAATTCCGACAGCGCGAAGCCCGAGCCGCCGTGTTCCTCGGCGATCGCCAGGCCGGTCCAGCCCAGGTCGGCGGCCGCCTGCCAGACGTCGGCGGGATGTGAGGAGCCGCCTTCGAGCGCCGAGCGTGCGGCGGCCCGGCTTTGCACCCGGCTGAGCTGCCCAAACGCCGCGTCGGCAAGATCTGTGTGCTCTTCGGTGATCGCCAGGGCTGACTTACTCACGATGGGAAATCCTCATTCACATTGGCTTTACATTTGACGCTCGTCACGTCACGCTAGCCCTCCGGTGCAGCTCAGCGTCTACGTGATCCGGGTCACAAATAACGTCTCGAGTGCAAACATTAGACATCTGGCGAATGTCCTCGTTTGGAAACTCTGTAGCGGGGTACAGTCGCGAAATGTCTCCTCAACCGGACACGCGGTACCCCGGACCGACGATCTGGACACGTGCCCGGTGGTTGCTGAACGCCGGGCCTTCGGACTACATCATGGCCATGAGCGTGGCGTCGGCGTCCCTGCCCGTCATCGGGAAACACCTTGAGCCTCTTGGCGCTGCCACCGCAATGAGCGTCTGGGGATACCGCCACCTCCCCGACTTCCTGAACGCGACGGCGAAGTCAGTGCTTAGCCCCGGAAGCGGTGAGCAAAAGCGCGCCGAGCGCGACAGCACCCAAAACGTCACCGCGACTGCGCTGCGCGGCATCGTCAACGCCAAGGATCTCGACATCGAGTGGCCGGCACCCGAGAAGGTGCCCCCGCTGTGGAAGATGCGCGAGCAGCGCCGCAACGTCCACCGCACGTCGGTGCAATACGGCCCCCGGCCGTCTCAGCTTCTCGACGTGTGGCGCCGCGAGGATCTGCCCGCCGAACCCGCGCCGGTGTTCATCTTCGTGCCAGGCGGTGCCTGGGTCCACGGCAGCAGGCTGCTGCAGGGCTATGCGCTCATGTCGCACCTGGCCGAACTCGGCTGGGTCTGCCTGTCCATCGACTATCGAGTGGCGCCGCACCACACGTGGCCGTCGCACATCACCGACGTCAAGA
This sequence comes from Mycobacteriaceae bacterium, assembly GCA_019749805.1. Taxonomy (GTDB): domain Bacteria; phylum Actinomycetota; class Actinomycetes; order Mycobacteriales; family Mycobacteriaceae; genus Mycobacterium. The sequence goes on along the minus strand of JAIEPH010000011.1, from coordinate 117,062 downwards.
CGGCGATCGCGTGGGCGCGCGCCAACGTCGACAAATTCGGCGGCGACCGCAACTTCGTGACGATCGGCGGCACCTCCGCCGGCGGCCACCTGGCGGCGCTGGCCGGCCTGACCCCCAACGACCCGGACATGCAGGCGGAACTTCCGGAGGGCTCCGACACCTCGGTAGACGCCGTCGTGCCGATCTACGGCCGTTACGACTGGGAGGACCGCTCCACCGTCGAACGGGTCAGGTTCGTCGACTTCCTGGAACGCGTCGTGGTCAAGCGCAAGCTCGACAAGCATCGCGACGTCTTCCGTAAGGCGTCGCCGATTGCCCGCGTGCACTCCGACGCGCCCCCCTTCCTGGTCATCCACGGCACCGGCGACAGCGTCATCCCCGTCGCGCAGGCGCGCAGCTTCGTCGAGCAATTGCGCGCGGTGTCGCAAACGGTGGTGGGTTACGTCGAACTTCCGGGCGCGGGGCACGCGTTCGATATGATCGACGGAGCTCGCACAGGATCGATGTCGACCGCAATCGGGTTGTTCCTCAACCAGATTCACCGCAACCGGTCGCTGATCGGGGCGAAGAAGGTCATCTAGCTGCCCCGGGCAGGGAGGTAGCTTGTGAAGAGACTCAGCGGGTGGGACGCCGTCCTGCTGTACAGCGAAACGCCAACCGTGCACATGCACACCCTCAAGCTCGCGGTGATCGACATCTCCGAGCTGAGGGGCCGGCAGTTCGGCGTCGACGAGTTCCGCCAAGTCATCCACGGTCGCCTCCACAAGCTCGAGCCGTTCTGCTATCAGCTCGTCGACGTCCCGCTCAAGTTCCACCACCCGATGTGGCGGGAGAACTGCGAGGTCGACCTCGAATACCACGTCCGCCCGTATCGGATCGACAGTCCCGGTGGCCGCCGTCAGCTCGACGAGGCGGTGGGGCGGATCGCCAGCACCCCGCTTGACCGCAGTCGGCCGCTGTGGGAGATGTACTTCATCGAGGGCCTCGCGAACGGCCGGATCGCAGTGCTGGGCAAGATCCATCACGCTCTCGCCGACGGTGTGGCGTCGGCGAACCTGTTGGCGCGCGGCATGGATATGCAGCAGGGCCCGCAGGCCGACCGTGACTCGTATGCCACCGACCCGCCACCGACCAAGGGCGAACTCCTGCGAACGGCCTTCGCCGACCATATGCGGCACATCGGCCGATTCCCGGGTGTGGTGGCGTACACCGCGAAAGGGCTGCGACGCGTTCGGCAGAGCTCGCGCAAGCTGTCGCCCGAACTCACCCGCCCGTTCACCCCGCCGCCGTCGTTCATGAACCATCGCGTCGATGCGCAACGCAAGTTCGCGACCGCGACGCTGTCGCTGGCCGATGTGAAGGAAACCGCGAAGCACCTGAACGTCACGATCAATGACATGGTGCTCGCGATCTCGGCGGGCGCCCTGCGGCAGCTGTCACTGAAATACGACGGCCAGGCCGACCACCCGCTATTGGCTTCTGTACCGGTGAGTTTCGACTTCTCCAGAGACCGGATCTCGGGCAACCGGTTCAGCGGCGTCATGATGGTGGTGCCGATCGAACTCGAGGATCCGTTGGAGCGGGTGAAGGCTGTACACGACGCGGCGGTGAACGCCAAGGAAACCCATCACCTCATGGGCCCCGAACTCGTGAGCATGTGGTCGTCCTACTTCCCGCCGGCACCGGCGGAGCGACTGTTCCACTGGCTGGCGGAGAAAGACGGCCAGAACAAGGTGCTCAACATCCCGATCTCGAATGTGCCTGGGCCACGGGAGCCCGGTCGCGTCGGCGGTGCGCTGGTCACCGAGATCTACTCGGTCGGCCCGCTCACCACCGGCAGTGGGCTGAACATCACGGTGTGGAGCTACGTCGACCAGCTCAATGTGTCGGTGCTCTCCGACGGCGCCACCCTGCAGGATCCGCACGAGCTGACCGACGCTATGGTCGACGCGTTCATCGAAATTCGCTGTGCCGGTGGACTTTCCGAGCAGCTAACGGTGATCGAAAACGCTATGTCGTGATCGTCGGCACGGCCGACTCCGTCGTGGCCCGGCGCTTGGCGTGCACCCAGGAGAGGAACACCTCGACCGCCCACGCCGTGTAGTGCGCGCGTGGCGACCCGTAGTAGAAATCGAACGCGTGCTGCGCGTGCGGGATCTCCGCGTAGGCGACAGTGGATGTCGACACCTCGCGCAACGCCGAGGCGAACTCACGGCCCTCACCCACCGGGATGATGGAGTCGTCTTGACCATGCAGGATGAAAAACGGTGGTGCATCGGCGCGTAACCGCCTGATCGAGGACGCGTCGAGGTACGTCTGCCGGTTCTGCGCGAACGGCTTCTTCACCACGAATCTCTGGAGGAACGCGATGAATTCCTTGCGGCCGGAACCGTGAGAGGTGAACCAGTCGTAGCGGCCGTAGATCGGTACCGCGGCCACGACCGAGGTGTCGGCATCCTCGAATCCGGGCTGCCATTGCGGATCGTTCGGCGTCAGCGCGGCCAGCGAGGAGAGGTGGCCACCGGCCGAACCCCCGGTTACCGCAACGAAATCCGGGTCGCCGCCGTAGTCGGTGATGTTCTCCTTGATCCACGCGATGGCACGCTTGACGTCGACGATGTGGTCCGGCCAGGTGTTCCTGGGGCTGACGCGGTAGTCGATCGACAAGCAGACCCAACCGCGTTCGGCCATATGGCTCAGCAAGGCATAAGACTGCGGGCGCCGCATCCCGATCGACCACGCGCCGCCGGGCACCTGCAGCAGCACGGGTGCCTTACCGTCGCGCGGCAGGTCGGCACGGCGCCAGATGTCGGCGCGGTTCGACCGGACGTGCGGACCGTACTGCACGGTGCCGGCCTTCTCGACGTAGCGCCTGCGGACCAGGTCGGTCGGCCACACGCCGATTCGGGTGCGGCGCCGCCGTCCCGGCTGCGACCGGGCGGCGATCTGTTCGTAGTCGTCGCCGAGCGCCCTGCGCAGTGGTTCCTCGAAGTGCGGTTCTGCAGCCACGTTGCGGCGATGGATGAGGTAGAGCAGAGCCCACGCAATTGCCGTCAACACCAACGCGATTCGGCCCGAGGTCCCCCGGAAGTCGCCGCGAAGTCCGCGACGAAGCGCGTCGAGCATCGAGACGCCCATGTACACCGGTGACATCTCCGACGTCGGCCAGCCGAACGCGAACACTCCGATCGTGGAGTAACCCTCACGAGCGATGGGTTGTACGCCGTTGGCGGCGTTGACGAGTTCTGCGACCGCGCGCAGCACCGTATAGCGACGCTTACTCATGAAAGACCTTGATAGCCACCGGGCCGATATTCAAACCAGCTCAACCCAGTATCGGAAGCCGGCGTTCGCCGGCCAGTTCGTCCAGCGCCCGCTGCATCACATGCCGCACATGCGCGTCGATTTCGTCGATGTCGGGATCCTCACCGAACTCGGCGGTGAGGTCGATAGCCGGCAGCACCTTCATCACGATCTTGGACGGCAGCGGAATGTTGGGCGGAACCACCAGGGACAGCCCGAACGGGAAACCGAAGGACACCGGCACGATCTTGGTGCGCGCCAGACGGGCGATCGGCCCCAGACGCTTGGCCAGCCAGGTCCCGCGCGTGAGGAAGATCTGGGTCTCCTGGCCGCCGATTCCCACTGCGGGCACGATCGGCACCCCGGCGTTCAGGGCGGCCTTCACGTAGCCGGTGCGGCCGCCGAAGTCGATAACGTTCTCGGTGAACGTGGGCCGATATACGTCGTAATCGCCGCCAGGGAACACCACCACCAGGCCGCCGGAACGCAGCGCTTCGTCGGCGTTGGCGTGGTTGGCGCTGATGTAGCCGATCTTCTTGAAGAAGTCACCCGTCGGACCAATCGACAGGATGTCGTGGCTCAGCGTGTAGAGCGGGCGGTCGTAGCCGTGGTGGTCGTAGAAGTCGGCCGCCAGAATCGGGACGTCCATCGGCAGCATGCCACCGGAGTGGTTGCAGACCAGCAGCGCGCCGCCGGGCGGGATGTTCTCGAGCCCCCGTGTCTCCGAGCGGAAGTACCGCTTCAGGAAGGGCCGCATGATCCCCATGACGCGTTCGGTCAGACCCGGATCCCACTTGGTGAGCTCCGAGGGTTCGATGTCGGTCACAGGTGCTTCCCCTTGCTTCAAATTGAAACGTGTTCTAGTTTACCCCGGTTTGACGCACTGTCCCACGGGCTACGTTATCGGCCATGAACGTCCGCGAAACCCTTGCGGACCGGTACGAACTGCGGGGGCTGCTCGGCCATGGCGGAATGGCCGAGGTCCATGACGGCTGGGACCACCGCCTGAACAGGGCGGTGGCTGTCAAACTGCTGTATCCCGCCGTCAGCTCGGACGCCGAGGCGCGGCGCCGATTCGAAGCCGAAGCCAGGGCCGCCGCTTCCCTCAGCCATCCCAACATCGTGGCGGTGTACGACCGCGGTGAGCACCGCGGGGCGCCGTTCATTGTGATGGAGCGGTTGCCGGGCCGGACGTTGGCCGATGAGATCGCGGCGGGGCCCATGGCGCCGTCGCGGGTACGGACCGTGCTCGACGACGTGCTCAGCGCGCTGGAAAGCGCGCATGCGGCCGGGATCGTGCACCGCGACGTGAAACCGGGCAACGTGCTGATCAGCCAGAGCCATGCGATGAAGGTGGCGGACTTCGGCATCGCCAAGGCGAACGGCGCAGCCATCACAGCCACCGGCCAGATCGTCGGGACGATGGCCTACATGAGTCCCGACCGCGTGGCGGGCGCACCTGCCTCGGTCGCCGACGACCTCTACGCGGTCGGCATCGTGGGCTATGAAGCACTCACCGGGCGACGCCCGTTTCCGCAAGAGAACCCGGTTTCGTTGCTGCGAGCCATCCTGGACCAGCCGCCACCACCGATCGAGGCGGTGCGCCACGACGTCGATCCGGGGCTGGCGGCCGTGATCAACGGTGCGATCGGCGGAGCGTTCAGCAGTGCCGACGAGATGCGTGCCGCGCTCTCCGACACCCCGACGAACCGGCGCCCGGCCACCAAGGTCCTCGCCGCACCGGTGGTCGAGTCGCAGCACTATCTCGTGGCCCCGCGTACGCAACGCAAGCCGATGACACGGGGACGGAAGCTGCTGTTGGCCGCTGCGGCGTTCGTTGGCCTGACCGTGACCACCCTCGCGCTCGCACTCGATCCCTCGTCGACGACACAAGCTCCGCAACCGATCAGCAGCAGCACCGTGGCGCCGCCGCCAGCGCCGACTGCGACACCGCCCCCGCCGCCCCCGGCCGTCGAGGCGCCGCCGCCCGCAGGTCCCAAGAAGCCGCCAGGGCGCAACGGCAACGGCAACGGCAACGGCAACAAGAAGCGGTGACGGCCCCCTGGCGGCCGGTCGTTACGATCAGCCGCGTGACTGACAACAGCGAACAAGCCGTCCTGGTCGAGCAGCGCGACCGGATTTTGATCATCACCATCAACCGGCCGCAGGCCCGCAACGCCGTGAACGCCGACGTCAGCCGCGGGCTGGCCGACGCGATGGACCGCCTCGACGGTGATGCCGGGCTGTCGGTCGGCGTACTGACCGGCGCGGGCGGATCGTTTTCCGCGGGCATGGACCTCAAGGCCTTCGCACGCGGCGAGAACGTCGTGGTCGAGGGCCGTGGCATGGGCTTCACCGAGAAGCCGCCCGCCAAACCGTTGATCGCGGCGGTCGAGGGGTACTGCCTGGCCGGCGGATGCGAGCTGGCGCTGGCCACCGACCTGATCGTGGCGTCCAATGACTCGGCGTTCGGCATCCCCGAGGTCAGGCGCGGCCTGGTCGCCGGGGGCGGTGGACTGTTGCGGCTGCCGCAGCGCATTCCGCCCGCCGTTGCGATGGAACTGGCGTTGACCGGTGAGAACCTGCCCGCCACGCGTGCCAAGGAGCTCGGCCTGGTCAATGTGTTGGCCGAGCCGGGGCAGGCGCTCGACGCGGCGATTGCGCTGGCGGAGAAGATCACCGCGAACGGGCCGCTGGCCGTGGCCGCGACGAAGCGGATCATCGTCGAATCGCGCAGTTGGGGGCCCGAGGAAATGTGGACCAACCAGATGAACATCCTGGCGCCCGTCTTCATGTCCAACGACGCCAAGGAGGGTGCGATCGCGTTCGCCGAGAAGCGCGCGCCCAAGTGGACGGGCACCTGACAGTCGCCACCCTTGACCTCAACAGGCGTTGAGGTCGCACGATGACGCCATGACCGATCTGTCCGACTACTTCCTTCGTATCGGCTACACCGGGCCGGCGACGCCGACGCTCGACACGCTGCATGCGCTTGTCGCGGCCCACACCGGCGCGATCCCGTTCGAGAATCTCGACCCGTTGACGGGAATTCCCGTCGCCGATCTCGGCCGGGCGGCCTTGTTCGACAAGCTCGTGGCGCGGCGTCGCGGCGGTTACTGCTACGAGCAGAACGGCGTGCTGGGATATGCGCTCGCGGAGTTGGGTTCGGTGGACAGACGCTGTCGTCACCGATTCGGCTGCAGGTCGATGCCGTGCAACCCACCCGGCATGAGCCGTACCGCGTCCTCTCCGACGGTGACGGCTACGAGCTACAGGCGCAGATCCGCGGCGACTGGCAGACGCTGTACATGTTCACCACCCAAGCGCGCCCGCGCATCGACCGTGAAGTCGGAAGTTGGTATGTGTCAACGTATCCGAAGTCCACGTTCGTCGTCGGGCTGTCGGTTGCGCTGCTCACCGACGACGCCCGTTGGAATCTGCGTGGCCGCAACCTGGCGATTCACAGCGGCGGGAACACCGAGCGCATCCGTTTCGCCACCGCGGCCGATGTGCTCAACACCCTGACCGACCGGTTCGGGATCGACCTGACCGACCTCGGCGACCGGGTGGACGTCGAGGCCCGCGTCAATGCGGTTCTGGACAGCTGACCACGACCTGCCACGGGTCGTCGGCGGCGAGTGCAATCCGGCCGAGTCGCCGCGCGTACTGCGTTGTCGTGCCGAAATCGTCGACCCAATTGCGGGCCCGCGTCGTGAACAGCCACAGCCGGTGCTCGACGGTCACCCCGATCGCGCCGTGCAGCTGATGCGCGATCCGGGTCACCGACTCGACGGCGCGGCCGACCGCGACCTTGGCCACCGTCACAGCGTAATCGGTTGCCCCGCTGTCGAATCCGAAGTCGGTGGCGGCGGTGACGGCTAGATCGGTGGCGGCTCGGGCACGCTCGATCTCGCCCGCCATCTCGGCCAGGGAGTGCTGCACCGCCTGGAACTTGGACAGTGGACGGCCGAACTGAACACGCTCGCTGGTATGCGTCACCGTGAGATCGCGGGCGGCATCCAGTGCGCCGATCACCTGCACGCAACGGGCCCACGCACCACGGCGGGTGAACTCGTCGGCGACCTGAACGTCGAGCACGTCGTGCGCCTGGAACTCGAAGGCGAACGTGCCGCGAGGCTCGCCGGCGAGGTTGAGGCTCGTCGCGGTCGGTTCAGCGGTCACCAGTCCGACGTACAGGCCTTCGGCCGTCTTTGCGGCGACCACCACGGGCGTCGAGTCCGCCCACAGCACATCGTGTGCCGTTCCCATGACGGTGCCGTCGTGCAGTTCGGCATCTGCCAGCGCGACGGTCAGCGCTCCGGTCTCAGGGACGGCTATGTTGGCCTTGACGGCGAGAAACATTGCCAGTAGGTCGGTTTCGGCGATCGGCACCGCTGCCGCACTTCGAGCCAGGCCGGTGAGCAGTGTCGCCGCTTCCGCGGGCCCGGCGTCCTCGGAGGACGTCAACCGGCTCAGCCCGGTCTGTTCGAGATTGCGCCATAGCTGTTCGTCGAACGTGTCGGGGTACGCGGGCCTGCCGTGCCGGGCTTCCAGCGAGCGCTCACCGATGTCGGCGACGAGTTGTTCCAGTTCGTTCACCGCACACCCAATCCTCTTGCCACCACACCCCGCAGTACCTCGTTGGTGCCGCCGCGCAGGGTGAACAACGGCGAATGCAGTCGAGCGGTGTCCAACAACGCACGCAGGCGCCGGGCCTCCGGGGTTTGACCGTCGTCCAATCGGTCGAGGAGATCGGCGACCAACTCGACGGAGTCCTGCTCGAATCGGGTGCCCAGATCCTTGACCAGGGCGGCGCTGGTCGCCGCATCGTCGCCGGCCGCCAGCGCGCGCGCCACCGAAATCGACAGCTGCCGAAGCGAAATCATCCGGGCCACGAGGTCACCTACCGCCGCGGCGGTACCGTCGTCGGCATCATCGGGCAGAGCGCGGATGGCGTCGCAGATCAAGGTGACCGTCGACAGGATGCGTTCGGGTCCGCTGCGCTCGAAGCCGAGCTCGGAGGTGACCTGCCGCCAGCCGTCGCCGATGCTGCCCAGCACGTCGGTATCGGGCACGAACACGTCGTCGAACGTCACCTCGTTGAAGTGATGTTCTCCGCCCATTTGCACGATCGGGTCGGTCGTGATGCCGGGAGAGTCCAGCGCCACGAAGAACTGGCTGAGCCCGGCGTGCCGATGCTCGGGATCGAGCGGGCTGGTGCGGGCCAGCACGACGATCCGCTGCGCGAGATGTGCACCGCTGGTCCACACCTTGGTTCCGCTCAGCGACCAGCCGCCGTCGACCTGGTCGGCGCGCGTCTTGACCGCGGCCAGGTCGGAACCCGCGTCGTGCTCGCTCATCCCGATTGCCGCATGCAGCCGGCCCTTCGCGATGACTGGCAGAAACTCTCGACGCTGCTCGTCGCTGCCGTAGGACAACAGCGACGGGGCGAACTGGCGATCGGCGAACCAGTGCGCGGCGACGGGCGCGCCGTGCGCCAGCAACTCCTCGGTCACCACATAGCGGTGCAGGTGCCCCAGCCCGTGTCCGCCGTACTCGGTCGGGATGGTCAGGCCGACGAACCCCGCGTCGGCCAGCCGGGCGGAGAATTCACCGTCCCACCTGGCCAGCCAGGAGTCGATCGCAGGCTCCCAGCCGAACTTCTCGCGGTCGGCGACGAGAAACTCCCGGATGGCCGACCGTAGTTCGGCCAGCTCGGGGTCATTGGCGCACAGTTCGTCGAATTCAGTCACTGGCTATGACATTAGAGCCTGGCACCGCAGCAGGAATTGTCATGTCCCTGTCGGGGTCCCGGCGACCATACTCAATCACCGTGAGCGAGCCATCCCACCGAGACCGACTCCGCGAGCTGCTCGACGCAGTCGTGGACGCGGACAACACCGACGTTCCGGAGATGGCGCGCAGCAGTTACGCGTCGGAGTTCCACTTCTCCCGGGAGGTACGGCGACTGACGGGGGAGTCTCCCGCCGCGCTGCGGCGCCGCATCATGCTCGAGCGCGCGGCATGGCGTCTGCACCGGGGCGAGTCCGTATCGGCGGTGGCCGCCGACGAGGGCTGGTCGTCGGCCGAGGTGTTCTCCCGCGCGTTCAGCCGTACCTTCGGAACACCGCCGTCGCGCGCGGCCGAGATCGGATTCCGGCTGCCCGCACCGAACGGGCTGCACTTCCATCCCCCACACTCTCTCTGGCTCGACAGCGACGAAGAGTCCGGTGAGTCCGAACGGCCCGACATCTCGAGGTTGATGGTCGCTCACGACCTGGCCGACACCGCCTACCTCATCGACCAGGCGACCGCATTGTCCCAAGAGCAGTGGGCAGACGATATTTCGCCAGGACAGCAGGTGCTCGAATGGGATGGTCCCGAAGCGAGCGTCGGTGCGGTGCTTGGCGCCGTCGTGTGGACCAAACAGGTGTGGCTGGCCACGATCGAAGGCCGGGATTTTCCCGACCGTGCCGCGACGCAGCCCGACACCTGCACCGCCGAACAGTTGGCCGTTCATCAAACGGATATTGCAAAGCGCTGGAGCGCAATGGTTTCGGAGTACTCGGCGGCCGGGCGATTGGGCGATACGGTCATCGATGCGCTATGCGACCCGCCGGAGTCGTTCCAGCTCTACGGGATCGTCGCTCACGTGCTGACCTTCTCCGCGCACCGCCGCGGACTGGCCAGGGCGATGCTTGCCCACCATGGCGTCCGTACCGGACATGGTGACCCGCTCGAATGGATGACGAAGGCGCGCGAAAGGTGACGAACATGGCAACCATCTACTACACCGCGTCCAGCCTGGACGGCTACATCGTGGACGAGTCGGGCAGCCTCGACTGGCTGACGTCACGCGAGATCGATCCCGACGGCCCGTTCGGGTACGACGATTTCATCAAATCCATTGGGGCACTGGTGATGGGATCGGCGACGTACGAGTGGCTGTTGCGCAATCAGCCCGGCGCGTGGCCCTACGATCAGCCGTCGTGGGTGCTGACCCAGCGTCCCCACATCATCGTCGAGGGACACCCGGTGCAGACGTTCGCCGGTGACGTGCGCCAGTTGCATTCGATGCTGGTCGCCGACGCCGCGGGCAAGGATGTGTGGGTGATGGGCGGCGGAGACGTGGCCGGGCAGTTCGCGGCCGCCGGCCTCATCGACGAGATGATCGTGAGCTATACCCCGTGCTCGCTGGGTGGCGGATCTCCGGTGTTGCCCATCCGCTCGGAATGGGTGTTGGTGGAGGCTGGGGTCAACGGCGAATTCGTGTGCGCGCGTTGGCGTAAGGCTTAGTCCTTGGCGGCGGGACTGGAGGGCAACCCGTAGCGCTGCACGAATTCCCTTGATTTGATCAGGAACTCGAGCTGGGAGGCGACGTCTTTCAGCGGGTCGACACTGCGCGTCGACCGGCACAGCACGACACCTCCCTCCAGCGATGCGATGCAGGTGATCGCCAAGGAGGCGGCGTCGGGTTCGGCGAAGCCGTCGGACATGAAGGCGCGGGTGAGTGCGTCGCGCCAGTGGCTGAAGATGCGGCCCGCGACCGTGGTGAGCTGTGGCTGTTCGTCGGACGAGCCGATCGCGGCGGCGACCACCGGACAGCCCGCGGTGAAATTGCTCTCGACGAGCAGTTCCTCCCAGAACACGACGAATTTTCTGACCAGGAACATGCCGCCGTTGGCGGCGGCTTCATCGATGACCTCGGTGATGGCTTCACCGGCGTATTGCAGCGCCTCGGCGAGAATCTGATTTCGGCCGTCGGGGAAGTGGTGATACACCGACCCGCGGGGTGCGCCACTGCGGGCCAGCACCTCGTCGATCGTGACGCCTGCGGCGCCGCGCTCCCGCAACACCTCGGCGGCACTGACCAACATGGCGGTGCGCGTGGATCCGCGTTTGGTCGCGGGCTTGGTCATGCTGGGAGACAGAACAGACCTCCGAGAAGGCTCATGCGGCGCTGGTCTGCGGAAGCTGCGACTGGCGCCAGTCGGGCTTGCGAGAGCTCAAGCGGACGAACGGTCGTCGGGCGTGCACTTCGTGGACGAATCGACGGCCGGCGACGTTGATCTCAACGACCCACATGGCGTGCCTCCCTGCCTATGACAAGCATCATAAAAGAGAGAACACACGAACGCGAGGATTGTATTCCGTGTCACAGCCCGATCGTCGGTAAACAGCAGGTGAACTCGTATATGGCCTGGCCGGCGGAGTCCGAGCCGATAAGACGACGATGTCGGCGACTATGGTCTACAGCATAATTACGCAGTGAGCGGGTCGTCGCTCAGTCCTCGGGGGTGTAGCCGAACGGCAGGAGCACGCTCTTGGGTTCGACGTAGGCCTCGATACCTTCGGGTCCGTTTTCGCGGCCGACACCGGAGTTCTTGTAGCCGCCGAAGGGAGCGCAGGGATCGAACGCGTACATGTTGACCGCGTAGGTGCCGGTGCGGATCTTCTTCGCGATCTCGATCGCCTTCTTGTTGTCGGTCGTCCACACGCTGCCCGCAAGGCCGTACACCGAATCGTTGGCAATGCGGATGGCGTCCTCTTCGGTGTCGTAGGGGATCACCGCCAGCACGGGTCCGAAGATCTCCTCCTGCGCGATCGTCATCGAGTTGTCGACATCGGCGAACACCGTCGGCTGGACGAACCAGCCGCTGTCCAGGCCCTCGGGGCGGCCACCTCCGGTGACGATGCGCGCACCCTCTTCGACGCCCTTCTTGATGTAGCCCTCGACGCGCTCACGCTGCTTTTCGGAGATCAGCGGGCCGATCGCGGCGTTCGGATCGTCGGGCAGTCCGACCGGCATCGCGGAGATGAAGTTCGCGATCTTCTCCACGACCTCGTCATACCGCGACCGCGGCGCGAGGATACGGGTCTGCGCGACACACGCCTGTCCGCTGTTCATCACACCGGAGAACCCGAGCATCGGAAGCGTGGCGTCCAGGTCGGCGTCCTCGAGGATGATGGCCGCCGACTTGCCGCCGAGCTCCAGAGTGCACGGCTTGAGCTTCTCGGCGGCGATCTTGGCGATCTCCTTGCCGACGGCGGAGCTGCCGGTGAACGTGAACTTGTCCAGCTCGGGGTTGGACGTCAGCGCGCGCCCGGTATCGGGGCCGCCGGGCACGATCGACAGCACACCCTCGGGAAGGCCCGCCTCGGCGAAGATCTCGGCCATCGCGAACACCGAAAGGGGCGTCTCCGCGGCGGGCTTGAGCACGACGGTGCAGCCGGCGAGGAAGGCCGGGCCGAGCTTGTTGGCCGCGAGGAAGAATGGAACGTTCCATGCGGTGACGGCGCCGACGACACCGATGGGTTCGCGCACGACAAGCGTCTGTCCGTAGACGCCGTCGCGGATGTCGCGCCAGGGGAACTTGTCGGCTGCGCCCGCGTAGTACTGGAACGCCGACATGGCGGCCCCGTACTGCATCATGTCGACGATCGTCTGAGGCTGACCCGTCTCGGCGGCGAGCAGATACTTGAGCTCGTCGGCGCGCTCTTCCATGCCCTTGATGGCGGCGGCGAGGATCGCGGCGCGCTCCTGCGGCTTCATGTGCGGCCACGGGCCGTCGTCGAAGGCCTTGCGCGCGGCCGCACATGCGGCGTTGACGTCGGCTTCGGTGGCCAGCGGCACCTTGCCCACCACCTCGCCGGTGGCGGGCGAGCGCACCTCGATGACGTCCGAGGAGGCCGGCTCGACCCACTTGCCGCCGATGAAGAGCTTGTCCCACTCTGTCCGATACGCCGGCGCGCCGGCGGGTGTCTTGTCAGCGACGGTCTGTGTCATGACCGTCACATTACCTACGAACCTCCGAAAGTAGAACCTGTTGCAATCGGCGGCTTCAGGACAAGCACCACATTGCTCACCAGGAACTCCCGCAGGCCTGGAACCCGCACCATCCACCACGCCCATCGCGGGTGGTAGCGGGGGAATGCGGTGAGAAGGGCGCCGGTGGCGTTCGCCCATTGCAGTCCGTCGGCGGCCGAGACCGCAAACAGTGACGAGCCGTAGTTGTTCTTCGCGGGATGCCCGTGCTTTCTGGTGTAACGCCTGGCGGCGCGCTCTCCGCCGAGGTAGTGCCACAACCCGGTCTCGTGTCCGCCGAACGGGCCCAACCACACGGTGTACGACAGCACCACCAGTCCGCCGGGCTTCGTGACGCGCAGCATCTCGTTGCCCAACCGCCACGGCTCGGCAACGTGCTCTGCCACGTTGGACGACAGGCAGACGTCGACGCTGTCGTCGGCGAACGGCAACGCGATGCCCGACGCCCGCACATAGGCGGTGCCGTCGTTGGCGACGGATCCTCGGTTCATGGCATGGATTTCAGCGGGGTCGGGTTCGACGCCGATATAGGTGAAACCCTCGCGAGCGAACGCCGTCGCGAAGTAGCCCGGTCCGCCGCCGACGTCGAGCAGAATCTGTCCGGTCGGCGCGAGCCCATGCTCGGCCCGCCACAGGTCACCGACCAGCGCCGCGGTGTCCTCGGCGAGCGCACCGTAAAAGCGGGCCGGATCGGACTGCTCGAAGCGGAACTCCCGCAGTAGCCGCACCGACCGCTTCAGCGTCGCCCGGCGGGCGAGAAGGTCGGTGACGGCCATCCAGGCCACCCTAGCCAGCGTCTAGGGTGGACGGGATGTCTGACCGAGGTGTTCGCTCCGTGCTGCTGTTGTGCTGGCGCGATACCGGGCACCCGCAGGGCGGCGGCAGCGAGACGTATCTACAGCGCATCGGGGCCCAGTTGGCCGCATCAGGCGTCGACGTGACCCTGCGGACCGCGCGTTATCCGGGTTCGGCGCGGCGCGAGATCGTCGACGGAGTGCGGGTGAGCCGCGGCGGTGGCTCCTACTCCATCTACATCTGGGCGGGGCTGTCGATGGTGTTCGCCCGCGTCGGGCTGGGTCCGCTGCGCAAGGTCAGCCCAGATGTGGTGATCGACTCGCAGAACGGGATTCCGTTCCTGGCCCGCCTCGCCTACGGCCGACGCGTCGCCGTGCTCGTCCACCACTGCCACCGTGAGCAGTGGCCCGTCGCCGGACCGATGATGGGACGCTTCGGCTGGTTCGTGGAGTCGAAGCTGTCGCCGTGGCTACACCGTCGCAATCAGTACGTCACGGTGTCACTGCCGTCGGCGCGGGATCTGGCCGCGCTCGGTGTGCAGCCCGACCGGATCGCGGTTGTGCGCAACGGTCTCGATGAGGCCCCCGCGGCCACCCTGGCCGCGCCGCGGTCGGCGACGCCGAGGGTGGTGGTGCTGTCCCGTCTGGTGCCGCACAAGCAGATCGAGGACGCGCTCGAGGCGATCGCCGAACTGCGCCCGCGCATTCCGGACGTTCATCTGGACGTCCTCGGCGGCGGCTGGTGGGAGCGGCGTCTGGTCGAGCACGCCGAACTGCTCGGCATCTCAGAAGCGGTGACGTTCCACGGACACGTCGATGAGCACACCAAACACGATGTGCTACAGCGTAGTTGGGTCCATGTCCTGCCATCGCGCAAAGAGGGCTGGGCGCTCGCCGTGATCGAGGCCGGCCAGCACGGTGTGCCGACCATCGGCTACCGGTCCTCGGGCGGGCTGACCGATTCGATCGTCGACGGGGTCACCGGATTGCTCGTCGACGATCACGGCGGTCTCGTCGACGGACTCGATCGGCTGTTGACCGATCCGGTGGCGCGCGACCAGCTCGGCGCCAAGGCGGCGGTCCGCAGCGGCGAGTTCTCCTGGGAGCAGAGCACCAGCGCGATGCGCACCGTGCTCGAGGCTGTCAACGCCGGAACACCGGTCAGCGGCGTCGTCTAGCGCTCCTTGAGGCCCGAGTGTGGGCTCGATGCACGTTTGGGGCGAAAAGGCGTGCGGGTAACCCACGTTCGGCGAAAGATCAGCGCGACCAGTCCGCCCAGCAGCAACGCCAGCCAGGCGAGATGCGCGGCCAGCACCACACCACGCCCCGATGCCCGCGGAAGGTCGCCACCTACCCGGTAAACGGTGAGATCGGCGTCGCGATAGGCGACCGGCAACGCCAATGTGGCTGAGGTGCCACCGGATTCGACGACCACCCAGCCGACGCCGGCGTCGGCCAACTGGTCGCGATCGGCACCGGCCACCAACATCTGCTGCACACCACGCGCCCGCTCACCCTCGCCTGGCACCGTCCGCCCGCCGATCGTCAGGTCGCCCGTCGAAAATACGTCTGCCCGCACCCACCGGGGCAGCGGGTCGAGCACCGGCGCATCGCCCGCCCACTCGAAGCGCCGCATGCTGTCGACCGGCAGGACGGCAACCGGCCGCGGGTCGTCGTTGATCATCGCCGCTGCCGTCGCCCACCCCCCGGGGTAACTCACGGGTGCGACCTTGCCGCCGACTCCCCACGCCAGATCGGGCAGCGTCGCGATCAGCGCGGCACAGCAGATCGCCGCGGTCGCCGCGGCCGGAACTCTCGGAAGTCCCCAGAGTCCCTGCCGCAGTGTGACGACCGCGGCGGCACCCGCGAGCGCGTAGCCGGGAACCGCCAACGCCACCCACTTCTGGGCATCGCGCAGCACACCTAGTCCGGGCAGTGCTCGTACCGTCGCCTCGACGGCCGCCAAACCCGGACCGGTCGCCATGAGCGCGGGCACCACCACCGAGAGCCCGGCCAGGCACAACAGCGGCACCGCCGTGCGGGTGCGGATCGCCACGGGCAACCCCAGCGCCACGATGCCGAGCAGGACAACCGCTGCAACGACGGCGAAAAGCGTTGTGCGCGAAGCCGGTACCGCCTCGCTGTTCCAGATCCCGCCGAGGCTGGCCAGCGTCCCGAACGTGCCGAGCCCGGGTTCGGCTCGCGCTGCGAACGCCGCCACGCCCTCGGCCTGCGACGGCGCCAACGACCTCGCCACGACCGCGGCCGCCAGCCACGGCAGCGCCGCGATCAACGCGGTGCCGAGCGCGACCGCAGCGCACCGCCACCGTGGCCAGCCCGCTCCCGGCGCAAACACACACGCCGTGGCCACGCTCGCGGCGAGCATCAGCCCCGTCGGCGTCAGCCCGGCCAGCGCGATCCAGAACACGAGCGCGCCCACATCGGTCCAACCTGGTTCCGGCACGCGCAGGCGCAGCATCGCGGTGGCCACCCACGGCAGGCAGCCATAGCCGACGATCAGGCTCCAGTGCCCCTGCAGCAGACGTTCGGCGACGTAGGGGTTCCAGATCGCCAGCGTCGCCGCAACGCACTGGCCGGCCATCCCCGCCCCTGTTGGATTGCCGGCACCGCCGGCGGAGGGCAGGACCACAGCCGCCAACCGCGCCGCTCCCCAGCCGGCAAGCCACAAACCGCCAACCAACAGCAGTTTGACCACCACCCCGCCGTCGACCACCGTCGACGCCAGCGCCACCGCGAAATCCTGCGGCAGCGCGCGAGGTGCGGCCTCGGCGAGCCCCAGCGCCGCATCCGACAGATGCGAGCGCGGTGTGGACACCGCATCGCGAAGCAGCAGATAGCCCGGCGCCAACAGCGGCGCGCTCACGGTCAGGGACAGCACCAGCGCATATGCCGGGGCAATCAGCGATCGCACCCGCGCGGGCACCGTGAAACGCGCGGTCAGACCGGTCTGTCCGGCGGCAGATCGGTGGGCTTCTGCGCGGGCAGCTTCTCGGTCTTGGCCTCGGCGCCCGGCACCTTCATCCCCTGCGTGTCGAAGAAGCTGTGATCGGCCTCGTCGAGTCCGGGATCGATGAGGGCGGACTCCGCCCGCAGGCTGAACGATCCCAACAGCGCACCGCCGACCAGTGACACCAGGCCGATGGCGATGAAGGTAATCGGCAGGATGCGCCCCCACAGCCCCACCCGGTCCCGCTCGTCTCTGGCGCTGGCGACCTGGGACTCTATGGTCTCCTCGTTGTAGGCAACTTTGAAGTCGACGAAGGTCACCTCAGGCTTGAGCGGCTCACGTGCGTAGTAGTGGTAGCCGTGGTCCTCTTTCTTGACGATGGTGCCCGACACCGGATCCACCCAGAACGTGCGCTGTGCGGCGTAATAGCGCGACATGGTGATCCGCTCGTCGGGTTCGCCGGGGACACCCCACATCGCGGCGGAGGCGGTGACCTCGCTGTCGGCGTCGTCGTCGAGCAGTGACGCGTACTTGATCGGCTCGACGAGCTTGCCGTCCGAGTCGTAGCCGACGTTCTGGCTGAACCGGTAGGTCGTCAGCCCGTTGACGTCTTCCTCGCCGTCGTAGTTGGCGTCGAACGGCTTCTGTGCGATCGGGTCGAAGACGGAATATGTCCGTTTCTCGGTGTCGAACGGGAACCGGTACGTCAACCCCTCGTGCGGCAGCGCGATGTTGGTCGGCGGCTGGTCGTCGTCGATGGCACGCGGCTTCTGGACGGCACCGCCGGGATTGCTCTCACTCGAGACCGCTTCGGCCGTCTCGCGGTTGAGCGTGACGGTGTCGACCATCGCGAGCAGCAGACCCTCGTCCTTCTGCTTGTCGGTGCGGCGCAACGTGCTGCCGACCTGCAGTGTCACCACGTCCGCGTTCGACGGCGCCTCGACGGAGACCTGCTCCTGCAGCGCCAGCGGCACATCACGGTCGATGACGAACTTCTCCCGGCTCAGCGAGGCCGGATCGAACGCCGTGCCGGTGCCATCACTGATCAGTGTCGCGTCCAGGTTCAGCGGAACCTTCGCGATCTTCCCGAGGGTATAGGTCGACAGCAAGAGCGCGGCGATCAACAAGCCGGCGCCCAGCCCCATAATGCCGCAAGCCGCGATACGGAGCGCCACTGCGCGGTTCAAACCGTGCCTCCTTCACCTGCGGGAGTCCCGCAAACCCGTTCGACCCTAACAGCACAAGTTAAGTTGGATGTTCACTCCGAGTGCAGCCAACCATGAGCCGCCCGAGTACCCGTATTCAGCGGCTTTCCCTCCTCCCGGCACACTGTTTGCGTGACGGATTCCAGCGGTGACTCCGGCGGCGCCGAGAACGCCGTCGGCGGAACGCGCGGATTCCTGCCCGCCGTCGAGGGCATGCGGGCCTGCGCGGCGGTCGGCGTCGTCGTCACCCACGTGGCCTTCCAGACCGGTCACACCGGCGGCATCAGCGGCCGGATCTTCGGCAGGTTCGACCTCGCGGTCGCGGTGTTCTTCGCGCTCTCGGGCTTTCTGTTGTGGCGCGGTCACGCCGCCGCAGCCCGCGGTCTGCGGCCCAAGCCGCCGACGGGGCACTACCTGCGATCACGGATCGTGCGCATCATGCCCGGCTATCTGGTTGCGGTCGTGGTGATCCTCACGTTGCTGCCGGAGGCCAAGGCCGACCTGACGGTTTGGCTGGCCAACCTGACGCTGACTCAGATATATGTGCCGCTGACGCTGACCGCCGGCCTCACCCAGATGTGGAGCCTGTCGGTCGAAGTGGCGTTCTATCTTGCGCTGCCGTTCCTGGCGCTGCTGGCGCGACGCCTGCCGGTGCGGACCCGGATCCCGGTCATCGCGGCGACGGCGGTGGCCAGCTTCGCCTGGGCTGTGCTGGTCGGGGCCAGCCCTGTCTCGGCGCCCTACGGCGTCAACCCGCTGAACTGGCCGCCCGCGTTCTTCTCCTGGTTCGCCGCAGGCATGCTGCTGGCCGAGTTGACCGTGGCGCCCGTTGGCTGGGCGCACCGGCTGGCCAGGAGGCGCGTGCTGATGGCAGGCATCGCGGTCATCGCGTTCACGTTGGCCGCATCACCGATCGCCGGTCCCGAGGGGCTGACGCCGGGCACGGTGAGCCAGTTCATCGTGAAGATCGCCATGGGTGCGGTCGTCGCCGGCGCCTTGATCGCCCCGCTGGTGCTGGACCGGCCCGACACCTCACACCGCGTGCTGGGCAGCGCGACGATGGTGACGCTGGGCCGATGGTCCTACGGCCTGTTCGTCTGGCACCTTGCGGCGCTGGCGATGGTGTTCCCGGTCATCGGCGAGTTCGCCTTCAACGGGCACATGCCGATCGTGCTCGTGCTGACGGTGGTGTTCGGGTTCGCAATCGCGGCCGTGAGCTACGCGCTGGTCGAATCGCCATGCCGAAACGCGTTGCGGCGCTGGGAGAGACGGAACGATCCGACGCCCCTGGACTCGTCGGTTACCGATGTGACGGAGCCTGCCGTCGCGAGATGATCTCGTCGCGCACGGCGGAGCGGCGGGCCTTGCCTGCGTCATCGCGCAGCGGGGTGTCGGTGAACTCCACCGTGCGGGGCAGCTTGTAGCCCGCAATGCGGTCGGTGAGGAACGCGATCACCGCGGCCTCGTCGAGCCCGTCGGCCTGCACGATGGCATAGGGCACCTGACCCAGATCCTCGTCGGGAACGCCGACGACCAAGCACGACAGCACATCCGGGTGTGCCGACAACGCCGACTCGATCTCTGCGGGGTAGACGTTTCGGCCGCCGACGGTGAACATGTCGACGCGGCGGTCGTTGAGATACAGGAAGCCGTCCTCGTCGAAGTAGCCGAGGTCGCCCAGCGAATCCCAGCCGTCGCGCTGCTTGGCGGTGGCGCCGATGTATCGGTAGGTCGGCGCGCTTCCCGGTGAGGGACGCATGTAGATCTCGCCGCTCACACCGGGCGGGCATTCGTTCCCGCCGTCGTCGAGCACCTTCATCTCGCCTGCGACCACCACCCCGACCGAACCACGGTGGGCCAGCCACTGCTCGCCGGAGATGAACGTCAAGGCCTGAAGTTCGGTGCCCCCGTACAACTCCCAGACCGCATCGGGGCCGATGAGATTTATCCAGGCCTCCTTGACCGCGGGTGGACATGCCGCGCCGACGTGCCAGAGTCGCCGGATCGATGACAGGTCGTACGTGTCGGGGTCGGCGCGGTACGCCCGCAGTAGCCGCTGCATGATGGTCGGCACCGCCACGAGAAACGAGACACGATGTTCGGTGATGAGCCGAAGGAATTCGGCGGCGTCGAATCTGGGCATCAGCACGAGGTGGTGACCCATCAGCAGGCCGATCGTCGCGATCGTCATGCCGGTGTTGTGGCTCAACGGGACGGCGATCAACTGGATGTCGCCCTCCTGTGCGCCCATACCCATGCCCGCAAGCGCGCCGGGGTATCGGCTGTCGCCGCCTGCCTCGATGAGCTTTGGTCTGCCGGTGCTGCCACCGGATCCCAGCGCCTTCCACGCCGGTGAAATGGCCTCCGGCAGCGGTGCGTCCGAAAGTCCGGCGTCGGGATTGAAATCGCCTGGAAAGCTGGGGATTACGCCGCTCGGGTCGGCTCGGCCCACCAGCAGGGCTCGCGGCTTCAACTCGAGCAGCCCCTTCAGCTCCTCGTCGGGAAGTCGCGCCGACAGCGGCTGTGGGATCGCGCCGAGCTTCCACGTCGCCAGTGCGGCCGCAATCCACTCAATCGAATTGGGCAGGACGATCGTGACGTAATCGCCCTGTCCGACACCGAGTTCGGCGTAGGCGCGGGCGAGCCGGTTGGTCGACACGTCGAGCTCGCGGCGGGTGATCGTGCGGCCCGCGCAGGTGACCGCAGGTGCGTCCGGTTCCGATTCGGCGAGGGTGGCGAACTGCGCCGGGATGGGCGGAACGTCAGCCATCAGTAGGCGCCCTGGGCCTCGAAGATCCGGCGCGGGTTGTCGACGAGCATCGTGGTGAGTTGTTCGTCGGTGACGCCGCGCTCCTTCAGCGCCGGGATGACGTCGTTGTGGATGTGCAGGTAGTGCCAGTTCGGCATCACCACCGGCACCATGTCCTCCGGCAGCCAGTCCATGAGGCACGCAGCGTCGTGGGAGAGCACCATCTTGTCGGCATGGCCGCGCTCGCACATCTGCGCCACGGTGTTGACGCGCTCCTCGAAACCGAGGAGGACGTCGACGCCGAACCGGTCCATGCCGATGTAGGAGCCCGCCTCGATGAGCTCGGTGAGATAGCCGAGGTCGGTGGAATCGCCGGAGTGGCCGATGACCACGCGGGACAGGTCGACGCCTTCTTCGGCGAAGATCGCTTGCTGTTCAAGACCGCGGCGGGTGGCTGCGTGAGTGTGCGTCGAGATCGGCACACCCGTGCGTCGGTGCGCCTGCGCGACCGCGCGCAACACCCGCTCCACTCCGGGCGTCACTCCAGGTTCGTCGGTGGCGCACTTGAGGATCGCGGCCTTGATGCCGGTGCCCGCAATACCGTTCTCGATGTCGCTGACGAACATGTCGACCATCGGCTCGCCCAATGGCGTCTCGGGTCCGCTGAAGTGGAAGTACATCGGCACGTCGTTGTACGTGTAAACGCCGGTGGCCACCACGATGTTGAGGTCGGTCTGTTCGGCGATCTGCGCGATGCGCGGAATGTATCGACCGAGCCCGATGACGGTGAGGTCCACGATGGTGTCGACGCCCCGCGATTTGAGTTCATTGAGTCGCGTGACCGCGTCGGCCTGACGCTTGGCCTCATCGCCCCAGACTTCGGGGAAGTTGTTGTGGATCTCCGGGGACAGCACGAAAACGTGTTCGTGCATGAGCGTGACACCCAGGTCAGTGGTGGTGATCTCGCCCCGGGCGGTATTCAGCTGCGGCACCTAGCCGATGCTAGGGCTCGGCGGTGTCCGTGGCTGTGAAACGGGTGCGATCGTCGGGCACGACGGAAGCGGCCAGCATCGCCACCGAGACGAGAGCAAGCAGCTGCACCCCCACCGAGTGACCGACGTATCCGTCGACCGATCGCCACGGGTACTGGCTGAGAATGGCCCCCGCCAGGATGAGCCCGCCGGCGGTCGTCGTGACCGTGACGGTGTCGCAGAGGCGTTCGCGGTGACGCAGCAAATACCGCATACCCACCGCGATGCCGACGACGATGACGCCCGCGACCCCCGAGATCAGCGCCCCGACCGCAAGGACCGCAGCGCTCGTCGGCCACCTGCCCGGCCGCCACACCCGCGCGGGTGCGCCCGGTTCGGTGCGACGGCGTGCCGGTACGAAGGCCAGCAGCGCCAGCACCGGCAGCAGGGCGAGACCGCCGATCAGCCCGGCCCGGTACGGGGCATTCGACGGAAACGTGAGTGTGACGGGTCCTTCGGTGCCCGGCGGCAGCACCCAGCCCTGCTGCCAGCCGTTGACCTTGACCGGTGTCAGCGCGGTGCCGTCGGCGCGGTGCGCGATCCAGCCTGGGTTCACGCTTTCCGGGACGACCAGCACCCGCGACGCGTTTGACGCCGGCACGTTCACCTCGCGATGATCGGCGCTCCACGCTTCGATTTGGGCGGGAACCGTTGTCGCCGAACGGATCCGATTCGCCAGCGGGCCGTCGAGCTGGACGCCGTCGGCGGTGAACGCGGCCCCGGGGCTGATCAGCAGCTCCTGCTGACCGGCGGGCAGCCGGATCGGCCCAGCCTGGCACGGCTGCGCCGTCACCGGCTCGCCGTAGAGCAGCGCACCGACCGTCGTGCTGATGGACGTCTGGATGAACTGCCCGGCGACACCGATGATCGGGCCGCGGCCGCACGGTAGTTCGACCATCCGCGCGCGGTTGCGTTCGGCGTCGGCCGCCGCGATCGGGGCACCCCGCGCGTCCAGGGCCGTCACCTCGGCCAACCCGGGAGGCTTGAGCTGATCGAATCCGAGCGCCGTGCGGTCGATGATGTCGTCCCAGTCGAGGATCGACACCTTCACCGTGTCGGTCACGCGGGGTTTGAGTTCAAGGGTCTGCGCGCCGGCGTCGCCGGCCAGCCTACGCACCTGCGGTCCATCGCCTAGGTCGATGGCCACCAGCGTCGGATGTGCAGGAAGCTCAGAGGAACTGGGCGTCAGCTGGACAGCGCCCACCTCGCGGCGGGTGGGCAACCTCAGCGTCAAGGTGGGCGGCGACCTGTGTTGTACGACGCCTTGGCGGGCAGTCCACGCCGTGTCCGGGTCGCCGTCCGCGGCGGCGTACGCCGAACCGAGCACGTCGATCGGGTCCGCGTCTCCGGTGGCGATCGCAGTGCCGGGTGCCCGCACCAGGTCGGCGAGGTTGGGACCCTGACGTGCCCGCACCCATACGGTCGGCGTCACGGCCATCGGCTCCGGCACCGTCAGTGTGCGGCTCAGGTTCACCGGTTCCTCCGGTGACAGAGCCATGGTCGCAGCGCACCGAATGCCGTCGGGGCTCTGCGCGCAGCCCGACCTGCCCAGCAGTTCTGAACCCAGATCCCATTGCGCCACAGCCGAATCCGTGGGTGGCCCCGGCACGACCACCGTGTGGCGCAAGTCGACGGGGTGGGCGAACCCGTTCGCGTCGTATTGGGTCACGGCGAAATCGGTGATGCCGAACTGGACGCCCGGCGACCCGTCCTCGGTGGCGACGGCGGTGATTCGCACCCACGGCGACTCGCCGTACGGCAGCGCCGCGGTCAACGGCTTACCCGCTTCGTCGAAGCGCAGTGTGCTGGTGCCGTTGATGGTCGAGATCTCGATGCGGCGTACCTGCGCGCCGACCGCGGTGGCGCTCGGGGTGAGCGTGATGGTGGCGTTGGTGACCGGATGATCGAAGTCGACCTGAAGCCACTGGCCGATCGCCGACTGCAACGCGTTGGACACCCAGCTCGTCGAGGAATCGGCGTCGACGGCGGCGGCCGGGCCGGTCGCGGGTGCGACGTTGGGCAGAGCGGTCGAATCCGACGCCGAACTCGACACCGAGAGCCGGCCGCCGGACCACTGTCCGTAGACCGTCTCGGCGCCCGGGGTCGGATAGTCCATCACACGGTTGAATGTGTTGCGCGGATCGCCGGGAGTCCGGATCGCCGACGAGTGGTCGTCGACGCGTCCGTAATCGGTTTCCCGCGCGAGCGGGGTGTCGGTGACGACGACACCGGTCCCCGCAGGCTCGGACAGACCGGCCTGCTGCGCATCCGCCGTCAGCAGCATGGGCCCCAGCGGTGGCTGCCCCAGGAGGCGGCGACGCTCGTCGAGGCGTAGCAGGACCTCGGGTGCGCCGTCGACGCGCGCCATCACATCGGTGTCGGCGAGGTAGGGCGTCACCGGAACCGCGGGCGTGGCCGGGTTCACCCGGTAGATCTCCACGGCGGGATAGCGCGGTCGCAGACCGCTGTCGGTGATGAAACCCGGCAGGGTGCCCGGCCCGACCGGGTCGCCGAACGTGGCGACCCGCTGCAGGCCCGGCGAACCGTCGATCACGCGGTGCACCAATACAGGCCGAGCCGATCGCGACGTTTCCGGATCGAGGTCGTTTCGGACCACGACGTACGAGATGCCTTGCCGAACAAGGGTATCCGCCAATCCCGCCGACGGTCTTCCGGCCGCGAACAGCCGTTGCACGGAGTCCAGGGCGCGAATGGTCTCCGGCGGGGTCAAGGGGATCGAGTCCCGCACTCCCCACGCACTGTCGCCCAGCACCTGCAGCGGTTCGTCGTGGCTGCTGCCCCACACCTGGGTGGCGAACGGGGCGCCCGGCGCCACCAGCACGCGCCCGGAATCGTTGTGCTCGTCGAGCCAGTCGGCGGTCTCGTGCCAGTACCGCGGGATCGCGTCGAACGCCCCCGGTGGAGTGAGCCGACCCGTCCAGGCCAGCGACGTCGCGGCCATCACCGCCACCAGGACGACGACGCCGACCGCCACCCGCTTGTCGCGTTCGGGGTGGGCGAACGCATCCCGCCACACCGCGCGCGGTGCGCTGCCCGGCAACGGGATGCGGCCCAGCAGGTGCGCGAGACCGAGCGTGATCGGCAGCCGCAGCAGCGGTTCGAGTTTGTGAATGTTGCGCAGCGGAGTGCCCTCCGCATCGAGGAAGGCTTGAACCGCATGGGCCATAGGCGATCCCAGTCCGCCCGAGTATCCGAGCGCCAGCACCGTGACGCCGACGAGCAGGATGGTGACCAGACGTCCGCGGGCCGGCATGGACCGCATCGCCAGGCCCGCCAGACCGGCAGCGGCAACCAGCGTCGTCGCGAGCACCGCCACCGAACCCGTCACCAGCGAGGCGCCCGCCGTCGCGTTCGGCGCGACGAACGGGGTCCACACGTCGGTGCCGCGCAGCATCTCGGTCAGCGACATCCACCGCGTCGTGACGCCGGAGGATTCGATGAAGTCGAGGAACGGCGGGCTGATCCGGCCGAGCAACGCGAGCGCGACCACCCACCACGTCACCGCGAGCACGATGCACAGTGCCCACCAACCGGTGAAGCGCCACCACAACCGGTTCGGTTTGTGACAGACCAGCCAGATCACCGCGACCAGGCATGCGGTCAGCGTCGCGACGGCGTTGACCGCGCCCATCAACGCGATGGCCACCGCCGACCGCGCAGCCAGCACCCGAACCGAGCCGCCCGTGCCGCGCAGGGCCAGAATCACCGGCAGCAGCACCCACGGCGCCAGCATCATGGGCAGCGTCTCCGACGAGATCGCACCGATGGTGGTCAGTACCCGAGGAGACAACGCGAACGCGACTGCCGCGATCACGCGGGAGGTGGTGCTGCCTATTCCGAGCGCTTCGGCGATACGTAGGAGGCCCCAGAATCCGACGACCAGGAGCAGCGCCCACCACAGCCGCTGGACCACCCAGCCAGGCAGCCCGAGCACGTCGCCGGCGAGGAAGAAGGTGCCGTGCGGGAACAGATAGCCGTAGGCCTGGTTCTGGGCCTGGCCGAACGGCAGCTCGCTGTTCCAGAGATTGAAGGCGCGGGACAGGAACCGCAGGGGGTTCGCGGTCAGGTCGAGCTTCGTGTCAGGGGAGATCTGTCCGGGTGACTGTGCGAACGACAGAACCAACGCCGCCGCAGCGACCGCCCACAGCCAGCGCCGCGACAGGGGCGCGAAATTAACTTCGGTCGCCGTACTCAACCCTGTTGAGCACCGACGACGCTGGATCGCCTGCCTGCAGCGGCGGCTTGCTGTCCTGCTGCACCATCAGCGTCACCCCGAATACGGCGGCCGCACCCAGCAGCAGGCCGACAACGATGCTGGCCGCGGCGGGCACGAGAAACCGATCCATCCGGCCAAAGTAGCAGACAATGTATGCCGTGCCCGCCGACGGCGGTGAGCTGGTCTTCAACGGTGGGACCGCGCATATCTCGACCTCGTCTGCGCCCACCTCGACGAGATCATGGCACGCGGTGAACGGAGCCGGCCCCGGGACCGGGGGTTCGAATGCGACTTCGTTTCCTACTAAGGTCGGGGCCCATGGTCTCAATTGGTTCGGGGTTGCGCGGGCTGTGCGCCGCCGTGGCGTTGCCCGTGCTCGTGTCCGCGTGCTCGACGGCGGCGGATCAGGAGGTCCCGCATCCGGAGATGGCGGCGACGGCGGTGCCGCAGGCGCCGGTACTGGTCCCGGCCCCGGCGTGCGGCCAGGGGCCGGAGCTGCTGTCGCAGATCTCGACCCGCGACAAGCTCGCGCAGCTGTTGATGGTCGGCGTCACCGACGCGGCCGACGCTCGAGCGGTGGTCGAGAGCCAGCACGTCGGCGGGATCATGATCGGCAGCTGGACCGACCTGTCGATGGTCACCGACGGCTCGCTGGTCGACATCGCGAACTCGGCGGCGCCGCTGCCGCTGGCGGTGAGTGTCGACGAAGAGGGTGGCCGGGTTTCGCGGCTGTCTGCGGTGATCGGCGCCCAGCCGTCGGCACGAGAGCTGGCGCGGACCCAGACACCCGAGCAGGTGTATGCCATTGCGCTGCAACGTGGTCAGGCGATGCGAAGCAAGGGCATCACGATCGACTTTGCGCCGGTGGTGGATATCTCGAGCGCCCCGGACGACACCGTGATCGGCGACCGCTCCTTCGGATCGGATCCCGTCGTGGTCACCGACTACGCCGGCGCTTACGCGCGCGGCCTGCGCGACGCGGGAATGCTGCCGGTGCTCAAGCACTTCCCGGGGCACGGGAACGGTTCCGGGGACTCCCACACCGGCAGCGTCACCGCGCCTCCGATCGGTGATCTGCAGAACGCAGATCTGGTTCCGTATCGCACGCTGAACGCTCAGCTGCCGGTCGGAGTGATGGTCGGTCACATGCAGGTTCCCGGACTCACCGGCAACGAACCGGCCAGCCTCAGCCCGAGTGCGTACGCGCTGCTGCGCTCTGGCGACTACGGTGGCCCGCCGTTCAACGGACCCGTCTTCACCGACGACCTGTCCTCGATGCAGGCGATCTCGGATCGCTTCGGGGTCGCCGAGGCGGCGCTGCGCGGATTGCAGGCCGGCGCCGACACCGCGTTGTGGGTGACGACGGGCGAGGTGCCCGCCGTGCTGGACCGGTTGGAAAAGGCGGTCTCGACAGGCGAGTTGTCGATGCCTCAGGTCGACGGGTCGGTGCTGCGGATGGCTGCGGTCAAAGGCCCACATCAGCGCTGCTGACGCCCAGAGTCCGCTTATTGCTTACTCTTGAGTGATGGCAGGTGGAACGAAGCGGTTGCCACGCGCGGTGCGCGAGCAACAAATGCTCGATGCCGCCGTGCAGATTTTCTCGGTGAACGGCTACCACGAGACGTCGATGGATGCCATCGCCACCGAAGCCAAGATCTCCAAACCCATGCTGTACCTCTACTACGGCTCCAAAGAGGAGCTGTTCGGTGCGTGCCTGAACCGCGAGTTGTCCCGATTCGTCGAAGATGTGCGCGACAAGATCGATTTCACGCAGAGCCCGAAAGACCTGCTGCGCAACGCTGTTCTGGCGTTTCTCACCTACATCGACACCAACCGGGCGTCGTGGATGGTGCTTTACAACCAAGCCACCAGTTCGCAGGCGTTCGCCCACACTGTGCGCGAGGGCCGCGAGCGGATCATCGACCTCGTCGGCCGGCTGCTAAGGGCGGGCACGCGCAATCCTGAGCCGGGCACCGACTTCGACATGATGGCCGTCGCGCTGGTGGGGGCGGGCGAGGCCGTGGCCGCCCGCGTCAGCACCGGCGACGCCTCCGTGGACGAAGCCGCGGAACTGATGATCAACCTGTTCTGGCGTGGACTGAAGGGCAAGCAGTCCGACATCGGCGGGCAGGAGCGTTGGGGGCACCTCCCGGCCGGAGGCCAGGGGGACGACCCGGGGTCGAATAAGGACGCGACGGCGATCACCGCCGGCTAAGTGGTCTCGCCCGTAAGTTCGTCGGGGGTCAGGTGGGGTCGGTCCAGGTGGTTGGGTCGTCGAGGTAGAGGCCGCACGCGGTGTCGAGTGCGTCTTCGGGTGTGCCGGCAGTGAACCCGCTGGCCAGGACGGAATCCTCGTAGCCGTCCTTGCTGGCGAGATAGACCGCGAAACCCCAGCTGGATGCGGATCCGCCGTAACGCAGCCGCATCAGCGGCAGTACCTGCTCGTCGGCCAGTTCGGCAGCGATATAGGCGAACTGGGCGCGGAAACGGACCTGTACCGCTGCGATCTGGGGCCACCGTGCTCGGGCCCGTGCTGACAGTCGCTGCTGCAGGGAGGTCTTGGTGGACTGCGGTGGTGAGGCCATGCCCGCAAATCCTGCCCGACCGGTGTGTCGCGGGCCAGGATCATCCTCGCGACACTCGAGACTGAAGTGACCATTGTGGCTGATGTGACTTCTGTGGGGGCAAGCAAATGTCGTTGATCGAAGCCGAACCGGTCCGGGTGACCGGTCACCAACGCCGCGCACTGACCCGCCTGGTGCGGGCCGGGCGCACCGAACAGCGGGTGGTCCAGCGCGCCCTGATCGTGCTGCGCGCCGCCGACCGGTGGTCGAACGCCGCGATCGCGGTTGCACTGGGCATCACCTGCGACACCGTGCGCAAATGGCGGCACCGATGGGCATCCTCACCGCAGGTCGCGGCCCTGGCCGATGCACGGCGCTCCGGTCGGCCACCGGTCTTCACCGCCGAGCAGGTCGCTCAGGTGAAGGCGCTGGCGTGCACGCCACCGGAACAGGTCGATGAGCCGCTGGCACGGTGGTCGTGCCCTGAGCTGGCCCGCCGCGCGGTCGCTGACGGGATCGCCACCTCGGTGGCGGCGAGCACGGTGCGTCGCTGGCTGTCCCAAGACGCCCTCAAACCATGGCAGCACCGGTCCTGGATCACCATCGCCGACCCCGAATTCGCCGCCAAAGCCGCCCGGGTGCTCGACCTGTACGCCCGAACATGGGATCAGAAACCGTTAACCGACAACGATTTCGTGATCTCCGCCGATGAGAAGACCTCCATCCAGGCGCGGTGCCGCTGCCACCGGACACTGCCACCGGGGCGCTCGCGCACGATGCGCGTCAACCACACCTACAAGCGCCGCGGCGCGATCGCCTACCTCGCCGCCTACGACGTGCACCGCGCCCAGGTGTTCGGTCGCTGCGAAGAGCGCACCGGCATCGCAGCGTTCACCGCCCTGGTCACCCAGGTCATGACCCAGCAGCCCTACGCATCCGCTGCCCGGGTGTTCTGGATCGTCGACAACGGTTCCTCACACCGCGGCCAAAAAGCCATCGACCGCCTGGCCGCCCAGTTCCCCAACGCGATCATGGTGCACACCCCGATCCACGCCTCATGGCTCAACCAGATCGAGATCTACTTCTCCATCGTGCAACGGAAAGTGGTTTCCCCCAACGATTTCACCGACACCAACGAAATCGCTGCCAGGCTGAGCGCATTCGAGATCCACTACAACCACACCGCTCGACCGTTCAAATGGAAGTTCACCACCACCGACCTCGACGACCTACTCACCAGAATCGACCATCAGCCACAAGCAGCATGACCCCCGACGAACTTACGGGCGAGACCACTAAGACGTATCAGCACGACCACTACGGCGCGGTGACCGAACCCAACAGATGGGGATCGCCCTTGGCGGCGTGGCGCAGCGCCAGCTCCCAGCCGTCGGTTCCACGCTCGACGTAGAGGTTTGCCCGCGCAGGCAACACCACCGGCTTGACGAACCGCACCGAATACTTCACCGCGCCGGGCAGTTGGCCCTCGATATTCGCCAGAACCGCTGCGGCACTGAACATTCCGTGTGCGATCACCGTCGGGAAGCCGAACAGCTTGGCCGCGATCGGGTTGGTGTGAATCGGGTTGTGGTCCCCGCCGACGGATGCGTAGTGCCTGATCTGGCCTGGCGTGATGCGCAGCACCGCGTTCGGGGGACCCAACTTCGGTTGCTTCTGTGGCGGCGGCTTCGGCTCGTCGGAGAGGCTGGTCTTCTGCTGATGCAGGAAGGTCGTCACCTGATGCCATGCGGTCTCGTTGCCGACGTTCACCTCGGTGATGATGTCGACGAGCAGGCCGCGTCGGTGCTCACGCAGGTTCTCGGCGTGCACCCGCACCGACACGGAGTCGGTCACCGCGATCGGGCGGTGCTGCGTGATGTGGTTCTCGATGTGCACCGAACCCAGGGCAGCGAAAGGGAAGTCGAAGCCGGTGACCAACGACATGACGGTCGGAAACGTCAGCGCGAACGGATAGGTCAGCGGCACGGTGTCGCCGAATCGCAGCCCGGTCACCGCGGCGTAGGCCGCCACGTTCGCGCTGTCGATCGGCAGATCATCGACGGTCAGGGTACGGTCCGGCAGCGACTCGTCGCGCGGGATGAACGGCAGCGCACCCACGGCCGCGCGGAGCATGTTGTTCATCGCGCTCACGCCCCCAGCATGGCCTGGCCGCATACCCGGATCGTGTTGCCCGTGACGGCATTCGATGCGGGGCTGGCGAAATAGGCGATGGTCTCGGCGACGTCGACCGGCTGGCCGCCCTGATACAACGAGTTGAGCCGGCGTCCCACCTCGCGCGTCGCCAGCGGGATGGCCTCGGTCATCTTGGTCTCGATGAAGCCGGGCGCGACAGCGTTGACGGTGATGCCCTTGTCGCCATACTCGGCGGACAGCGCGTCGGTCAGCCCGATCATGCCCGCCTTCGTGGCGGCGTAGTTCGTCTGGCCGCGGTTGCCTGCGATGCCGGCCATCGACGACAACCCGACGACCCTGCCGCCCTCGCCGATCGTCCCGTTGTCCACCAGGCCTTCGGTAAGACGAAGCGGGGCAAGGAGATTGACGGCCATGACGGCGTCCCAGCGGGCTTCGTCCATGTTGGCGAGGAGCTTGTCGCGGGTGATGCCCGCATTGTTGACGAGGATGTCGAGGCGCGAGCCGTGGTAGTGCTCGCGCAGGTGTTCGGCAATGCGGTCCACCGCGTCGTCGGCCGTGACGTCGAGCGTCAGCGCGGTCGCGCCGACCTTCGATGCGACCTTCCCGAGATCGTCGTGGGCGCCCTCGACGTCGACGACGATGACGCTGGCACCGTCACGTGCGAACACGTCGGCGATTGTGGCACCGATACCGCGCGCCGCACCGGTGACCAAGGCGATCTTGCCGTCGAGTGGCCGATCCCAGTCCGCGGGCGGCACCGAATCGTCGGCACCGACCCGGAACACCTGCCCGTCGACGTAGGCGGACTTTCCCGAGAGCAGGAACCGCAGTGTCGACTCGAGGCCGGTCGCGGCGGGCTTCGCGCCGGCCGCCAGGTACACGAGGTTCACGGTGGCGCCGCGCCGCATCTCCTTGCCGAGCGAACGCGTGAATCCCTCGAGCGCGCGCTGCGCGATGCGTTCGGTCACGCTGCCGGCCTCATCGGGGGTGGTCCCGATGACGACGACGCGTCCCGACGGCCCGAGGTTGCGCAGCAGCGGCGTGAAGAACTTGTAAAGGCCCTTGAGGTCGACGGGTGCGGTGATGCCGGTGGCGTCGTACACCAGCCCACCGAACGAGTCGGCCCAGCGGCCGCCGAGGTTGTTGGAGACGACGTCGTAGTCCTCGGACAGCGCGGTCCGCAGCGGTTCGACCACGCGGCCCTCACCGCCGATCAGCAGCGTGCCTGACAGTGGCGCGTCGCCTGCTCTGTGGCGGCGCAGCGTCTCGGGCTGCGGGATGCCCAGCTGCTTGGCGAGGAACGATCCGGGCGTCGAGTGGACGAGTTGCGAGTACAGATCGGTAGCCATGGGGACGAACTTACTCCAGAGTAAGAAGGGTGGGTACTATGGGTCTCATGGCTAGAGATACCCGTCGACGGGTCGCAATTCTCGGCGGCAACAGAATTCCGTTCGCACGCTCGGACGGCGCGTACGCCCACGCGTCCAACCAGGACATGTTCACCGCCGCGCTGGACGGCCTGATCGACCGCTACAACCTGGCGGGCGAGACGCTGGGTGCCGTGATCGGCGGCGCGGTGCTCAAGCACAGCCGCGACTTCAACTTGATGCGGGAGTGCGTACTGGGCAGCTCGTTGTCGGCCTACACCCCGGCATTCGATATTCAGCAGGCCTGCGGGACGGGGTTGCAGGCCACCATCGCCGCCGCCGACGGTGTCGCCGCCGGCCGCTACGAGGTGGCCGCGGCAGGGGGTGTTGATACCGCCTCCGACGCTCCGATCGCGTTCGGCGACGACCTGCGACGTGTACTGCTCGGGTTGCGACGTTCGAAGTCCAACGTCGACCGGCTCAAGCTGGTCGGCAAGCTGCCTGCGTCGCTCGGTGTGGAGATCCCGGTCAACAGCGAGCCGCGCACGGGGCTGTCGATGGGTGAGCACGCCGCAATCACCGCGAAGAAGATGGGCGTCAAGCGCGTCGATCAGGACGAGCTGGCGGCGGCCAGCCACCGGAATATGTCTGCCGCCTACGACCGAGGGTTCTTCGACGATCTCGTCACCGGATTCCTCGGCGTCTACCGCGACAACAATCTGCGCGCCGATTCCTCGGCCGAGAAGCTGGCCAAGCTCAAGCCGGTGTTCGGCGTGAAGGCCGGCGACGCGACGATGACGGCGGGCAACTCGACCCCGCTGACCGACGGCGCCTCGGTGGCGCTGCTGGGCACCGACGAGTGGGCGTCCGCTCGCGGAATCGAGCCGCTGGCATATTTCGTCGACGGTGAAACCGCGGCGGTCGACTACGTCAACGGCGAGGACGGCTTGTTGATGGCGCCCACCTACGCGGTACCTCGGCTGCTGGCGCGAAATGGCCTGAGCCTTGGCGACTTCGACTTCTACGAGATTCACGAGGCGTTCGCCTCTGTGGTCCTCGCCACACTGGCGGCCTGGGAGTCCGAGGAGTACTGCAAGGAGCGACTCGGTCTCGACCAGGCGTTGGGCAGCCTCGACAGGTCCAAGCTCAACGTCAACGGATCGTCGCTGGCAG
The DNA here is from genome assembly GCA_019749805.1 of Mycobacteriaceae bacterium. Lineage (GTDB taxonomy): Bacteria > Actinomycetota > Actinomycetes > Mycobacteriales > Mycobacteriaceae > Mycobacterium. The sequence continues at coordinate 83,691 of JAIEPH010000011.1, read as the reverse complement.
CGGGCCATCCGTTCGCCGCGACCGGCGGTCGGATTGTTGCGCAGCTGGCCAAGCAATTGGCCGAAAAGAAGAAGCAGACGGGCGGTCCGGTTCGCGGTTTGATATCGATCTGCGCAGCTGGCGGCCAGGGCGTGGCGGCGATTCTCGAGGCCTGAGAAGTATTTCGGTAAAGCGTGTAACGGCTCCGTAGGAGCCGTCGATACACCGGATAGCTCCGTGTTGGCGTCTGACCCCCCGACCCGACGTCAGCACGGGGCTCTTAACCGTATTTTCCGCGAGTGTGGGCCCATGGCACGTCCAGCCGGCTCAAAGCGTGCGGGTAACCCACGTTCGCCGGCCTAGGCGCCGGGCGGCGGATCCTTTTTCGCCTTGATCGGCCCGGCGGCCGGAGGTGGAGTGAACAGGCCTCCGCCGAGGCTTCCGCGAGCGGTTTGCACCGCGACCAAGCCCCATGTCCCCAACAGGGCGAGGTAGGCGATCGCGGCGGCCACCCGGAACGCGGGCAGCCCGGTGTGGTTCGCCAGCTGCGTCGTGCCGGTGACGAACGTGCCGACGGGGAAGGTCAGGCTCCACCACGTCAGCGCGAACGGCATCCCGCGCCGCAGTGTGCGGACGGTGAGTTCGGTGGCCAGCACGATCCACAGCACCGCGAAGCCCCACACGGGCACACCGAACAACACCGCGAACACGTTCATCCCGCCGGCCAGTTCCGGCGGGACGGCCAACGCCGCATTCGCACCGAGCAGGCCCGCGGCGGTGATGCCCTGACCAAGTGGGCCGAGCACGATCCACAGCGTCGGCACCCGGGTGGTTCCCGATGTGCCGTAGAGGGCGAGGCGGCTCCAGATCATCGAGATGATGATCAGCGCGGCGACGAGGGACAGCCCGAACATCGCGTAGCAGCCGTACAGCATCGTGGTGCGGCCGGTGCCTTCAGCCATATGGGGGATCAGCAGCGCGCCTCCCGCCGCGGACACCATCGGCGGTACGACGGGCATGAGCCAGCCGCCGAAGGCCGCGTCCGGTTCGACGTTGATCTGCGTGAACATCAGGAACGGGATGGTCGCGGCGGTGAACAACCCGCCGATGGTGCCCGCCGTCCACAACACCCACGCCAGGTCCACGGCGACGCGCTCGCCGATCAGATCCTTGCCGATCAGCAAGGCGCCCGATCCGACCGTCAGCAGTGCCATCGGAGCGGCGCCGTAGAAGTGCGCCATCTGAGGGTTGCGGGCGTGGCTGCGCGAGGCCGACGGGTGCCGAATGCGTTGCACCGTCACCGCGATGATGAGCACCACGAGCAGCACCGCTGCCGCCACCCAAACGACGCGCGTGAACACGTGCAGCCCGGGAATGTGGATCGGCAGGGTGGCACCTGCGGTGGCGACGATGCCCGTGCCCATCACCGACGCGAACCAGTTGGGGCCGAAGTGTTGGAGTCGAGCCAGTTCGGTCGTCATCGGCAAGTATGTTCGCATTCGCGTGCTTCGATGACGGGTATGGACATCAGCCTTTCCATCGTCGGACTGAACAACGCCGGACCGTCGCCCGTCGACTCGCTGGTGCGCAACCTCGCCAAGCTACGCGACGAGGGCTTCCGCAGGGTCTGGATGGCTCAGCTTCCCTACGACGCCGACCTGCCCATCGCGCTGGGCATCGCGCTGCGCGAGGTCGACGGCATCGAGGTGGGCTCGGCCGTCATACCCATCCAGGTGCAGCACCCGATGCAGCTGGCCCAACGCGCCCTCACGCTCAGCCTCGTCGGCGGCGGCCGGTTCTCGCTCGGTATCGGCATGAGCCATCGCATGGTGACCGAAGGGGTGTGGGGAATCTCGTGGGACAGGGCGGTGCGTCAGATGCGTGAGTATCTCGATTGTCTGCAGCCGCTGTTGGCGGGGCAGCCCGCGGATTCGACCGGCGAATTCTGGACGACGCGCGGGTCGCTGCAGATTCCCGGCGCACCGGCACCGGACGTATACCTCGCCGCGCTCGGTCCGCAGATGCTGCGGCTGGCGGGACGGCGCACAGCCGGGACGCTCACCTGGATGACCGGACCGAAGACCCTTGCCGCACATGTCGTGCCGACACTTCGCGGTGCGGCGGCCGAGGCGGGCCGCCCGGAGTCGGCGGTGCGGGTGGCCGCGTCGCTGCCGATCAGCGTGACCGACGACGTCGACGGGGCGCGTAGGCAAGCCGCAGAGGAGTTCGCGATCTACGGTTCGCTGCCGTCGTACCGCGCGATGCTCGACCGCGAAGGGTATGGCGGACCCGAGGATGCCGCGATCATCGGCGACGAGGAAACCGTGTCACAGCGCCTCGACGAACTGAGCGCAGCGGGTGTCGACGAGTTCACCGCATCGATCTTCGATGCTTCACCGGAGGTGCGTGCGCGCACCCGCGCACTGCTGCGAACCAAGGACGGAAGGGATTGAAAAATCGCCCTGGTGTGACTGCGGTCACAAGCGTACGATCGATCGCACGACGGGTTCGGGAGTGACTAATCCGAAGTGCCGGTAAGGGTTGAAAGCCGGACGCGCGAGACCAATGTGACGCACCCACAGTCCTCCCGAACCCGCCCCTATGACATGAACCGCAAGACGCCCCCGGGCAGGGTCCGGGGGCGTCTTTATGCCCGCCTTTCCTCTGATGCGATATGCAAAGGCCCCCGGGAAGAGTCCGGGGGCCTTTTGGTCTGAAGCGGCGAGAGGGCTAGAACGCCGCTTCGTCGAGTTCCATCAGGTCGTTGTCGAGGTGCTCGATGACCTGGCGGGTGCTGGTCAGCAGCGGCAGGAAGTTCTTCGCGAAGAACGAGGCCACACCGACCTTGCCCTCATAGAACGCGCGATCGGCATCTGCTGCGCCGTTGTCCAGCGCCTCGATGGCCACCGCGGCCTGCTTGGCAAGCAGCCAGCCGATCACCAGATCGCCGACACTCATCAGGAAGCGCACCGAACCGAGACCGACCTTGTACAGCTCGGCCGGGTTCTCCTGCGCTGCCATCAGATAACCGGTGAGCGTGGCAGCCATGGCCTGCACGTCCTCCAGCGCGGTGGCCAAAAGAGCGCGCTCGGCCTTCAGCCGCCCGTTGCCGGACTCGTTCTTGACGAACTGCTCGATCTGTCCGGCCACGTGGGCCAGCGCCACACCCTTGTCGCGGACGATCTTGCGGAAGAAGAAGTCCTGCGCCTGGATGGCGGTGGTGCCTTCGTACAGCGAGTCGATCTTGGCATCGCGGATGTACTGCTCGATCGGGTAGTCCTGCAGGAAGCCCGAACCGCCGAAGGTCTGCAGGCTCTCGGTCAGCTTCGCGTAAGCCTGCTCGGAGCCGACACCCTTGACGATCGGCAGCATCAGGTCGTTGACCTTGACCGCCAGATCGGCGTCGACGTCATGCACGGCCTTGGCCACCGCGGCGTCCTGATAGGTCGCCGTGAACAGGTACAGCGCACGCAGGCCCTCGGCGTATGCCTTCTGGGTCATCAGCGAACGACGTACATCGGGGTGGTGCGTGATGGTGACGCGCGGTGCCGTCTTGTCGGTCATCTGCGTCATGTCGGCGCCCTGCACGCGCTCCTTGGCGTATTCGAGGGCGTTGAGGTAGCCGGTCGACAGCGTCGCAATGGCCTTGGTGCCCACCATCATTCGAGCCTGCTCGATGACGTCGAACATCTGCGCGATGCCGTCGTGCACCTCGCCGACGAGCCAGCCGACGGCGGGCTTGTCGTGCTGACCCAGCGACAGCTCACAGGTGGCCGAGACCTTCAGGCCCATCTTGTGCTCGACGTTGGTGACGTAGACGCCGTTGCGCTCACCGGGCTCACCGGTCTCGGGATCGAAGTGGAACTTCGGCACGAAGAACAGCGACAGACCCTTGGTGCCCGGGCCGGCGCCCTCGGGGCGGGCCAGCACCAGGTGCATGATGTTCTCGAACAGGTCGTCGGAGTCGGCAGAGGTGATGAAGCGCTTGACGCCGTCGATGTGCCAGGTGCCGTCGGCCTGCTGCACGGCCTTGGTGCGGCCGGCGCCGACGTCGGAGCCCGCATCGGGCTCGGTCAGCACCATGGTGGCGCCCCAATTGCGTTCGGCGGCCAGTACGGCCCACTTCTTCTGCTCGTCGGTGCCGTTCTTGTAGAAGATCTCGGCCATGCCCGAGCCCATCGCGTACATATAGGCGGCGGGGTTGGCGCCGAGAATGTGCTCGATCAGGGCCCACTGCAGCGCGCGGGGCATCGGCATGCCGCCGAGCTCCTCTAAAATGCCGGCCTTGTCCCAGCCGCCGTCGAACAGCACGCGCATCGACTTCTTGAAGGACTCCGGCAGCGTCACCGTGTGCGTCTTGGGGTCGAACACCGGCGGGTTGCGGTCGGCGTCGGCGAAGGATTCCGCGATGGGACCTGCGGCCAGCTTCGCCATCTCGCCGAGCATCTCGCGCGCCGTATCGGCGTCCATGTCGGTGTATTCGCCGTCACCGAGAACCCTGTCGAGTCCGAAGACCTCGAACAGATTGAATTCCTGGTCGCGTACGTTGCTCTTGTAGTGGCTCACTGTTCCTCCTCGTCGAGAGTGTCGCCTGTGGTTGGGTACTTTTGGCTAAGTTACCCACCAGTAACTGGTCCGAACTATACCGCTCGGTAACTTCAACACAAAGCACGCCGAAGCAATTTCCGCGACCTAAGCAACCCGGTGGTTGGTCGGGACCCCATACGGGCAGCTCGCGACCGGTTTTTACGGCGGTTTAGGTCACTGTGAATCTCGTCACGGGGCCGCCCGATAGGGTGGACGCGTGCTTCGAGTCGCGGTATGGGGAACAGGCAATATGGGGGCCACGTCGATCCGGAGCGCGGTGGCGTTCCCCGGGTTGAAACTGACAGGTGTCATCACGTCTTCGCCGGACAAGGCGGGCAAGGATGCAGCCACCTTCGCCAACTTGGATCAGCCGACGGGCGTCACGGCCTCCACCGATGTCGACACGGTCCTGGCGGACTGCGACGCGGTGGCGTACATGGCGTCCGGGGACATCCGCCCCGACGAAGCGATCGCCGACATCGAGCGATGCCTGCGCGCAGGTTCGCACGTCGTCACTCCGTCGCTCTACTCGCTCTACGACCCGCGCTCGGCGCCGCAGGAGTGGGTCGACCGCCTGAACAAGGCCGCCGAGGAGGGTGGGGCGACCCTGCTCGTCAGTGGTGTGGATCCCGGCTGGGGCAATGACGCGCTGGCGGTCCTCGCGGCGGGGCTGTGCACGCGGATCCAGTCGATTCACTGTCAAGAGATCTTCGACTACTCCACCTACAACCAGCCGCACGCCGTGAAGGTGCTTTGTGGTTTTGGGGGCCCCATGGATGAGGTGCCGATGATGCTGCTGCCGTCCATCCCGACCATGGTGTGGGGAGGTAACCTCCGGCTCATCGCGCGCGGGCTCGGCCTGGAACTCGACGAAATCACCGAAGAGATCGAGCGGCGACCGTTGGAGGGGCCCGTCGACACCGTGATGGGCCGGTTCGAAAAGGGCACTCAGGGCGCGTTCTGGCTCAAGGTGATCGGAAAGTCCGGCGGTCGCGAGCGGATCGTCATCGACCACATCACCCGCATCCACGAGTCCTGCGCCCCTGACTGGCCGTATCCCGACGAAGGCGTGGGCGACCACCGGGTGATCGTGCACGGCGACCCCGAGCTGACCATCACCAGCCGCGCCGACGTGCCGGGTGGCACGCGTGCCGACGGCGGCAACACCACCGCGGCCAACCGCCTGCTCGGCGCGCTGGACTGGCTGTCGACCCAGAAGCCAGGGATCTACGACGGTCTGGACGTGCCGATGCAGACCGGCCGTCCCGCCGAGGTCGAGGCGCAGCGCTGGGCCGCTGATTAGTCAGTCGTCGGCCGCCGGTTCAGACTCTGCGACGGGTTTCGCCTCCTCCGGCGACGATTCAGAATCGGGGAGCTGATCCACGAGATACCCGGCGAGTCCCCCGATGGTCGGATAATCGAATACCGCGGTCGCATTGATCGTGAACGCGCCGCCGAACTGGCTGTGCAGCCTGTTGCGCAGTTCAATCGCCATCAGCGAGTCCGTACCCAGGTCCAAGAACCGACTGGTAGCGGCGGGTGGTTGCGCCAGTCGCAGGAAGTTCTGCACCTCGCGCTGGAGGAATTCGGTCACGAATCCGGCACGTTGTGCCACCGGTACTTCGTGAAGCTGCCGAAGCAACTCGCTGTCACCGGTCATCTCTCCGACCGCACTCGGCAGCACGAGATCGAGAATCGGTGGACGCGAACTGCCCAACACCTTCGCGGCCCGCTGCCAATTGGCCTGGATGACGGCCACCTGGCCGGTGCCGTTCGCGACAACTTCGGCGAGTGCGCCGAGGGCGGCCGTCGGCTGAAGCGGCACCAGGCCCTGGGCACTGATATTCGCGGCCGCGGCCTCCGAAGAAGCCATGCCGCCCTGGGCCCACGGACCGAAGTTGATGCCAGTGGCAGGCAAGCCCTGCGCCCTTCGCTGCGCGACCAGCCCGTCCAGTAGTGCATTGGCCGTCGCATAGTTGGCCTGGCCGGGTGAACCGAACAAGCTCGACACCGATGAGGACACGAGGAAGAAGTCGAGCTGATCGTCCTTCGTCAGACGGTCCAAGTGAAATGCGCCGAACGCCTTGGGCGCCAACGTTGTTCGGAATCGTTCCAGGTTCTGCTGGGACAGCATTGCGTCGTCGAGCACGCCGGCGAGATGGAAAACGCCCGCCAGCGGCGGCAATTCGGCGCGTATTCGCTCCAGCAGCCTCGCGACCTCGGACTCGTCGCCGACGTCTGCCCCGAAGGTGTGGATGCGGCACTTGTAACGCTCGGTGATCTCCTCGATGGCGCGCTGCGCATCAGCATCGGGTGTGCGCCGGCTCGTCAGCACGATGTCACCCGCTCCGAGTTGGGCCAGATATGCCGCCGTGTGCAGACCGATGGCACCGAGTCCACCCGTGATCAGATAGCTCCGATCGCCGCGCGGCTGAAGTGGGTTCGGTATCTGGCACACGATCTTGCCGATGTGCCGCGCCTGCTGCATGCGGCGGAACGCTGCCCTCGCCTCGGTGATCGGGTAGATCTCGGCAGGCAGCGGTTTCCACTCGCGACTCGCCATGCCTTCCGACACCTCGGTGAGCAACTGCTTGACGTGCTCGGGATTCTGCAGAGCGGTGAGGTCCAGCGCAACGATCTCGTAGGCGATATCGGGACGCACGGCGGCCATCTGCTCCGGAGTCCAGATGTCGCGCTTGGCGATTTCGGCGAAGCGGCCGTTCTGCGCGGTGGCCCTCACGGTCGCTTCGACGAAGCCCTCATTCGTCAGGCTGTTGAGCACCACATCAACGCCCGAGCCTCCGGTGTCCGCCAGAATCTGGTCGGCGAAGTCCGTAGTGCGAGAGTCGTATACGTACTGCACACCCATTCGGCGCAGTGTCGCGCGCTTGAAGGTGCTTGCGGTCGCGAAAACGACGGCGCCCTGCTGCTGCGCCATCTGGATCGCGTACAGCCCGACGCCGCCGCTGGCGGCGTGAATGAGCACGCGATCCCCCGGTTGCAACTGCGCCCAGTCGAATGCCAGCCGAACCGTCAGCGCCGCAGCCGGAATGGTCGCCGCCGCTACCGAGTCCAGCCCGTCGGGCAGCGGCGCCATGAATTGGGCCGGAACGTTGAACCGGCTGCAGAATGCGCCTTGCATGAAGCCGTAGACGCGTTGGCCGACCTCGATTCCGGTGATGCCGCTGCCCAACTGGGTGACGACGCCCGCGAAGTCGCCGCCGATCGGCCCTGGATCGCCTGGGTACAGGCCGAGGACGTTGAGCACGTCGCGGAAGTTGAGACCGGCAGCCTCCACTTGGACCTGCACGTAGCCTTCGTCCGGCGCTGGCACGTCTACTTCGTTCAGATGCAGGTTGTCGATCGCGCCCCGCTCGGTGGGGGCGAGGACGCAATCGGATGAGCGCGGCACCGAGAGATGACCGCTGCGCGACCACGGCAACAATCGGGAGGCCAGCAGCTTACCTTGGCGCACAGCGAGTTCCGGCTCGTCGACCGGGTTGACCAGCAAACCGACCAGCGTCTGCACGGCTTCCGGTGACCCATCGAGATCGACGAGTCTGACCCCCAGCGCCGGCTCTTCGTTGATCGTGGTGCGTCCGAAGCCCCACAACGCCGCCTGTCCCGGGTCGACCGGTTCGCCCGACTCGGTGGCCACCGCCCATTCGGTGACGATCCACAGTCCGTCCGGCAGCTTCACCCTGTCGCTTCCTGAGACTCCTTGCGCTGTGTGCACGGCGCTGAGCAGGTTGGTGATCTCGGCTTCGAGCCGCGCCTGGAGATCGGCGCCGGACTCCTCGGCGGTCGGGCCGACACAGCGCCAGATGACGCCGGAGAACGGTAATCCGCGTTCGGCAGCCTGCGCCAGCACCTGGCCCAACGGCTCGGTGTCCGGGCCGCGGTCGAGCGGGATGCAGCCGGGCACCGCGGCGGCCAGGTCGTCGAATCCGGCGATCAGCCACGCGCTGTTGGCACCCGCACCGTCTTCGGCTGCTGGGGGCAGCGGGACCTCGTGCCAGCCGAGGGTGTAGATCAGCCGGGTGGCATCCCCGCCGAGTCCGCGCAACAGCGCCTCACGGGGTGCGCGTTTGACCGTGAACTCGCGAATTCCCCCCAGCAGGCGGCCATCTCGATCAACGAAATCCAGGTCGAAGACCTGGGTTTCGTTGTCGACGCCGCTGGCATGCCACTTCGCGCGGCAATAGAACCTTCGAGGAATCTTCTCCCGCAGCGTCACCTGCCCGTACCGCAACGGCAGGTACAGATCGTCCACACCTCGTTGGAGGGCAAGCTGCGACGGGAACGCCGGGAACGTGACCCCGGTGCACAGATCCATCAGCACCGGGTGCATCGGCTCGGATCCGAGATGTTCGGCCAGCTCTTCACCGACGAGGAGATCGCCGATCGCCTCCCCCTCACCTACCCACAGCGACTTCAGGGAGCCGGACCACGTCGACCCCCACACCAGCTCCGCTTCCGCGAAGGTGTCGAACAACTCTTGCGGACGCATCCGGCCAAGCCGCTCGATTGCCTCGTCGATCGGCTCGGCAAGTTCGGTCACCGGCTCGGCGGTGACGGCGGAGTCGCCACGCAGGACGGTGCCGTCAGCGTTCAACGACCATTCGGCATCACGAACGCCATACGCGCGACTATGCACGTGGAACTTCATGTCGCCGCTGTCTTCGAGCGGATGCAATGTCAGCTGAACTTCACGAGAACTCTTGTCGGGCAGGATGATCGGCTCGTAGAAGAAGATATCCTTCACCCGCGCCGGCGGCCCAACGGCTGTCAGGACCATCGCCACATACGTCGCCCCGGGAACGACAACGGTTCCGTAGATGACGTGATCCGCAAGCCAGGGCTGCGATTTGACGGACAACCTGCTGGTATAGACGGAGTCACCCGATGCGAGATCCTTTGCACTGCCGAGCAATCCGGATGCCGCAGGACCGTCCACCGTGATCCCGGACGTCCTTGGCCAGAAGCGACGGCGCTGGAACGGGTAGGTGGGCAATTCGAGTATGCGGCCGTGCCGACGATGCAGCGCGGCGAAATCGATTTGGTGGCCGCCAACATAAGCCGACCCCAGCGCGTCGGCGATCTGACGCCGGTCACTGATGCCCTTACGCAATGAGACGACCGCTCGCGGCGCGGCCACGTGTTCCGGCCAGACCTGCACCGCAGCGCCGGTCAGCACCGGCTGCGGACCGATCTCCATCAACACCGAACATCCCAGCGCCGCCACGGTGCGGACACTTTCGGCGAATTGCACCGGCTGACGTGAGTGTCTTCGCCAGTACGCCGCGTCGAGCGGCGTCTGGGCCGTGAGCACGGCGCCGGTGCGGTTGCAGACCAGCGGCAACGTCGGGGCGGCGAACTGTAGCTGCGCTGCATAGGACTCGAACTCATCGAGCACCGGACCCAGGAGTTCCGAATGGAATGCATGGCTGGTTTCCAGCCAGGTGCAACGGATTCCCTCATCGCCGAATCTGGTGATTATCTGCTCCAGGTCCGCGCCGGGTCCGGACAGCACCGTATTCGGTCCGTTGTAGGCAGCAATCGACACCCGCGGGAACTCACCGGCTATCTCGTCGACGTGTTTGGCGTCGGCGAAGACCGCCGCCATACGCCCGCCTTCGGGCAGGCTGCCGAACATCCGGCCACGCTCGGCCATCAGCCGTACACCTTCCTCCAGGCTGAACACACCGGCCACACAAGCTGCCGCGTACTGACCCACACTGTGCCCGAGTACCACGTCGGGCTCGATGCCCCACGACTGCCAGAGCCGAGCCAGTCCCATCTCGACCGCAAAGAGCGCGGGCTGCGCAAAGGACGTGTGCCGCAGTCTTTCTCCGGTCGCGCGTTCATTGGCGAACAGCACATCCGGCAACGGATGCGGCAATATGTCGACAACCGCATCGGCGCACCTCGTCACGGTTTCGGCGAAAACCGGTTCAGTGTCGAACAACTCGCGCGCCATCCCGGGATACTGGCTGCCCTGCCCGGTGAAGAACCACGCCGTCGTGGGCCGGTTGGTGTGCTCGCCACGCACCACACCCGGTCGCAGCCGGTTCTCGGCCAACTCGGCCAAACCTTCGCGGGCACTCTCGACCGAATCGACGACCAGCGCGGCTCGATGCTCGAAATGCGAACGGCCCGTTCCGGCGGTGAGGCATACGTCGGCCAAGTCGACCGTCGGATGCGCGCTCAGCCAGGCGTCATACCGCCGTGCCAGCGCCGATAATGCTTCCGGTGACCGCGCGGACAGCGCCAGCACGTTGACGGATCGCCCGCGGGCGTCGGACTCCGCGGGCTCGCAAGCCGCGACGTCGGTTTCCGCGCCCGTCGAATCTTCGTCGGCCACAGCCGCCAGTGGCGGCGCCTCCTCGATCAGCACATGCGCGTTCGTGCCGGTGAATCCGAAAGAACTCACGCCTGCCCGCCGCGGCCTCCCGTCGGCCTGCCACGGGATCGCTTTATCTACCACCCGTACCGGCAATGAGTCCCACGGGATATGTGGAGACGGATTCTTGAAGTGCAGACTTGGCGGCAGCACTTCGTGTTGCAGCGACAACACGACTTTGATGAGTCCTGCCGCCCCTGATGCCGATTCGAGGTGACCGATGTTGCTCTTGACCGACCCCATCAGCAGCGGTCGGTCCGGATCGCGCGCAGCACCGTAGGCGGCTGCCGCTGCCTGGACCTCGATCGGATCGCCCAGGGGGGTGCCCGTCCCGTGCGCCTCGAGATAGTCGACCTCTCCGCCTTCCAAGCCGGCCCGAGCGAGCACCATCCCGATGAGCCGTTGCTGGGCACCACCATTGGGCACCGTCAGGCCACTGGACGCGCCGTCTTGGTTGACTGCGCTGCCGGATATGACCGCGCAGACCCGATCTCCATCGTGTACCGCGTCACTCAGCCGTTTGAGCACCAGCATTCCGCAGCCTTCGCTGCGCACGTAGCCGTCGGCGGAGGCGTCGAAGGTCTTGCAGCGCCCGACGGGGGACAGCATTCTGGCCCGTGACGCGGCTATGACCGTCACCGGACTCAGCAAGACGTTCACACCACCGGCCAGCGCCAGGTCGCAGTCTCCGGAGTGCAACGCTTGGCACGCCTGGTGGACGGCCACCAACGCCGAGCTGCATGCGGTGTCGACCGCAACCGCCGGTCCCTCGAGTCCCAGCACAAAGGCGACCCGACCCGAAATCGCATTCAGCGCATTCCCGGTGATGAAGTAGGGCTCGATCTTTTCGACGGGTTCGGAAGACAACAGATACGCGTACTCGTTGGCGGCAACACCGACGAAGACGCCGGTTCGACTGCCACGCAACGTGGCTGGCGCATACCCCGCCCTTTCGAGACCCTCCCACACTGTTTCGAGCGTCAGCCGCTGCTGCGGCTCGATCCAGACAGCCTCGCGCGGAGAGATACCGAAGAACTCAGGGTCGAATCCGTCGATTCCATCGAGGAATCCGCCGTACCGGGTGTACATCTTGCCCGCGGTCTCGGGATCCGGGTCGTAGAACTCGTCTACGTCGTATCGGTCCTCCGGGACTTCCCGGATCGCATCGACACCGCCGGACAGCACGTCCCAGAACGCCTCCGGATCGGGCGCACTGGGGAAGCGGCATGACACCGCGACGATTGCGATCGGCTCGTCCGTACGTGTCCGGGCCATCGAAGCCAGCTCGGGCGCGGATGTTGCGGATTCCTGGCTGCTGAGCCCCAGTACCTCGCCGAGTACATAGTCGGCGGCGTCGGACAGGCGGGGGTAGTCCATCACCAGGGTGACCGGTATTTCTCTGCCTACTCCGTGTTCGATTCGACGCCGTAACTCGACGGCCATCAACGAATCCATGCCGAGGTCGAAGAACCCCGCGTCATCCCGAATCTCCGCGCTGTTCAAGCGCGTCACCTCCGCCACCGCGTCGCGTAGGTAATCGGTCAGAAGTTTCTTGCGCTGCTGGACCGGAGCATTGGCGAGTCGGTCGACCAACTGGGTTTTGCCGGACGGAGTCACCTGCGACGTCGCCGCCGTCGGCGAGGTGGGCACCTCGCGCTCCAACTCCGACAGGAACGCCCGCCTGCCAGCCTGCTGGTACAGCGGCAGAAAGCGGGACCAGTCGATACGAGCCACAACGCCGTGTGCCGAGGAAGCCGAGACCACGTCGGCGAGGCCGACCAATGCCTCGGAGGGAGACAGCGTCTTGACCCCGCGTTGATCGAGTCGCGCACGGGATTCCGCGTCAGCCATGCCCGCCGACCATGGGCCGAAGCTGATGCTGATCCCTGTGACACCCTTATCGCGCAGCTGCCAAGACAGGCCGTCGAGGAAGGAGTTGGCGGCTCCGTACGCCGTCTGACCGTATCCGCCCCACACCGAGGCGATCGACGAGGTACTGACGAAGAAATCGAGCGCAAGGCCAGCCGCTGCTTCGGCCAAATGCCAAGCACCCCAGACCTTTCCCGCGAATACGCGGTCTATCTCGGTATCGTCCTGGTTGCTCAGCGGAGCGGTACCGATCTCGCCCGCAGCGTGGACGATTCCGGCCAACGGCGGCAGCTCGGCAGCAACGGTGGCCAGAAGCCGTGCCACGTCGTGCGCATCGGCGACATCGGCGTTGACGACTCGAACGTCACATCCGTGACCTTCCCGCAGCGCATCGATCCGTTGCTGCGCGGCCTCGCTGGGTGCGTGTCGGCTGGTCAGCACCAGATGCTCAGCGCCGTGCGTGGCCAGATATCCGGCGATCTCCAACCCTATCGATCCCAGCCCACCCGTAACCAAGTACGCGGCGTCGCTGCGCAGTGTAAGCGGCGCACCGCTCGGCCGCTCGGTGCGTCGAACCAGCCGGGGAGCGTAGACGGCTTGATCCCGCACCGCGACCTGATCTTCTCTGCTTTCGGTGTCACGCTGCCCGGTCATCCGGTCGATCAACAAAGACCATTCTTCGGCAGAGGCATCAGCCAGATCCGCGAGGCCGCCCCAAACCTGCGGCAGCTCCAGCGATGCGGCACGCCCGAACCCCCAGAGGCAACTCTGATCCGGCGCCACGGTGTCTGCGCCGGTAACACGCTGTGCGCCGCGGGTCACCAGCCAAATGGGAACCCTCAAGTCAGCGGCGACCGCGGCACGCAGCAGCCGTCGTGTTCCGCCCAGGATCTGATGCTGCATTCGCAGCAAAGACTGCTTCATCGGCAAGGTACGCGCATCCGGGTCGTCACCGAGCGCGGCGACGTGCACGATCCGCAGTGCCGAACCGCCTGCCGCTGCGGCCCGCAACGTGTCCGAGAGCTGCGCTTCCTCGGCGTCGGACGCAGGCAGCTCGACCACCTGGTGGCGGTGGCCGCGCGCAGTCAGCACATTGACCAGTGGCGCAGCGGTGCCGGTGTCGTCGCCGATGAGGATCCACTCGATGTCCTCGCCGGTGGCCGCGCCGAATGGTGCGGTTGTGAGCCTCTCCCAACAGATTTCATAACGGTCTTCTGCGATGGACTGGGTAGCACGCTGCCGGTTGTGTTGTGTCGCGAGCTTGGTGAGCACGTCGACAGTGCGCGGGTCGCCGCCCGCACCGTCGATCAGGTTGGCGAGTTCCTCGATCCGACCTTCCTCGAGAAGGTTGACGGCGTGGGTACTCGTGGCGGGTGGTGGGCGTGAGTCAGCACGCTCTCGATCGTCGGAGAACCAGTACTGACGATGCTCGAACGGGTAAGTGGGCAGGTCGAGCTTTTGCGCGTGCGGCTGCGCAAGAGCGGTGAATTCGGGCAGGTGTCCCAGTACGTATTGCTCGGCCAGGGCTTCGGTGATCTGTCGGTGGTCAGCAGTGTTTCTGCGCACCGATGCAATCGCCCGCGGCGTGGTGGCAGGGTCCGGCCATGCCGCGATGGCGGCGGCGGTGAGCACCGGTCGCGGACCGATTTCCACCAGCGCCTTGCAGTTCATCTCCGCCAGTGTGCGAATGCTCTTGGTGAACTGCACCGGTTGGCGCGCGTGACGGCGCCAGTATGCGCCATCGAGCTTGATGCTCCTGCCGAGTGCGACGCCGGTGCGGTTGTCGATCAATATCCTTTGCGGCGTATTGAATTCGAACCGTTGTGCGTAGGACTCGAAATCGTCGAGGATCGGATCCAGCAAGGCAGAGTGGAAAGCATGGCTGGTTTCCAGCCACTCACACCGGACACCCTCTGCCGCCAGGCCAGCGACCGCCTTGTCCAAATCCTCTGCAGGTCCCGACAATACGGTGTTCGTGCCGTTGTAGGCAGCGACTGACAGGCTGGGGTATTCGTTGGTCCGGCTCTCGACACGATCGGGTGATGTGAAGACCGCGACCATCCGTCCGCCCGCGGGCAAACTGGCAAAGAGGCGTCCACGTTCGGCCATCAGCAGTGCGCCGTCCTCGAGACCGAAGACCCCCGCGACGCAGGCCGCCGAATATTGGCCGACGCTGTGGCCCATCACCACGTCGGGTTCGAAGCCCCACGACTGCCATAGGGCGGCCAAACCCATCTCGACTGCGAACAGGGCGGGCTGTGCGTTCGAGGTCCGCCGTAACGTCTCCTCGGAGTCATGCTCTTCGCGCAAACGCTCATCGGCGTCCGGGCTGTCTAGACCGAAAATGACTTCAAGTAAGGGCTTTTCGAGCACATCGGCAACCGCGGCCGCGCATCGCTCGAGCGTGTCCGCGAACACCGGTTCGGTGTCGAACAACTCCTTCGACATTCCGGAGTATTGGCTGCCTTGACCGGTGAACAGCCACGCCGTCTTGGGTACCTCGTGGCATTCACCGCGAATCAAACCGGGCGCCGGGCGGTCGTCTGCGAGCGTGTCGAGCAGTTCGATGGCGGCATCCCTGGAATCGACCACCAGCGCCGCCCGGTGTTCGAGGTGTGCTCGACCCACGCCTGCGGTGAAGCACACGTCGGCCAAGCCGGCTTCGGGATGCGCAGTCCACCAGTCGCGGTACTCCCCGGCGATCTGCACCAAGGCCTCGGCCGTGCGTGCCGAGAGAGGCAGCAGGCTGTAGCGCTGCTCGACCCGACCCGGCGCGGGCTGCTCCACAACGGGTGCCGCGGGAGCCTCTTCGAGGATGACGTGTGCGTTGGTTCCGGCGAACCCGAATGAGCTCACCCCGGCGATTCGGGGCTGACTGTTGCGCTTCCAGGGGACGACTTCTTTGACGACGTCCACGGCCAGCCGATCCCAAGGGATATGCGGCGACGGGTTCTGAAAGTGGAGGTGCTTCGGTAGCTTCTCGTGCTCCAGCGACAGGATGACCTTGATGACGCCGGCCACCCCTGCGGCTGCTTCCAGGTGGCCGATGTTGGTCTTCACAGAGCCGATCAACAGTGGACTGTCCGGTGCGCGTCCGGAGCCGAGGGCAGCGCCTGCGGCCTGGATCTCTATCGGATCGCCGAGTGACGTCCCAGTCCCGTGTGCCTCCAGGTATCCGACGTCGCTGGGTTCCAGGTCGGCGCGCCTCAGCGCTTCGGCGATAACCCGTTGCTGGGCAACACCATTCGGCACGGTCAACCCGCCCGACGCGCCGTCTTGATTGATCGCGCTGCCGCGGATCACAGCCCGGATCCGATCACCGTCGCGAAGCGCGTCCTCGAGCCGCTTGATGACGATGACGCCGCATCCCTCGCCGCGCACGTAGCCGTCTGCCGCCGCGTCGAACGTCTTGCAGCGGCCGTCGGGCGCGAGCATGTGCGCGTTGGAGAACGTGATCATGGTCGCGGGGGTGAGCAGGACGTTGACGCCGCCGGCCAGGGCGAGATCACATTCTCCCAAGCGCAGCGCCTGACACGCCTGATGGATGGCTACCAGCGACGAACTGCACGCTGTGTCAACGGCGACCGCGGGGCCCTGGAGACCGAGGCGATAGCTGATTCGGCCCGCCGCGGCGGCGTTCGACGTGCCGATGGCCATATAGGCCTCGATCTCGGGGTAATCCAGCTCGTCGGATGCCATCCCCAGGTAGTCGTGGGTGGACATCCCCAAGAACACTCCGGTGTTGGTCCCGGCCAGAGCTGTGGGCGCGGTCCCCGAGTGCTCCACCGCGTGCCACGCGGTCTCCAGCAACACCCGATGCTGCGGGTCCATCAACCTGACTTCGCGCGTCGATATGCCGAAGAACGGTGCGTCGAATCCGGTCACATCGTCGACGAAACCGGCGCGACGCGTGACGACCTTGCCGGGTGCACTGGGATCCGCGTCGAAGAATTCGTCTACGTCCCAGCGGTCCTTCGGCACCTCCGACACCGCGTCGCGACCCTCACGCAGCACCTCCCAGAACGCATCGGCGTCCTGGGCGCCCGGTAGACGCGCTGCATAGCCGATGATGGCAAGACGTGAGGCCGCCGCGATCGAATAATCCGCGGATCCCATGCCGTTGTCCTCCCATACCTCGGCGGTCGGAACGTGGCCCGGCGGGCACTGTCAGGCGCCTGAGTACAACTCTCCGTCGGACACTAGGGCATCGGCGCGTGCGGCGGTGTTGGCTTCAGGGATTCAGACAACGCCGGGTGACCGCGGTCGTACTGGAGGTATGTTGATCGCGCACGGCTGATGGGAGATTCGCGGCCGAGCGGGAGGTCGGCGTATTGCGCATCGGAAAGATCACGGTGGGCGCTCTTGATGAGTGGGCGCTGAAACCGGGGACAGTCATCTCGTGGCATCCGACCGCGGCTGCGCAGAACAGCGCCCGGCAAGCGCCGGTCAGTTCGGTGCCCGTCAGCTACATGCAGCGCCAGCATCTTCGCAATTACTGCGAACGCACATCCGCTGGATCGAACTTTTCCCGGCAGATCATCGCCAGCTGCGATGTGTCCGGCAAATGCGATATCGCGGCGATGAATCAAGCCGTCAATGCCTACCTACGTCGGCACGACACGTTCCGCAGTTGGTTCGAACAGACCGGCGATGGCGATTTCATCAGGCATGCGATAGACGATCCGGCCGGGATCGAATTCATGCCGATCGACCACGGCAATCTGACGATCGACGAGATTCACGCTCATGTGATCGCCATACCCAGTCCGTTGGAGTGGGGCTGCTTCACTTTCGGAATCATTCAGAACGAGGACTTCTTCACTTTCTTCGCTGCGATCGATCACGTGCACGGCGATGCGACATTGATCGGCACGACAATGTTGGAAGCCAACGGAATGTATTCGGCATTGAGCAGCGGCGGTGATGCTCTCACGTTGGGCGAGCCCGGCAGCTTCGACGCGTTCTGTGTCCGCGAGCGCGAACGCGCCTCGGGCTTGACGTTGGATTCACCCGAGGTGCGGGCATGGGTTGAGTTCGCCGAGGAGAACAACGATGGCTTCCCTGAATTTCCGCTTCCGCTGGGCAAACCGGAGGAGTCGACCCGCAGTGACATGACGTCGGAAGTCCTGATGGATCCGGCTCAGACCGAGCGCTTCGAATCGGCGTGCACCGCGGCGGGCGCGCGCTTCATCGGCGGACTCTTCGCCTGCCTCGCGCAGGTGGAGCATGAACTGACCGGTGCACTGACCTATTACGGTCTCACTCCGCGCGATTCCCGTAGCGCCGAGGACAATTTCATGACCCAAGGCTGGTTTACCGGTCTGATCCCGATCACCGTACCGATAGGCGCGGCCTCATTTGGTGACGCCGCATGGTCGGCGCAGTCGTCCTTCGACTCGAATCTGAATATGGCCAAAGTGCCGTACTACCGCGTGTTGGAGTTGGCGCCGTGGTTGAGTTGGCCGCAGCCGAATTTCCCCGTCTCCAATTTCTTTCATGGTGGCGCCGCTCCGCTCAACGCCGTTCTCGCCGCCGCCGATCTCGGGCTTGCCGACAATATCGGAATCTATCCGGACGGTCGTTTCTCGTATCAGCTCACCATCTACATATTCCGATACGGCGAGGGAACGGTGATGGCGATCATGCATCCCGATAATCCGGTCGCCAGAAAGTCAGTTGCCCGCTATATGACGACGATGAAGTCCGTTTCCGAACTGGTCGCCGACAGCGGGCACTGGGGGCGAGTCGCTTAGCGTGGGGGGCGGGGGATGAGGACGAAATGCGTCGGCTAGCCGATCTCGTCGTGCGGTGGCCCTGGGTGGTGATCGGGGTCTGGCTCGCCATGGCAGCCGCTCTGCCCCTGACATTTCCGTCGCTCGGCGAGATGGCCGAAAAGCATCCGCTCGTCATCCTGCCCAGCGACGCACCGTCGAGCGTCACCGCCGAAAAGATGGCCAAGGCCTTCCAGGAGTCGGCTTCGGACAACCTGCTGGTCATCGCTTTCATCAACGAAAACGGGCTGGTACCCGCAGACGAAGCCATCTACCGCACGGTGGTGGATGCACTGCGCGACGACGTCACCGACGTCGTGTCGGTGCAGGATTTCGTCAGCACCCCCCAACTGCGCCCGTTCCTGACGAGCGAGGACAAAACGACCTGGGTGCTGCCGGTCAGCCTGGAAGGTGAGTTGGGCACACCGCGTGGGTTCGAGTCGTTCAACCGGGTCGCCGACATCGTCGATCACCATGCCTCGACGAACGACGGACCAGCCGGCCGTTCACTCGCCGTCTACATCACCGGTCCGGCGGCGACCGTCGCGGACCTCACCGTCGCGGGCGAGCAGGATCGCCTGCCCATCGAGCTCGCGATCGCCGTCCTGGTGCTGGCCGTGCTTTTGCTGGTTTACCGCAGCGCGGTCACGATGCTGCTGCCGTTGGTGACCATCGGATCGTCGCTGCTCATTGCGCAGGCCGTGGTGGCCGCCTATTCCCAGGTGACCGGCGTGGGTGTCTCGAACCAGTCCATCGTCTTTCTGAGCGCAATCATGGCCGGCGCCGGGACGGACTATGCGGTGTTTCTCATCAGCCGCTATCACGACTACCTGCGGGCGGGTGCTGAGTACGACCGTGCGGTCAAGGCGTCGATGATCTCGATCGGCAAGGTGATCACCGCGTCTGCCGCCACGGTGGGCATCACCTTTCTGATCATGAGCTTCACCGAAATGGGAGTGTTCAAAACGATCGGAGTGTCGGCGGCGATCGGGATCGGCGTGGCGTTCCTGGCCGCGGTCACCCTGCTGCCGGCCATCCTGGCGCTAGCCGGGCCGCGCGGTTGGGTCAAGCCGCGGCGCGAGTTGACCGCCCGGTTCTGGCGACGCGCCGGCATCCGGATCGTGCGCCGACCGGTGCCACACCTGATT
The DNA here is from genome assembly GCA_019749805.1 of Mycobacteriaceae bacterium. Lineage (GTDB taxonomy): Bacteria > Actinomycetota > Actinomycetes > Mycobacteriales > Mycobacteriaceae > Mycobacterium. Next base: position 63,934 of record JAIEPH010000011.1, on the reverse strand, counting down.
GCCAGTCTGCTCGTACTGGTGCTCCTGGCCGGCTTCGCGGTCTTCGCGCGCTTCAACTATGACGATCGCAAAGCCGTCGCCGCGTCGGCTCCGAGTTCGGTCGGCTATGCGGCGCTGGAACGCCATTTCCCAGTCAGCCAGTCCATCCCCCAATACATCCTCGTCCAGTCTCCGCATGACCTACGGACACCGCAGGCCCTCGCGGACCTGGAGCAGATGGCGTCGCGCATCGCCCAACTGCCGGACGTTTCTCTGGTCAGCGGCGCCACCAGACCGCTGGGTGAGGTGCCGCCGGAGTTCCGGGCCACGTTCCAGGCCGGCATCGTCGGTGACCGGCTGGCCGCGGGTTCCGCGCAGATCGACGAACGCACCGCCGACCTCGATGAACTGGCAACCGGGGCCAACACACTGGCCGACAGCCTCGGCGACGTGCGAGCTCAGGTCAATTCGATTGCGACCAGCATCCAAGGTCTGCTCAGCGAGTTCTCGTCGCTGCGAACTCAATACAGTGGCGACAGGTTGGTGCGGGACGTCAAGACCGCCGCCGAGCTGGTCGACAGCATCAACAAGGTCGGCAACGCCATGGGCATGCACTTCGGTGCGGTCGAGGACATGTTCGCTTGGCTAGGGCCGGTTCTGATTGCGCTGAACGGCAACGCGGTCTGCGATGCCAATCCCTCCTGCAGTGCCACCCGGGCTCAATTTCAGCGGCTTGAACACGCTCGAAACGACGGAAGCCTGGACCGGGTGAATCAACTGGCCGGCGAGTTGGAGAGTTTCGAGAGCAGACAGACCCTCAACGCCACGATGCGCAAACTGAACGGTGCACTCACCACCGTCGCGGAGGCGGCGAATGACATGGGGCTGGACCAACCGGGCGGCGTGGAGGCCGGTTTGTCCAACCTGCAGCGCAACGCCGACCGCTTGGCCGGCGGAAGCCGGCAAGTCGCGAACGGCGTCGACGACTTGGTGGCGCAGGTCAAACTGATGGCCGACGGTCTGAGCCAGGCATCGGCCTTCCTGTTGACGATGAGCCGCGACGCGGCCAGCTCGTCGATGGCCGGGTTCAACATCCCCGCCGAGGTGCTGAACGCGGCGGAGTTTCAGAAAGCCGCCGAGGCGTACATCTCGCCCGACGGCCACTCGGTGCGATACCTGATCCAAACCAAACTCAACCCGTTCAGTTCCGAGGCGATGGATCAGGTCAACGCGATCAATGACGTCGCCCTGGGCGCCCAGCCCAACACCGCACTCGCCGACGCCTCGATATCGATGGGCGGGTTTCCCGCCGCGCTGCGCGACACCCGCGACTATTACGAGCGCGACATCCGGTTCATCATCGTCACTGCCCTCATCGTGGTCCTGCTGACGTTGATCGTGTTGTTGCGTTCGATCGTCGCGCCTCTGTATCTCGTAGGTTCCGTGGTGCTTTCGTACTTCGCGGCGATCGGTATCGGCGTACTGACATTCCAAGTCCTCCTCGGGGAGGCTTTGCATTGGAGCGTGCCACCGCTGGCCTTCGTGGTGTTGGTCGCAGTGGGCGCGGACTACAACATGCTGTTCGTGTCGCGGATGCGCGACGAATCCCCCGTCAGTGTGCGCTACGGCGTCATCCGCACGTTGAGTTCGACGGGCGGTGTGATCACCGCGGCGGGCCTGATCTTCGCCGCCTCGATGGCCGGTCTCCTTTTTTCCAGCATCGGCACCGTGGTCCAGGGCGGTTTCGTGATCGGCGTCGGAATCCTGCTGGACACTTTCGTCGTCCGCACCATCACAGTGCCTGCCGTCGCTGCGCTCGTCGGACGGGCGAACTGGTGGCCGTCGCGGGTGGCTCCGCCATCTGCGACGCCGCGGGCGCCTGCCGAAATCACCTAGAAAACGGAGGACACGCTGAATCAGCTCGCTCCCACGTCCGAGTCATCGATCCTGTCGATGCTGCACGGACGCGCCAGTCTGCGCCCTGACGACATCGCGTTCACTTTCACCGACTACGAAAACGACTCATCCGGCGCTGCCGAGAGTCTCACGTGGTCCCAGCTCGCACGTCGAACAATGAATGCGGCACACGAGATTCGGCTCCATGGCTCGGCCGGGGACAGAGCGGTGATCCTCGCCCCGCAGGGGGTGGAGTACATCCTGGCCTTCCTGGGCGCGATGCAGGCTGGATTGGTGGCGGTGCCGCTCCCATTGCCGCACCCGGGCTCGGGTCATGACCGGGTGAGTGCGGTCATCACCGATACAGAACCCTCGGTCGTCCTCACGACGTCGGCATCTGCAGGCCTTGTCGGCGATCTCCTGACTCGGTCACATTCGGACACGACGCCGACGATCCTCGAGATCGATGCGCTGGATCTGGACGCCGAGAGCCAGGCAGGCCTTTCCCCGGTCGAGTGGCCGCGCATCGCTTATCTGCAGTACAGCTCGGGCTCGACCCGACTGCCGGCCGGAGTCATGCTCTCGCACCGTAACCTCACGGTGAACTTCGACCAGCTGGCGAGATGTTTCTTCGGTGTCACCCCACTGCCGCCCGACGGCACCTTCGTGTCGTGGCTCCCCTTCTACCATGACATGGGTCTGGTGCTCGGAGTCTGCGCACCCATCCTGTACGGCCGTCGGGCCGAGCTGATGAGCCCGGTGGCGTTCCTGGAGAGACCGGCCCGGTGGATGCGTGCGCTGGCGCTGAACCCCGGGGCGTTTTCTGCGGCGCCCAACTTCGCGTTTGAACTGGCTGCCCGCAAGACGACCGACAACGATCTGGACGGGCTCGACTTCGGCGGGGTGGTGGGCATCATCAGCGGCGCCGAACGGGTCGAACCGGCTACGCTGCACCGCTTCGTCGATCGGTTCGCGCACTTCAACTTTCGGGACCACATGATGCGTCCGGCATATGGACTGGCAGAGGCCACGGTCTTCGTGGCGACGAACATCTGGAGCGAAACATCGCCTGCGGCATACTTCGATTCCGCCGAGCTGGGCGCGGGGCGCGTCCGACCGTGCGCAGCCGGGAAGGGCACGGCGTTGGTCAAGTACCAGCTGCCGCCATCTCCAACGCTGCGGATCGTCGACAGCGAGACGCACCGCGAGTGCGCGGCGGGCGTCATCGGCGAGATGTGGGTGCATGGCGAGAACGTCGCCGAGGGCTATTGGCGTAAACCGCCAGAGGAGCAAAGCTGCTTCGGTGCAACATTTGTCGATCCGTCCCCTGGCACGCCCGCCGGTCCGTGGTTGCGCACCGGGGACCTCGGCTTCGTCCACGACGGCGAGCTGTTCATCGTCGGTCGAATCAAGGATCTGCTGATCATCCGGGGACGCAATCATTATCCCGAGGACATCGAGGCGACCGTCCACGAGATCACCCGCGGGCGGGCTGCGGCGATATCGGTTCCGAACAACAGCACCGAGGGGCTGGTCACCGTCATCGAACTCAAGGCGCCAACCGAGCTCGACGAGGCCGCCATTCACCGGCTGAGTGCGGTGAAGAGCAATGTCACCGCTGCGATCTCCAATGCACACGGCGTCAGCGTCGCGGACCTCGTGCTGGTGGCCCCAGGGGCGATTCCCACGACGACGAGCGGCAAGATCCAGCGCGCCGCCTGCGCCGAGCAGTATCAGGGAGGCCAATTCATGCGGCTGGACGCCTGAGCGCAGAGGTGCGGCGGAGTAAGGTTTCGGACAGTGCGACCGAGCAGGGCGGGAGGCGTGCGACAGACATGAGACGACTTCTCGCGTACGGCCTTGCACTGACAACCATCGGTGCCACAGGCTGTTTCGGGCTCGGTATCGCGACAGCCGACGAACCACCGGTGGTACCCCCGCCGCCCGGCAACCCAACCGAGGACACACCGCCGATAGGGACCCCGGGCCGCGGCTACGCACTGGGCGGTGCTCGCGTCCTGGGCATTCCCTACGACGAGTACATCAACCGCACCGGCGCGGACTGGTTCCCGGGACTGGACCGGCAGATCGTCGACTATCCCTCCGGGCAGGTGCAGGGACACACCCTGGAACGGCTGTTCCCCGGCATCGGCCGGCTGGACGACGAAATCATGCCCGGGGCGGGTCTCGACGGCCCCAGCGTGGCCGAATCGGTCGACGTCGGGGCGCCCAACCTGATCAATGCGATCCGCGCGGGCGGGCCCGGCACCGTACTCGGGCTGTCCGAGGGCGCCATGGTGCTCAACGAGGTCCAAGCGCGGCTGGCGTACGACCCCGCCGCCCCGCCACCGGATCAGTTGAGCTTCGCGATGTACGGCGACCCGGTGGCGCGGCACGCCTTCGGTGAAAGCTTTCTGACCCGGTCGTTCCCGGTCGGTACCCTGACGCCCTTCCTCGACTATCGGGTCCCGCCACCGGTGGAGAGCCAGTACGACACCTACCAATTCGTCACCGCCTACGACAGCATCGCCGACTGGCCGGACCGGCCGGACAACTGGATGTCTGTCATCAATGCGCTGGCTGGTCTCGCGTCCGGTCACACCTCGGTTGCCTTCACCAGACCGAGCATGGTGCCGCCGGGGAACATCCGGACGACGGTCAATTCCCGGGGCGCGAAGACGACGACGTATCTGATTCCCGAGGAACACCTTCCCCTGACGCTGCCTTTCAAGTATCTCGGGGTCGACAAGGACACGCTGATCAAGATCGACGCCGTCCTGAAGCCCTACGTGGACGCGGGATACTCGCGAGCCGATACTCCGCTGACGGCCCCGATCACGGTGGATCCGAACAACGGCTACGACCCCGCCGCCGTCACCGCGCCGGCGACCCAGGCCGCGTTCGGCGGCGCCGCCGATCCACTGTCGCAGATGCTCGCCGGGTTGCAGTACGTGATGAAGGATCAGCCCTAGTCATGTCATGAGCCCATGACGCCGACGACCACCAACACGCAGCCCACGGCGGCCAACAGGGCCGCTACGCCGCGTCGTGAACGCGAGCGGAGCCAGTCGTGCAGCGATGCCATTGCCGTCCGGGTTCGCGCCGGCGCCACCAGATAGCCCAGCAGCGGGAGCTCGACGAAGGCGAATGCCACCGCATTGAAAGCCACCAGCGCACCGATTTGCGTCGCGGCGGCCGAGCCCGAAGCGGCGATGACCGCCAGCGCAGCAAGGTAGTCGATCGACGGGAGCGCGATACCAAGGCCTGCCACGGCCGCCACCCAGAGCGAGCCGCCGTCAGCGAGCTGACGGGCCCAACTCGCCAGCCGGTCTCCCCCGGGCCGGGGCCGCGCGGGCCGCAGCGCGAGGAAAGCGGCGATCAACAGTGCGAGCGCCCCGATCACCATCTGCACCCTGGGCAACGTGAATTGCGCGGGGTCGACCACGGAGCCCACGACGAACAGCACCACGAGTCCGACCGTCACACCCATCGCATATCCCCCGCCCAGGAACGCGAGCAGCTGCAGCAGTGGGCGTGGACGGTTGAGCATCAGCACCGTCGCCCCGATTCGAAACGGTTCGAAGCTGACCGCGACGGCCATCACCAGCAAGGTGAACCACATCGCGGCCAAACCTACCGCCCTCAGACCTCGATCAGATGACGTTTCGATACGTGTGAAGATGGAGGCGATGAGCGAAAACGATTTGAGTCCCACATCTTTGCGAGAGGCATTCGGGCATTTCCCGTCCGGTGTCATCGCGATCGCCGCCGAGGTCGACGGCGTCCGGGTGGGTCTGGCGGCGAGCACTTTCGTCCCGGTGTCTCTCGACCCGCCGCTGGTGTCCTTCTGCGTGCAGAACAGCTCGGAGACCTGGCCCAAGCTCAAGGACCTGCCTCATCTGGGCATCAGCTTGCTCGGTGAATCGCACGACGCCGCGGCGCGCGCGCTGGCAGCCAAGACCGGCGACCGGTTCGCCGGCTTGGAAACGCATTCGCAGGAGTCCGGCGCCGTCTTCGTCGGGGGCACCAGCGTGTGGATGGAGAGTTCCATCGAGCAACTGGTCCCAGCCGGGGATCACACGATCGTCATTTTGGCGGTCCGGTCCATCACGGTGCACGCCGACGTGCCACCGATTGTGTTCCACCGCAGCACATTCCGTCGTCTCGGCGAATAGCGCCCGCGCCGATCAGGGGCGGGCTGCCAGTTCCTCGCGATAGCCGTCGATGCGCGATTCGATCTCCTCGGCGTCGGCGGTGCGGCCCTCCTTGCGGGCCAATGCCGCGCGACTGCTCAATTCACGAATCGCGTTACGGATGTCGTTGATGCTGTGAGGTTCCTGCAGACTCATAGCGCTGCCTTTCGTCGATGATTGGCCGCTCGACTAGAGGCTACCCGCGGGAGCAGTCATGAATCAGTTCCGCCGGAACAGCTTGGTTCCCAGCCACACCACCGGGTCGTACTTGCGATCGGCCGCGCGCTCCTTCAGCGGAATCAGCGCATTGTCGGTGATCTTGATGTGCTCGGGGCACACCTCGGTGCAGCACTTGGTGATGTTGCAGAAGCCCAGTCCGTTCTCTTCCTGCGCCTGCACCGACCGGTCGGCCCGGGTGTCCAGCGGGTGCATGTCGAGCTCGGTCTGCCGCATCAGATACCGCGGACCCGAAAAGGCCTTCTTGTTCTCCTCGTGGTCGCGCACCACGTGACAGGTGTTCTGGCACAGGAAGCACTCGATGCACTTGCGGAACTCCTGTGACCGGTTCACGTCCTCCTGCATCATCCGGTATTCACCGGGCTGCAGGTCCTTGGGCGGCGTGAACGAGGGGATCTCTCTGGCCTTCTCGTAATTGAAGGACACATCGGTGACGAGGTCGCGGATCACCGGGAAGGTGCGCAGCGGCGTGACGGTGATGGTCTCCGTCTCGGAGAACGTCGACATCCGCGTCATGCACAGCAGCCGCGGCCGCCCGTTGATCTCGGCCGAGCATGATCCGCACTTGCCTGCCTTGCAGTTCCACCGCACGGCGAGGTCGCCGGTCTGCGTCTGCTGCAGCCGATGGATGATGTCGAGCACCACCTCACCCTCATTGACCTCGACGGTGTAGTCCTGCAGGTCGCCGCCGGCTTCGTCGCCGCGCCACACCCGCATCTTCGCTTGGTAGCTCATCAGGCTCTCCTTGCCGAATGGTTGGCGAGTTCCTCGGGGGTGAAGTACTTCTCCAGCTCCTCGACCTCGATGAGCTCGAGCAGGTCTTCGCGCATCGGGATCTGGTCCTGGCGGGTGATGGTGATGTCCGGCACGATCACATCACCTTCGGCGCGACACACCAGCAGCGTCTTGCGCCACGCCGAATCCATGGACGGATGGTCGTCGCGGGTGTGCCCGCCCCGGCTCTCCGTCCGCTCCAGCGCGGCCATGGCGATGCATTCGCTGACGATGAGCATGTTGCGCAGGTCGACGGCGAGGTGCCAGCCCGGATTGAAGTGCCGGCCACCCTCGACGCGGACCCGCTTGTACCGCTCCCGCAGCTCCTTGAGCTTCTCGATGGCCGCGGCCACTTCGTCGGCCTTGCGAATGATGCCCACCAGGGTGTTCATCGAGTCCTGCAGGTCGAGTTGCAGCGTGTAGGGATTCTCCGCCGCGTCGCCGTTGGACGGACCCTCGAACGGCGCGAGCGCCAGCTTGGCCGCATCGTCGATGGCCGTCTCGGACACCTTCGGCCGCTCGGACAGTGCCCGCACGTAGTCGGCGGCACCCATCCCCGCCCGCCTGCCGAACACCAGCAGGTCGGAGAGCGAATTGCCACCGAGTCGGTTGGAGCCGTGCATACCGCCCGAGCACTCACCGGCGGCGAACAGTCCGGGTGTCTTGGCCGCGCCGGTGTCGGGATCCACTTCGACACCACCCATGACGTAGTGACACGTCGGGCCGACCTCCATGGGCTCCTTCGTGATGTCCACCTCGGCCAGCTCCATGAACTGGTGGTACATCGACGGCAGTCGGCGCTTGATCTCCTCGGCCGGCAGACGCGACGCGATGTCCAGGTATACCCCGCCGTGCGGGGTGCCGCGTTCCGCCTTGACCTCGGAGTTGATGGCGCGGGCCACCTCATCGCGCGGGAGCAGGTCAGGGGTTCTTCGCGCGGAGTCGTTGTCCTTGAGCCATTGGTCGGCTTCCTCGATGGACTCGGCGTACTGCCCCTTGAAGACCGGCGGAATGTAATCGAACATGAACCGCTTGCCATCGGAGTTCTTCAGCACTCCGCCGTCGCCGCGCACGCCCTCGGTGACCAGGATGCCCTTCACGCTGGGAGGCCAGACCATGCCGGTCGGGTGGAACTGGACGAACTCCATGTTGATCAGGGTCGCGCCGGCGCGCAGCGCCAACGCGTGCCCGTCGCCGGTGTACTCCCACGAGTTCGACGTCACCTTGTAGGACTTGCCGATGCCGCCCGTGGCCAGCACCACGGCGGGGGTCTCGAAGAGGATGAAGCTGCCGCTCTCACGCCAGTAGCCGAACGCACCGGCAACCCGGTCACCATCCTTCACCAGGTCGGTGATGGTGCATTCGTGGAAGACCTTGATGCGGGCCTCGTAGTCGCCGAACTCGGCCTTGTCCTCCTGCTGCAGCGAGACGATCTTCTGCTGAAGGGTGCGGATGATCTCGAGGCCGGTGCGGTCGCCGACGTGCGCCAGTCTCGGGTAGGTGTGGCCGCCGAAGTTGCGCTGGCTGATCCGGCCGTCCTTGGTGCGGTCGAAGAGCGCGCCGTAGGTCTCCAGCTCCCAGACGCGGTCCGGCGCCTCCTTGGCGTGCAACTCGGCCATGCGCCAGTTGTTCAGGAATTTCCCGCCACGCATGGTGTCGCGGAAGTGAACCTGCCAGTTGTCCTTGGGGTTCGCGTTGCCCATCGCGGCGGCGCAGCCACCCTCGGCCATCACGGTGTGCGCTTTACCGAACAACGACTTCGTGACCACCGCGACCTTCAGGCCGCGTTCCCGCGCCTCGATGACAGCACGCAAACCCGCGCCGCCGGCACCGATGACGACCACGTCGTACTCGTGCCGTTCGACCTCAACCATTGATAATCCTCACTAAATCGCGAAAAAGGCTGTCAGCCAGCCGCATTAACCGATGAATCTCAGGTCAGAAATGGTGCCGCTGGCAACGAGCATGATGTAGAAGTCGGTCAACATCAGGGTTCCCAGCGTGATCCACGCGTACAGCTTGTGCCGCGTGTTCAATCGGCTCACCTGAGTCCAGAGCCAGTAGCGGACGGGGTGTTTGGAAAAGTGCTTGAGGCGTCCGCCGACGACGTGGCGGCAGGAGTGGCACGACACGGTGTACACCCACAGCATCACCACGTTGATCACGAGAATGATGTTGCCCAAACCGAATCCGAAGCCGGACGGCGACTGGAAGGCGATGATCGCGTCGTAGGTATTGATCACCGAGATGATCCCCGCGATGTAGAAGAAGTAGCGGTGAGTGTTCTGGATGATCAGCGGGAAGCGCGTCTCACCGGTGTACTTGGCGTGCGGCTCGGCCACCGCGCAGGCGGTGGGTGACTGCCAGACCGTCCGGTAGTAGGCGCCACGGTAGTAGTAGCAGGTCAGCCGGAACAGCAGCAGGAACGGCAGCGAGAACGCGGCGTACGGCAACCACCACACGTCGGGCAGGAACTGACCGAAGTGGCTTGCTTCGGGGATGCAACCGGACTGGGTCGCCTCGTTCCACTTGACCACGCACGGCGAGTAGAACGGCGTCAGGTAGTGGTATTCCGCGACGTAGTAGTTGTTCTGCAGAAATGCCCGCACCGTCGCATAGATCACGAACGCGGCGAACCCCAGGTCGATAATCAGTGGTGACTGCCACCAACGGTCGGTGCGTAGGGTGCGCTGCTTGATCTGGGCACGGCCCGGCGAGAAGACGCCGGTCGCCTTGCGGTCGGCGGTTGGTGCGCTCACTGTTGCCTTTCGATGTTGAAATGCACGCGCTTATCGCGTGCCGCCGAGACCCTCGTCGTCGACACCACGCCAGAAGTCGCTGTCGTACGCGGTGTCCGGGATCGAGATTTTTTCGCCGGAGTCGTGGTGTTGCACCACGCCGCGGGCAAGCTCCAGTTCCTCGGCGTCAATGTCGAGACGATCGATGTCGTTGAGGATCCGCTCGGCGTCGTTGACGATCCGACGTGTCGCAGGGCTGTCGCCATACCTCGACGCCAACGATGTGACACACCGCCGCAGGCTTCCGATTAGCTCGTGCAGTTCGGCAAGTTCGGTAGTGCTGGACAATTGACCTCCTTGGGCTGAAGGGTGTCAGGCATCACGTTACGACACCTGACGTTATTCACATCATGCAGTACCCAGTGAGACCGATCACGTCTGAAGCGGAGGTTTGCCAATGTCCGACCGAGTTCTGAAAGAGCGTGCCGACTCCCTGCTGGCGTTACACCAACCTGGAAACCCGGTAGTCCTGCCGACGGTGTGGGACGCCTGGTCGGCCAAGCTGGCGGTCGACGCGGGGTTTGCCGCGCTCACGGTCGGCAGCCACCCGATGGCCGACTCCATCGGTAAGCAGGACGGTGAGGTGATGTCGTTCGACGACGTCGTGACGCGGGTGGCCCAGATCGCCGCAGCGGTCGACGTGCCGATCTCGGTCGATATCGAGTCCGGATACGGAGAATCGCCGAGCCGGCTCATCAACGGGTTGCTGGAGGCGGGCGCCGTTGGGCTAAACATCGAGGACACCGTGCACAAGGAGGGCAAGCGACTACGGTCGTCCGGCGAGCATGCCGAGTTGGTCGGTGCGCTGCGTAAGGCCGCCGACGATGCAGGTGTGCATGTGGTTCTCAATGCGCGCACGGACCTGTTCCTGCGCCAGGACGGCGATGAGTCCGACCGCGCGGAGAGAGCTATCGCGCGGCTCGAAGACGCCGCGGCCGCGGGTGCCGACTCGCTGTATCCGGTCGGGCGCCACGATCCGGAGACGATGCGGCGGTTGACCTCTGAGCTTCCGTTGCCGGTCAATGCGATCGCGCTGCCGGAGGCGGACGACCCCGCGTCGTTCGGGCCGCTCGGTGTCGGCCGGATCAGCTTCGGCCCGTTCCTGCAGCGCGCGTTGTCGGTCCACGCCAACGAGATGCTGCAGCGCTGGGCGTGAGTCATGACAAGTGACGATGGGCCGAACTGGGGGGACCAGCGCACAATCGCGATGTGGGGCGGTGGCGCGATCCTGCTTCTGGTGGCGATCCTGGTATATGCCGTGTCGTGCACCGCGGATAAGTCCAGGGTGCCCGAGACGCTGCCGACGGCGCCATCGTCATCGGCAACCCCGTCGACCTACACCACGTCATCGACGACCACGACCAGCTACTCGGTGCCGTCGGTTCAGACCAGCGAGGACAGCCCTCCCGGTCCCGGCCCGGGCGTGGACCGGCCGACGACGCAGAGCCGGTGAAACCCGAAGGGCTGCACCGGCTCTGGTGTCAATCGAGAACTATTTGCTTTCGATTGCGATGCGCTGGGTTTGGGCGCCCTGGTGAGCGCCGGCGACCCGTACCGTGAGCACACCCGCGTCGTAAGACGCTGAGATCGCGTCCGTGGCGGCGTGCGCAGGCAGCTTGAACGACCTACGGAACGAGCCGTAGCGCACCTCGCGCAGGGTGCGGCCATCCTCCTCGTCTGCGCGCTCGTCGCGCCGCTCGCCGCGGATCACCAGATGGCCGCGATCAACCTCGACGGTGACGTCCTTGTCGACATCGACACCCGGTAGTTCGACGCGTACGACCGCGTCCTCACCGTCCCGCACGATCTCGGCGGCGGGCGTGAAACCGTCCAACACGCCGTCCTTCACCCAGCGGTCGATGTCCCATGTCGGCCGCGACCACAGCGTCACTCTGCTCATCGTGTTCTTCTCCTCGCTTGTCGTGACCGGCACCACGCCGGTCCGCTATCCCCTTTAACTTGAGTTGACCACGCTCATGTTCCACCGGGGCTTTCGCTGTCAGCGAACCCGCTCACATCGAGCTGTCGGCACCGGTGAGCACACCGTGATGGCCGCTTCACACAAGGCGACATGGCGGCAATATCGGCTGCCTAGCCTCACCGCATGTCTTCAAAGAACGTCGTGGTCGTCGGCCACGGCATGGTTGGCCACCGGTTCGTCGAGGCGTTGCGTTCGCGCGACAGCGCCGGTGAATGGCGGGTGACGGTGCTCGCCGAGGAGGCGGACGCCGCCTACGACCGCGTCGGGCTGACCGGATACACCGAACACTGGGATCGCGCGCTGCTGGCCCTGCCAGGCAATACCTATCCCGACGACGATCTGGTCGAGACTCGGCTGGGCAGCCAGGTGACGGCCATCGACCGGGACGCCAAGTCGGTGCTGACGGCGGATGGCGGGCGGGTGAACTACGACGCGCTCGTGCTGGCCACCGGATCCTATGCGTTCGTTCCCCCGGTGCCCGGACGCGACCTGCCGGCCTGCCACGTGTACCGGACCCTCGACGATCTCGATGCGATCCGAGACAGCGCACTGCGTACGAAGGACGCGGGCGCCCCGGTCGGGGTGGTCATCGGCGGAGGTCTGCTGGGTCTGGAGGCCGCCAACGCGTTGCGCTCTTTCGGGCTGCACGCGCACGTCGTGGAGATGGCGCCGCGCCTGATGGCCCAACAGCTCGACGAAGCCGGTGGCGCCCTCCTGGGCCGGATGATCGGCGACCTCGGCATCACCGTGCACACCGGCGTCGGTACCGCCAATATCGCTCCGGCACAACGAAACCGACCGGTCCGCCGCTCTGCCGACGATGACTCGATGCGGGTCACGCTGAGTGACGAGTCGTTCATCGACGTCGGCGTGATCGTCTTCGCCGCCGGTGTGCGGCCCCGGGACGAGCTGGCCCGCGACGCGGGCCTGGCGATCGCCGACCGTGGCGGTGTCCTGACCGACCTGACTTGCGCTACAGACGATCCCAACATCTACGCGATCGGCGAGGTGGCCGCGATCAACGGCCGCTGCTACGGCCTGGTGGGACCGGGCTACACCAGCGCCGAGGTGGTGGCCGACCGGCTTCTCGGAGGCGGCGCAGAGTTCGGCGAGGCGGACATGTCCACCAAGCTCAAGCTGCTCGGGGTCGACGTCGCCAGCTTCGGCGATGCGATGGGTGCCACCCCGAACTGTCTCGAGGTGGCGATCAACGACGCCGTCAACCAGACCTACGCCAAGCTGGTGCTCTCCGACGATGCCAAGACGCTGCTCGGCGGCATCCTCGTCGGAGATGCGTCGGCGTACGGCGTGCTGCGACCGATGGTGGGCGAAGAACTGCCCGGCGACGCGCTCGCGCTGATCGCGCCTGCCGGACCAGAAGGTGAGGCGGGCGGCTCTCTCGGCGTCGGCGCACTACCGGCCGCCGCGCAGATCTGCTCGTGCAACAACGTCACGAAGGGCGACCTCACCGCGGCCATCGCGGGCGGCTGCTGTGACGTGCCCGAGCTGAAGAAGTGCACGCTCGCCGGCACGTCCTGCGGTTCGTGCGTCCCCTTGCTGAAACAGTTGTTGGAGGCCGAGGGCGTCGAACAGTCCAAGGCGCTGTGCGAACACTTCAGCCATTCGCGCGCAGAGCTCTTCGAGATCGTCACCGCCTCATCGATCCGGACGTTCTCGGCGCTGATCGAACGCTTCGGCACCGGAAAGGGTTGCGACATCTGCAAGCCCGTGGTCGCCTCCATCTTGGCGTCCACGAGCTCGGACCACATCCTCGACGGTGAGCAGGCCTCGTTGCAGGACTCCAACGACCACTTCCTGGCCAACATCCAGCGCAACGGCAGCTATTCGATCGTGCCGCGATCGCCGGGTGGTGAGATCACGCCCGAACAGCTCATCCTGATCGGCGAGATCGCCCGCGATTTCAACCTTTACACCAAGATCACCGGCGGCCAGCGCATCGACATGTTCGGTGCGCGGGTCGATCAGCTCCCCGAGATCTGGCGGCGGCTCGTCGACGGCGGCATGGAATCGGGCCACGCCTACGGCAAGGCGTTGCGCACGGTGAAGAGTTGTGTCGGCAGCACGTGGTGCCGATACGGCCAGCAGGACTCGGTCGACATGGCGGTCGAGATCGAAAAGCGCTACCGCGGCCTGCGGGCACCACACAAGATCAAAATGGCGGTGTCGGGTTGTGCGCGCGAATGCGCGGAAGCCCAGAGCAAGGACGTCGGCGTCATTGCGACCGAGAGCGGCTGGAACCTCTACGTCTGCGGGAACGGCGGCATGTCGCCGAGGCACGCACAGTTGCTCGCGAGCGACATCGACGACGAGACGTTGATCCGCTACATCGACCGCTTCCTCATGTTCTACATCCGTACCGCGGACCGATTGCAGCGCACCGCGCCGTGGTTGGAGTCACTGGACGGCGGGCTGGACCATCTACGGGACGTCGTGTGCGACGACTCGCTTGGCCTGGCCGACGAGTTCGAAGAGGCCATCGCCCGCCACGTCGAGGGCTACTCGTGCGAGTGGAAGGGTGTGCTCGAGGACCCCAGCAAGCTGTCGCGCTTCGTCTCGTTCGTCAACGCCCCCGAGGTCGCGGATCCGACGATCGAATTCACCGAACAGTCTGGGCGCATCGTGCCCATCGGAATGCCAAAGGTGCCCCAAAGATGAGTCTTCTCAATGACATCGAGCTATGGACCGCCGCCTGTCCGTACGACTACCTGATCCCCAACCGCGGTGTGGGCGTGCTGCTGGCCGACGGTACTCAGGTGGCGCTGTTCCGGCTCGACGACGGCACCCTGCACGCGGTCGGCAACATCGACCCGTTCTCCGGCGCCGCGGTGATCTCACGCGGGATCGTCGGTGACCGCGGCGGGCGCGCAACAGTGCAGTCGCCGATCAAGAAGCAGGCGTTCGGCCTCGACGACGGTGTCTGTCTCGACGATGCCAAAGTCGCGCTGCCGGTCTACCCGACGCGCATCGTGGACGGGAACGTACAGATCGGCTCCTGACCCGCTCAGCCGCCGGTACCGGGCACCGGAGGCACGGTGATATCCGGGATCTCCGGGGGTTGGATCACGGTGACGGTGCTCGTGCTCGTGCCGGGGGCGACGCTGGTGGTGGTCTCGGCAGGGGCAGGCGACGTGGTTTCGGTGACCGTGGTTTCCGTGACCGTGGTGGGCGGCGCCGTGGTTACCGTCGAGGTCGACGTCGACGTCGAGGTCGAGGTCGATGCACTGGTGGTGCTTGCCGGGCTGAGTACGCCGCAGGCGAAGCGCTGGTCGGAGGTGGCGTCCTGATGGAGCACGATCGCCGAGCCGTCAGGGTCCTTGAGCTGGTCCTCGGTGAAACCGTCGCTGGTGGCGACGAGCTTGCCTGCGCCGTCCGACCTTACGAGCAGCGACGGAAGGTCTCCGCTCGCCGGCTCGCCGGTATTTCCCGGCGCCTGGAAGTGCTCGCCCGCCGACATGAAGTCCCCCTCGCATGTGCCGATCGCATGAATGTGCAGTCCGTGCAAGCCGGGGGAGAGGATTCCGGTCCCGACGGTCTCGACGGTCACGGTGGCAAACCCATCGGTGAAGTCGATCGTCGCATCGGCGACAGGTTCGCCGTCGGCCGTCTTGAGCTGGGTGGTCAGTGACTGTGCGCTCGACTCCGACCCGGACGTGGTCGTCGTCGACGAATCGTCGGCGGACTGGTTTGCGCAGCCGCCCAAAACGGCTACGGGGGCGGCGAGTGCGGCAATGGCGACGGTGACATGCTTGATCATGAAGCGCACGTACCCGTGCGTCGGGCGCGACAAACGCAGTGACCGTCGGCTCCTTACGAAGGCAAAGACCCGCTACGCCGCGATCGGCAGTCGGGCGCGCCGAAACCTACTGACTATCAGCCGCGCCGTCGCCGGGTGGGTGCCCAACGGAGAAGTGACGGCGTCGGCCCCGCTGTTGCGGAGTCGATCTTGAAAGAGTCCGTCGGCCAACAGGTATGACGCCACCACCACCCGCCTGGCGCCGCGACTTCGCAACTCTGCCACCGCCTCGGCGACGGGCGGATCACCGATCGCGGCGAACGCCAACTCGACCCGTGAGCTCGTCAGCGCCGATACCCATGCCGCCATCTTGTGCAGATCGCTGCGGGCCGCCGGATCCGACGTTCCCGCCGCGGCCAGGATCACCGAGTCCCCTGGACTCCAGTCGCTTTCGATGAGGCGGTCGGCAAGGACCCGCGCGATCTCCGGGCTCGGTCCCAGCGCATCGGCGACGGTGACATCGCCATGTCCGCTCGCCGCGACATGTGCCGGGATGTCGGCGTTGACGTGGTAGCCCCGCGACAGGAACGCCGGGACGACGACGGCCGGCCCCGCGAGTTGGCGGAGGACCTCGGCGGGCGTCGGGCCGAGCACGTCGACGAAGGCCACGTGAACCGGGGATCCCAACGCGGCCGCCACCCGATCCGCCAGCGAACCGATCATCTCCACACCGGAGCGCTTACGAGTGCCGTGCGCGACGAGGACGTGTCTCATCATGCGTGCACCAAGTCCTCGTCAACGGCCAGCCGGTACCCCCGCTTGACCACCGTCGATACGATGTTCTTGTCCCCCAAGGCAGTTCGGAGCCGCAGCACCGCCGTCTCAACGGCATGGGTGTCTGTGCCGCTGCCCGGCAGTGCGGACAGCAGCGCGTGGCGAGACACCACCGCCCCCGGTCGATGCGCGAGTGCCCGGATCGTCGCCATCCCGGCCGGTGAAACCGCCTTGACCTCGCCGTCGACGAGGACGCAGGTGCCTCGGATCTCGAGCACGTGGCCGGCCACCCGGGTGGTGCGCGCGCACAGTAGCGGGAGTTCGTCGGTGATGTGGCGGGCCAACGCGCCCAACCGCATTCGCTCCGGCGCCGATGTCGGCACACCGAGACGGACCAGTGGCCGCGCCGTGACGGGTCCGACGCACATCGCGTGCACATTCGTGCGCAGCGCGGCGAGCAGCCGATCCTCGACACCCAACTCCGCCGCACGCATGAGCACCGAGGCGACCGCCGGTGCCGAGGTGAAACTCACCGCGTCGAACTTCTCGTCCGCGATGCCCATCACCAGTTGGTCGAATTCGCCGTTGCGCGGTGCGGGATGCCAGCGGTAGACCCGAATCGGTACCACCTGCGCGCCGGCGGCGCGCAGTTCGTCGAGGAACTCCGGAAACGGATCCCAGTCGTCGGTGGCGCCGTGCAGTTGCACCGCGATGCGTTTCCCGGCGATGCCGCCCTCGACGAGGTAGTGCAACACCTCTCGCGACGATTCCGACTCGGGTGACCACTCCTCGGGCAACCCCGCGGCGCGCAGTGCGCCCGTTGCCTTTGGCCCGCGTGACACGACGCGGGCATTCCCGAGCGCGGCGGTCAGGTCGTTGGCCAACCCCCAGCCGTCGGCTGCCGCGATCCAACCGCGGAATCCGATGCCGGTGGTCGCGATCACGATGTCGGGCGGTGCACCGATCAGTGCCTCGGTGTGTGCGCGCAGCGCCTCATCGTCGGGCAGCGGCACCATCGTGATCGCCGCCGCGCTGGTGACCGTCGCGCCGCGTCGTTCCAGCAGCGCGCCAAGCTCTTCGGCACGCCGAGCGGAGGTCACCGCCACCCGAAACCCGGTGAGCGGTGCCCAGTCAGGCTCACTCATGGGATCTGTCTATTCAGCTCATGTTTCCAAGCGATTACTTGGCCATTGCCTGGACGTGTCAGGGCTCGTCGGCAACGCATAAGACCAGGTTAGAGCGGCTCTATTGCCCAGCAATGCGTCGCGGTGACCCCGCCGTGAAATTACGCTCACGCCGGGGGAGGTGTGCGTGTGAGCCGCGACTACCAGACGTCGCCGTCGCGCCAATCGCAGGTGATCTCAGCGGCGAGGTCGAGTTCACCGCCGTCAGGCAGGGCGATGGGCAAGACGAACAGGCAGCCGTCGTCGTCCGGGGTCCGCGTCACTCCAGCGGGCCCCAGGACCGACGTCGGGCCCTGCCATGGCAGCCAACCGCGGGCCGGATAGATGCGCCTGCCCGCCTCCGACGCGCTCAGGGCGCCCAGGTGATACGCGCCGCGCAGCACCTGTTCCGCGGCGTTCATGACGGCGCTGGCAAGGCCCTGGCCCCGCCGGTCCTCGCGCACCGCGACACCCTCGACGTAGCCGCATCGCAACGCGGTACCGCGGTACAGCAGCCGCCGCTGCACCACCGCCGCGTGTGCGATCAACGCGCCGTGATCGAAGATCAACGCGTGCATACCGCCCAGCGAATGCTCCCAGTCGGCGTCGGTGAACTCGCCGCCGAACGCGTCGGTGACCATTCGGCGCGCGTCCGCACGGGTCTCGTTGTCGAGATCGGAGGTGTGGATCAGGCGGGCGCAGTGCACGCGAGGAAACGGGTCCTCGCGCAGGTGAGCGATGCTCGAGCTGTGCGCGTGCACACTGCCGTTCTACCAGCAGTGAGCGTCCTATGCGTCTTCGAACGGCTGGCGCGGTCGCGACCAGTGCATGCGCACCGTCTGCCCAGGCCGGATTTGGGCGACCCTGTCCATGTCGTTGTCGGCCACCACGCCGATCACCGGATATCCGCCGGTGACCGGATGGTCCGGGCCCAAGATCACCGGAAAACCGTTCGGCGGCACCTGAATTGCTCCGCGCGTCGCTCCCTCGCTGGGCAGCTGGCGATCGGGCCACCGAAATTCCAGCGGCATACCGACCAGCCGCATCCCCACGCGGTCGCTCTTGTTGGTGGCCTGCCAGTTGGTGCGGATCAGCACATCGGGGTCGACGAACCAGTCGTCGCGCGGGCCCGGCACCACCATCAGCTCCAGCACGTCATCCTCGATTGCGGCCACCGGTGCCTGATCCAGCTCGGGGAACTCGTCGCTGTGCTCCCCGATGGGTAGGACGTCGCCCGGCGCGAGTGGCAGCGGCCCGATGGCCGACATCACGTCGTACGAGCGGGAGCCGAGCACGGGCCCGACGTCGATGCCGCCGCGGACGGCCAGATAGGTCCGCAGCCCCGAGAGGGGTGCGCCGAGCGTGAGCACCTCACCGTCGCGCGCATAGTGAATGCTGTTCGTGCCAAAGGGAACTCCGTTGACGGCCGGGTCGGTGTCGGCTCCGGTGACCGCGATGGCGACGCCCTTCTTGTCCCCTCCGCGCACGCGGGCCGTCAGCCCGCCGAACGTCACCTCGATGGTGGCCAGCTCGCCCGGATTGGCCACCAGCCGGTTCGCCAGGGTGTGGGAGCGGCGATCGGCGGCACCGGACCTGCTCACCCCCATGTGAGCCAGACCCGGCCGGCCGAGGTCTTCGATCAGCGACAGCGGACCAGAACGCAGGATCTCAAGTGTGGCGCCCATGACTCGGTCTCCTAACCAACTGCTCGAAACTGCACCCACATGCCCGGCATCAGCAGCGCGGGCGGATCACGGTCGACATCCCACAGCGCCGGCTGACCGTCGGCGGTGCGTCCGATCAGCTGCCAGCCCCCGGGAGACTCGCGGGGATAAACTCCGCTGAACTGGCCGGCGAGGCCGACCGCCCCGACCGGGACCTTGGTGCGCGGCTCGTCCCGCCGGGGGACCTCGAGTCGCGCGTCCCCCCCGATCAGATATGCGAAACCGGGTGCGAAGCCACCGAATCCGACGCGCCACGGTGTGGCGGTGTGCGCCGCGACGACCTGGTCGGCGGTCAAGCCGGTGAGCCGCGCGACTTCGTCGAGATCGGGGCCGTCGTAGATGACGTCGATCTGCACATCGGCGTGAACCTCACCGGCAGCGGCGGCCGAGTCCGCGGCGGATGCGACGTCCAGCTTGGCCAGTCGCTGCCGGGTAGGGCCCTGGTAACGGGTACCGCCCAGCTTCATCAGCACGGTTCGCGAGGCAGGAACGATGTCGAGCACACCGGGCAGTTCGGCTTTCCGGATCGCCGCTGACCACGCCAGCACCTCGTCGGTCCCGGCACATTCCAGCAGCAGGGCCCGATCGCCGTAATCGCGGATCTTGGCGGGACCCGCACCCGTCGCGTTGGCGTCCATGAGATCCACTGTCACGCTCATGATTACCAAATTACCCACGAGTAGCAAGCACTACGCATGCTCTATACGCCTTGCCAGAGGAGCCTTATCGAAGCCTCACACGGCGGGCTGATACGTCGGCTCGCGGCGCTTGATGTACGCGATCACCCGGTAGGTGATCGGCAGCACCAGGATCTCCACGACGGTCTTGTAAACCCAGCCCAGCGCTACGTAGGTCAGGAAGTCGCCCCACGTACTGATGCCAATCGCGCCCGCGGCGATGGTGCAGAACACGACGGTGTCAGCGAATTCACCGACGACCGTCGACCCGATCAACCGGGCCCACAGGTGCTTCTCCTTGGTCCGTTCCTTGATCTTGACGACCACCCACGCGTTCAGCGTCTGCCCGACGATGAACCCCGCGAGCCCGGCGATGATCAACTGCGTGAACGGCTTGACGACGGCCTCGAACGCCGCCTGGTTGGTGTAGAAGTCAGCGGCTGGCAGGTAGGCGGTGAGCCAGAACGTGAACGCGGCGATGGCCTCCATGACGAAGGCGATGTAGATGGCCCTGCGGGTGGCCCGAAAGCCGTACACCTCGGACAACACGTCGCCGATCACGTACGTCATCGGGAACACGATGAACCCGCCGTCTGTGATCAATGACCAGTCGCCGATGATCGGCCCGAACGCGATGCCCTTGGTGGCCGACACGTTCGAGATGAGCACGAGGCCGGTGAAGATCGCGACGAGCACGGGATAGTAGGCCGAACCCGTGAGTGCGAAACCTCGGTGCTCGGACTCTGTGCTGGTGGCGGTCACCCGAACATCTTGTCAGGCGAGCGCCTGCGCAATCTGCCCCGGCAGCTGGTCGGCGACCACCGGATAGGACAGGGTCGAGGCGAAGGCGATGGCGCCCCCGAGTTCCTTACCGGTGAACACATTCCGGTTGGCGGGCAGCTTCGCCACGGCCGGATCGGCGAGCAGGGCGGCTTGCTGTTCGTCGCTTTCCGTAGTCCAGATCAGCACGTCGGCCGAATCGATGTTCTCGGCGAAGGCGAACCCCATCGTCGTGAGGAAGTCACTGCGCCAGTCCGGGGACATCACCGTCGGGCCGTCCGGACCGAGTGTGCCTTCGAGCAGCATCACCCGTTTGCCGGCGAACTGCGGATTGTTCGAACCCGCCGCGGCGAATCGCTCGTCGATGCCGGCGATCAGCGCCTGCATCTCGTCGTGCTTGAACACCGCCTGACCGATGGCGCCCGCCTGAACCTTCCACGGCTCGAAGAAGGCGTCCTGACCTGATTGCGCGATCGTCGGGGCGATGGCCGTCAGCCGGTTGTAGGTGTCGCGGTCGAGGCCGGCGTTGGTGGCGATGACCAGATCGGGGCGTAGTCCGGCGATCTGGTCGACCGGGATGCCGTCCACGAGGTTCAGCACCACCGGCTGCGCACCGCCGAGTTTCGGTTGCGCCCATGGCCATACGCCGAACGGCTGCCCGCCGAACCAGTCCGTCACCGCAATCGGCACGACGCCGACGGCGAGCAGGTCGTCTTGTCCGGTGAGGCCCGCGCTGACCACCCGCTTGGGCGGCGCCGGGACTTTGGTCTCACCGAACACGTGCTTGACGGTGACCGACCCGTCGTCGGCGACTTCGCCCGGCTTCGATTCGCAAGCGGCAGCAGCGAACGCCGCCGCACCGGCAGTCAACGCCAGGAAACCCCGCCGGGACAACGAAGCAGGCACCCGGCGAGAGTAGCCAACTCGTCTGAAATCTTCCGAACAACCCGACGGCCAGGCGCGATTAGATCGGTGGCGCCTCGCCGTAGGTCGGTGCTGCCGCGGCCGAGGACGTGAGGACGTCACCGCGGTCGAGCTGGTTGCGCTCGATCCCCTTCATCAGCACGCCCACGTTCTCGCCGGCGCTCGCCTCGTCGAGCTGTTTGCGGAACTTCTCGATCGCGGTTACCTCGACCCCCGGACCCCCGTTGATCTGTACGGTGTCGCCAACGCGCAGCGTTCCACTTTCGACGCGTCCGGTCGCGACCACGCCCCGATTCTTGATGGCGAAAACGTCTTCGACAGTCATCTTGAACGTCACGAATGCGCCAATCTCTTGTTGACCAGACGGGTGAGCCACGCGGGGGAGAATCGGGAGCCGGCCGCCAAGACTTTCGTTTGCGAGCCGACGGGGAAGTGCACCTGATGGATCAGACGACGCAGCTTCGACGGTTCGGTCGCCGCCGCGATGGCATCGGCGATGTCCTGCGCGGTCAGTCGGATGCCGAGGGACTCGGTGCTGCCTGTCTTGAGCGTTTCCGTCATCGCGGTGTTCACGAACAGCGGCCACATCGCGATCACCCGGATGCCGTACCTATTCCACTCGATGTCCAGCGCTTCGGTGATGCCGCGGACGAAGAACTTGGTCGCGCTGTAGTTGGCGAGTTCCGCCTGACCGTAGATCGCCGATGCGGAGGCGAGGTTGACGACGACGGAGTTCCGCGTGGAGCGCAGGTAGGGAAAGGCGGCGTACAGCCCGTTCACCACCCCCTTGGCGTTGATGTCGATCTCCTTGAAGTGACCGCCGAGTTCCATCTCCTCGAAACGGCCCGCTCGCAAGATGCCCGCGTTGTTGATCATCACGTCGAGCCGGCCGCCGGCGGCCTTCGCGAAATCTCCTACCCGCTGCGCCATTTCGTCGGGATCCGTGACGTCGAGGTGACCGACGATCGCCCGGCCGACTCCGCGTTGGTCGATCTCGTCGGCAAGCGTCTTGAGCCCGACCTCGTCGATGTCGAAGCCGCCGACGAGAAATCCGTTTCGGGCGAAGGTCAGTGCGGTGGCCCTCCCGATTCCGGCCGCGGCACCGGTGATGAACACAGACTTTCTCGTAGCGGTCATGTCTCCACGATTCCATCGAAGTGTATTGCAGCTTCGAGCAGGTCCAGGGTCCGTTGCATCCGGTCGGTCAGCTCGGACAGATGGCCGTCGAGGGCGGCCATCAAGCCGCCGGACAAGGCCCCGACGAACACGCGGACCTCCAGATCCTGCGGGTCGCGGCCGGTGCGGTGTGCCTCTGACTCGGCGAGTCGCTCGACGGTGCGCCGGTACTCGTCCAGCTGGGCGGCTTTGAGTTCCGGCACCGAAAGGACCAGTCGCAACCGGGCGCGTTCGAATCGCCAGTCCGCCGCCGTTACCGCGGCCAGAGTGATCTCGAGTGAGCGCCGAAATGCCTTGAACCGCGGCATGTCTGACGGCAACCCAGCAAGGGCGTCAATGGTCACCTGGTCCAGGTCGTTCGCGATCAGCACCGACTCTTTGGTGGGGAAGTAGCGGAAGAAGGTGCTGGGTGCGATGTCCGCTGCGAAGGCGATCTGTTCGATCGTGGTGCTCGCGTAACCGTTGGCCTTGATGAGTCGCATGGCCTCGCGTCGGATGGTGTCGCGAGTCTGGATCTTCTTGCGGTCCCGCAAACCCAGCGCTGGCTCGCCTACCGTCATACGCGGATTATTTCAGGACAAGATCAAAGACACACCGAGTCCGGTCATAGTGACGGCAATCAGTCCGTCGAGGATCCGCCAGGTGAGTGGGGTGGCGAACAGCCCGGACAGGCGCCGTGCGCCGAGTCCGAGGCTGACGAACCAGACCACGCTCGCGGTGACCGCACCGACGCCGAACAGCCACCGCTGCTCGCTGTGCTCGTTGGCCAGGGTGCCCAACAGGATCACCGTGTCGAGGTAGACGTGCGGATTGAGCCACGTCAGGGCGAGGCAGGTGACCAGCACCTCGAGGAGCCGGGCCGGGCCCTTCTCGGACGGCGTCAGCGTCGCCGGCCGCCAGGCACGCCGCGCTGCGAGCAGGCCGTAGCCGATCAGGAACGCGGCACCGCCGAACCGGGCGATGTCGAGTGCGCCCGGGTGTGCGGCGATCAGGGCGCCGATGCCGGCGATGCCCGCGGTGATGAGCAGGATGTCGGATACCGCGCACACCGCCACCACCGCGGCCACATGCTCACCGCGGATGCCTTGGCGCAGCACGAAGGCGTTCTGCGCGCCGATCGCAATGATCAGCGTCAGGGAGGCCAGGAAGCCGACGAGCAGCGGTGAGTTCATGTCTTCGACGGTAGGAAACTGCGGGTCATCAGTACAGCTAATGATTCTACATCTGCATTAGGAATACTAATGTGAATGGGGATGGCGTCTCGGTCGGCCGTCGCCATCGCTGGGCTGCCGGTGCGACCGGAGTCGTCGACGATCCTCAATTCGGCGTCCGGCCATGAAGCGCCGGTGAATCTGCTTCGATTGCAACGGACCCGCGCAGGAGGGCAACCATGACGACGCGACTTCCCGACTCGGCGCTGGGACCGCAGACGATGACGAAGGTCACCCGCCGCCTGATCCCGTTTCTGATCCTGCTCTACTTCGTCAACTACCTCGATCGCGTCAACATCAGCTTCGCGGGCCCCAACGGCATGAACGAAGACCTGGCGATGAGCGCCAAGATGTTCGGCTTCGCCTCGGGCATCTTCTTCATCGGCTACCTATTGCTGGAAGTGCCGAGCAATATCGCGCTCCACAAGTTCGGCGGCCGCCGTTGGCTCGCACGCATCATGCTGACGTGGGGAATAATCAGTAGCGCAATCGCTTTCGTGCCGAACGCGGAAACGCTCATCGTCCTTCGGTTCCTGCTCGGCGTGGCGGAGGCCGGATTCTTCCCCGGCATCATTCTCTACCTCACCTTCTGGTTCCCGGAAAGGCATCGTGCCAAGGCGGTTTCGCTGTTCATGGTGGCGGTGCCGGTATCGACAGCCATCGGATCCACCCTTTCCTCGCTGATCATCGACTGGGGGCACGGCTTCTTCGGTCTCGAAGGCTGGCGGGTGATGTTTCTCGTCGAGGGCATCCCGGCAGTCATTCTCGCGTTCGCCTGCTGGTTCTACCTCACGGACCGACCGGCCGACGCGGCCTGGCTGAAGACCGATGAAAAAGATTGGCTGGAAACGACCCTGGACGTCGACCGGTCACTCGCCGAGACCGGCCAGCACTGGCCACTCAAGAAGGCGCTCAGTCATTCGAGAATCCTCCTGCTGGCGTTCATCTATTTCGGAATCACCTACGGCCTGTACGCGGTCGGGTTCTTTCTGCCGACCATCGTCGCCGGATTTCAGGAGCAGTACGGTACGCATCTGAGCGTCATCGAGCGCGGCCTGGTGACATCTGTTCCGTACGTCATCGCTGCCATCGTGATGGTGCCCTGGGCGCGTCACGCCGACCGAACCGACGAACGGGTCTGGCACGTCGCAATACCGGCGATCGTCGGTGCGGTATCCATTCCGGCCGCGCTCTACATGGCCGACCCCTACCTGGCGATGATCGCCGTCACCCTGTCCACCTGCTCGGTGATGTGTGCCCTTCCCGTCTTCTGGGCGCTGCCGTCCACCTTCCTGACCGGCGTGGCCGCGGCCGGCGGCATCGCATTGATCAACTCGCTGGGAAACCTCAGCGGGTTCGGCGGCCCGTACATCACCGGATGGCTCAACGATCTGACCGGCAACGCCAAGGCGGCGATGTGGGTGGTCGGTGCTCTCTCTCTGGCCGCCGCAGTCGTGGTTGTCTATCTGGGGCACAAGCCAAGGGCCGAATCGGAGGCATCGGCCTAGTGCAGATAGACGGTCAGCAGCTGGCGGCATTCGCCGCGGTCATCGAGCACGGGTCGTTCGATGCCGCCGCGGCCCGGCTCCACGTGACTCCATCGGCCATCAGCCAGCGCATCAAGGCGCTCGAGCAGCGGGTGGGTCAGGTCGTGGTGGTGCGGGAGAAGCCATGTGTGGCCACAGCGGCCGGCGCTCCATTGTTGCGGTTGGCGGCGCAGACCGCGCTGCTGGAGGCCGAGGCGTTGACAGAGATGGGCGGTGGCGACGGCTCTTCTCCGCGTATTGCGTTGGCCGTCAACGCTGATTCGATGGCGACGTGGTTCACCGGAGTCTTCGACGCGTTGGATGGCGTCTTGTTCGACATCCGCATCGAGGACCAGGATCATTCGGCGCGACTGCTTCGCGAGGGTGTGGTGATGGGGGCGGTGACGACCGAGCGCACGCCGGTAACGGGTTGCCGGGTATTGCCGTTGGGCGTGATGAGGTACGTAGCCGTCGCAGCCCCGCGGTACATCGAAAGGCATCTGCCCCAAGGTTTCACTGCTCGCGCCGTGGCGGCAGCACCGTCGCTGGCGTGGAATCGTGATGATGCGCTGCAGGAGATGTTGGTGCGCAAAGTGTTTCGACGCGACATCACTCGTCCGCAGCACTTTGTGCCAACGGCAGAAGGCTTCGGGAGCGCCGTGCGGGCGAGCCTCGGGTGGGGCATGTTCCCGCAGAATCTGGCCGAACCTGAGCTCGCGGACGGTTCGTTCGCTCGGGTGGTCGACGCGCACCTGGACGTGCCGCTGTTCTGGCAGTGCTGGAAGCTCGACAGCCCGTTGGTCGGGGCCATCACCGATGCGGTACAGGCGGCCGCCCGAAAGATCATGGTGTAACGCCCATCAGGCTCACCGCTCTGTCCTGGGTGACGTCGCGGCGGATATCGGTCAGTGCTGTTCTTCGTGCTTCTTCTTGCCGAACGGCAGCACGTGCATGATCGCCACGACGACGGCGCCGACGACCAGTCCGATGACCGCCGAAGCCGCGGTGTTGACCAGCCACGCCAGCACGCCGCCGAGACCTTCGGCGACCGCGCGTTTTATCAAGTCCTCGAAGTGGTGCACGAAGCCGTAGGGCGCGTGCCAGCCCAGCGTGTCCGTCCCGAGCAGCAGGATGTGCCCACCGACCCAGAGCATTGCGACGGTACCGATGGTCGACAGAGCCGACAGCAGTTTGGGCATCGCGTTGACAAGCCCACGACCGACCCTCTGCGCGAACTTCGACGAGCGCTGCGCGAGGTTCAGCCCGATGTCGTCCATTTTCACGATCAGCGCGACGACGCCGTAGACGGCGGCCGTGATGACGATCGCGACCACGACGAGGATCACGAACCGCGACCAGAACCTCTCGCTCGCCACCTCGTTCAGGGCGATCACCATGATTTCGGCGGAAAGGATGAAGTCCGTCCGGATTGCGCCCGCGGTCATCTGCTTCTCGGCGTCTTCGCCGAGCATTGTTGTCGGCGCGGCATGTGCGTCGTGTCCGGTGAACCAACCCAGTACTTTTTCCGCTCCCTCGTAACAGAGGTAGGTGGCGCCCATCATCAGGATCGGCGTCACCAGCCACGGCGCGAACTGGCTGAGTAGCAACGCCGCGGGCAGGATGAACAGCAGTTTGTTACGCAGCGAGCCGATCGCGATCCGCCTGATCATCGGCAGTTCCCGGTCGGCGGTGATGCCGTGTACGTACTGCGGCGTCACCGCGGTGTCATCGATGACGACGCCCGCAGCCTTGGCGGTCGCCCGCCCGGCCGCAGCACCGACGTCGTCGACCGATGCCGCCGCCAGCCGCGCCAGCGCCGCGACGTCGTCGAGAAGTCCGAACAGGCCCGCGCTCATCGCTTCCCCATAGGTCTGGAGGTTACCGTGACCCAATGGCCGGTGCTGATGGCGCGTTTCGCGCGTCGAGAATTCTGGCGGGTGCCGTCGAAGCGTTCGCCGGGCAGGTTTATTTCGCCCCCGAGGCCCATGCCGGGTACGAGACCCTCGGCTTCTCCGGCAGTCCGGGACCTGCCGGTGGGGTGGCGATGCCCGATATGAACGCCTACTTCTGCAGTCGCGGCGCAATCCTCGGCCAGGTGCCGGGGGAGGTGGTGGCGTCGGCGTTCGCGGTGTTCAATCCGGCGATCGTGATACCCGCCGTCGAACACGGCTGGTCGCTGACGAGCGCCGCGGAGATCCTCGCGGCCAGGGATGCGGCCGCCGCGGGTCAGCTGCGAAGGATCCTCGGGGCCCACCCGGACGGCGCCGACCAGCTGGCCCGACTTTTGGGACCGGTGAGCGGGTCGCTCCCGGTCGCGGGGCGCCCGCTCTATGCCGGCTTGCTCAACGCTGCCGTGCCCGAGGACCCGCTCAGCGCGGCGTGGCGGTTCGCCGACCGCCTTCGGGAATTCCGCGGCGACGCGCATACGGCCGCCTGGACGTCGGCCGGTTACAGCGCCATCGAGATCGGACTGACGACCGAGCTGTACTGGGGGTTGCGGCCCAAGACGTACGTCAGGACCCGGGGCTGGTCGGACGCCGAGCTCGACGCGGCCATCGCCGACCTGGAAAGTCGCGGTCTGATCGACGACGACGGACTGACCGATCGCGGCAGGCAGGAGCGTGAGGCCATCGAGACCCGCACCGATGCGCAGTGCGCGCCGGTCCTACGAGCCCTCGGTGACGACTTCGAGAAGGCCGTTGTCGTCCTACGGCGGTTCTCCGACGCCGTGCGGGCGGCGCAGGGCTATCCCGCCGCGGGGCCGCACGACCTCGCGGCGTTACATGCCAAGCAGTGACTCGACCCAGCCGCGCGCGAAGTAGACCACGAAGCCCGCGGCGACGACCCACATCAGCGGGCTGATTTCGCGGGCCTTGCCCGCTGCCGAGCGGGTCACCACCCACACGATGAATCCGACGCCGATGCCGTTGGCGATCGAGTAGGAGAACGGCATCGTGGCCACGGTGAGCACGACGGGCAGCGCGATGGAGAACTCGGATATGTCGATGTGCCGCAGATGCGCCACCATCATCGTTCCGACGACCACCAGCGCGGCCGCGGCGACCTCGGTCGGAACGATCGACGCGAGTGGAGAGATGAACATGGCGGCCAAAAACAGAACGCCCGTAACGAGATTCGCGAGACCCGTACGCGCGCCCTCCTCGATACCCGCTCCGGACTCGACGAAGACGGTTTGCGACGACGCCGACGTCGCCCCGCCGACGACCGCGCCCGTGCCCTCGACGATCAGCGCCGAACGCAGGCGCGGAAAGATTCCTTGATCGTCGGCGAGCCCGGACTCACGCGCCAGGCCGGTGAAACTGCCCATCGCGTCGAAGAAGTTCGCGAAGACCAGAGTGAACACGAACATCACGAAGGCGATCGCCCCGATGCGGCCGAAGCTGCCGAAGAGGCTGAAATCGCCGACCAGTGAAAGGTCGGGCAGCGCGAACGGTGATCCCGACAAGGTCGGCACCGACAGGCTCCACCCGCCGGGCTCCTCGACCGCCGACCCGAGATGCCAGATCGCCTCCACGACGACGGCGACCGCGGTGCCCGCGACCAGTCCGATGAGGATGCCGCCACGCACCCGCCGCGCGACGAGGATGCCCGTCACCAAGAGCGTGAACACGAATATGACGGTGGGGACTGTGCTGATGTCACCGACGCCGCCGATGCCCAGGCCGACGGGAGGAGACGATGTTCCCGTCGACCCGACGAAGCCGGCGTCGACCAATCCGATGAACAGAATGAACAAGCCGATGCCGGCGGTGATCGCGATCTTCAGCTGGATCGGGACGGCGTCGAAAACGAGTCTGCGCAAACCGGTCGCCGCGAGCGCGACGATGACGAGCCCGTTTATGACGACCAGTCCCATCGCCTCGGGCCAGGTCAGCGAGTCGACCAGCGTCGTTGCGACGAACGAGTTGAGGCCCAGCCCCGCGGCGAATGCGAACGGCAGTCGCGAGATGAGACCGAACACGATGGTCATGACGCCCGCGGCCAGCGACGTCACGGCCGAGACCTGATCGAATTCGAGCTGGCCGCCCGTGACGTCGTCGATGCCGGACAAGATGATCGGGTTCAGCACGATGATGTAGGCCATCGCGATGAAAGTGACTACGCCGCCGCGGATCTCGTTGGTGAGCGTGGACCCTCGCTCCGAGATCTCGAAGAATCGGTCGAGGCGGTTCACTCCTCGACCCTAAGGGGTATCGCGCACTCGCGTGATGTTCTGTAGCGCGCTCAGGAACACCCGACGCTCGTCGGCTGGGAGCACCGAGAGCCAGCGCTCCTCGCCGCGCTGGATCTCCTTCTGCACCTCGTCCTTCACGTGGCGGCCCGATTTGGTGATGGAAAGCAGTCGTACCCGGCGATCGTCGGGGTCAACGTGCCGCTCGATGTGGCCCTTGGCCTGCAACTCGTCGAGCGTCGGGATGATGCGCGTCTTGTCGGCACCGATGGCCTCCGCGAGCGCCGCCTGGGTGCGTACCGGGGATTCGTCGAGGGCGAGCAGCACGGCGTAGCCCCACATCGACACGTCGTGTTCGGCCAGCACTGGAAGCTCTGCGGCGATCAACTCACGAAGCAGCGGAGCGAGCATCGCCGCGAGGTCGGGGCGCCTTGCCTTGGACGGCATGGACGAATATTAGTCAGCGAGGGTCGATGAGATCACGCAGGCGCTGGGCAGGGTAGACCGACGCGCCGAGCGCCCCGACCCGTGCTGACAACGCACGATCCGAGGTGGCCACGCGCACGTCCTGCGGATTCTCGGCGGACTGGACCAGCGTGACGATGTGGTCGTCGGCCGAGTCGGCCGCCGCCCGCGGGGCGTGCGCGATGGTGATGATTGACGATTCCAGCGGGGGTGAGAGCGGATGCTCGAACACCACCGTCACGTCCTCACCTTCGGTGGACGCCCAACATTCGAGATGTTCGATCAAGGTGGACATCGCCGATCGGCGATTGCGCCACCAGCCGTCCGGGCGGGACCCGACGACGTTCATGCCGTCGACGATCCAGCGCAATACCGCTACCGAGCGGCGGGCAGTGCGCGCCTGGCGGGCAGGTGACGACGGCCCAGCAGGAACTGGAGCCAGCGAATATCGAGAAGCATTTTCGGACCTTTCCGCTATGCGGATTTCTTGGTCAGCAAGGGCAGCAGGCGACGGCGCTCGTCGATGCTGTCGGCGAAATGGTGGAGCGCGTCGGGAATCGACTCGGCGACCGGGAAACTGAGCCCGGCAGCCTGCATCGCACGCATGACTGCGGCGCTGGTGATCAGCGACCACTCCACACCGCTGTGGAAGCAACTCTCGTCGACCGCGGACAGCAGCGAAAGTGCGTGTCCTGAAAAGGAACTCACGCTGCTCAGGTCGAGCACGAACGGCTTCTCCGCGATGACGAACCGAAGCGCCAGCGCGGTGACCCGCTCGATGTTGGTGTCGTCGATGACGCCTTCGACCGTGACTACGGTGGCCAACTGCCGGCACACTGCATGGATCTGAGCGCCAGCACAATCGAACGCCGGGTTGCCGTACATGTTGCCTCCCCTCGGTTTCTTGAGTCTCAAGGTATCCAGGCAAAGTAAGGCAACCGGGTGCTATCGCTAATACTTTGGTAAGAACGTGTTTTGGTGCTGAGAGCTTCCTGATAGCAAACGGGTCAGTCTCGGTGCATCCATTGCGGCCCCGTGTAGTTCTCCCACGGGTTGTAGTCGGCGAGCAGCGGTTCCTGCGGCGGACGCTGATCCTCGGGCACATGTTGCAGGTTGATTCGAATGCGGTACCAGATCGAACTGGGGCCCCGCATGCCGTCTACCAGAACGTCTGGTGCTTCGAGCCTTTCAGCTACCGACGGGTAACGTTCGCGCCAGGTGTCCAGCGCTGCCATCGCCTCGTCTTTGGTTTTGGTGCGGGCGACCTCGATCAGGGGCATCACCGGTTCACGGCGACCCGTCCCCTTTTTCGCGCCGCGTGGCGCCTTCTCGGGCGGGCCGAGCTTGTCGGCGAGGTCGAGCAGCGAATCGAGTGAACCCGCTGAGTCGTCTATTCCCTCCCACGGGTCGCCGTAATCCTCGAACCGCTGTGGCACGGTCGCGATGGTGAATTGCTCGGGATGGCAGTCGGGCACCTCGTCCCACAACAACGGTGTCGACACCCGTGCGTCCGGCAGCGACCGCACCGAGTAGGCGGATGCCACCGTGCGGTCGAACGCGTTCTGATTGAAGTCGACGAACACACCCTCGCGCTCCTCCTTCCACCACCGGCTGGTGGCGAGGTCCGGAGCGCGGCGTTCCACCTCACGCGCGATTGTCTGTGCGGCCAGGCGCACCTGCTTGAACGGCCAGCGTCGTTCGATGCGGGCATAGATGTGGAAGCCCCGTGATCCGGAGGTCTTCGGCCACGCCGTCAGCCCGTAGTCCTCGAGTACCTCGCGGGCGATCAGCGCCACCGCCACGATCTGACGCCAATCCACACCGGGCATCGGATCCAGGTCGACGCGCAGCTCGTCGGGGTGGGCCAGGTCGTCGGCGCGCACGGGGTGAGGATTGAGGTCGACACAGCCGAGGTTGACGGCCCACACCAGCCCACCCGCGTCGCGGATCACCGCTTCTTTGGCCGAAGTTCCGGACGCGTATTTCAGTTCGGCGACGTCGACGAAGTCCGGCCGCTTCGCGGGCGCACGCTTCTGGAACACCGCCTCCTCGGTGATGCCCTTGACGAACCGCTTGAGAATCATCGGCCGGTCGGCCACACCGCGCAGCGCTCCGTCGGCGACCCGGAGGTAGTAGCGCATCAGGTCAATCTTGGTGACGTCCCCGTGTCCCTGGAATGCCGGGAACACAACCTTGTCAGGGTTGGTGATGGGCACCTGCTGACCGTCGACCTCCAAGTGGAGCGGGGCGGGCATGGGTCCATGTTAGGTTCCAGGCCGACATGCGACCCGCGTCACATATTGTGGGTTCATGCCCAAGCTAACCGATCTTCCGTTGCAGGCAGCGGCCAAAATCCAGCAAACCTCCCAGAGATACCTGGAGCGCGGATCGGCCGAACTGCACTACGCCCGCAAGATGTTCGAAGCTGGCGCGCTGAAGCTGGAGGCACCGCAGAACATCGCCGCGTTCCTCGCCGACATCCGGCGCTGGGGAGAGTTCGGCATGATCCCGGCGCTCAACGCGCGTCGGACGCCTGATCGCGTCGCCGTCGTCGACGACGACGGCGAGTTCACCTTCAAGGAACTCGACGATGCGGCGCACGCCCTCGCCAACGGCCTGCTGGCCATGGGCGTCAAGGGTGGCGACGGGGTCGCGATCCTCGCGCGAAACCACCGGTGGTTCCTCGTCTCGGTGTACGGAGCGGCCCGCACCGGAGCGCGCATCATCCTGCTCAACAGCGAATTCTCCGGACCCCAGGTCAAGGAGGTGTCGGAACGCGAAGGTGCGAAGGTCATCATCTACGACGACGAGTACACCTCCGCCGTTTCGCAGGCCGACCCCGATTTCGGCAAGCTGCGCGCGCTGGCCACCAACCCCGATAAAGACGAGCCGTCCGGCAGCACCGACGAGACGATCGCGGATCTGATCGCCCGCAGCAGTTCCGCGCAGGCCCCCAAAGTGACCAAGCACTCGTCGATCATCATCCTGACCAGCGGTACCACCGGGACGCCCAAGGGAGCCAACCGCAGCACCCCGCCGTCGCTCGCGCCCATCGGTGGCGTGCTGTCCCACGTCCCGTTCAAGGCGGGGGAGGTGACGTCGCTTCCGGCGCCGATGTTCCACGCGCTCGGTTTCCTGCACGCCACGATCGCGATGATGCTGGGCTCCACGCTGGTGCTGCGCAGGCGCTTCAAGCCGGCGACCGTGCTGGCGGACATCGAGAAGAACAAGGCCACCGCAATCGTCGTCGTACCGGTGATGCTGTCTCGGCTGCTCGACGAACTCGAGAAGACCCAACCCAAACCTGACCTGTCGTCATTGCGCATCGTGTTCGTGTCCGGGTCGCAGCTGGGCGCCGAGCTGGCGACGCGTGCCCTGAAGGACCTCGGCCCCGTCATCTACAACCTGTACGGCTCGACCGAGATCGCTTTCGCGACCATCGCGCGACCCAAGGACCTGTCGATCAATCCGGGCACCGTCGGCCCCGTCGTCAAGGGCGTCAAGGTCAAGATCCTCGACGAGAACGGCGCCGAGCTACCGCAGGGCGAGGTGGGCCGCATCTTCGTCGGCAACACCTTCCCCTTTGAGGGCTATACCGGCGGCGGGCACAAGCAGATCATCGACGGGCTGATGTCCTCCGGCGACGTCGGCTACTTCGACGAGCACGGTCTGCTGTACGTCAGCGGTCGTGACGACGAGATGATCGTCTCCGGCGGTGAGAATGTGTTCCCCGCCGAGATCGAGGACCTGGTGAGTGGGCATCCCGAGGTCGTCGAGGCCACCGCGCTCGGTGTCGAAGACAAGGAGTGGGGACACCGGTTGCGCTGCTTCGTGGTCAAGGCCGACGGTGCCTCAATCGACGAGGACGGCATCAAGGCGTACGTGCGGGACAACCTGGCCCGCTACAAGGTGCCCCGCGAGGTTGTGTTCCTCGACGAGTTGCCGCGCAATCCCACTGGCAAGATCCTCAAGCGCGAACTACGCGAGATGGACACCGAAGGGTCGGGATAGTTCATCCTGCTTTAGGCGGACAGTATCGCGGTGCCGGGAATCGACAGGCACACCAGCATCAGGATCAGTAGGAACCAGCCCGCGCCCTGCCAGGCCACCCACGCCCCCTGTACTTTCCACTCCCGGTACGTCTTGACGAATGCGCCGACGCCGCCGGCGAACAAAACGGCTGGCACCAGCGATGCCGCGATCACCGACTCCCGGGCTGCCAACCCGTAAATGGCGAAGACGATGCCCGCCACAGCGACGACGGCACCGACGTAGACCGCCGCGGCGCGGAAGGTGCCGGGCCGGTCCCAGCGCTTCTCGACGTCATTGGTCATATCGAGCGGGTTCCCGCGTATCGCTGGGACAAACCGCGCTCAGTGCGGATGGTTGATGTACCAGGACAGGCAGCCCGGGATATCGCGGCACGCGATCACTGCCGCCTGATCCGGTGGCCCGCCGCGAACCCTCGGGATGCGCGGGCCGACGTTGCAGGACGGGACGTACGGGTTACCGGGGACGAAGCCGGGGTAGCACGGCCTCGCCTCCGACTCGATGGCCGACTCCGCCGTCAACACCGCAGGCGCGATCAGGAACCCCAGCGCCGCAGCGCCGGTGATGATCAACTGCGACGGGCGTCGCTTGAGAAGGTTCATTTCTGCCGACCCCTTCTTGAGCCAACAGTTCGATCGTACGCCCGCCGTCGAGGGCGTTTACGGATCGCGAGGCAGGCCCAGCAGCCGCTCGGCGATGATGTTCAACTGCACCTCGGACGTGCCGCCGTAGATGGTCGTGGCGCGGCTGGCCAACAGGAACTCGGCCCACTTGCCCTGCGGTGTATTCGGATCGCCGACGGCGCCGTCGGTGCCGAACGAGGACACCGCGAACTCGGCGTACTTCTGGCCCGTGCGCATGGACAGCAGCTTGGAGACGGCCGCCGCGGGCATCGGATCGCCACCGGCCAGCGTCAGCAGGGTCGACCGCATGTTCAGCACCTTCGCCGCATGTCCTTCGGCGATGAGATGACCCGCGGTGTTCTTCCCGACCTGATCGAACTGGCCGTCGCGGATGAAGTCGACGAAGCCGTCGAAGCTGGGCAGAAACGGCGGCTCAGTGCTGCCGATCGACACCCGCTCGGCCGTCAGGGTGGTGCGGCTGACCTCCCAGCCGCGGTTCACCTCACCGAGCACCATGTCATCGGGGACGAACACATCGTCGATGAACACCGTGTTGAACATCGCGTTGCCGGTCAGTTCGCGCAGCGGCTTCACCTCGACACCGTCACTGCTCATGTCGAGCAGAAAGTAGGTGATGCCGTTGTGCTTCGGGGCGCTCGGATCGGTGCGGGCCAGCAGCATGCCCCACTGCGAGTACTGCGCACCGGTGGTCCAGATCTTCTGGCCGGTGATCCGCCAGCCGCCGTCGACCTTGGTGGCTTTGGTGGTCAGGCTGGCCAGATCCGATCCGGCGCCGGGCTCGGAAAACAGTTGGCACCAAATCATCTCGCCGCGCAGCGTCGGTGGCAGGAAGCGCTGCTGCTGTTGCTCGGTCCCGAATGCCACCACCGACGGGATCAGCCACGCCGCAATGCCCATCGCCGGACGCTTGACCCGGCCGGCGCTGAACTCCTGCGCGATGATGATCTGCTCGACGGGGCCCGCCGCGCGGCCCCAGGGCTTGGGCAGGTGGGGAACCACCCAGCCGCCCTCGGCGATCGCGGTGGTCCGCTCCTCGCTCGGAATCGCTTTGAGCGCCGCCACTTCCGCGCGGATCTCGTCGCGTAGCTTCTCCGTCTCGGGATCCAGATCGATGTTGAGCTTGCGGGCCCCGGTGCTCGTCGCGATATCGACCACCCGCTGCGGGTAATCGCTCGTACGGCCGAAGCATGCGGCCAGCAGCAGCGCGCGGCGGTAGTACACGTTGGTGTCGTGTTCCCAGGTGAAGCCGATGCCGCCGTGCACCTGGATGCAGTCCTGGGTGGTGTGTAAAACGGCTGCGGGAGCCAGCGTGGCTGCGACGGCCGCGGCAAACTCGAAAGCTGTTTCATCACTGGGCTTTTCGCTGTGCTCATCGATGGCACGCGCCGCGTCCCATACCGCGGCGGTCGCCCGCTCGGTGTCGGCGATCATCTGGGCGCACTTGTGCTTGATGGCCTGGAACTG
Source organism: Mycobacteriaceae bacterium (assembly GCA_019749805.1). GTDB lineage: Bacteria > Actinomycetota > Actinomycetes > Mycobacteriales > Mycobacteriaceae > Mycobacterium. The sequence continues at coordinate 27,552 of JAIEPH010000011.1, read as the reverse complement.
ACCGATCGGCCGGCCGAACTGCTCGCGGATCTTCGCGTACGCCGTCGCCGTGTCGGCCGCCCACCGCGCGACTCCGACGCACTCTGCGGACAGCAGCGTCGAGATGATCGCGCGTGCATGGTTGCGGCTCAGGTCGCCCAGCACGCGATCGTCGCCGACCTCGACGGCGTTGGCGCGCACATCGGCCACCGGGCGAAGTGGGTCGACGCTCCGGACCGGCTCGATCTCCAACGCCGGGTTGTCGCGGGCGTCCAGGACGACCCACTCTTCGCCGCTGTCGATCGCCACCGGCAGCACCAGCACCGACGCCTGCCCGGCTGCGGGGACGGCGCGGACCTCACCCCGAATGACCAGGTCGTCGCCCTGTCTGGTGGCCGTCAGGCCGGAGTCGATCGCGTAGGTCGCGATCACGTCACCGGATGCGAGGTCAGCCAGCAGCTTTGCGTCGGGGTCGTTGGCGGCGATTAGTGCGCTGGCGATCGCCGAAGGGACGAACGGACCGGGTACCGCGCCGTAGCCGAACTCGGCCAGCACGATTGCCAGCTCGAGAACACCAAACCCTTGTCCGCCAACGGATTCCGACAGATGCACACCCTGCAGACCCTGCTCGGCAGCGGCCTTCCAGTACGGCGGCGGGTTGGGAACCGGCGTCTCCAGTGCCTCGTGCAGCACCTCCGACGGCGCTACCCGCGCCACCAGGGACCGGACCGAATCAGCCAGATCGTTGTGCTCGGTGTTGATTGCGATGGGCATAGCTGTTGCACCTCATTATGGCGTTTCCCTATTAACCGGTCGGTTGGGAACCACGATACCGTTCACGACATTGGCGAGGTCCCGGCCATCCCGGATGCGGCGGCAGTTGTCGGCGGCCACCTCCAGATATCGCCTCATGGTGTCCAGCGTGTACCAGCTGACGTGGGGTGTCAGCACGACGTTGGCCAGGGTCAGTAGCGGATTTCCGGCGGGGATCGGCTCGACGGCGAAGACGTCCAGGCCCGCGGCCGCCAGCCCGCCCGATCGCAGCGTGTCGACGAGCGCGTCCTCGTCGATCACCGCGCCACGGGACGTGTTCACCAACACCGCATCGGAACGCATCGACGCGAGTGCGCTGCGATCCAGCAAGCCAGCGGTCTGGTCCGTCAACGGAATGTGCACGGAGACGATGTCGCTTTCCGAAAGCAGGTCGGGCAGCGTGCGCCAGTCGGGCAGACCGTCGTCGCGGGTGCTGGTGTGCAGCACCTGAGAAGCCGGAGTACCCATCGCCCTCACTATGGCTTCGACGCGTTTCGCGATGTTGCCGTAGCCGATCAAGCCAACGGTGCACCCGCCGATGTCACGCACTGTCTCGCCGAGGCTCGGATCCGAGGGCCACCCGTTGCCGTCGCGGGTGACGCGGTCGAGTTCGGTGAGCCGGCGCAGCGCGGCGAGCATCAGCAGCACAGTGCCCTCGGCGACCGATGGGGCGTTGGCGCCCGGCATGTTCGCCACGGCGATGCCGAGCCGCGTCGCCGTCGCGACGTCGATGGTGTTGACGCCGGCGCCCAGCTTGTGCACGAGCCGGCACCGCAGAGCCTTCTCGAGGTCCTCGCCCGATATAGGCCGCAGCACATGCCAGATCACGTCCGCATGGGGAAGCTCTCGATAAAAGGTGTCGTCGTCGTCTTCGGCGCAGTAGTGAACATCGAGCCAATCGGCTTCTGGTGCAACGAACTTCGCGACCTTGTCACCGGGAACGTAGTGGGCGAGGACTTTCAACGCCACCGCTTCGCGATCCATTTGGCGATGGTATCGGCCTTCTCGCTGCGTGCGCCCGGCGTCGAGAAGTAGTGGTCGGTGTCGAAGGAGCACTGCGCCTTGTCCTTGGAGGCCAGCGCGTCATAAATGCGTTGCGCGTCTGACGGATACACCCCGGTGTCCTGTTCGGCGTTGATGACCAGCGCGGGACAGGCGAGACGAGACAGGTGCGGCTCGGCCCGGGTCTGCGCGTGTCGCAGGCTCCACATGCCGATCCAGCTGCGCAGCGTGCACGCCGCGGCGATGCCGTGCGCCGAGCGGTTTGCCTTGATCGGCTCGCCCGCGTAGCACATGTTCGGCTGACGCCTGGTCGGCTCGATGGACGGGTCGACCATGCGTGGGTCCGCCCAGGTCCGCAGCACCGTGAACGGGCGGTCCGAGAAGCCGGCGGCGTGCACGCGTTTGAGTTCGTTCTCGGCCCAGTCGGTGACGGCGTTGTTTCGGTCGATCTGTGCCGAGCGGTAGCGCGCGACGAACTCCTCGGAAAAGGGTGGACCGTTCTCCGGATTGAACAGATCGAGCTCGGGATCGCTGCTGAGAGGGTCGCTTTCGTCGACGACCGACCCGTCCATCCAGGCGGTCAGGACGTCGGGACGGCCGGGATGGGCAGCACTTGCGATGTAGCCGTCCGCGGGCAGCAGGTCGTTGAGACCCGCGGCAGGACGCATACCGTCCAGCGGGGTCACGTGCGGATCGACAGCCTGTGCCTGATACGCCGCCATGAGTGAACCACCGCCGGAATTACCGAGCAAAACAATGGTTTCCACCCCTTGCACCTCGCGCAGCCAGCGCACTCCCACCCCGATGTCGACCAGTGCGTGGTCGAGCAGGAAACTGCTCTCGAATCCGCGGTATCGCGTGTTCCAACCGAGGAAGCCGATGCCCCGGGTCGCCATGTAGTCCGCGAGATAGTGTTCGGAGAAGTCGATCTGGTAGTGCGTGGCGATCATCGCCACCTTCGGTTTTCGTCCGACGCCGCGGTAGTAGAGGCCCTGACAGGGGTTTCCGCCCGCACCCGCCCGACGTGCGGTGGGTGACTGCACGCCGACGAATTCCCGGGTGACACCCGGGGTTACGCTGCTCGATGGTGCTTTGGTCATGCCGTCCCCCTGTGATAGATCGTCCGGTAGAAGACGTTGGCAAGCGTGATGATGCATGCCTCGTCATCGACGGCATCCCCGTCGCCGTCCGGGTCTTTCCCGCCACCCCGCCCGGCGTCCCCGGCCAACTGTGTGTAGCAGAACTGGTTGAGCATCGACACCAACGCCACTGCCATCAGGCGTGGATCGTCATCAACGCAGAACCCTTGTTGCTGAGCATGTTTCACCATATGGGTGACCAGCGTGATGGGGAGCGAGCAGATGTCGTTCCAGTATTCCGCGAAGTCATCGTTGACCATCGCCAGTTGTGACACGCTGACGATCTCGGCGAGTTGGTGGCGATAGGTGTGCCAGTGAGCGGCCACGGCCTGGTAGGAGCGCTCCCAGTTCGACAGGCCCGGCTCGGCCGCTGCCCGCGAGCGCTCCCGGGCTTCGTCGCGGAACCGCAGGGCCCACTCGCGGACCATCGCTTCCTTGGAGTCGTAATAGTTGTAGAACGAGGCGGTGGACTTGCCGGCTTCGGCGGCGATATCCGAAATCGTGGTTGCAAGAATGCCTTTGCGGGCGATCACCGATCGGGCTCCCGCATCGATCGCCGCTTGCGTCCGCCGACCGCGCAGCGTCGGAAGCTGCACGCGAGAACTTGCGGACACGGCCACTCCTTGACCATTGATCGGCTCGCCGATCGGACCATTGATCCAACCTGAACCTGATGTTAGATTCAGAAATCGAGCTTGACTAGAGGAGCTGCCACACATGATCAAGCCGAACAACCCGAATTCCGAGTTCGAACTCGGCGGCATCAACCACGTAGCGCTCGTGTGCTCGGACATGGCGAAGACGGTCGACTTCTACAGCAATGTCCTTGGCATGCCGTTGATCAAGTCGCTCGACCTGCCGGGCGGCATGGGGCAACACTTCTTCTTCGATGCGGGCAACGGCGACTGCGTGGCGTTCTTCTGGTTCGCCGACGCACCGGATCGCGTTCCGGGAATTTCGTCGCCCGAGGCGATTCCGGGCATCGGCGACATCGTCAGCGCCGTGAGCACCATGAATCACCTTGCGTTTCACGTCCCGGCGGAGAAGTTCGACGAATACCGGCAGCGGCTCAAGGACAAGGGCGTGCGCGTCGGCCCGGTGCTCAACCATGACGAGAGCAAGCAGCAGGTCTCCCCGACGGTACATCCGGGGGTGTACGTGCGGTCGTTCTACTTCTTCGATCCGGACGGCATCACCCTCGAGTTCGCCTGCTGGACCAAGGAATTCACCGAGACTGACACCACGGCAGAGCCGAAGACCGCCGCGGATCGCCGGCCCAGGGTCGGCGTCTAGGGTCTTGGCGGCAACGCGGCCAGCTGATCGATCAGCGCGGCCAGCAGTTCCACCAGCTCGTCGTGGTCGAGTTCGACTTCCCCGGACAGCCATGCGCTGATGGCCTGACCCACGCCGCCGACCGCGAAATGGGATGCGGCTTTGACCTGGTCGTTGTCCAGCGCCCCCTTCGCGCCCGCATGGGCGAAGAGCAGGGCGGCGAACAAGGCCGTCGATTCCGCGCGCTTGCGCACGATCACGGTATTGGACAGCTCGACGCTGAAAAGTAGGCGTCCGACGCGGGGGTCGGCGGAGATCGTGCGGACGACGTTGGCCATCGCGGCACGGGCCTGCTCAGCCGGGGACGCCGCCGCGACGGCGGCCTGAGTGGTCGCGGCGATGTCGGCGGTCACCGAGTCGAACACCGCTCCGACGAAGTGGTCTTTGTCGTCGAAGCTTTCGTAGAAGTACCGAACGCCCAGTGCGGCCTGCCCGCAGATCGCGCGCACGGTCAGCTCGGCGGGGTCCTTACCTGCGGCGCCGAGTAGGTCGAGCCCGGCATCCAGCAGGCGGCGGCGACGACCCGCGACGCGTTCGACCGCGTCGACGCCGCGGTAGGGGCGGACCTGTGCCATGCCTGCCATCTTGACACCTGTCACATTCGCAGGCAATATCAGGAAACACACGTTCTCACTTTACCGATAGGTGGCGGCCAATGACGGTCACTGTCCCGATCGATCACGTCGAGCGTCCGCTCAACGACGCGGTGCTTCCCGGCGGTAAGAAGCCGCCGAGGTGGATGGGCGCCGCGGATGACGCCGCGTTCATCGGGCTGCTGTCCGGTGGTGCCAACGTGATCATGGAGTTGGCCCGCCCCGGCGTCGGGTACGGCGTCAAGGACAGCCGGGTCGAAAGCGGACGAGCCGACCGGCATCCCATCAAGCGGGCCAGGACCACCTTCACCTATCTCGCGGTCGCGCTCTCGGGCACCGACGAGCAGAAGGAGCTGTATCGCCGCGCGGTGAACAAGTCCCACGCACAGGTGTACTCGAATCCTGGCGACCCGGTGCAATACAACGCCTTCGACAAGGACCTGCAGATGTGGGTGGCGGCATGTCTGTACAAGGGTTTCGTCGACGTCCATCGCATCTTCGTCGGCGAGATGGATGACGAAACCGCCGACCGCCACTATCGCGAGGGCATGACACTCGGCACGACGTTGCAGGTGCCCGCCCAGATGTGGCCTGCCGATCGCAAGGCTTTCGACGAGTACTGGCAGCAGTCACTGGAACAAATTCACATCGACGACGCCGTTCATGAGTATCTGTGGCCCATCGCGGCCGGGCGTCTCGGGAACGCCACGTTGCCGCGACCGTTGCAGAAGCGGCTGGACGCGATCAACCTGTTCATGACCACAGGCTTTCTGCCGCAACGGTTCCGCGACGAGATGCGACTGCCGTGGGATGCGAGCAAGCAGCGCAGGTTCAATCGGGTGATGACGGTCATCGGCACCGTGAACAAGGTGATGCCGCGGTTCATTCGGCGCTTCCCGTTCAACTGGATGCTGCGGGATCTCGACTGGCGGATCCGAACCGGCCGACCGCTGACCTAGCGGGAGCTGACCCGAAATACCTCGAGGTCCTCGGGCAGGCCTTTGAGTCGTTGGAGGCCAAGGCTTTCGAAGATGAGCCCCGAACCCGCCGACAGGTCACGCACCGTCCGACTGGCCAGCACCTCCCCGGCACCTGCCAATGCCTCGATCCTCGCACCCGTGTGCACTGCCACGCCGCTCCATTCGTCACTGCGGCGTTCGCATTCGCCGGTATGGATCCCGATGCGGATCGGAATGTCGCGTGAAGCGAGCGAAGGAATGAGGTCCAGCGCGCATCGCGTCGCCTTCGTCGGTGCGTCGAAAAGCGCGAAAACGCCATCCCCCGTGTGCTTTGCGCGCACACCGCCATGTCGAGAAAGCAGGTGATCGACCAGAGTGTCGTGATTGTCGAGCTGATGTCGCCAGTGCACGTCACCTCCTGCGGTCAACCTCTCCGTGGAGCTGACGATGTCGGTGAACATCACGGTCTTGAGTACCCGCTCGTCGATCGACTCCGACGGACGCCCGAGCACGAACTGCAGTCCGACATGTGCGGTTTCGTTGACGACGTCGAATGCGTTGTGTGCGCCCCGCTCGAGCGGCTCGAACAGGGCACCCGGGATGGCGGCGGCCAACGCCTCGGCCGCTTCGAATGGAACCAGCCTGTTGTCAGGACGAGCAATGACCAATGTGGGTGCGCGCACCGCGGGTAGGACGGCTCTGACATCCGTCTCCATGAAGGCCTGCCACGACAACCGAGCCATCGTCGGACTCGCGATCGAGCGCTGCAGCTTCCCGAACATGTCTCGAACGCCCGGTTGATCGGCCACCTCGTTGTAGAAGAGTTCGGCGAGCGCACCCTCACCCCAATGGTCGTCGATCGTCTGCAGTTGCGTTTCGATCTCACCTGCAGTGAAGCCCCATGGAAAGTCGGGCACTTCCTGCGAGAACCGCGCGGCGGTCCCGTAGAGGACCAGCGACGCGACACGGTCTGGATAGGTCGCGGCGAACAAAATGGCGACCGCACCGCCCTCACCGCTGCCCAGCAAGGCGACCTCGCCGTCGCTTACAGCGTCGATGACCGCGCGAAGATCGTCCATCTTCTCGTCCAGCGACGGGGCGTGGGTCAGAGGATCAGATAGTCCGCTGCCGCGCCGGTCGAACATGACGAATCGGGTGGCCTGCGAGAGCCGCTCGACAAGACCGGCATAGGGGCTGCCCGGATCGTCGATCGTGTCGACGTTGTTCACTATCCAGCCTGCTACCCAGACGAACACAGGTCCGGAATCACCGAAAATCCGGTAGGCCAGGCGCACATCGCCGTTGCGCGCGTAGTGAACCCGCCCGTCGCTCACGTCAATATAGTGTCACCTGGGCTGTAAGCAGGTTGTCAGATTGGCCGCGTAGAGCCGAGTGTCGAGTCGCCCGAGGACCGCGCCGATCAGCTGGTCAGCGTTATCAAGGGGTGAGTGCAGTCACCTCGTAACCCAGACCGTGAGTCTCGACAGTTAAGTTATGCAATGCTAACTTCTCGAAAGTTAGCCTGCCATAACTTACGGGGGAGACAAGCGCACGTGCCTCTATCAACGGATTTTGCTGCGGCGTCCCGCGTCGACAGCGACGTCGTGAGTCGTTTTGCGACGTGTTGCCGGGCGCTGGGCTTGTCTGTCCACGATCGGCGGCGCCCACCGGATCTCTCGGCGGCCCGGTCCGGGTTTGCCGAACTCACGCGAATCGCCCGTGAGCAGTGCGACGCCTGGACGGGTTTGGCCGCCGCCGGCGATACGAGCGGGCGTGTCATCGAGGCCGTGTGGCAGACGGTGAAGTCCGCTGGTGTGCTGCAGCGCGAGGTCGACCTCGCCGACGGCGATCTCGTGTTCGACTACGACACCGGCCTCTACCTGCAATTCGCGGCCTCGACGCCCGACGATTTCGCGCTGGCGTACGCGGTCACCCTGTGCGACGCCGGCGACTATGCGGCGGCGGACGAACTCGTCGACCCCCTGATCGCGCGGCGGCCGAGCTGGCTCGAGGCGCGGTGGGTGCGGGTCGCGATGTACTACCGGACCGAGCGATGGTCGGATGTGGTGCGCCTGCTCACCCCCATCGTCAACGACGCGAAGCTGGACGACAAGTACGCACACGCCGTGCGCATCGCATTGGGCACCTCGCTCGCGAGGTTGGGCATGTTCGCCCCGGCGCTGTCCTACCTCGAGGACCCCTCCGGGCCCGTCGCGGTTGCGGCGGTCGACGGCGCGCTGGCCAGGGCGCTGTCTCTGCGCGCACAGGGCGAGGACCTCGACGCCGCCGACGTGCTCGCCGAGCTCTACGCCGCCAACCCCGAGAACGAAGAAGTCGAGACCGCGATCACGGACACGTCGTACGGCATCGTGCCGACGACGGCAGCCAGGATAGAAGCCCGGACCGATCCGTGGGATCCCGAGACCGAGCCCACCGAAACAGATTTCGTCGATCCCGGCGCCAAGGAGCGCAAGGCCCATCTGCTGATCGAGGCCGAGGCCGAGCTCGCCGAGTTCATCGGCCTCGAAGAGGTCAAGTACCAGGTGGCCCGGCTCAAGAGTTCGGTCGCCATGGCGATCCGTCGTCAGGAGCGCGGCCTGACGGTGGCCAACCGCACCAACCACCTGGTTTTCGCGGGCCCTCCGGGCACCGGTAAGACGACGATCGCACGCGTCGTCGCCAAGATCTATTGCGGGCTGGGCATTCTCAAGAAGGAAACCGTGCGCGAGGTGCACCGCGCCGACCTGATCGGCCAGCACATCGGCGAGACCGAGGCCAAGACCAACGGCATCATCGACAGCGCACTCGACGGCGTGCTGTTCCTCGACGAGGCGTACGCGCTGGTGTCGACCGGCGCGAAGAACGACTTCGGCCTCGTCGCCATCGACACGCTGCTGGCCCGTATGGAGAACGACCGCGAGCGCCTGGTCGTGATCGTCGCGGGTTACCGCAAGGATCTCGACGCATTCCTCGACACCAACGAGGGTCTGCGTTCGCGGTTCACCCGCAGCATCGACTTCCCGTCCTATTCGCCGCACGAACTGGTGGAGATCGCGATGCGGATGGCCGAGAAGCGAGACAGCGTCTTCGAGCCGGCCGCCCTACAACACATGGAGACACTGTTCGGCCAACTCGCCTCCGTCACCACCCCCGACGCCAATGGGGTCGAGCGGCGCAACCTCGACATCGCCGGTAACGGCCGCTTCGTCCGCAACCTCGTGGAGCGTTCGGAAGAGGAGCGGGAATTCCGTCTCGATCATTCCGACACAGACGATTTCACCGATGACGAGCTGATGACCATCACCGACCAGGACGTCACGAGATCCGCCATCCCGCTGCTGCGCGGCCTCGGACTGTCGGTGTCCGAATGAGCGGCCAGGATCGCGAGGGTGGCGACCGTCGGGAGTTCACCTCCAGGACCCCGGTCAACGAGAACCCCGACCGGGTCGCTTACCGGCGCGGATTCGTCACGCGCCATCAGGTCTCGGGCTGGCGATTCATCATGCGGCGCATCGCATCCGGTGTGGCGCTGCACGACACCCGGATGCTCGTCGACCCGCTGCGCACCCAGTCGCGCGCAGTCCTCGTCGGTGCACTCGTGCTCATCACCGGTCTCGCCGGCTGCTTCATCTTCTCGCTCATCAGGCCCGGCGGCGTGGCGGGCAACGACGCGATCCTGGCAGACCGCACCACATCGGCGCTTTACGTCCGCCTCGGCGACCAGTTGCACCCGGTGCTGAACCTGACCTCGGCGCGCCTGATCGCCGGCCGACCCGACAACCCGACCACGGTGAAGACCAGTGAGATCGACCAGTTCGCGCGCGGCAATCTGATCGGTATCCCGGGTGCGCCAGAACGCATGGTGCAGAACACCACTGGCGATGCGGACTGGACGGTGTGCGACGGAGCGTCCGGACCGGCGACGGGCGTGACGCTGATCGCCGCCCCGCTGGCCGAGGGCGGCGAACGCGCCGCGGTGCTGCCGAAGAACGAGGTCATTCTGGTCTCCAACGAGAGCGGACCCAACGCGGGCACGTGGCTGCTGTGGGACGGCCGTCGCAGCACGATCGACCTGAACGATCGCGCGGTCACCGGTGCGCTGGGTCTGGGTTCGGACACGCCCGCCAGTCGCACCGTCGCTCCGGGACTGTTCAACGCAATTCCGGAGGCTCCCGCGCTGAGTGCGCCCGTCATCGAGGGTGCGGGGGAGCCGACGAGCTACTCGCTGCCGGCGCAGGCACCGGTCGGTGCGGTCGTCACATCGTTCGGAGCCGACAACGCACTACAGCACTACGCTGTGCTTCGCCAAGGGCTGCAACCGGTTTCGCCGGTGGTCGCCGCGATCCTGCGCAACACGAACTCGTTCGGCCTCAACCAGCCGCCGCGGCTGGGAGCCGACGACATCGCCAAGGCGCCGGTGGCGAGCAGTATCGACAACGAGGCGTATCCGAGCGAGCCGGTCACAATCGTCGACGCCACCGACGCACCGCTGACGTGTGCCCAGTGGACACGGCCCGCGAATGCGACCGGGGGAGCGCTTCAGTTGCGTTCTGGCGTAACGCTTCCGGTGGCCGACGAACTGCGCAGCGTCGCACTGGTCGGAGCCGGGTCGGGCACCACGGCCGACCGCGTCGTGCTGACACCGGGGTCAGGCTTCCTGGTGCAGACCGTCGGCCAGGACGGTGGAGGGACGTCGGCGCAGCCGGTCGGAGGGGCGACTTTCTGGCTCAGCGACACCGGCGTGCGGTACGGCCTCGACACCGAGAGTGACCAGAAGACGATCGAGGCGCTCGGACTGACCCCGCCGCCGCTACCCATTCCATGGTCGATGCTGAGCCAGTTCGCGGAAGGCCCGACGTTGTCGCGTCCCGACGCCCTGTTGGCCCACGACGGGCTCGCAGCCGACCCCCGCCCCGCAGTCGTGAGGGAGACCCAACCGTGAGCGCCGCTTGCAAGCGAACCATCAGCACAGAACGCGCTGTCCGAGCCTGCGAGGCCGGGGCGTGAGTCGGCTCATCTTCGAAGCGCGTCGCAGGATCGCGCCACCTACGGTGCGCAAGGGCACCATCACGATCGAACCGCCACCGGAATTGCCCCGGATGGTGCCGCCGTCGTTGTTGCGGCGGGTGCTGCCCTATCTGATCGTCATTCTGATCATCGGCATGATCGTCGCGCTGGTCGCCACCGGTATGCGGTTGATCTCGCCTACGACGCTGTTCTTCCCGTTCGTCCTCCTGCTGGCCGCGACAGCGCTCTACCGCGGCACGGACAACAAGATGCGCACCGAAGAGGTGGACGCCGAGCGGGCCGACTACCTGCGGTACCTGTCAGTGGTCCGCGACAACGTGCGCGCGCACGCGGCCGAACAGCGTGCCGCCCTCGAGTGGTCGCATCCGGATCCCAGGTTGCTCGCTCAAGTGCCCGGCACCCGCCGTCAGTGGGAGCGCGACCCGCACGACAGCGACTTCCTCGTGGTGCGAACGGGTTTGCACGATGCACCGCTGGGCGCAGCACTGCGGGTCAAGGACAGCGCCGACGAGGTTGACCTCGAACCGGTCTCGCACACCACGTTGCGCGGACTGCTCGACGTGCAGCGCACGGTGCGCGCCGTCCCCGCGACGATCGATTTGGCCAAGGTCTCGAGGATCTCCGTGCTGGGCGAGCCCGACGAGGTTCGTGGTGCGTTGCGGGCGTGGCTCACCCAGGCGGTCACCTGGCACGACCCCGCCGTCCTCGGTGTCGCCCTGGCGTCGCCGGACTTCGAGAGCGACGACTGGTCGTGGCTGAAGTGGTTGCCGCACAACGACGTACCCGGGTCGTCCGACGGTGCGGGTCCTGCGCGCTATCTCTGCGACGACGTTACGCAACTACGCTCGCTGCTAGACCCGGTACTCGACGACCGCGCACCGTTCGGCTCCGACCCGGATTCGAGTGCCAAGCATCTGTTGATCGTCGTAGACGACACCGAGAACGCCGATCCGAACATCCTGGTGCCACGCGGCGGGCTGTCCGGTGTGACGCTGGTGCAGCGCATCGCCGAACCTCCGCATCGCGAGCAGTACCCGGACCCCGAGCGGCCGATCCTGCGCGTCGCGGACGGGAGGCTGGAGCGGTGGCAAACCGGCGGCTGGGCACCGTATGTCGATGCGGCCGATCACCTCGATGTCGCCGAAGCCCGCCACGTCGCCCGACGGCTGTCCCGCTGGGATTCCAATCCCAGCCACGCGCGTACGAGCAATGCCGGGGTGGCCACGTTCTCGACGCTGCTCGGGATTCCGGACGCCGCGGCGCTGGACGTGGCGAGTTTGTGGGCGCCCCGCGCACGTGCAGACGAGCTGCGGGTACCCATCGGTGTGACGTCCACCGGCGATCCGCTGGAGTTCGATCTCAAGGACGAAGCAGAGGGCGGCATGGGCCCTCACGGTCTGATGATCGGAATGACCGGCTCCGGTAAGTCGCAGACGCTGATGTCGATCCTGCTGTCGCTGCTGACCACTCACTCCGCGGACCGACTGATCGTCATCTATGCCGACTTCAAGGGTGAGGCCGGCGCGGACATCTTCCGCGACTTCCCGCAGGTGGTCGCCGTCATCTCGAATATGGCCGAGAAGCGCTCCCTGGCCGACCGTTTCGCCGATACACTGCGCGGCGAAGTGGCGCGTCGCGAGCAACTGCTGATGGAGGCCGGCAGGCGAGTGCAAGGCAGTGCCTTCAACTCGGTGCTGGAATACGAGGCCGCCATCGCGGCGGGTCACGATCTACCGGCGATGCCGACGCTGCTCGTCGTAGCCGATGAGTTCTCGCTGATGCTGTCCGATCATCCCGAGTACGCCGAGCTCTTCGACTACGTTGCTCGCAAGGGCCGTTCATTCCGCATCCACATTCTGTTCGCATCGCAGACCCTCGACGTCGGTCGCATCAAGGACATAGACAAGAACACCTCGTACCGCATCGGACTCAAGGTGGCGAGCCCGGCCGTCAGCCGCCAGATCATCGGCGTCGAGGACGCATTCCACATCGAGGCGGGGCCGGATCACAAGGGTGAGGGTTACCTGGTGCCGACGCCCGGCGCCATGCCCGTCAAGTTCCGCAGCACCTATGTCGACGGCATCTACGATCCGCCCCGGGTTGAGAAGTCGGTTGTCGTGCAATCGCTTCCGGTACCGCAGCTGTTCACCGCCGGCCACGTGGAGGCGCCCGCGGATACGGTGACGGTCGTCGAACCCGCCGCGCACGAGGACCGTCCGCCACGTAAGCTCGTCGCCACGATCGGCGACCAACTGTCGCACTACGGCCCCAAGGCGCCGCGGTTGTGGCTGCCCCCGCTGGACGAGCCGATACCGCTGGACGAGCTGCTCGCCCGTGGGGACGTGTCCGAGCGTGAATGGCGTTGGCCGCTGGGCGAAATCGACCGACCGTTCGCGATGCGGCGTGACCCGCTGATCTTCGACGCGACGTCGGCCGCCGCCAACGTGCTGATTCACGGCGGCCCGAGGTCGGGCAAGACGACGGCGCTGCAGACGTTCATCCTGTCGGCCGCCGCGCTGCACTCCCCCCGCGACGTCACGTTCTATTGCCTGGACTACGGCGGCGGTCAACTGCGCGAGCTGGAAGACCTCGCCCACGTCGGCAGCGTCGCATCGCCATTGGAACCCGAACGCATCCGGCGAACGTTCGGTGAACTCGAACAGCTGCTGCGGGCACGGCAAGCTCGTGGCCACTCCGGCAACGGCGGCGCACGGGACGAGTACGGCGAGGTGTTTCTTGTCATCGACAACCTGTACGCGTTCAGCCGTGACAACACCGACACGTTCAACACCCGAAACCCGTTGCTGGCCAAGGTCACCGAGCTTATCAACACCGGTATGTCCTACGGCATCCACGTCATCATCACCACGCCGAACTGGCTCGAGGTGCCGTTGGCGATGCGAGACGGGCTCGGGCTGCGGCTCGAGCTCAAGCTCGCGGATGCGCGTGACAGCAATGTGCGGATCACCGGGGCGCTGCGCAGGCCCGCCGAAGCCGTGCCCGCCGACCAGCCGGGCCGCGGCCTGACGATGGCGGCCGAGCACTTCCTCGTCGCAGAGCCCTCGCTGCGCGATATCGCGGTCATCAACGCGCGGTACCCGGGTGTCGCGGCACCGCCGGTGCGGCTACTGCCGCTGGAACTGACCCCGGCCGCGGTGGCGCCGCTGTATCCGGCGCCGGAGCGGGTGGTCGTGGGCCAGCGCGAAGAGGATCTCGCCGCGGTGTCATTGAGCTTCTCGGACAACCCGTTGCTCATGGTGTTCGGCGACTCCAAATCGGGCAAAACGACGTTGCTGCGCCATGTGATTCGCACCATCCGCGAGAACTCGACGCCGGACCGCGTGGCGTTCACGGTGGTCGACCGCCGTCTGCACCTCGTCGAGGAACCGTTGTTCCCCGACAACGAGTACACCCCGAACATCGACCGGATCACGCCCGCGATGCTGGGGCTCTCGGCACTCTTGGAGAAGCGTCGACCGCCGGCGGGGCTGAGCCCGCAAGAGTTGAGCAGGTGGTCCTACCAGTCAGGTGCGGACGGCCACACCCACTATCTGATCGTCGACGACGTCGACCAGATCCCGGACGCTCCCGCGGTCAGCGGGCCGTTCGTCGGCCAACGTCCCTGGACCGGCATCATCGGGTTGCTGTCGCAGGCGAGCGAGCTGGGGCTGCGTGTCATCGTCACTGCGCGAGCAACGGGGTCGGCGCACGCATTGATGACTGCTCCGCTGCTGCGGCGTCTTAACGAGCTGCAAGCCGCCATCGTCATGCTGTCCGGCAACCCGCAGGACAGCGGCAAGATCAGGGGACACCGGTTCCGCAGGTTGCCCGCAGGTCGCGCCATGTTGCTCGACGACGGCGACGCTCCGACGTTCCTGCAGCTCGTCAATCCACTCGCAGACGCAGTCCAAGGCAGTACAGGCAGCAACGGAAACAGAGGAAGGGAGTTCAACTGATGACTCTGCGCGTCGTTCCCGAGGGCCTTGTCGCGGCGAGCGCCGCGGTCGAGGCACTGACCGCCCGACTGGCCGCCGCTCACGCCGCGGCCGCGCCCCTCATCACTGCCGTCCTGCCGCCGGCCGTCGATGCCGTTTCGCTGCAGACCGCGGCGGGCATGAGCGCGCACGGCGTGCAGCACAACACGATGGCCGCGCTCGGCGTCGAGGAACTCGGACGTTCCGGCGTCGGGGTCGGCGAGTCCGGTGCCAGCTATCTCACCGGTGACGCGATGGCCGCTTCGTCCTACCTGGTTGCCGGTAGCTGAACATGACCGCCCCCATCTGGATGGCTCTCCCGCCGGAGGTGCATTCCGCGATGCTCAGCGCAGGCCCCGGCCCGGGCCCGATGCTGGCTGCCGCGGGGGCTTGGCAGTCGTTGGCCGCCGAATATGCCTCGGCCGCAGCGGAGTTGACCGGCGTGCTGGGCGGGGTCCAGGGCGGCGCCTGGGAGGGCCCGAGCGCCGAGCAGTACGTCGCCGCACATACCCCGTACCTGGCGTGGCTGGCGCAGGCGAGTGCCAACAGCACGGCGACCGCAGCCCAGCACGAGACGGCGGCCGCCGCCTACAGCGTGGCGCTCGCGACGATGCCGACGCTGGCCGAGCTGGCGCTCAACCATGCCGTACACGGAATACTGGTTGGCACGAACTTTCTGGGGGTCAACACGATTCCCATCGCGCTGAACGAAGCCGACTACGTGCGGATGTGGATTCAGGCCGCCACGACCATGAGTACGTATCAGGCGGTGTCAGGTGCCGCGGTGGCCGCCGCGCCGACGACCATGCCCGCGCCGTTCCTGCTGACTCCCGGTGTCGGAGAAGCGGGTTCGGCGGCAGCAGACGCGCAGCAGTCCGCAGCGATGGTGACGGCCGCCGATTCCGGTGCGGCGCTGAACGTCGCGGACTCCATCTCGGATCTGCTGCAGCAGATCGCCAAGTTCTTCGAGGACTTTTTCGAGTCGATCCTGAACTTCGTGCGCAACTTCTTTCGCGCCATCTTCGACTTCCTGAGCGACTTCCTGAACAGCTTCCTCGGGTGGCTCGGCAATCCGTCGTCGGGGGTGCTGCTCTTGTTCATCGCATACCAGGCGATCACCCAGCCACTCGGATGGACCACCTGGTCGATGATCTTCGCCGCTCCGATATTGCTCCCGATCATGATCGGGTTCATCTACCAGTATCTGAACCCGCCACAAGCGGTTCCCGCGCCCGCCCCTGCCCCCGCGCCCGCGCCGGCCCCCGCACGTGCTCCCGTGGCGCGGGCGGAGAGCCTGCCGCCGATGACATCGGTGGCGCCGACTGTGCCCACTGGAACTGCCGCGCCGTCACCGTCGGTCAGCGCCGGGTCCGCGCCCGCGGGCGCCGCGCCCGCACCGGGTGTCGGCGCGGCGCTGCCGTACGTGATTCCCGGAGCAGGCCCGGACGGCGGTGTCTCCCCGACGTTCCGGGACGGCATCGGAGCCCAAGCACCCGCATCCGACATCGCGGCATCTGCCGCGGCCGCGGCGGCAGCGTCGTCGCTGGCAAAACGCAAGGCCCGCCGTAAGCGCCCGCAGCCGATCCACCAGCGCCAGTACGCCGACGCCTACATGGACTACGAACCCGAAGCCGAGGTCACCCAGCCGGAACCGCGGACGCGCATGCGCGCGTCCGAACGCGGTGCTGGGACAGTCGGTTTCACCGGTGCCGCAACGAAGTCGGAGACGGAGCAGGCCACTGGTCTCACCGAGCTCGCCGGCGATTCGTTCGGCGGCGGTCCCACAGAACCCATGTTGCCCGGCGACTGGGACCAAGAGGGGGGAACGCGCAACTGAGCAGACTGTCCGACCGAATCCGCCCACGACAGAGCTAAGAATCGAAAGGAAAAGCCATGAGCATGTTGGACGCTCACATCCCGCAGCTGGTCTCCTCAGAGGCCGCGTTCGCCGCCAAGGCTGCGCTGATGCGCAGCACCATGGCCCAGGCCGAGCAGTCAGCGCAGTCGGCGCAGGCCTTCCACATGGGCGAATCGTCCGCTGCCTTCCAGGCCGCGCACGCCCGCTTCATCGAAGTGTCCGCCAAGATCAACTCGCTGCTCGACATCGCGCAGATCAATCTCGGCGACGCCGCAGGCACATACGTTGCCGAGGACGCCGCAGCGGCTAGCACCTACACCGGAATTTGAGATCTGAACTTCCCGAACTGACGAGAGGAGAACCTGATGTCGCAGATCATGTACAACTACCCGGCGATGCTCGGGCACGCGGGCGAGATGGCCGGCTATGCCGGTGCGATGCACGGTGTCGGCGCAGACATCGCCGCCGAGCAGGCGGCGCTGGCGAGCGCGTGGCAGGGTGATACCGGCATGACCTACCAGGCGTGGCAGGCGCAATGGAACATCAGCCTCGAGGAGCTCGTGCGGGCTTACCGCGCGATGGCCGCCACCCACGAGACGAACACCATGTCGATGAGCGCCCGCGACGCGGCCGAAGGCGCCAAGTGGGGTGGCTGAGGTTCGTTGACCGCTAACGCAGTCGAGCTGACCGCGGAGCAGGCCTGGTTTGTCGCTGATGCGTTGGGCGCAGGGAGCTTTCCCTGGGTTCTCGCCATCACACCGCCCTACAGCGATCACGCGCAGCGCGCGGCGGTCACGGCCAGGCTCTCCGCGGAGCTGGCGGCACTGGGGGTGATGACCGGGGATGGCGTCGTCGATCCCGGTGTTCGCCAATGGGTCACGACGACGTGCCGGCCCCGGCGCTGGATCGACCTCAGATTCGTTCGCGGATCCGGAAACATGCTGCGCGGCCACGTCGCACGTCGCGTCGAACAGACCGATCAGCACACCGTCGCGTTGCGTGGCGGCGGCCTGATCACGCTGACCGCCTTGAACATCGACCATCCGCAGGCACTGGTGCCCGTCCTGACCGCCGGGCTGTCGGGACGGCCGCCGGCGAAATTCGAGGAGTTCACCATTCCCGCACGGACCGGGGCGCGCGCCGACGAGCAGCTGCGCGACGGCGCCGCGCTCGATGACGTCATCGAGTTCCTCGGCATCCCGGCGACAGCGCGCGCAGTCGTGACGGCGGCGTACGCGCCGGACCGCAGCTATGTGGAGATCGTCGCCGGTGACCACCGCGACGGCCATCGGACCAGCACGAATGTCGGCGTCAGCATCGTCGACACCCGAGAAGGACGTGTCCTCGTCTCCCCATCGAAAGCCTTCGATGGGGAATGGATTTCGACCTTCACCCCCGGCACACCGCTGGCCATCGCCGCCGCGATAGAGCGGCTCACTTCCACGCTGCCCGACGGGCCGTGGTTCCCCAACCAGCAGTTGACCCGAGACTTCGACTCGGACCAGAGAACGGAACACCAGCAATGGCGTCAGACAGTCAGTTGATCGGCACCAACTCTTCGGCGGTGATGCCCATCGTTCGCGTCGCCGTGCTCGCCTCGGGCGGCCCGGACTCTGCGGGCGGCGGTCGAGTCACCGACATGGCGCTGCCGACAGCGCTTCCGCTGCGCGAGATCCTGCCCGCCGTGAGGCGAATGGCGATGGCGACGGATGACGCCGACTCTTCTGACTCGGTGCAGCTTTCGCTCGCGCCGATCGGTGGTGCGCCGTTCAGCCTCGACGCCACACTGAACACCGTCGGCGTCGTCGACGGCGATCTGCTGGCGCTGCAACCGGTACCGGCCGGGCCACCCGCGCCGCGGATCGTGGAGGACATCGGCGACGCCGCGGTCATCTTTTCCGCCGCACGGGAAAAGCCTTGGAGTGCAAGTCATATTCAGCGGGGCGCGACACTGGCCCTGATCGCACTCATCCTGACCGCAACGGTGTTCGCCACCGCACACCGGGTGTCAGTCGGTGGCTACGCCGGGCTCATCGCGGCGTGCGGCGTCGCGGTGCTCTCCGTGCTCGTCACGATGCTCGCGTGGGGACGCGCGCCGAAACTAGCCACCGCGCTGTCGATCACGGCGCTGGTCCCGATCGCCGCGGCACTCGGGCTTTCCGTACCCGGAGAGACCGGCGCGGCGCAGGTGCTGCTTGCCGCGGCCGGCGTGACGGCATGGGCGATCGTCAGCATCACCGTCGCAGAGCGCGCCATCGCGGTCTTCACCGCGGTGACCGTGGTGGGTGTCGCCGCCGTCCTCACCGCCGGTGCTGCGACGATCTGGCACCTGGACACCGTCGTCATCGCCTCGATCCTGATCGTGCTGGCCCTCGCGGTCACCGTGCAGGCCCCGCAACTCTCCGCGACGTGGTCGCGCCTGCCTGCTCCGGTGATCCCCGCGCCGGGTGACCCGACGCCGCCGCCGCCCTCGCTCAAAGTGCTTGAAGACCTCCCGCGTCGGGTGCGCGTGACCGATTCGCACCAAACCGGTTTCATTGCAGGCGGTGTGGTGCTTGGAACCGTGGGAACCTGGCTGATTGCCGGCCCGACCGGAGTTTCGTACTGGGCGTGGTACGTCGTGGGTGCGGTCGCGCTCGGCGCGGTGTTGCGCGCCCGGGTGTGGGACTCCGCACCGTGCAAGGCGTGGCTGCTCGCCCAGCCGTTCCTGATGGGTTCCCTGTTCCTCGTCTGGTTCGCCGCCGAGGACCGCTATACCGCGGCCTGGTGGACGCTGGCGGCACTGGCGGGTCTGACGGCCGTGTTCGTGTTCGCGGCGCTCGTCCCGCGGGTCGCATCGCCGGACACCTATTCGTTGCCGATGCGCCGTCTGGTCGGTTTCCTCGCCTCCGGTGTCGACGCGTCGCTGATTCCGGTGCTGGCGTACCTGGTCGGACTGTTCGCCTGGGTTCTGAATCGGTGACGTCCGCGATGCTGCGTAGTGCGCTTGCGGCCGCGACGGCGATGCTTGCCGTCATGACGGTGAGTTGTCCTGCGGCAGGGGCGATCACGCCACCCGAACTGGACGCCGGCGCGGTACCGCCTTCGGGGGCGCCGGGTCCAGTACAGCCGATGGCGCAGCGCAACCCGTGCGTCGCGACCGGTGTGCTGCCGGGCAGCGATCCCGTTGCGGCGAATCAGAACTCGTCGATGCTCAACCTTTCCGGGGCGTGGAAGTACAGCCGCGGCGACGGACAACTCGTGGCGGTACTCGACACCGGCGTGCGGCCCGGACCACGCCTGCCGAACGTCGACCCGGGTGGCGACTTCGTCGAAACCACCGACGGTCTGGTGGACTGCGACGGACACGGAACGCTGGTGGCCGGCCTCATCGCCGGACAACCGGGTGACGACGGTTTCTCGGGAGTTGCACCTGGCGCACGGATCCTGTCGATCCGGTCGACGTCGGCGCGATACGCACCCCGTGACTCCGGGGAGGACCCCGTGACCGCACGGGTGGCGCTCGACGTCGCAACACTCGCCCGGGCCGTCGTTCGCGCAGCCGATCTCGGTGCCCGCGTCATCAACATCTCCGCGGTGACGTGTTTGCCCGCCAACAAGACCGTCGATCAGACCGAGCTCGGCGCCGCGTTGCGCTACGCCGCGGTCGACAAGGACGCCGTCATCATCGCGGCGACCGGAAACAACAAGGCCGGATTGAATCCCGGTTCGGCGTGCCCGTCGAATCCGCTGTCGGATCCCGGCCGCCCCGAGGACCCGAGAAACTGGGCAGGCGTTACCGAGATCTCGATCCCGTCGTGGTGGCAGCAGTACGTCCTGTCCGTCGGCTCATTGAATTCCTCCGGCACGGCCTCGAATTTCACCATGGCCGGCCCGTGGGTCGGAATCGCGGCGCCGGGCGAGAACATCACTTCGGTCGGAAACGCCGACGGCGGCGGGCTCGCCAATGCGTTGCCCAGCGACCAGGGTGAGCTTTTCCCCCTCAACAGCGCAAGCTTCGCCGCGGCGTATGTCTCTGGCGTTGCGGCGTTGGTGCGCAGCCGATTTCCGGAGTTGACCGCCGGCCAGGTGGTCGAACGACTGACCGCGGGGGCGCAGGGGGCGGCTCGCGCGCCGTCCAACCTGACCGGCGCCGGGCTCGTCGATGCCGTCGCGTCGTTGACGTGGGACGTCAGCGCCGCGAGCGACGTCGCCGGCGAACCCCAACCCAAACCCATAGCGGCCCCGCCGCAACCGGCACCACCGGAGAGCACGCCGCGCACGGTCGCGTTCGTCGGCACCGGTGTGCTGGCGCTGGTCGCCGCCGTCACCGCGGGGATCGCCGCCCAAAGACGAAAGACGGAGACAAAGTGACCATCCGAATCGCGCTCGCGCTACTTCTCATCGTTCCCGCGGCCATGGCCTACCCGTGGGAGTCCGACACCGACTGGTGGATCCTCGGCGTCGCTATCGGCGTCACGCTGTTCGCATTCGCCTGGTGGCGTGGACTGTTCGCGACAGAGATGATCGGCCGTATCTTCGCGATATGGCGGCGCAACCACTCCAAGCCGAAGCCAACGGCAGCCGGCGAAGCCACCGTTGTATTGCACGTCGACGATCCGGCCGGGATGGGCCTGTCGCTGCCGACGGTGGCCGGGTACGTCGAACGTTTCGGCATCCGTTGCGACAAGGTCCGGGTGACTAACCGCGACGAGGATGGCGTCCGTACGACCTGGATCAGCATGACGCTGCGCGCGGTCGACAACCTGGCGGCGCTCAAGGCCCGTTCCGCCGACCTCCCCCTGTCGGACACGGCCCAGATCGTCGGTCGCCGACTCGCCGATCACCTCCGCGAGGATGGTCTGCTGGCGGTCATCGTCGACGGTGCGCCCACGCCGCTGACCGGTGGCGGCCGCGAGAGGTGGCGCGGAGTCCGGGAAAACAGCGGATTCGTTTCGGCGTATGGAATCCCGGTCGACGACGACCTCCCCGATCGGCTCGCCGAGTTGTGGTCGCAGCCGACGGACACTTGGACATCAGTCGAATTCGGTGGTACTTCAGCACAACCCACAGTGCGAGCGCTGTGCGCCATCCGGACCGCCGAACCGGTTCGCGGTACACCCCTCAGCGGTCTCACGGCTCAACGCGGTATTCAGGGACTGTTGCTCACCGCGTTGGCGCCGGGGTCGGCGGAACGCCTCGACATCCCGAGCAGCCCTCTGCCGCAGGGACTGCTCGAGCCGGCCGGATGGATGGTGGGCGGCCGTTGGTCAGTCGAACATGAAATCGCGCATGAAGCGGGTCATCCTGCGTAGGTAGTCAGGCTGGCTGACGTGCAGGATGTGGTTGCCGGGGAACCAGTGAAACGCGCAACGATCCCAGTGCTCCCATAGCATTTCGGCCTGCTCCGGGGGCGCCAACCGATCACCGAGACCGGTGATGATCAGCCGCCGGTCCTTGGGAACCAGAGGCTCGTAGTTCAGTGGCGACGAGAAACGTGCCGCGGCCTTGGTGAGCGCCGTGTCGGTGTTCGACAGCAGGCTTCGCAGTCGGACGACCTTGTTGGCGGGGAACCAGTCGTCGACGGTTTGGTCGGGCGCCACGACTGGGACGTTCGGAATGACCGCCTGGATCCGGTCGTCGACGCCGGCGATCAGCGCAGAGGTATAGCCGCCCAACGACATTCCGGTCAGGCCGATGCGGTCGACGCCGGTGAACTCCAGGTAGTCGATGATTGACCTGAAGTCGTGCACGGCCTGTGCCATGGCTTCTGCGAAGCCGGAGAAGCCGTTCGCGAAGAAACCGTAACCGCTGAACGGCGAGCCCTTTTCGGCACGGCTGCCGTGGAATGGCATCGTGTACAACAGGACGTCGTAGCCGGACCGGTAGAACCACGGCAGCGAGAAGAACAGTCCGTTGAACAGATACGGCGAACCCATGAAGCCGTGAATCACGCACAGTGTCGGGTGGGGTCCGTCGTCGTGGCGCCAGTGTTGGGCGTGCACCACGTTGTTGCGTGTGAAGCCTCGGCACTGTTCCCGCAACGCCGGATTGACGGCTTCGAAGCTGCTGTCGAAACGGATGTTGTGCACGTTGCCCTTGGCGATCCACTCGGCGATCGGACCGGCTGGGCGTGACGCGACCCGCGGCACCTCCGTCGGCGCGGGAAAGGACAACGTGGGGTCTTGCGCCGAAGCCAGTTCGGCGTAGAACCTCAATTGATCTTGTTCGGCCCGCGCTCGGCTGCCGCGCAGCCCACCGACGAGCGTCGGCAACATCGTCGTCGCGAGCAACGAGGCGATGGCAGTGCGCAGGGCGATGTCGGCCACTGCGGACGAGTCAACGATGAGTCGCTGGCGCAGTGTGAGATCGGCGCGACGCGGGAGTCCTTGGACGGTCGCGTCGGCCCCGGGGACGTCGGGAACGGGAATGGGCGGATCCACCGGGGTGGTGTCCGAAGTGGTCACGTCCGCATCGTAACCCGAGTGCGAGACTGGCCCCATGTGGAATCCCGACGTCTATCTGACCTTCGCCGACCACCGCAGCAGGCCGTTCTTCGACTTGATGTCACGGGTTGCGGCCGAATCGCCGCGGCGGGTCGTCGACCTCGGATGCGGTCCGGGAAACCTCACCGTCAGCCTGGCGCAACGGTGGCCTGGCGCCACCATCGAGGCTTGGGACAGTTCTCCGGAAATGGTGCAGGCGGCGCGTGAACGCGGTGTCGATGCCGAGGTGGGCGATGTGGCCGATTGGGTGCCGCAACCGGACACCGACGTCGTGCTGACCAATGCGGTGCTGCATTGGGTGCCCGACCACGCTGAGCTATTGGTCCGATGGGCCGGTCAGCTGCCGGCCGGAGCCTGGATCGCGATGCAGGTCCCCGGCAACTTCAACGCCCCGTCGCATGAGGCCGTACGCACGCTCGCGCGTCGTAGCCGGTGGTCGGAGTCGTTGCGGGACTTCCCGTTCCGCGAGGGACAGGTCGACGACGCGGCGGGATATGCCTCGCTGCTCACCGACGCAGGTTGTCGGGTCGACGCGTGGGAGACGGTCTATGTCCACGAGCTCAGCGGCGAGAATCCGGTGCTGCAGTGGATCACCGGAACAGCGCTGACGCCGGTGAAGAGCCGGCTCGACGAGCCACAGTGGCAGCAGTTCCGCGAGGAGCTGATCCCAATGCTCGACGAGGCCTACCCGATGCGACCGGACGGCACGACATTCTTCCCGTTCCGCCGGGTATTTGCTGTCGCACAGGTGAAGTAAGCGTCAGGTCGGTAGCCCGTCGCGCTCCGCGTCGGCGCGGTAGCGGTCCACCCACACGTCGGAGCGTTGGTCGGCCTGGCGCTCCAGCACCGGCGCTGGCGCCAGTCGGCGATCCTGCCCCAGCGCCTCGAGGATGTCGCCGACGATCTGGGTGAGGTTTCGCCACAACACCGGATACGCCACCTCGATTGGCGTGACGCCATCCTCGTCGAACCAGCCGCGCCAGCCCTTGTCCTGTTCCCGCAGCATCGTGACGACGTGGGCGATCGCTCCGGCGTGGTACTCGGCGCGGGAGTCGCGTCGTGGATCGGGGCGTCCGCGCCAGACGCGGGTCTGTAGGGCGCGCCAGAACGAAACGGCCTGGGAGACAACATCGGGGCGGTGGACGTACACCAGAACCGGGTCACTGCCGACGACTGCGCGAATCGACGCGAGTAGGCCGTCGCCCTCACGGTCCGGCAGGCCCGCCGCGCGTTGCAGCAGCAGCGGTGTCTGATTCCACATCAACTTGCCGCCCCAGATCCCGTTCGGTGTGCGGCCGACAGTTTGGATGTAGTCACGCCAGATCTCGGGCGGCGCCAGATCCGGCTTGCCCTCTTCCAGCGGATCGAGCAGGCGAAGAATCGACTCGTCCTCCACATCGGCGAACCACTGGCGTGGTTGCGGCGACATGCTCGTGGTGGGCAGGTACTGAAAGAACTCCTGCGGCTCTCCCGCTACACCGGTCGTCCGTAGCGATTCGACCAACAGCGTGCTGCCGCTGCGTTGCGACGCGAGCACCAGGTAGGCCGTTGGATGGGACGACATACACGTGAGCCTAACCGCATACGAATTGCTTTGCACAGCAAGGCTTTAAGAATCGCAGTGACGAAAACTATTGTGCGGAGCTCTCTTCCTCCTCGATACCTCGTTGGGATGCGATGGCGGAGCGGCTGATCACCGACGGGCCGTGAATTCGCAAATAGGTTTCGGTGTAGCGCTGCGCGATTCGGGTACCCGCGAACTCCGACGGGATGACGTCATTGGTCTTGTCGCGCCAGTCGTTGAGCAGCAGCGCAAGGTCGTTCGCGATGGCCTCTGCTTTGTCGGAGGCGTCGGGCCCGAGCAGGTTGCGGGCTTCGGTGGGATCATCCTGCAGGTCGTAGAGTTCGCGCGCAGGGCGCGGCGACTGGGTCAGCGGCGCAACCGTCTGTCCCGGCGCGCTTTCGGCGATGTCCCACGGCAGATCGAGCAGCGGGCGTGCCGCGTAGTTCTCGATGTAGCTGTATTCCTTGGTGCGGACGGCGCGGATCGGGTCGAAAGAATCGTGGTAAGTCTTGGTGGTGTAGACCTCGGTGCGCACGGGGGCCGTCTGTGCATGACGCAGGTTGTCGGCGTGCGAGATTCCCTCGACGTCGGCCGAGATGTCGACGCCGAGCAGACCGAGCAGCGTTGGCACCAGATCGACGCCGCTGAACAATTCGTCGTAGACCCGTGGGCCGATCGCCGCGTCGCGTGGCGGCCGCACGATCATCGCGATCCCGGTGCCCGCCTCGTACAGAGTGGACTTGGCGCGGGGGAGCGCAGGTCCGTGGTCGGTCATGAACACCACCCAGGTGGTGCGGTCGAGTCCGGTCTCCGCGAGGGTGTCCAACAGTCGGCCGACGGCGGCGTCGGCGACGGTGATCGAGCCGTAGAACTCGGCGAGGTCCTGCCGGATGTCAGGTGTGTCGGGCAGGTAATCGGGCACGGTGACGGTAGACGCGTCGGACGGTTCGTACCGTTCGCGCGGGTATGGGCGGTGCGTCTCGAAGAAACCTGCGGTGAGAAGGAATGGCTGAGCGGGTGGGTCGGTGAGCCAGTGCGTGGCCTGTTCGACGACGTATTCGCAGTACGAGTTCGATACGTCGAATTCGTCGAAACCGAGTCGCGGAGGATGTGACGTCTCGTGTTGCATGCCGAATAGTGCGGTGTACCAACCGGCTTCGGACAGCAGGTGGGGGAGTGTGCGGATGCCCGTCCGATACTCCCAGCCGTGGTGAGCGAGGCCAACCAAGCCGTTGCTCTGCGGGTATCGGCCGGTGAAGAGCGAGCCGCGCGATGGAGAGCACAGCGGAGCAGTGGCGTGCGCGTGGGTCAGCAGAATGCCCTCGGCGGCGAGTTGGTCGAGCCGGGGGCTGGAGACGTCGTGGTGCCCGTAGACGCCGAGATAGCGGCCCAGATCGTGCCAGTGCACGACCAGCAGGTTGTCTCGTCTCGGCTCGGTCACGCAGCGTCCCTCCGTGTCTTGTCGGTCCACCGAACAGGCGGCCGCGCGGATTCCGCAACCCTTTGACTCACTGCAAGCAACTTATCCCCAATGGCGGTTTTATCCACAGGTTGGGGTTGAGCTGCTGGTTTCGCGCCGCGACCGCGGCTAGTGTCGAACCTATGTTCGATTCGTTGGTGGAGCAGGCGCACCTCAGCCGGGGTGTCGCGGCGATCGGGGCGTGGGCGCGGCTGGAGAACGCCGCCTGCGCGCGTCGTCTGTTCGCCACCGCCGAGGAGCTCGAACGGATGTGGGCCGCCGATGGGTCTGATGAGCGTGAGCAGTGGTGTCTGGACAACTGGGGTGCGGTCGCGGCGTCGGTGGCCGCCGCGCAGAACGTGTCGCTGGGGGTGGCCTCGCATCAACTGCTGATCGCCGACGCCCTACACCAGCGGCTACCGCGGGTGGGTGAGGTGTTCGCCGCCGGGGCGATCAACTACCGGCTGGTGTCGGCGATCGTGGCCCGCACCCGGCTGATCAGCGATCCCGACGTGATGGCCAAAGTCGACACCGAGATCGCCGCCGCGGTCGAAGACTGGGGATCGCTCTCGGCGCACAAGACCGAGACCGAGATCGACTACTGGGTCGATCGCTATGACCCCGCGGCGGTGCGGCGCACCGAATACTCCGCCCGCAACTGCCATGTCGATATCCACGACCCGCAGGATGGATCAGGGGTGGTGTTCATCGAGGGTCGGCTGATCGTCACCGACGCCCAGGCCCTCGACCAACGGTTGGACGCGATCGCACGCACGGTGTGTGACAAGGACCCCCGCACGTTGGACCAGCGCCGCGCCGCGGCCTTGGGGGCATTAGCTCACCGCGCCGACAGACTGGTCTGCGCGTGTGAGGACCCCGGCTGCGAGGCAAAAGACGCCCAAGCCAGCGCGGTCGTGGTGCATGTCATCGCGCATGAGGAGTCGTTGACCGATGACACCCCCGCCAAGTTGGACGGTGAACAACCCCGTGATCCGGATCGCAAACCATGGCAGGAGATGACCTGGCGTGAACTGCTGGCCCCACGTCCCCCCGAACCCGAGGTCATCGCCGTCACCCCGCCCGCGGTGCTGCTGGGTGGCGGGATGCTGCCCGCCCCCTTGTTGGCCGCCAAGGTGGCCCGGTCGGCGAAGATCGTCCCGATCCGCCATCCCGGTAACACGCCCCCCGAACCGCGCTACCTCCCCAGTGCTGTCCTCGCGACGTTTGTGCGGTGTCGGGATATGACGTGCCGGTTCCCGGGCTGCGACCACCCCGCCTATGGCTGCGATGTCGACAGAGAGCATGGAAGGGCGTCGCCCTCGGTGGCAGTCTGACTCTGACTTCGATTGACGCCGACTGGCTGTCCT
>JAIEPH010000062.1 GCA_019749805.1 Mycobacteriaceae bacterium | reverse complement strand
GACCGCGACGGCGCGCTGGTGAACCTGATGAACACCACGCCCGACGGTGACTACCAGACCTACAAGGCCAACGACGGCGCCTACGTTCGCGACCACTTCTTCGGCCGCGACCCGCGCACCAAGCAGCTCGTCGAGAAGATGTCGGACGCCGAGATCTGGAACCTCAAGCGCGGCGGCCACGACTACCGCAAGGTGTACGCCGCCTATCGCGCAGCGATGGATCACAAGGGCCAGCCGACCGTCATCCTGGCCAAGACCATCAAGGGTTACTCGCTGGGCGCGCACTTCCAGGGCCGCAACGCCACACACCAAATGAAGAAGCTCGCGCTGGCCGACCTCAAGTATTTCCGTGACGCACAACGCATTCCGGTCAGCGACGAACAGCTCGAAGAGAATCCCTACCTCCCGCCGTACTACCACCCCGGCCCGGAGGCGCCCGAGATCCGCTACATGCTGGAGCGGCGGCGGGCATTGGGCGGCTTCCTGCCCGAGCGACGCACCCACGCCAAGGTCCTGCCCCTTCCTCCGCGCGACACCTACAAGGCGCTGAAGAAGGGCTCGGGCAACCAGGAGGTCGCCACCACCATGGCGACCGTGCGGACGTTCAAGGAACTGTTGCGCGACAAGGAGATCGGGAAGCGCATCGTTCCCATCATTCCCGACGAGGCACGCACCTTCGGCATGGACTCGTGGTTCCCGAGCCTGAAGATCTACAACCGCAACGGGCAGCTGTACACGGCCGTGGACGCCGAATTGATGTTGGCGTACAAGGAAAGTGAAATCGGCCAGATCCTGCACGAGGGCATCAACGAGGCGGGTTCGACGGCGTCGTTCACCGCGGTGGGAACCTCGTACGCGACGCACAACGAGCCGATGATCCCGCTGTACATCTTCTATTCGATGTTCGGCTTCCAGCGCACCGGCGACAGTTTCTGGGCCGCCGCCGACCAGATGGCGCGCGGGTTCGTGCTCGGCGCCACCGCGGGCCGCACCACGCTGGTCGGCGAGGGCCTGCAGCACGCCGACGGGCATTCCTTGCTGCTGGCGTCGTCCAATCCGGCAGTGGTGGCCTACGACCCGGCGTTCGCCTACGAAATCGCCTACATCGTGGAGAGCGGCCTTGCGCGGATGTACGGCGAGGACCCGGAGAACGTGTACTTCTACATCACGATCTACAACGAGCCGTATGTGCAGCCGGCCGAACCGGAGGGGATCGACGTCGATGCGCTGCTGCGCGGTATCTACCGGTACCGCCCCGCGCCGGAGAAGAGGTCGCACACCGCTCAGATCCTGGCGTCCGGTGTCGCAATGCCCGAAGCTTTGCGCGCCGCGCAGCTGTTGGCCGACGAATGGGACGTCGCCGCCGATGTGTGGTCGGTGACGAGTTGGAATGAGCTCAATCGCGACGGCGTGGCGATCGAGAAGCAGCGGCTGCGCCACCCGGACCGGGAAGCCGGCACGCCGTTCGTCACGACGGCCCTGGCCGACGCGGTCGGGCCGGTCATCGCGGTGTCGGACTGGATGCGCGCGGTTCCCGAGCAGATCCGGCCGTGGGTGCCCGGCACCTACGTCACGCTGGGCACCGACGGCTTCGGCTTCTCCGACACCCGACCGGCGGCTCGGCGCTACTACAACACCGATGCCGAGTCGATTGCGGTCGCGGTGCTCGAGGGGCTGGCGCGGGACGGCAACCTCGATCAGTCGGTCGCCGTCGACGCGGCGAACAAGTACCAGATCGACGATGTCTTGGCCGCGCCCGAACAGACGTCGGATCCCGGAGTGGCTTAGGCCGCCTTTCTTGGAGGATTCCTCCAGAATCGTGGCGTAGCCTTTATTAATGGCCGACAATCGGTACGTTCCGCCGAAGTCCACGGTCGAGGTGCTCGAAACAGTGCCGGACGTGGTGCTGCGGCGGCTCAAGCAGTACTCGGGCCGGCTGGCCACCGAGGCTGTGCGCGCCCTCGAGCAACGGCTGCCGTTCTTCGCCGAACTCGAGGCCTCGCAGCGGGCCAGCGTGCAATTGGTCGTGCAGGCCGCGGTGGTCAACTTCGTCGAGTGGATGCGCAATCCGCAGAGCAATGTCAGCTACACCGCCCAGGCGTTCGAGGTCGTCCCGCAGGATCTTCGGCGCAAGATCGCGCTACGGCAGTCGGTCGAGATGGTTCGCGTCACCATGGAGTACTGCGAGGAGGTGGTGCCGCTGCTGGCCCGCTCCGACGAGCAGTTGACCGCGCTGACGGCCGGAATCCTGCGCTACAGCCGGGATCTCGCGTTCGCCGCCGCCACCGCCTACGCCGACCAGGCCGAAGCGCGCGGCGCGTGGGACACCCGGATGGAGGCCAATGTCATCGACGCGGTCGTACGCGGGGACACCGGACCGGAGTTGCAGTCGCAGGCCGCGGCGTTGAACTGGGACGCGACCGCGCCGGCCACCGTGATCGTCGGTCTGCCACATCCGGACCGGAACGACCTCGCCGGAGACGACGTGCACGATGTCGCCGGCCGTCACGGCCGGGCCGCGCTGTCTGACGTGCATGGCACCTGGCTGGTCGCGATCGTGTCGGGCGGACTGTCCGCGACCGACCGCTTTCTCACCGACCTGATGAAGGTCTTCGCCGACGGCCCCGTGGTGATCGGCCCGACCGCCACCACGTTGGCGGCCGCGCATCGCAGCGCGACCGAGGCGATCGCCGGCATGAACGCCGTCGCCGGCTGGACCGGCGCACCGCGACCGGTCGCCGCCCGCGAGCTACTGCCCGAACGCGCACTGCTCGGCGACATCTCCGCGGTCGCCGCGCTGGAAGCTGAGGTCATGCGGCCCCTGGCAGACGCGGGTCCGGCACTGGGCGAGACCCTCGACGCTTATCTGGACTCGGGCGGCGCCATCGAGGCATGCGCGCGCAAATTGTTCGTTCATCCAAATACCGTGCGCTACCGGCTCAAACGGATCGCGGACTTCACCGGGCGCGATCCAACGGTCCCGCGGGACGCCTATGTCCTGCGGGTAGCGTCCAGCCTGGGCCGACTGAGTCGGCAAACGCACCTAGCCAGCACGCGAAACACTGCCCCTAGCCAGGTGACGGAGGTCACTCCGTCGGCCTAGGTCAAGATCACGGGTACTAATAAGGTCGCGGACCGGTATCGATGGTGTCGCATCACATGCGCTTTTGTGGAGTACCTACAAAAACTTAAGACGAGGTTCATAATCTCTTACACCGCGCAAATGAGGTTTCACAGTGTTCTCTTAGAGAGTGCTTGCGTTGCTTGCGCCCGGACAGGGCTCTCAAACTCCCGGCATGCTCGCCCCATGGCTCGAGCTGCCGGGTGCCGCTGACCGCCTCGCCGGGTGGTCGGCGATCAGCGGCCTGGACCTCGCGACGCTGGGAACTACCGCCACCGCTGAGGAAATCACCGATACCGCCGTCACGCAGCCGCTGGTCGTGGCCGCCACCCTGCTCGCCCACGAGGAACTGACCCGGCGTGGCGTCCTGGACGGTAAGCAGACCGTCGTCGCCGGCCACTCGGTCGGTGAGATCGCGGCATACGCGATCGCTGGCGTGATCTCCGCGGACGACGCAGTCAAGCTGGCCGCGACCCGCGGCGCCGAGATGGCCAAGGCCTGTGCACTCGAGCCCACCGGGATGGCAGCGGTGCTCGGCGGTGACGAGGCCGAGGTGCTGGCTCGTCTCGAGGCGCTCGATCTGGTGCCCGCCAACCGCAACGCCGCCGGTCAGATCGTGGCCGCGGGCAGCATCGCGGCCCTGGACAAGCTCGCCGAGGATCCGCCGGAGAAGGCGCGGGTGCGCAAGCTCGCGACCGCAGGCGCGTTCCACACACACTTCATGGCGACCGCCGCCGAGGGGTACGCGGCCGCCGCCGAGGGTGTAACAACATCCGAGCCGACAACGACGCTCTTGTCGAACGCCGATGGTCAAGCAGTTGCCTCGGCCGCGGACGCGATGGCCAAGTTGGTCGATCAGATGACCAAGCCGGTGCGTTGGGATCTATGCACCGAGTATCTGCGTCAGACACCAGAAGGCCCTGTGACGGCGATCGTCGAGTTCCCGCCTGCCGGGGCCTTGGCGGGGATCGCCAAGCGCGAACTTCGGGGGGTACCGACGCACGCCGTCAAGTCCCCCGCTGACCTGGACGGGCTCGCCGAGCTCTGAAAGGGAATGCTTCCGGTCCGTCGGAAGCAACAACCACATACCAACACCAGTTGGCAGTAACAACAAATTAGAAGGAGCCACCGTGGCAACCACCCAGGACGAAATCATCGCCGGCATCGCCGAGATCATCGAAGAGGTCACCGGTATCGAGCCCTCCGAGGTCACCCCGGAGAAGTCCTTCGTCGACGACCTGGACATCGACTCGCTGTCGATGGTTGAGATCGCCGTGCAGACCGAGGACAAGTACGGCGTGAAGATCCCCGACGAGGACCTCGCGGGCCTGCGCACCGTCGGCGACGTCGTTGCCTACATCCAGAAGCTCGAGGAAGAGAACCCCGAGGCTGCTGCCGCCATCCGCGCACAGATGTCGGACAACAAGTGACCAAACCTTCCACTGCTAACGGCGGTTTCCCCAGTGTTGTGGTCACCGCTGTCACTGCGACGACGTCCATCGCACCGGACATCGAGAGCACGTGGAAGGGCCTGCTAGCAGGCGAGAGCGGCATCCACGTACTCGAGGACGAGTTCGTCACCAAGTGGGATCTGCCCGTGCGCATCGGCGGGCACCTCAAGGAGCCCCTTGACCCGCTGATGACACGGCTGGAACTGCGGCGGATGTCGTACGTCCAGCGCATGGCCAAGTACCTGGGCAACCAGCTGTGGGAGTCCGCGGGCAAGCCCGAGGTCGACCCGGATCGTTTCTCGGTCGTGGTCGGCACCGGTCTGGGTGGCGGCGAGAAGATCGTCGAGACGTATGACGCGATGAACGAGGGCGGGCCCCGCAAGGTGTCCCCGCTGGCTGTTCAGATGATCATGCCCAACGGCGCTGCTGCCGTCATCGGCCTGGAATTGGGCGCCCGCGCCGGGGTCATCACCCCGGTCTCGGCCTGCTCGTCGGGTTCAGAGGGCATCGCCCACGCATGGCGCCAGATCGTCATGGGTGACGCCGACATCGCCGTATGTGGTGGCGTCGAAGGCGGTATCGAGGCGCTGCCGATCGCGGCGTTCTCGATGATGCGCGCGATGTCGACCAACAACGACGATCCGGCGGGCGCCTCCAGGCCGTTCGACAAGAACCGCGACGGGTTCGTCTTCGGTGAGGCCGGCGCGCTCATGGTCATCGAGACCGAAGAGCACGCCAAGGCGCGCGGCGCCAAGCCGCTGGCCCGGTTGATGGGTGCGGGCATCTCGTCGGACGCGTATCACATGGTGGCGCCGGATCCGAACGGTGAGCGAGCCGGTCACGCGATGAAGCGTGCGATGGAGCAGGCTGGGTTGTCTCCCAAAGACATCCAGCACGTCAACGCCCACGCCACGGCCACTCCGATCGGCGATATCGCCGAGGCCAACGCCATCCGCGTTGCCGGGGTGGAGCATGCGGCGGTCTACGCACCGAAGTCGGCGCTCGGCCACTCCATCGGAGCGGTCGGTGCCCTGGAGTCGATCCTGACGGTGCTCGCGCTGCGCGATGGCGTGATCCCACCGACACTGAATTACGAGACCCCAGATCCCGAGATCGATCTCGATGTCGTCGCGGGCGAGCCACGATATGGCGAATACCAGTACGCCATCAACAACTCGTTCGGCTTCGGCGGCCACAATGTGGCCCTGGCGTTTGGGCGTTACTGAGTTTAGGAAGGAACTCCCAGAGCAGTAATGGCAGCGTTGGCTACGGGGAATGGCTTCCCCAACGTAGTCGTCACCGGCTTTGCGATGACGACCGCTTTGGCGACCGACGCGGGCACCACCTGGCAACGATTGCTGGATGGGCAAAGCGGCATTCGGCTGCTCGACGATCCGTTCGTCGAGCAGTACAACCTGCCGGTCCGTATCGGTGGACATCTGCTGGAGGACTTCGAAGAGGAGTTGGGGCGGGTCGAACTGCGTCGGCTGTCGTACCTGCAGCGGATGTCCACGGTGCTGAGCAGACGGGCGTGGGATCACGCCGGGTCACCGGACGTCGATCCGCGGCGACTGATGGTGTCGATCGGCACCGGCATGGGCTCGACCGAGGAATTGCTCTACGCCTACGAAGCGCTGCGCTCGAAGGGTCTTCGGGCGGTGTCACCGCTTGCCGTCCAGATGTACATGCCCAACGCGGCCGCCGCCGCAGTCGGGCTCGAGCGCAAGGCCAAAGCCGGGGTCAGCACGCCGATCTCGGCCTGCGCCTCGGGTTCTGAAGGCATTGCGCAGGCGTGGCGACAGATCGTGCTCGGCGAAGCCGACGTGGCGATCTGTGGTGGCGTCGAAACGAAGATCGAAGCGGTGCCGATTGCCGGCTTCGCGCAGATGCGCATCGTGTTGTCCACCACCAACGACGATCCCGCCGGAGCTTGTCGCCCATTTGACAAGGACCGCAACGGTTTCGTCTTCGGTGAGGGCGCCGGGTTGATGGTGATCGAGACAGAGGAACACGCCAAGGCTCGCGGTGCCACCATCCACGCACGGCTGATGGGCGCGAGCATCACGTCCGACGGGTTCCACATCGTGGCGCCCGATCCCAACGGTGAGCAGGCCGGCCACGCGATGACGCGGGCTATCCAGCTCGCGGGCCTGTCCCCAGTGGACATCGACCACGTCAACGCGCACGCCACCGGCACCAGCGTGGGTGACGTGGCCGAAGGCAAGGCCATACACAATGCCCTGGGCACTCACAGGGCCGCGGTCTACGCCCCGAAAGGGGCGCTGGGCCATTCGGTCGGCGCAGTCGGCGCCGTCGAGTCCATCCTCACCGTGTTGGCGTTGAAGAACGGCGTCATCCCGCCGACGCTCAACCTGAAGAACCTCGATCCGGAGATCGACCTCGATGTGGTCGCCGGCTCGCCGCGACCCGGCAACTATCAATACGCGATCAACAACTCGTTCGGATTCGGTGGGCACAACGTCGCGCTCGCGTTCGGCAAGTACTGACGTCCCGCCGAAAACCTCGGCGCTACAGGAGGATTGATGACCATCATGGCCCCAGAGGCCGTAGGCGAATCGCTCGATCCACGCGATCCGTTGTTGCGCCTGAGCACGTTCTTCGACGACAACACTGTCGAGTTGCTGCACGAGCGGGACCGCTCCGGCGTGCTGGCCGCGGCCGGGACCGTCAACGGCGTGCGCACGATCGCGTTCTGCACCGACGGCACCGTCATGGGCGGTGCCATGGGTGTGGAGGGTTGTGCACACATCGTCAACGCGTACGACACCGCCATCGAGGAACAGAGCCCGATTGTCGGGATCTGGCATTCGGGCGGCGCACGTTTGGCGGAAGGCGTAAAGGCGCTGCACGCAGTCGGTTTGGTCTTCGAGGCCATGATCCGCGCCTCCGGGTACATCCCGCAGATCTCGGTGGTGGTCGGCTTCGCTGCCGGCGGCGCAGCGTACGGCCCGGCACTGACTGACGTCATCGTGATGGCGCCGGACAGCAAGGTTTTCGTCACCGGTCCCGATGTGGTCCGCAGCGTCACCGGTGAGGACGTCGACATGGTGTCGCTCGGCGGGCCCGATGCCCACCACAAGAAGTCCGGCGTGTGCCACATCGTCGCCGACGACGAGGTCGACGCTTATGAGCGTGGCCGTCGCCTGGTCGGATTGTTCTGCCAGCAGGGCCATTTCGACCGCGCCAAGGCCGAGGCGGGCGACAGCGACCTGCACGCGCTGCTGCCGGAGTCCGCACGCCGAGCCTATGACGTGCATCCGCTCGTCGAGGCCCTGCTGGACGAGGGGGTGCCGTTCGAGGAGTTCCAGGGCAAGTGGGCACCGTCCATTGTCGTGGGCCTGGGCCGGTTGGCCGGGCGCACGGTTGGTGTGATCGCCAACAACCCGCTGCGGCTCGGTGGCTGCCTGAATTCCGAAAGTGCCGAGAAGTCAGCACGCTTCGTGCGCCTGTGCGACGCCTTCGGCATCCCGCTCGTCGTGATCGTCGACGTGCCCGGCTACCTGCCCGGTGTGGACCAGGAGTGGGGCGGCGTCGTGCGTCGCGGCGCGAAGCTGCTGCACGCGTTCGGCGAGTCCTCGGTGCCGCGTGTCACGCTGGTCACCCGCAAGATCTACGGCGGTGCCTACATCGCGATGAACTCGCGGTCGCTGAACGCCACCAAGGTGTTCGCTTGGCCCGACGCCGAAGTCGCGGTGATGGGCGCCAAGGCCGCGGTCGGCATCCTGCACAAGAAGAAGCTGGCCGCAGCCTCGGATGACGAGCGCGAGGCGCTGCACGAGGAGCTAGCCGCCGAGCATGAGCGGATCGCCGGTGGCGTGGATTCGGCCATCGAGATCGGCGTGGTCGACGAGAAGATCGATCCGTCGCACACTCGCAGCAGGCTGACGCAGGCACTGGCCGAGGCACCCGCGCGTCGCGGTCGCCACAAGAACATCCCGCTGTAACGGGTGAATTCGGCGCGCATACGCACCGCGGTGGTTGATCAGCGCGCCGAATTCACGAATTCCTCGGCCACATCCACAGCCCGGTCGCGATCGGCTGCGACCAACCCGATGCGAGTGCGACGGTCCAGGATGTCGTCGGCGGTCAGCGCGCCCTCATGTGTCACGGCGTATTCGAATTCCGCGCGAATGACGTCGATCCCGTCGGCCACCGGCTCCGTGGGCCGGTCGCAGCTCGCGGCGGCGATCACATTCGGCGCTTCCGCACCGTAGCGCGCGACCAACGAGCCGGGCAGTTCGGCAGGCGAGCGCAGAGTGGCAACGGGATTCGACGGCGCACCCACCAGGGGCAGGTTTCGGGTACGGCAACCGGAGGCCGTCAGCCCTCGCACTGCGACCGCCCGATCCAGCACATCTTCTGCCATGTAACGGTATTCGGTCAGTTTGCCACCGATGACACTGAGCACACCGGACGGCGATTCGACGATTCGGTGCTCGCGCGATACGTCGGCCGTCCGTCCCTGGCCGACGTCGATCAACGGCCGCAGACCGGCGTATGCACCGATCACGTCACCGGCGCTGAGCGCGACATCCAATGCGGTGTTGACCGTGTCCAACAGGAACTTGGTCTCCTCGGCCGTGGGCTGCGGCACGTCGGGTATCGGACCGGGCGCATCTTCGTCGGTGAGCCCCAGGTACACGCGACCCAACTGTTCGGGCATCGCGAACACGAAGCGGTTGATCTCGCCGGGTACCGGGATCGTCAGGGCGGCAACGGGATTTCCGAACGTCTTGGCATCGAATACGAGATGCGTTCCGCGACTGGGACGCACGCGAACCGAGGTGTCCACCTCCCCCGCCCAGACACCGGTGGCGTTGATGACCGCCCGGGCCGACACCTGAAACGACTCCCCGGACCGCTGATCGGTCAACGTCACCGAGGTGCCTGTCGCATTGGACGCCGCGACGCGCGTGAGGATCGTGGCACCGTGCTGGGCGGCCGTGCGCGCCACCGCGGTGACCAGGCGTGCGTCATCGATCAGCTGCCCGTCATAGGCGAGCAGGGCGCCATCGAGGCCGTCGCGACGCACCGTCGGCGCGAGTTCGACGGCCCGGCTCGTGTCGATCCTCCGCGACCGCGGCAGCGTCGACGACGGTGTGCCCGCGAGCTTGCGCAGCCCGTCGCCGGCCACGAAACCGAACCGTACGAGTGCGCGCGACGCAGTATTCATCGACGGCAGCAGCGGGACCAGCTGCGGCATGGCCTTGACGAGGTGAGGGGCGTTGCGCGTCATCAGGATTCCGCGTTCGACCGCACTGCGTCGCGCGATGCCGACATTGCCGGTCGCCAGATACCGCAGCCCGCCGTGGACCAGCTTGCTGCTCCACCGGCTGGTGCCGAACGCCAGGTCGTGCTTCTCGACCAGTGCGACGCTCAACCCTCGCGTCGCGGCGTCCAGCGCGATACCGACACCGGTGATGCCTCCGCCGATCACAACGACGTCGATCGTGCCGCCGTCGGCCAGTGCCGCGAGTTCTGAGGTGCGGCGTGCCTCGTTGAGTGCCGTTGAGGTGGTCACGGTTTCAGGTATCCGTTCAGTGAGTGGGCGAGCTCGGTGGCGAGGGCGTCGGGATCGAGGATCGGCGCGACAATCTGGCCGGACTGGATCGCCGACTGGGTGATCAGCAGGCACATCGCCCCGAGTTGACGGGGATCGCCGGGACGCACGCTGCCCTCTTCCTGCGCGAGCTTGATATCGGCGGCGACGGCATCGAGCAGGACCTGCTGGCTGGTGCCCAACCGCTCGGCGATGTAGATCATCGCCAGATCGGGGGCGCTGCGCAGCACCGACATCACGACGTCGTCGCGACGCAGCAGTTCGGCAACCGTCACGATGCGCTCGACCAGTGGTCCGCGGCCGACCTGTCGGCTCGGCACGGCGTCGAGCACGCCGATGACCCGCGACGTCAGCAGCGCCGCCAGCACCGATCGCGTGTCGGGCCAGCGCCGATAGACCGTGGGCCTGCTGACACCGGCGCGGCGCGCGATTTCGGCCAGCGTCACTCGGTCCACCCCGAAGGCCAGCACGCACTCGGCCGCCGCAGTGAGGATCCGGTCTCCGATCGTCTGCGGCGAATCGTTACTGATTGACAGCATATGTAATACTGTAACGCATGACGCGTCCGGATGACCAACAGACCGCTCTGCTGCCCCCGATGAAGTGGAACGCCTGGGGCGATCCCGCTGCGGCCAAACCGCTGTCCGACGGGATAAAGGCGCTGCTGAAGCAGGCGCTGGGCGTCGACGGTGCCGCTACGCCCGATCTCGAGGCCGAGGACGTCACCCTTCGCCCGTCCGCGCTGTCCGACGCCGACCGTGACGGGCTGGCCGGCATCGTCGGAGCCGACCACTGCCGTGTCGACAACCGCGGCCGACTCCTTCGCGCCGGCGGCAAGTCGACCCTGGACCTCTTGCGTCGCAAGGACTCCGGCGTGCAGGACGCACCCGACGCCGTGCTGTTGCCCCAGCGTGACGAGGAGATCGCCGCGATCCTGCGGTACTGCTCCGAGCACGGAATCGCGATCGTCCCGTTCGGCGGCGGAACGAGTGTGGTCGGCGGCCTCGACCCGATCCGCGGCGATTTCAGCGCGGTCATCTCGCTGGATCTGCGCCGCCTCACCGAACTACATTCGCTCGACGAGGTTTCCGGCGAAGCCGAACTCGGCGCCGGGCTGACCGGGCCCGAGGCCGAACGCCTGCTCGGCGAACGCGGCTTCTCCCTCGGCCACTTTCCGCAGAGTTTCCAGTACGCGACCATCGGCGGGTTCGCCGCCACCCGCTCGTCGGGCCAGGATTCGGCGGGTTACGGGCGATTCAACGACATGGTGCGCGGACTGCGCACGGTGACCCCGGCGGGCGTGCTCGACCTCGGCCGTGCCCCCGAGTCGGCCGCCGGTCCTGACCTGCGCCAGTTGATGATCGGTTCGGAGGGCGTGTTCGGGATCATCACCCGCGTGCGGGTCAAGGTGCACCCGGTGCCCGCGGCGACGACCTACGAGGCGTGGTCGTTCCCGGACTTCACGACGGGCGCCGACGCCTTGCGCGCCGTCGTGCAGACCGGCGCCGGGCCGACGGTCATCCGATTATCCGACGAGGCCGAAACCGGAGTGAACCTGGCCACCACCGAGAGCATCGGCGAAGAACAGATCACCGGCGGTTGCCTGGCGATCACCGCGTTCGAGGGCACCGCGGCACACGTCGAGAGTCGCCATGCCGAAACACGCGCGGTGATGCAGGCCGCAGGTGGCACGTCGCTCGGCGAGGCCCCGGCCCGCGCCTGGGAGCACGGCCGGTTCAACGCGCCCTACCTTCGCGACTCGTTGCTGTCGGCCGGCGCCTTGTGCGAGACGCTGGAGACCGCGACCAATTGGTCGAACGTGCCCGCGCTCAAGGCGGCGGTCACCGAGGCGCTGACGAAGTCTCTCGGCGAATCCGGGACGCCGGCACTGGTGCTGTGCCACATTTCGCATGTGTATCCGACCGGAGCCTCGTTGTACTTCACGGTCGTCGCCGGCCAGCGCGGCAATCCGATCGAGCAGTGGCACAGGGCGAAAACGGCGGCGTCGGAGGCGATGATGCGCACCGGCGCCACCATCACCCACCACCACGCCGTCGGCGCCGATCACCGCCCGTGGATGCGCGACGAGATCGGCGATCTCGGCGTCGAGGTGTTGCGGGCCGTCAAGGCAACCCTCGATCCGGCGGGAATCCTCAACCCCGGCAAGCTGATTCCGTCATGACCTTCAACCGCGTCACGATGCTGACGAATCCGGCATCGGGGCACGGCAGTGCCCCGCACGCCGCCGAACGCGCCGTCGCGCGGTTGCACCGGCGCGGCATCGACGTCGTCGCCATCGCGGGTACCGATGCCGAGCACGCGAGACGACTCGTCGAGGGTGCACTCGAACGCGGGATGGATGCGCTGGTCGTCGTCGGCGGCGACGGCATCGTCTCGCTTGCCCTGCAGGTGCTTGCGCAGACCGACATCCCGCTGGGCATCATCCCGTCTGGCACTGGCAACGACCATGCCCGTGAATTCGGCATTCCGGCAAAGGATCCCGAAGCCGCAGCCGACGTCATCGTCGACGGCGTGGCCAAGACCGTCGACCTGGGTCGCATCAGGAGCATCGACGGCGCCCAGAAGTGGTTCGGCACCGTGATGGCCGCCGGCTTCGACTCGCTGGTGACCGACAGAACCAACCGGATGAAGTGGCCGCACGGCCGCATGCGCTACCACGTCGCGATGGTCGCCGAGTTGTCCAAATTGCGGCTGCTGCCGTTCAGCCTGACGTTCGACGGGCGCGAACTGGACACCGAATTGACGTTG
This sequence comes from Mycobacteriaceae bacterium, assembly GCA_019749805.1. Classification (GTDB taxonomy): domain Bacteria; phylum Actinomycetota; class Actinomycetes; order Mycobacteriales; family Mycobacteriaceae; genus Mycobacterium. The sequence continues at coordinate 96,988 of JAIEPH010000062.1, read as the reverse complement.
GCCGCCTTCGGCAACACCAAGAGCTACGGCGGCGGCATGCGGATCTGTCCGAAGGCCGACCCCACCGACGGACTGCTGGACGTCACGATGGTGTCATCGGCGTCGCGCACGAAGCTGATCCGACTGTTCCCCACCGTATTCAAGGGCACGCACGTCGACCTCGACGAGGTCCGCACCGAGCGTGCCCGCACCATCACCGTCGACTCGCCGGGCATCAACGCCTACGCCGATGGTGAGTACGCCTGTCCGCTTCCCGTCGAGGTGTCGGCGGTGCCGGGGGCGCTGAAGATCCTGACGCCGGCCTCGTAGCGATTATCGCAGCGGGCAGTAGACCGCGAGGCTGATCCCGACGAACTGGTTCGCCTGACCGGGGTCCAGGCCGAACTCGCTGGAGATCCGCGATGCGATCAGATCGCGGGCCAGGCCGCTGGTAGAGGAATCGCAGGCCAGATTGCCCGCCGTGACGACGGCCGGTCCCGATATCGGCAACCCGAGCCCGTCCAGGGCGCCGAACAGCGCGTCGGTCGCCGGTGATGCCGATGCGGTTGCCGTGGTGAGAAGCGCACCGGTGGCGAAGGCCGCTGCGGTGATTATGCGGATCGTGAACATTGTCGCCTCCTGGGGAGATGACGACAGTCTCAGCGATCGCGAAGTCGAAGGTGCAACTACTGCGAAATTTGCCGGTGAATTTTCTCAGCGCGCCGAACTCCGAGCACACGCGGCTAGCCGACTCCTCGGGTCAGCCAGCTGACCTCGGCGGCGTCGCCGCCGTCACGGTAGGGCTCGAGCGCCTCGTCCCATGCGGTGCCGAGCACCGAATCGAGTTCGGCGGCCAGCATGTCGGCCCCCGATTGCATCAACGTCCGCAGCCGCATCTCGCCGACCATCACGTCGCCGTTGGCGCTCATCGCGCCGCTCCACATGCCCAATTGCGGGGTGTGGCACCAGCGATGACCGTCGACGCCCGCGCTGGGGTCCTCGGTGACTTCGAAGCGCAACACCGACCAGGACCGCAGTGCGTTCGCCAGGGCCGCCCCCGTGCCCACCGGCCCGATCCAGTTGGTGACGGCGCGCAGCTGCCCGGGCATGGCCGGCTGGGGCGTCCACTTCAGGTTTGCTCTCGCCGAAAGAGTCGACGACAGCGCCCACTCGACATGAGGGGCTACCGCCGCGGGAGAAGCATGGATGTACACCACGCCAGTCGCCGCGTCGGCGAATTGGTTCGCTGCACGCATTTGCTGCTCCTTCGGCTCCACGAGGGACGTCTTCCCCAAGCGACCTGGCGGTTCCGAAGTATTCGCAAATGTATGTGTCGTGCGTGTCTATTGTGCCCTGTGAGGCGCCTGTTGCGCTAGTCTGCGCCGAATTCTCTCAGGATGGCATCAGACAGCGCGGGCCAGCGCGAATAGGCCCAGTCGCCGAAATCGCGGTCCGTGAGCACCACGAGCGCCAGGTCAACCTGCGGGTCCACCCATAAAAACGTCCCTGACTGGCCGAAATGCCCGTAGGTGGCGTCCGAGTTCGCCGAACCTGTCCAGTGCGGCGACTTGTCGTCCCTGATCTCGAAGCCCAGCCCCCAGTCGTTGGGACGCTGCGTCCCGAAACCGGGCAGCACCCCCGACACGCCGGGAAACTGCACCAGGGTGGCCTCGGTGTGCATCTGTTCGGACACGATCGCGGGGCGCAGCAGGTCGCCGGCGAAGGCGACGAGGTCGGTGACGGTCGAGGTGGCGCCGAATCCGGCCGCCTCGGCACCGCCCGCCAGCGTCGTATCCGACAGCCCGAGCGGCTCGCATACCGCCTCGGTCAGGTACTGCCCGAACTCGATGCCCGCCGCCCGTTGGATCGTCTCGGCGAGCACCCCGAATCCGTAGTTCGAGTACACCCGGCGTTTGCCGGGCTCGGCCATCAGATCCGCTGAGTGCATCGAGTACCCGGACGTGTGGGCCAGCAGGTGACGCACCGTGGAGCCGGGCGGGCCGGCTTCGGTGTCGAAGTCGACGGCACCCTCCTCGACCGCGATCTGCGCGGCCCGGGCCACCAGCGGCTTGGTCACCGATGCCAACTTGAAGCGCTGCCGGACGTCGCCGTGCTGGGCCAGGATTCCGGACGGTCCGACCACCGCTGCTGCGGCGGTCGGGACCGGCCACTCTTCGATCGCATCAAGCGCTGCCACATCAGCAGCCTATTGGGCGCTCCACGCCTCACAGATGGCCGCCACATGGCGCGCGTCGGTGCCGCAGCACCCGCCGAGCACCGTCACCGCAGGTAAGCGATCCCGCAGGGCGGCGTGCCGCGCCCCGAGGTCGTCGGGGTCGCCTTCGTCGAGCTCGGTGGACTCGTCGAGTTCAGCGTGGCTCTTCGATGACGCGTTCGCGCGCAGACCGACGAGCCGCGACCGCCACGCCCCGTCGCGGCCCAGCGCATCCGCGAAATGCGTCGGATGCGCGCAGTTGACCATGAAATACGCTGCACCGCCGTCTGTTTCGGCATCAACCTGCTCGATCGCCTCGTGCAACGGCTGACCCGTCGGCAGCCGGCCATCGGTCTCGACGGTGAACGAGACCGCTGCGGGAATGCCCACCGCGGCAGCGGCGCGCACCACACCGATCCCCTCTGCGACGTTGGTCATCGTGATCGCGGTGACCTGATCGGCGGTCGTATCGGCGAACGTCGCGATCTGGACCGCGTGATACCGCTCGGCATCCTCGGCCGTCATCGCGTCGCGCGGGTCATAGCCGTCGCCGCGCGGGCCCACGCAGCCGCTCACCACCGCGGTGAGACCCTCGGCCGTCGCGGCCGCACGGACCTCCTCGGCGAGCTCCACCGCCGAACGGTTCACCGCGTCGAGGCGCTCGGGCGAGTATCCGAGCTGTGAGGCCCAGTCGGGATTGGCACGCCACGTTGGTGTTTCGACGACGAAACCGGCGTCATGCCTGCGCGCGATCGCCAGGTACCCGTCGTAGTACCGCCGCAGCCGGTCCCGGGTGTCCGGACTGTCGAGCAACGGGAACGCCGCGAAGGCAGGCAGGTCGATGCCGTCATGGAAGACGAGTTCGGTCTCGAGTCCACCGTCGGTCACGAACAAGCCGCCGCCCAGCTGAGGAAGACTGCCGCGCCGGGTCATGATTTGCGCGCGATGTAGTAGTAGTTGAACGCGTCGGATTCGATCTCGCGGACCGTGACGTCCCCGAAGCCGGCATCGGCGAGCATCGAGGTCGCCAGTTGCCGGCCCCAACAGGTGCCCAGCCCATCTCCGCCCAGACCCAACGACACGCTCATGCAGTGCATCGTCGACACCGTGTAGAGGTATGTCGCCAACGGCACGCCGACATTGTCCTCCAACTGAGTCGACGCCTTGATGTCGACCATCAACAACAGGCCGCCTGGCCGCAGCGCGGAATAGATGTTCTGGAGCACCCGCGCGGGGTGGGCCTGGTCGTGAATCGCGTCGAAAACTGTGATGACGTCATAGGTTTCGCTCATATCGAGCGCGGCCACGTCCATGGCGGCGAACGTCGCGTTGGGCAGGCTCAGCCGTTGGGCTTCGGCTCGGCCGACAGCGAGGCCTTCGTCGGAGAAGTCGATCCCGGTGAAGCGACTTGCCGGAAACGCCTGTGCCATGACATTGATCGCGTGACCACTGCCACAGCCGATGTCGGCCACGTCGGCGCCGGCGCGCAGCCGCTCGGGCAGGCCGTCGGCCATCGGCAGGATGACCTCCACGAGTGCGGCGTCGAACACCTCACCGCTCTCCTCGGCCATCAGCTTGTGAAAGCGAGGGTAGTCGCTGTAGGACAAACCACCGCCGTTGTGGAAGCAATCGACAACCTGCTGTTCCACCTCACCGAGCATCGGTATGAACTGCGCGACGCGGGCCAGATTGTCCGGACCCGCCGCCCGCGTCAGCACGGCCGCGCGGTGCCGCGGAAGGGTATAGGTCTGCGTGGCCGGGTTGAATTCGACGACGCGGCCGGACACCACCCCGCCCAGCCATTCCCGCACATAGCGTTCGTTGAGCCCGGCGGCGTCGGCGATCTGCGCGCTGGTGGCCGGTGGAAGTTCGGCCAGCGTGTCGAACAGTTTGGTCTGGTGCCCGATCGACAGCAGTATCGCCAGGCTGGCGCTGTCGATGGCACCGGCGATACGGTCGGCGAATTCTTCTGTGGTGTCGGTGAATTGCTGTTCTTCGATGGTGGTCATCGTGCTCCTTGAGGTAGTCGAGCGGTGATCATTTGAAGTAAACGCCTGGCGCGCACCGTCCGCATCGGCCAAACCCTGCACGTTTCGGACGTCGTTGTGGTGCATTCGATGCAGATGCTCATTGCAGGATGTCGTTGTCGTATGCCCACGCCACCGCGGCCGTGCGCGACGAGACGTCGAGTTTGGCGTAGATGTTTGCCAGATGACGGCCGACCGTCTTCTCACTGATGCAGATCTGCTCGGCAACCCGTCTGTTGGTCGCGCCCCCGGCGATTCGTTGCAGGATCTCGATTTCGCGTTTGGTCAGACCCCGGGGTGTGGCGGTGACGCAGATCTGGGCCGACTCGACTCCCAGCTGGGCGTAGATGCTCTCGGCGGTCGCCGAGTCCGCGGCGGCCAGCCGCTCGTCGCCGAGGCCCTTGTGCGCGACGGCCATCCACTCGTAGATCTGCGCGGTTTCGTACCGAGATTGCTGAGTTCGATACTCGCGCAGCGCCGCTTCGAGCAAGCCCAGTGCGCTCGCGTGCTGCCCCTGCTGTGTCAGCAGCGCGCCGCGGGCGTGTGCCGCCCACGCCCGGAAGCCAGGGGTGGCGAACGCTTCGGCGCCGGATTCGAGTTCGGCGCAGTATCTTTCGCCTTCGTCGAGGCTGCCACGTGCCAGCGCGATTTCGACCGACGCGCGCAACAATCGCATGCGGCCCGGCCGGTCGGCGCCGGCAAGCGCCAGCCGCAAATCGGTCCACGCGGTCTCGCGGTCACCCACCCGGCAACGCAGCAACGCCTCACCGGGTTGCGGCTCCACACCAAGGGCCCGGGCGTGCGCAAAGGCCGCGAACGCACCATCGGCATCGCCGCGCAGCCGCCGCACCTCCCCCAGTTGGAAGTACCCCTCACCGGCGGCCCAGGTGTTGACCTCCTCCAGCGCCCGGCTGGTCTCGGCAAGCCTGTCCTCGAGCCGGCGGTAGTCCTCGGTGGCAGCCGACAGCTGCAACCGATGCACATCACAGACCCCGCCGTAGTTCGACGACGCCGCAAAGTCGTTGCACCAGCGCTCCATTGATTGGGTCCACGCCCTCATTCGCGGCAGGTCGGCCAGCCGGTGACATTGGGTGAGGACGACGCAGTAGATGTCGCCCGCCCAATCGAGGGGCACCTGGTCTGCAAGGATCGGCAACATCGCCTCGTCGATCAGCCCGTACGCATCGGCCAACCGGGCCTCGCTGATCGCGGTCAGCGCCTCGGCGACCCGGCACAGTGCGTTGAGCGCGGGCATGTCGAGCCGCGCAGAGACTTCTCGTAGCCTCTGCACCCGTGCGGCGAGCGCATCGGCGTCGCTCATCACCACCAGCGCCTCGAGATATGCCAGATAGCCGTCGGTAGGCCCTTCGGGAGCGCCGTCGAGCAGTCGGCGTGCCCGGTTCATCCAGCCCTGCGCGATGACCAAGTCCCCGCGGGTGAACCACGCCAGGGCGAGTTCGACGGCTTTCATCGCCGCCGACGGCGGGTCGGTGCGCGACAACTGTCCGAAGACACGTTCGGCGATGCGCAAGGACTCCTTGCCGCGGCCCAGCTGCCAGGCCGCCGTGGCCAGCGCGTCGAGGTCGTCGGTACCCAGCGGCGTGTCCTCGCCTGCCCGCGAGAATGCCGAGTAGGAGGCATGCCAGTCTCGGCGGACGTGCGCGGTGCGCGCAGTCAGCAGCAGGTCGCCGTGAGTGCCTATGCCGATATCCATGTCAGTGAAGTACAACGGTATATCCGGCAGGAGAAGTTCAAATGGCCCTTCGGGCATGAATTAATTGAGAACGTTATGTTATCCCCATGACTCAGACGGTGCGTGGCGTGATTTCGCGTAAGAAGGGTGAGCCGGTCGAGGTGGTAGAGGTGGTCATCCCCGATCCGGGTGCCGGTGAGATGGTGGTCGACATCATCGCTTGCGGCGTGTGCCACACCGACCTGACGTACCGCGAGGGCGGGATCAACGACGAGTTCCCCTTCCTGCTGGGTCATGAGGCGGCGGGCACGGTGGAGTCGGTCGGCGCTGGCGTGACGAATGTGGAGCCCGGCGACTTCGTGATCCTGAACTGGCGTGCGGTGTGTGGACAGTGCCGGGCATGCAAGCGCGGTCGCCCACATTTGTGCTTTGACACATTCAACGCCGAGCAGCCGATGACCTTGACCGACGGCACCCCCTTGACGCCCGCGCTGGGCATCGGCGCCTTCGCCGACAAGACGTTGGTGCACGAGGGCCAGTGCACGAAGGTTGATCCGGCCGCCGATCCCGCGGTAGCGGGCCTGTTGGGGTGCGGGGTGATGGCCGGTATCGGCGCGGCGATCAACACCGGCGCGGTCAACCGTGACGACACCGTGGCCGTTATCGGCTGCGGCGGTGTCGGTGATGCCGCGATCGCGGGCGCCGCCTTGGTCGGGGCGCGCCGGATCATCGCGGTGGACACCGACAACAAGAAGCTGGACTGGGCGCGCGGGTTCGGGGCCACGCACACCATCAACGCCAAAGAGCTCGACCCGGTGGCGACGATTCAGGATTTGACCGACGGCTTCGGCGCGGACGTGGTGATCGACGCGGTCGGTCGGCCCGAAACGTGGAAGCAGGCGTTCTATGCCCGCGATCTGGCCGGAACCGTTGTGCTGGTAGGTGTTCCGACTCCGGACATGACGTTGGAGATGCCGCTGATCGACTTCTTCTCCCGCGGCGGTTCACTGAAGTCGTCGTGGTATGGCGACTGCCTGCCCGAGCGTGACTTCCCCACGTTGATCAGCCTCTACCTGCAAGGCAGGTTGCCGTTGGAGAAGTTCGTCTCCGAACGCATCGGTTTAGAAGATATCGAGTCGGCATTCCATCGCATGCACGGCGGCGAGGTTTTGCGCTCGGTGGTGATCCTGTGAGCGACAACATCTCCCGCGTCGTCACCCACGGCACCTTCGAACTCGACGGCGGGTCCTGGGAAGTCGACAACAACATCTGGCTGGTCGGCGACGACAACGACGTCATCGTCTTCGACGCCGCCCACGACGCCGGGCCGATCGTCATGGCCGTCGGCGGCCGCAACGTGGTGGCAGTCGTGTGCACCCACGGGCACAACGACCACATCACCGTTGCCCCTGAGCTGTCGGATGCGCTCGACGCGCCGGTGCTTCTGCATCCGGCCGACGACGTGCTGTGGCGAATGACTCACCCTGAGAGGGATTTCCGTACCGTCAGCGATGGCGAGACGCTCGCTGTCGCTGGCATCGAGCTGCACGCTCTGCACACTCCTGGACACTCGCCGGGCTCGGTGTGTTGGCATGCGCCCGCATTGAACGCGGTTTTCAGCGGCGACACCCTGTTCCAGGGCGGCCCGGGGGCCACCGGACGGTCGTACTCGGACTTCCCCACGATCCTCTCGTCGATCTCGGGCCGGCTCGGAAAGCTGCCCGACGACACCGTCGTCTACACCGGACACGGCGACACCACCACCATCGGTGACGAGCTCGTGAATTACGACGACTGGGTCAAGCGCGACAGCTGAGTAGTCCCCGCGGCGGTCAGTCCCCGTTGAGGATGCGGCGCTTCTCGGCCGCGTACTCGTCCTCGGTCAGCGCCCCGGAATCCCTCAGCGCGGCGAGGTGGCGGATCTGTTCGAGCCGCACACCCTGATCGGTGGGCGTACTGGCCGCGGGGGCGGATCCGGTGCTCCACGTCGGCGTATCGGCCGACCGCTCATGAGGTTGCAGAAGTCGCGCCTTCTTGGCCGCACGCGACGACCACAGCAACGAGACGACGAGCTCCAGCAGTCCGAGGCCGAAAAGGCCGCCGAACACGAACAGCAGCCAACCGCGGGAGGCGTCATGTCCGAATGCCAGCCTCGGTGCGATGTAACCGTCGACGGATCCGTTTGCCTCGACCTCGTAGGTCCCTGCTTGCAGAATCTGCACTGTCCAGATTCGCACTCGTACGTCGCTGTTGACCGACGTTGTCCCGCCGACGTTTTCGGTGACCGTCGGTTCCGGGCGTCCCTCGGTCGGGGTGATACCGAAACTCAGGTCGGGGATCGGAAATCCGCTCGTCGGCCCGCCTGTCGTCACCGTATGGAAACTCACGGTCATCTCGCCCGCGGGAAGCTCCAGGTTGGTCGACCCGGGGATCGGCAGTTCCCCGTAGGCGTCGTACTCGTCGAGGACGAAGGTGTTCAGTACGAGCGTCGCGACGAAGCCCAGAACCGACACGACCAATGTGAGAACAGAAACCACGATCGCGATCCGCGGCGCGCGCTTCATGGCCGAAAGTGTGTCACGACTTCGGCCGTATGTCTGTCACGCCTCGGTCTGTGCCGCCCCGCCGATCAGCCATGTCTGCAGACCCAATCGCAGCCCCTCGCTGAACCGCTGACCTGGATCGGGAAGTCCGATCTCTGCGATGGCGGCGCGCACTGGTTCGGTGGGCACCGAGAACGGATACGCGCCCGCTGTCAACATCAGCGATCCCTCGGCGAAGAACGCGGTGAACTCTTCAGGAAGCCAGGGCAGATGGCGATGCACGAGGGCCGCCAACGCCGCGATCCGCCCCATCGCGCGCGCCTTGAAGTCACGGGCGAAGCGATGCGAGATGTTGCGTTCCAGCACCGAGGCCATCGACCCGAGAAGCTCGCCGAGCAGCGGGCGCGCCATCACCGAATCCGCGACGACGGTCGCAACCCGGATCTCGTTGGCGTAGCCCGATTTTCTGGTACGTGGGCGCCCCAGCCGATCCTCGATGTCGCCGAGCCACATCGTGAATTCCTCGTCGAGCACCTCGAGGAAGATCGCCTCGCGGCTGTCGAAATATCTCAGTACGTTCGACTTGGCCAGTCCCACCCGATCCGAGAGTTCCCGCAAGCTGATATCGCCGACGGTCTTCTCGGCAAGCATGTCGCGCGCGACGTTCATGATCGCCATCCGGCGGGCCGCCATCTGCTCCGGTCGGCGAGCGCGCTGAAAGGACGTCACAAAACGACAACGTTATCAGACCATCGGGCTCTTGTTATCAGACCGATGGTCCGTTACTGTTCGATTATCCATCCGACGCAGAGGAGAAACCATGGTCCGTGTGCGCACAGTGACGGTTCCCGATCAGTCCGGCAAGCTCGCGGTCGTCACCGGCGCCAACTCCGGACTGGGGCTTGGCCTCGCGACCCGGCTGGCCGCCGCGGGCGCCGACGTCGTCATGGCGATCCGCAACCGCGCGAAGGGCGAGGCAGCGATCGAGCAGATCCGCGCGACGGTCCCCGACGCCAAGCTGTCCATCAAGTCGCTCGACCTGTCCTCGCTGGCCAGCGTCAAGGCGCTCGGCGACGAACTGAACGCCGAGGGGCGACCGATCGACCTCCTGATCAACAATGCCGGCATCATGCAGCCACCACAGCGGGAAACCACCGCCGACGGATTCGAATTGCAGTTCGGCTGTAACCATTTGGGCCACTTCGCGCTCACCGGCCATCTGCTGCCGCTGCTGCGTGCCGCCGACAGCCCTCGCGTGCACTCGTTGAGCAGTTCCGCAGCGCGCTTCGGCGGCATCCGGTTCGACGATCTGCAGTGGGAGAAGCGATACAACGCCACCCAGGCGTACGCGCAATCCAAGTCCGCGAACCTGATGTTCGCGATCGAGTTGGACCGCAGGAGTCGCCACGGCGGGTGGAACATCATGTCGAACGCGTCGCATCCCGGCTTGTGCAAGACCAACCTCCAGCTGAGCGGCCCCTCACACGGTCAGGCCAACCCGACGCTGCTGGAACGCTTCTACCGCGTCAGCCGGTCCGCGATGCCGTTCATGTGGCAGGAGATCGACGAGGGAATTCTGCCCAGCCTGTATGGCGCTACCGCGCCCGAGGCGCAGGGTGGCGCGTTCTACGGACCACGGGGCATCCTCGAACTGGCCGGCGGCGGCGTCACCGACGCCAAGATCCTTCCCCGCGCCAGTGACGAGGCCGACGGACGCAGGTTGTGGGAGATCTCGGAGCGACTGACTTCGGTGACCTATCCCGCGTAAGGGGACTACGGTCGTGGGTACGCTCCAGCTGCCCGTTGCCCACTCGTCCCGGAGGTCGCGATGCCTGAGTCAAGCATCGTCGTGCGGCCTGAACCGATGGAAAGCGGGTCCTACACGGCCAGTTCCCGGCTTCAGGCCGCCGGGCTGCCTGCAGCGATGGCGATATTCGAGAAGGCGGCCGACGCGGTACCGCTGCCCAGGCAACCAGGGCCGATCGTCGTCGCCGACTACGGCGCAGCCAACGGCCACAACTCTCTTCTGCCCATGTGTGCGGCTATCGCTGTGCTGCGCAAGCGAACCCGACACGACCATTCGATCCTGGTCGTCCACACCGACCTGCCGGACAACGACTTCACGGCATTGTTCAAGACACTCAGTGACGACCCGGACAGTTACCTGCGAAAAGATGCGGCGACATTCGCCTCAGCCGTGGGTCGCTCGTTTTACGCGCAGATCCTCCCGTCCAACAGCGTCAACCTGGGCTGGAGTTCGTGGGCGATCCAATGGCTCAGCCGCGTGCCCGCGCCGGTCCCCGACCACATCCACGTCGCCTACAGCAGCGACGAGCGCGTCAAAGCCGAGTATGCGCGTCAGGCCGCGCACGACTGGCACGAGTTCGTCGCGTTCCGTGGCAGAGAGCTGGCGCCTGGCGGACGGATAGTGGTGATGACGCCGGGTATCGATGAGTCCGGCGACTTCGGGTACCACCCGCTTCTCGACAGCATGTACGACGCGGTGGTCGAACTCACCGCGGCCGGACTGATCACCGAGGACGAGAGACATCGGATGGTACTGCCGATCGCCGGACGCAACGCTGCCGACTTCCGCGCGTGCTTCGCGCCCTCCGGGCGATTCGAGAATCTCGAGATCGAGCAACTCGACCTGTTCGACGCCGAAGACCGCTTCTTCAAGCAGTACCAAATCGACAAGGATGCCCAGGCTTTCGGTGCTCAGTGGGGGGCCTTCTGCCGAGCCGCGGCGTTCCCCACGTTCGCAAGCGCGCTCGAAGGAGGCCACGCCGACCCACGCAAGACGGAGTTCTTCGATCGGCTCGAGGCCGGGGTGGTCAGTCGGCTGGCGGCATCGCCGGAGCAGACGCAGATTCCGATGGCGCATGTGGTGCTAGTCAAGCGACAATCGAAGAAGTAGCCATCCGCTCACGAAAGGTGTTGCGGTAGTTCAGGGGTGCTACTCCAGTCAGCCGCCGGAACTGCTCGCGAAAATTGGCCGGGGAGGTGAAGCCGACCTCACGGCCGATCCTTTCGACACCGTATGCCGTGCTTTCGAGCAGCTGTTGGGCATGGCGGACCCGCACTCCCGTCAGCCATTGCATCGGCGTCTGACCCGTCTCGGACTGGAATCGCCGGTTCAGGGTTCGCACGCTCACCGCGGCGCGGGCGGCGATGTCGTGCAACGTCACGTCGCGGTGTGCTTCCTGTTCGATCCACGCGAGCACGTCGTCGAGTTCGGTGCGCTCGGCAATGTGTTTGACAGCGGCCTGGTTTCGGAGAATGAACTGCGCCTGTCCCCCGCTGCGATGCAGGGGTGCCACAGCGAGTCGGGCCGCGTCGGCCGCCACCGTGGCTCCGTAGTCGCGAGCGATCATGTGCAGGCACAGGTCCAAACCGGCCGATGCGCCCGCCGATGTCAGCACCTGGCCCTCGTCGACGTAGAGGACATCGGGATCGAGGTCGACGGCGGGAAAGCGCGCGCGAAAGTACTCGGTGGCGATCCAATGAGTCGTCGCGCATTTACCGTCCAGCAATCCGGTGGCGGCCAGCGTGATGGCACCTGAGCAGATCGATGCGATCCGCACGCCGCGGGCATGGGCGGCGGTCAGGGCCGACAGCACCTCCCGGGAGGTATCGACGGTGGGGTCGTTACGTCCGGGGACGACGATGGTGTCGGCATCGGCCAGCGCTTCGAGGCCGTGGTCGGTGGCGATGCGGAACGGCCCGGCGGTGACCTCCGGTTGTGACCCGCACACCACGACGCGGTATCCCGGTGCGCCAGAGGGCAACTGGACCCGGCCGAAAGCCTCGACCGGCGTTGCCAGATCGAACGCGATGGTGTCTGGCAGCGCCAGCACAGCGACGACATGCATACCGGCACCATAACTGGGCATGGCAATATCTTGGCGATGTGTGGCGATCTGGCCACTGGCGACCCGGCGGAGATGGATCGACGATCACGGTGTGTACGCACAGATCGTGCTGTTCGACGGGTTCGATCCGCTCGACGCCATCGCACCGTTCGAAGTGCTCGCCGCCGGGAGTGAGTTCGCCGGAGGCGAACTCACGGTTGAGCTGGTGTCGGCCGAGGGGCCCAGGGAGGTGCTCAGTGGGACCCTGGGAACGGTCTTGCACGCCACCGCGCAGCTCGACCCGTCGAAGCCCGGGCTCATCGTCGTGCCCGGGGCATCCGGGCCGATCGAGGGTGACCCCGACGAGATCGACACCATTCCCGTGCTGCTCGCGCGGTTTGCCGAATCGGCGGCGATCCCCCTACTGCGCAAGGCCATGGAGAATCCCGACGTCACCGTCGCCACCGTCTGCGGTGGGTCACTCGCACTGGCGATGGCGGGTCTGCTGGAGGGCCGCAACGCGGTCACCCACCACCTCGGCATGGACCTGCTCGAGGCTACCGGCGTGACCACGGTGAACGCCCGGGTCGTCGACGACGGCGACCTCGTGACATCCGGAGCCGTCACCTCCGGTTTGGACCTCGCACTCCATCTGCTCGACCGCACCTACGGAGCGACGGTCGCCCTCGCAGTCGAGGACTTGTTCGCCTACGAACGACGAGGGACGGTGTGGACAGCATGAGCATTGCCGGCGACTGGGATGTCACGATCAAGACACCGATCGGCTCGCTCGCTGTGCGCTACACCTTCACCGAACACGACGGCGCCCTCACCGGTTCGGCGACCGGCAGGGACGAGACGGTTGCGCTACAGGGCATCGTGGTTGACGGACAACGGATCACGTGGAGCCAGTCGGTGCGCAAGCCGATGCGGCTGAACCTCGATTTCGACGTCACCGTCGACGGCGACCGACTCGTCGGCCATTCTCGCGCGGGCCGCCTACCGCGGTCGGCGGTGACGGGGGCGCGCCGCCGCTAGGGCGCCATCTCGTAGGCGCCGTCGTAGGCCTTGACCCGTTCCCAGACCCGAAGAAACCGTTCCGCGTCGGGGACGGGCTTGCGGATCGCGCTCAGCGCCCAGTCCTGCTGGGCCGTCGTCGCGGTCGGCTTACCGTGCAGCGCAACGGCATACATATTGAAGTCGCGGATCTGGAAGTCGAAGATCTGGTCGAGCATGTCGGCGTCCAGGCCGGTCAACGCGGCCTGCTCCAGAATCAGCTGCCCGTACACGATCAATGAGAACAGGTGCCCGACGTTGAGCAGGAAGTCGAGATCCTGCTGCTGGTCGGCGTCGGGCGCGGCGGTCAGGAGAAACTCCCGGAATCCCTTGGCCTGGTCGTAGAACACCGCGACGTTCGCAATGCCGGCATGTTCCTCGTACACCCGAGTCCAATCGGCGAACTGCACCTTGCCAGCACCCCGCGTCGGCCCCTGGTTCCAGAAGAATGTGTCGTCCGCAGCGTCGTTGCGCATCGGGATCGGCGGATATTCCCTGGGATTCAGCATGTAGTTCGGCATGAACTTGAGCACCAGGCCGACGTTCACGTGCACGGTGCCCTCCAGCCGCGGCAGGGTGCCGATGAACTGTGCGACCTCGCGGAACATCGTGTTCTTCTCGTATCCCTTTGCCGCGATCACGTCGTGCAATGCCCGCAGCACGGTTTCGCCCTCCATGGTGACCTTGGCTTTGGTCATGGGGTTGAACAGCAGGTACCGGCGGTCGTCGAGGCTCGCGGCGCGGAAGTAGTCGACCGAGCGCTGGCTGAACAGTTTCATCGCGATCAGCCGCGAGTAAGCGTCGACGAAGTTGGTTCGTACGTGGGTGAATTCGGTGACCGGGTTGCCGTATAAAATGCGGTTCTGCGCGTGGGTGATCGCCTCATAGAAGGCGTGCTCCGACATGCCGATGGAGCACGAGCACAGGTTGAACTTGCCGACGTTGACCGTATTCAGTGCCGCGGCAAAGGCTTCCACGCCGGTGTGCAGAATGTCCTCCTCGCGCACCGGATAGTTGTCCAACCGAAAGGTGCTGACATAGATCTGCATGTGCACAACGTTGTCAATCAGGTGGTAGTCGTCGTGCTGACTGTCGGCGACGAACCACATGTACGCGTCTTGGCCCTCGACGTCGCCGCGCCGTCCGAAGACCGACACCATGCTGGCGACGTTGCCGTTGCCGATGTAGTACTTCTCCCCCGTCGCCCGGTACAGGATGCCGTTGGCGCGATCCTCCTCGCTGGCCGGCGTCAGCACCATGTCGGTGTTGTAGACGTCGGCGCCGCGGGAGCGTTCGGACAACCCGAAGGCCATCACCTCGCCGGCGTCGAGGTCGTCGGCTGCCCTCAGCTTGGCGTCCTTGTTCTCGCTCTGCCAGATGGGGCCCAGGCCGAGAATGGTGACCTGTTCGGTGTACCAGTACGTCAGCCCGTAGAACCCGAGGATCTCGGAGAGGGCGGCGTTGCGCGCGGCATCCCAGCGCTTGTCCGGGTTGCCCGCGGCGAATTCCGACGGGGTGAGGAACGTCGCGAACAGTTTCTCGCGCTTGACGAAGTCGACGAAGTCGGCCGGCCATTGCGCGGCCAGATCGTCATCGAGTAGGCGCTGCTTGCCCTGACCTTCGAACCAGTCGATGGTTGCACGCAACAACCGCCGCGTTTCGGCATCGAACTGCGGTGGGTCGTACGTGTTGGGGTCGAAAAGCAGGCCATCGGTCCGGCGGGCAGGAGCGGTGGGCCCACGCCCATCGGGCAGGGGACGACCGGGGGCTGAGACAGTCATGGCGTCAGCCTAGGACCGCTGCCGAGGCTAAGGCGCCGGTTGCGGGGGTTGGATCGGGTTCGGAACGAACGGCAGACCGGGAATCGTCTCGTAGGGCAGCGTCGGGACGGCCGGCGGCGGCGGTGGCGTGCTTGCCGGCGGCTGAGTCGTCGTGGGCGGTGGCGCTTCGCTGGTCGGCGGAGGAGGCGGCGTCGTCGTCTCCGGCGGCGGCGGAGTGGTCGGGGGCGGTTCGGCCGGGGACGCGGTCACCGTCTCGGTCACCGGCGACGGCGCCTGCTGCGGGGCGGTCTCGGGTTGCGGGGCCTGCGTGTCCGACGGTGGAGGCGGTGCCACGCTCGTGGCCGGAGGCTGTGAGGGGGCCGTGGTCGACGCCGTCTCCGGCGGGGATTCGCCGCCGCGCATCACGAAGATGAGGGCCGCGGCCAGTGCGACCAGCACCACGAGCACGCCTGCCCCCAGCGCCACCTCGGGCCGGCGGTACCAGGGCAGCGCCTTCGCGGAGCGCTCGTCGTCATGCGGGTCCGGCTGGAACTGGATCTGCGGCCGGACGTCGTCGGGGTCGGCAGGCGAGTCGTACTCGTAGTGACCGGTCGGCGCCACGTCGGGAACGTCCTTGGCGTCCGACCATGCCAGTGCCCCGAACTGGCCCGACGGAGCCATCTCGTCGGCCGCCGGAACCACTTCGGGCGCCACCTGCGTGGCGGGCGCCGCCGCAGCGGCGGCAGCGGCCATGGCTGTCTGGTCGTCGTCGACGGTTCCGCGCACGGCCGTCAGGCCGCCACCAATGGCCGCGGTCAGCTCGGGTTGACCGTTGGTGATGACCGGTACCCGGAAGCGGTCGGACAACGCCGTTGTGATGATCGGGATTCGCGCTCCTCCGCCGACGGTGGCAACCGCGGCCAGCTCGCGAACGCCGTTGCGCTCCAACGTTTCCTGCAGCACACCCGTGAAGTCGGCGACCGGATGACGGATCGCGTCGTCGAGTTCGTTGCGCGTCAGCCGCACCTCGCCACGGTGCCCTGGGACGTCGGCCATCAACGAGGTGACGCTGGCGGTGGACAGCCGCTCCTTGGCGTTGCGGCACTCGGCCCGCAGACGCGTGAGCGAGCCGATCGCCGATGTACCCGACAGGTCGATGTTTCCCGCCGCCGACAGATCGTTGATCACGTGGGTGAGCAAGGCCTGGTCCACGAGATCGCCGGAGAGATCGGTGTGGCGAACGGTGGGAGCCAGCGGCGCGTAGCCCGCGTCGGCGTCGAGCAGCGTGACGCTCGTCCCGGTGCCGCCGAAGTCGCACAGCGCGATGACGCCGCGCGTCGGCACACCCGGGTCGTCCTGCAGCGCTCTCACCGCGGCGGTGGCGTCGGACACCAGCGGTGCGGGGTTGGGCTCGCCGAGTTCCGGCACTGCGGCCAGCGCGTTGCGCAGGCTTTCGACGGCCGCCGGACGCCAGTGTGCGGGATAGGTGACCGCGACCGGGTCGACCGGTGGCCGGCCGCCCGTCAAGGTGAGCAGCAGGGCACGCAGCGCGTCGGCGAGCACAGCGTCGGCGAGGTGGGTGGAACCGTCGGCCGCGACGATCCCAACCGGGTCACCGACACGGTCGACGAAGTCGGTGAGGATCAACCCGCGTTCGTTGAGGTTGGGGTTCTCGCTGGGCACCCCGACCTCGGGCGGCCGGTGCCCAAAGCGGGTCAGGACCGAGGTGCGCGACAGCGCCGCCCGGCCCACCACCACGGCGGCCAGGCGGGTGGCCCCTACTGAGAGCCCTAGCCCGTCAGACATCTCTTCCCGTCTCGATCTTCAACGTTGTCCGGAGATGTCCATCTGATCGGGCGGCCAAAGTGTTACTCAGCGGATGGTCCCCATCCCTGGAATCAGTGGTAGATCGAGTGCGGTGACCCAGCCAGGGGACAGGTCGTTGACGGCGGGCACCGCGTTGAGCGCGCGCAGACCGGTGGCGAGGCAGCCGGCGGCCGCGGCATCGCGCCCGGAGCCGTCGGTGAACCTGAATGCGGTCTCCTGGAAGATGCTCGGCGTGCCCTCGATATCGACCCGGTAGACGTCGTTCTGGTTGCCGGTCGGCCAGTCGGGTGCGGCGTCATCGCCGATCCGGTTGACGTGTTCGAGCTGAATGCGGGTCTCGCCCTGGTAGAGGCCGTTTATCGTGAACCGCACCGCCGCGACGTTCCCCGCGGGGATGACGCCCTTGGCGGACTTGCGTTCGTTGGGGGTCACCCACTTGTCGTAGGTCGTGGTGATCTCGTCGAGCATGATGCCCGCCGCGTGCGCGATCATGGGCACGGTTCCACCCCAGGCGAAGACGAGGATGTCCGAGGTTTCGAGCATGGCCTTCTTCTCGGGGGGCCTGCCGATTCCCATCTCACGCTCGTAGTCGCCGGTGTAGTTGGTGTAGTCGAGCAGTTCGGAAGCACGGACCGTCCGGACCTCGGAGCACAGCCCCATCAGCGTCATGGGGAACAGATCGTTGGCGAAGCCGGGATCGATGCCCGTGGTTAAACAGGACGCCTCGCCCAGCTCACAGGCCGCGGTGATGGGTTCGATCCAGTTGGGCGGGTTGAGGTGCATGGTCGGCCACACCCACGGGGTCATCGCTGTCGAGCAGACGTCGATCCCCGCCCGTAGGAACCGGGTGATGAGGTTGATGTTCTCCTCGGCGTGCGCGGCGGTGGGTCCGTAGTGCACCAGGGCGTCGGGTTTGAGCGCGATCAGCGCGTCGATGTCGTCGGTGGCAGTGATTCCCAGGGTCGTACCGAGACCGCAGACCTCTCCGACGTCGCGGCCGACTTTGTCGGGGTTGCTCACGCCGACGCCGACCAACTCGAACAACGGGTGCTTGACGACCTCGGGGATCACCATCTGGCCGACGAAGCCGGTGCCGAAGACGACGATCCGCTTCTTCTGAGAGTGAACAGTCACGCGCCAACCACACCTTTCAATGGGCCCCCGCCATGACCCTAGCCGTGGGTTGACCGGCGTCGCGCGAATGTTTACCGCTTCTGCGGCATTATCCACGCCATGACTTCACCATTGGCGGGACGACGGGCACTGGTCACCGGGGCGTCACGGGGAATCGGGGCGGAGATCGTGCGACGGCTGACTGCCGACGGCGCCGCGGTCGCATTCACCTACGGCGCCTCCAAAGCCGAAGCCGAGAAGCTCGCCGCCGAAGTCGCCGCCGACGGAGCGACGGTCGTGGCCATCCAGGCCGCACTCGCGCATCTCGGTGTACGCGATGACGAAGGCAGCCGTCGCGGGCCTGACCCGCGGCCTGGCTCGTGACCTGGGCCCGCGCGGGATCACCGTCAACAACGTCCAGCCCGGTCCCATCGACACCGACATGAACCCCGCCGAAGGCGAATTCGCCGAAATGGCAAAGAAAGTCATGGCCGGCGGGCGTTACGGTCAGCCCAGTGACATCGCCGGCGTCGTCGCCTACCTGGCGGGTCCCGGCACCGGATACATCACCGGAGCGCACTGGAACGTCGACGGCGGGTTCACCGTCTAGCATCCTCCCGCGTACCGCCCACCCGACCGGGGTAATCACTGTGGGCGGGGCCGCGACGCTTGTCGGTCCCGTTGTTGTGGACGGTATCCGCGAGCCGTTTGATCTCCGCCCGCAGCTCGTCGATCTGCGCTGAGGTAGCCGCCTGATTGGCCTCGTCTTCTTCGGCGACCCGCTGCACGATCCACGACGCCAGCGTCGCGGTGACAACACCGACCAGGCTGATGCCGCCGATCATCAGCAGTGCAGCGATGACCCTGCCCGTGACGGTGACGGGCGAAAGATCGCCGTAGCCGACCGTGGTCACGGTCGTGATCGCCCACCACACCGCGCGGCCGAACGAGGTGATGTCGGAGCGCGCGTCCACTCTTTCGGCATCAAGCACCGCTAGCGACGCGACGTAGATCAGCAGCACCGCGCTGCAGGCCGTATAGACGATGACGCGGCCGCGGATGGCGTCCCCGGCCGCTCGCTGCAGAACTTTGAACAGCACGACCAATCGCAACAGCCGCAATGGGCGCAGGAACGGAAGCACCACGATCGCCAGGTCGGCCAGGTGGCCGATGAACCACCGCCCACGCCGGCGCGCCAGGCTCAAGCGCACCACATAATCGACGACGAACGCCAGGTACAGGGTGGCGTTCACCGTCTCCAGCACACGATCGACATGCTCGGGCGGGCGAGCCAGCACCTGAACCGAGTACGACACCAGGAACAGGGCCGCGATCCCGGCCAATGGCCACTCGACACGCTGCTCCCAGCGTTCCAGTCGCCGATTGTGCGTTCGTTCAGGGGGAGCGGACGGCATCGCCGTCCTGCATACCCATCAGAGCCCGGGACTTAACGTCGCGGCCGCTACATATTGACGGGGTCCGACGGAACTGACGTCTTCGTCGTATCCCGCAGCCCTGCCTTGAACTGCATCGCGCGGTACGGCCACCCGTCGGCGGTGTTCCACTGCGAGACAACCAGTCCCACACCGCCTTCGATGTCGAATCGAGATCCGGGCAGCACGTAACCGCCATACAGCTGCGCAACCTGATTCTTGACGTGGTTCTCGCCATGCCACGTCGAGCCGAGAACCGGCGCCTGCAACGGCGTCGTATGCAGGTTGGCCACCGGCGATTCGACGACCCGGTAGCCCAACGCATATTTCGACGCGAGAAACCCGCCGAGAATCCACTTGCCCCGTGCCACCCGGCGGAAAGTCAACTCTCCCCACTTCTCACCGACCGGGGTGATCGGCGTGGCCACCTCACCCCACCTCCAACGTCCGCCTGCGAAACCCCAACTCGCATAGCGCGTTCGGTCACCGATGCTCGAGGGCCGCACGCGCATCAGGATGATGCCCTTGTCACGCTGAAAACCCGTGGCCACCACGTAAACCCAGCCATCCTCGGGGTCGAAGTCCCACGACCAGCACTGCGCATGGCCGCCGTGTCGCGCGGCCGGGAACGTCGCCTGGCGCCCCATGTGCGCCCACGAGACACCGCTGTCGTCGGAACGCCAGATCTCCGTCCATGCGACGTTGCCGAAGCCGCGGTTGACGATGGCGTGCAGATAGATCGAGTCGTCGACACGAAGCAGATCTGAGGGGATAACGGTGCTGACGCCCCCGCGGGTCCACCCGGTGGACGCGTCGTCGTGGATGTAGTGCCACAGCTGTCGGGCGTAGTCGGGGTCGGCTCCGCCGGCACGCTCGTAGACGATTTCGTGGTCGGCGTCGCCGGTGCCGATCAGCACGACGGGTGAGCGCCAGTCCCCCTCACCGACCTTGCGACCCGAGAAGGTGTCGCCGAAGACGGACACCAGCTTTCCGTTCGGCGCGACGATCGATGCCCCGAGATCGGCACATGTGACGCCCCAGCGCTCGGTCAGGCCGGGACCGGTCAGGTCGACGACCTTCCCATTGAGCAGCGGAACTGCCGGGCGCGTGCGTGGGCCGAGACCGCGACCCGCCTGCCGGCCGATCGAGGAGTCGCCAGGCAACTCAGAAACAGCGGCGCAAGCCGCCCGGCTCACACTGCAGGGGGTACTGGGTGACGGGGATCGACAGCGGCCGGTTGAACTTCAGAGTCAGCGGCGCAACGACCATCGCGGGCGAGTCGCCGCACTCATCGCCGTGCAGCACCTTCATCTGGCCGGTCAACGAATACCCGTCGAATCGGAAGATCATCTGTTGCGGTGCTGTGCTGCCGTCGGGACAGGTGCGCTTGGCGTCGTTGTAGACGAATTGCCACATACCGTCGACCATGCGCGCATCACGGCCCGCAAGGTTGGACGGCCCCACCTTCAACGTGCACGCGACCGGCAACAGCAGCGGATCACGCAGGTCACCCACCGTCGGCACGCAGATCGGCCAGATCTCCCAAGTGCTTTGCGCCTGCCCGTCGATGTTGACGTCGTAAACGCCTTCCGGGGTACCCGGCGCCCTGGCGGCCGGGCCCTGCGCCTGAGCCGGTGCAACGACCCCGAGGGCGGTGGCAATCCCGAGGAGGGCCACGACAAGCCCCTTGACGAACCTCACGATGGCACCCCTTCACCCGGCAACAGACCTTGAATCCCGTGCAGTATTCCAGTGCGCAGCCTGGTCCGTCACCCCTTTCACCGCGCCCGGCGTTTCAAGCCCCTCACCGAGCGGGTAGATGCGTTCGGGGTGATGGCGATGAGACGACTGGCGGTGTTGGTCGCTCTTGTCACCCTTTTGTCCGGCCTTACCGCGTGCTCGACCGGCCAGCGGGTGGATCTCGGCGGTGAGTCGTCAGGCAATCTCATCGCCGCTATCGCGGGCGAACCCGATCAGCTCGACCCGCACAAGACCAGCGCATACTTCTCGTTCGAGGTGCTGGAGAACGTCTTCGACACGCTGGTCGAACCCGATGCCAACCTCGAGATGCAACCGGCACTGGCCGAGTCGTGGACCGTCAGCCCCGACGAGCTCGCCTGGACGTTCCGCCTGCGGCCCGGTGTCACCTTTCACGACGGGAGCCCGTTCACCGCGGACGACGTCGTGTACTCGTATCGCCGCATCATCGACGAGCAGCTGACCAACGTCGACAAGTTCAGCGCCGTCACCGATGTCAGCGCCCCCGACGCCGACACCGTTGTGATCCGCCTGAAGCAGCCGACACCGAATCTGTTGACGAACATCGGCGGCTTCAAGGGCATGGCGATCGTGCAACGTGCCAATGTCGAGAGCGGCCAGATCGCCACCCATCCGATCGGCACGGGCCCGTTCTCGTTCAGCGGTCAGAAGAGCGGCGATTCCATCACCCTCAAAGCGAACCCGTCGTTCTGGGGTGGCCCGCCGAGCGTTTCGGGGGTGACGTACCGCTTCATCTCCGAGCCGACGACGGCGCTGTCGGCGCTGCAGGCCGGCGAGATCGACTGGACCGACTCGATCCCGCCCCAACGGGTGACGCAGCTACGCGACGACGACTCGGTGAACCTAGCAGTCACCCCGAGCAACGACTACTGGTATCTCGCGCTCAACGAGGCGCGCGAACCCTGGAACGACGTGCGGGTCCGTCAGGCCGTCGCCTATGGCATCGACCGGGACGCGATCGTGACCGCCACCAGCTACGGCACCGCTGCGGCGAACCAGCTCGCGATCCCCGAGGGCAATCCCTGGTACACCGACTACCACCGCTACGGCTACGACATCGAGAAGGCCAAGGGTCTGCTGCAGGAAGCCCGGGTGACCGACACCGACCTCGACATGCTGGTCACCAGCGAATACCCGGAGACGGTGACGGCCGCGCAGGTCATCGCGGACAACCTTGCGCCGCTTGGCATCACGGTGAACATCCGCACCGTCGACTTCGCCACCTGGCTCGACGAGCAGAATAGCGGCAACTTCGACATGCTCATGATGGGCTGGCTCGGCAATATCGATCCCGACGACTTCTACTACGCACAGCACCACACCGACGGCACCAGCAATGCGCAGAAGTTCTCCGATCCGGAGGTCGACCGACTGCTCGACGCAGGACGGGTCGAGACGAATCGCGAAGCGCGCGGCGACGTTTACGCCCGCGCAGCGACCAAGATCGCCGACGAGGTCAGTTACATCTACCTCTACAACCCGTCGGTGATCCAGGCGTGGGGCACCAACGTCTCCGGGTTCGAATCGCGGCGCGACGGCGCAGTCCGGTTCCGCCACGTCGAACTCGATCAAGGCCAGACACAGTGACCCGCCTCGTGACTCATCCGATCGCGCGCTTCCTCGCGCGCCGGCTCGCCTACTCGGCGGTCGTCCTGCTCGGCGTGCTGATCGTCGTCTTCGCGTTGGTGCACCTCGTACCGGGAGACCCGGTGCGCATCGCGTTGGGCACGCGCTACAGCCCGCAGGCGTACGAAGCGTTACGGTCGGCGAGCGGTCTCGACAAGTCCATCGTCGAACAATTCTTCGGCTACGTCGGTTCGGCACTGACCGGAGACCTCGGCGTGAGCTTCCGCAACGGTGATCCGGTGACGGTGATCCTGTTGGAGCGACTGCCCGCGACGGTATCGCTGGCGGTGGTCGGCATCGTCATCGCACTGCTGATCGCGCTGCCGGCGGGCATCTGGTCGGCGCTGCACGAGGGTCGCGTCAGCGACGCGATCATCCGGGTCGCCAGCCAGTTCGGAGTGTCGGTGCCGGACTTCTGGATGGGCATCCTGCTGATCGCGCTGTTCGCGACGACGCTCGGCTGGTTTCCGACGTCGGGATACCAACCGCTGCTGGACAATCCGGGTGGCTGGCTGCGCCACATCGTGTTGCCCGCGCTGACGGTGGGGCTCGTAGCTGGGGCGATCATGACCCGGTATGTGCGGTCGGCGGTGCTGGAGGTCGCGTCGATGGGATACGTCCGCACCGCGCGGTCGAAGGGTCTGTCGCCGCGGGTCGTGACGTTTCGGCACACCGTGCGGAACGCGCTCATCCCGGTGCTGACGATCACCGGCATCCAGCTCGCGACGATCCTCGGCGGGGTCATCGTCGTCGAGGTGGTGTTTGCGTGGCCCGGCCTTGGCCGCCTCGTGTACAACTCGGTGGCGACTCGCGACTATCCCGTGATTCAAGGCGCGGTGTTGCTCATCGCCGCGCTGTTCCTGCTCATCAACCTGATCGTCGATGCGCTGTACGCGGTGGTCGACCCGAGGATCCGGCTGTCATGACCGCCGATACCGATACGCGGGCGTCCTCGTGGCGCCTGCTGCTGGGCAACCCCGTCACCGTCGTCAGCGGGGCGATCCTCAGCGTCATCGCCGTCGTGGCCCTCAGTGCGAATTGGATTGCGCCCTTTGGCGTCAACGATGTCAACGTGCCTGACGCTTTACAGGATCCCAGCGGCGCGCACTGGTTCGGCACCGACGAACTGGGCCGCGACGTGTTCTCCCGCGTGCTCGTCGCGACACAGGCGTCGCTACGGGTTGCGGTGATCAGCGTGGCGTTCGCTGTCGTCGTCGGCGTGACGATCGGCGTCGTGTCCGGTTACCGCGGCGGCTGGCTGGACACGATCTTCATGCGCGTCGTCGACGTCATGTTCGCGTTCCCCGTCCTGCTGCTGGCGCTAGCGGTGGTCGCGATTCTGGGCCCCGGTATGACGACCACGATCCTCGCGATCGGCATTGTCTACACGCCGATCTTCGCCCGCGTCGCGCGGGCCAGCACGCTGAGTGTTCGTGTGGAGCCGTATGTTTCGGTGTCCCGCAGCATGGGCACCGGTCACCTCTACATTCTCGGCAGGCACATCGTGCCGAACATCGCCGGACCGCTGGTGGTGCAGACGTCGCTGTCGCTGGCGTTCGCGATCCTGGCGGAGGCGGCACTCTCGTTCTTGGGTCTCGGCATTCAGCCGCCGCAGCCGTCGCTGGGTCGGATGATCTTCGACTCGCAGGGGTTCGTCACCATGGCGTGGTGGATGGCGGTGGTCCCCGGCGCCGCGATCTTCGTGACGGTGCTCGCGTTCAACCTGCTGGGCGATGGTCTGCGTGACGTGCTCGATCCCAGGCAGCGCACCATGATCGAGGCGCGGAGGAACCAGTGAGCGATCCGACCCTGAGCGTGCGCGATCTACGGGTGCGCATCGGCAAACGCGAGATCGTGCACGGCATCTCATTCGACGTGGCGCCCGAGCAGACGCTGGGCATCGTCGGCGAGTCCGGATCGGGCAAGACGATGTCGGTGCTCGCGGCGACCGGACTGCTGGACGCGCCTGGCGCATCGGTGTCCGGTACAAGCACTCTGGCCGGCGACGTCCAACTCGTCGGTGCATCTGACCGGCTGTTGCGCAGCGTGCACGGCGGCCGCATCGGCTTCGTCTTCCAGGATCCGGGCACGTCGCTCAATCCCCTGCTGACCGTCGAACGACAAATCACCGAATCCCTTGAGACACATCGTCGTATGACGCGCAGGCAGGCTCGCGGGCGGGCCCTCGAACTGCTGGAGGCGGTCGGACTGCCCGACCCCGAGACGCGTCTGCACGCCTATCCGCATCAGCTGTCCGGCGGACAGAGGCAGCGCGTGATGGTCGCCATCGCCATGGCGTGCGACCCGGAACTGTTGGTCGCCGACGAACCGACCACCGCGCTGGACGTGACGACGCAGGCGCAGATCATCGACCTGGTGCGGGATCTGCAGCGCGACTTCGGCACCGCCGTGGTGTGGATCAGCCACGACCTCGGCGTGATCGGCCAGATCGCGGACGAGGTCACCGTGTTGCAGGACGGCCACGCCGTGGAGCAGGCAACCGTCCTCGATGTATTCGATCGCCCCCAGCATCCGTATACGCGCGAACTGTTGCAGGCCCGCCCCGTCGTCGGCGCCGACGGTCCCCCACCGCCCCCTGCCGATTCCGACATGTTGCTCGATGTCGAGGGTCTCGATGTGCGTTTCGACGTGCGCACGCCGGCCGGATCGTCGGTCGTCCATGCGGTGAAGGATCTGACGTTTCAGCTCCGCCGCGGCACGACACTCGGCCTCGTCGGTGAATCGGGTTCGGGTAAATCGACGGTGGCCGCCACGCTCACCGGCCTCGTCAAACCCGATGCGGGCACAGCGAAACTGGGCGACGCCGACATATTCGGTGTGCGGGGCTCCGCTGAGAAGGCACTGCGCAGGCGGATCAGTCTGGTGTTCCAGGACCCGTTCGCGACATTGAATCCCCGCACCCGGGTCGGCACGGCGATCGAGGAACCACTGTGGGTGCACCGCGTGGTAAAGGGCAAGAGGGCGCGCCGGGCACGTGTCGACGAGCTACTCGAACTCGTCAGGCTACCAACGTCGTTCGCGTCCCGGTATCCGCACGAGCTGTCCGGCGGTGAACGCCAGCGGGTCAGCATCGCGCGGGCTTTGGCCGGCGAACCCGAGCTGCTCGTCCTCGACGAAGCGACTGCGTCGCTGGATGTTTCGGTGCAGTCGCGGGTACTGGATCTGCTTGCGCAGCTGCAACGCGATTTGGGATTGACGTACCTGTTCATCGCCCACGACCTCGCCGTCGTACAGCAGGTCAGCCACGACGTCCTGGTGATGCGAGGCGGTGAGGCCGTCGAGTACCGTTCCGCCGCCGAGTTGTTCAGCGCGCCCGAACACGACTACACCCGAAAGCTACTTGCCGCGGTGCCTCCGGAGCGACCCCGGGCCTGGACCTGACCGGCTATGCCTAAGGTGTCGCCATGACTCAGCTCAGCGACAAGGTCGCATTGATCACCGGCGTCTCGTCAGGATTGGGTGCCGTCGTGGCGCAGGTTTTCGCGGAGCGGGGTGCGAAAGTCTTCGGCATCGCCCGCCGGGCCGACGAGATGGCGACGGTGTTCGAGACGGTGCCCGGCGGCAAGTATGCGTCGGTCGACATCTCGTCGCCGGAAGCCTGTCGGGGGGCCGTGGCGCAGACCGTCGAGGAGTTCGGCCGACTCGACGTGCTGGTGAATGTCGCGGGCTTCCACCAGATGCGGCACACGACGACGATGACCGACGAGGAGTGGGACCTTGATCTCGCGGTGAATCTGAACGGGCCGTTCTATCTCTGCCGCGCCGCGCTTCCCCACCTGTTGGAGACCGGCGGCAACATCGTCAACGTCACGTCCATCGCCGGCGTGGAGGGCGAGGTCTACTCCGCCGGCTACTGCGCGGCCAAGCACGGACTGGTCGGGCTGACCCGTGCGCTGGCCGTCGAGTACACCAAATCGAACATCCGGGTCAACGCGCTCTGCCCGGGCGGCATGCCGACCCCGCAGGCGACGGAGTTCACCGCCCCCGAGAACGCCGATTGGGATCTGATCATGCGCATCGCGTCCCCGCGCGGGTTCATGGAACCTTCCGACGTCGCGAAGGCGATCGCGTTCCTCGCCAGCGACGACGCCGCCGCCATCCACGGTGCGGTGTACCGGATCGACAACGGAAAAGGCGCCGGCTGAACCGGCGCCTTTTCGCAGTCGAACTCGGATCAGATGCCCTGGTTCCTTCGGCGGCCGAGGAACCACGCCAACCCGATCGCGCCGAAGCCCAGCGTCCCGATGACGCCGGCCGACACCATCAGGAAGATGTCCCGGCCGGACAGGCCTCCCGTCGAGGTGTCGTCGGACGCCAGTCGCAGGCGGTAGTCACCCGGCAGCGGGCCTTCGGCGGGCGCCTCGAGACCGGGGAACTGCTGGGTGCGGTGCACCTCGAATTGCCGTTCACCGGTTGGTGACTGGTTCCAGACACCCCACGCGGGAGTGACACCGTCGAGCAGCACCTTGCGCTCACCGAACTGCGGATCGTCGCCCACATCGACGATGCGGTTGACCCGGAACGGCTCATACCGTGCGTTCGAGTAGTTCACGAACACCGGCACATTGTCGTAGCGCATCACCGGCGGCGGGGGCGGTGGCGGAGGCATCCCGACACCCGGGTAATAGCCACCGCCGAAGAAGCTACCGACCGCGATGTTGGACACGGCTTGCGCGACGTTGGCGGCCGCGATGACCGGGGCCAGCAGCGCGGCGGTGAAGCTGTACGCCGCGTACTGGGCGGCCTCGAAGACCATCCTGCCCAGCGGCGGGACGATCATGATCCGCGGCGTCATCTCGTACATGTAGACGATGCGCACCGGGTTCCGATACGGGTTCAGGATGATCGGCCGGTAGTACTCGTCGTACTGCACCCAGTCCGGGCGCCACTGACGCACCGGGCTGATCAGCTCGACTGGCGGATCGACGGCGAAGTTCGTCGTCGCGCTGGTGTTCACCTCGAGGCCGGGGAGCTTCAGGCTCGTCGAGATCTCGCTCGAGAACGATGCGAGCTCCTGCTCCTGCGCCGGGGCGGGGATTTTCTCGTCGACGGGCGCGGCCTTGCTGGCGAGCTGGACATCCTCCTCGGGGGCCTCGAGCGTCTGCGGCTCGATGGTCTCGATCTCCTTGGCGGTCTGCTCGATGGAGACCGTGGGGGTCTCGGACTCGTCGCTACTCGCCTCGGACGCAGTCGTCTCGGCCGACTCACTCGCCGAGGTCTCGCTGGGCGAGGTCGTTCCGCTGGTCTCTGTGCTCGACTCGGCTGCCTCCGACGACGGGGTGGAGGTCGACGCAGACGACTCCGCCGCCTCGCTCGGGCTGGTGGCGGTGGTGGCCGCGGTTGAGGACTCGGGCGACTCGGCCGCGGTAGTGGCCTCGGCCGATGTCTCGGGCGTCGCGGTGCCCGGCGCAGGCGTGATAGGAGCCTGCGAGGCCGTCGTCACGTCAGCCTCGCTCGGCTCGGCCGGCGCGACAGTTGTCACCGGCGGCACTGTGGTCACCGGGGCCTGCGGCTCGGGCGTCGACTCGACCTCGGCGGGCGCCTGAGTCTGCGGTGCCTGAGTCTGCGGTGCCTGCGGCACCACCGGCGCCGGCGCCTCGACGGGGGCCTGCGGGGCCGCCTCGACGGGCTCGGGCGCCGAAACCTCAGGCTCGGGAGCGACCACGGTGGTGGTCACCCCGCTGTCGTCACCGGGCTGGGCGATCGCTGGGGCCATTCCCCCGGTCAGCGCGGTCAGTGAAATAACGACGCCAGTCGCCAGAACAGCGACGACGCCTCGCTTCGAGCAAAATTCGAGGGGTGCACCCACGTTTATCGACTCCTTCAATCCCCCGACGATTTGCCTGGACCAGGAGCGGTCGCTGCGCTGATCTCAGAAGGTTCATCGCTAGTCCGACTCAGGTGTTACACACCGACCGAGGCGGCGGACGGTGTAGACCCGGGGCATCGAAATGAGATGGGTTTTCGGTGCCGTGTCGACCCTCGTGTCAACGCACCGACCCTAGGGACGGCGGCGGCGCGCGGCGAAGACGGCCAGGGCGATGCCGACGATCGCGATGATCGGCCCGAGGACCGACCAGGTGGTGGTATTGGTCATGGGGCTGTCGCTGACGATGACGCCGAAGCCCTGCAAGGTGAACACGACCCCGAAGAATGCGACGAGCAACCCCAGCACGATGATGGCGATCCGCATGACTTCACCCTACGGTTTCCCGATGATCTATCAATGGCTCGTGCGTACGCGGCGCCGAAGCGCTGTCGCCGACCACCACGAGCACACCGACCGCGACGTCAGGTGACTGCGCCGTCAACCCGGTGGACAGGCCCGTGCCCGTCGTCGAACGGTACGACGCGGTGTCAGAGGCCGTGCAGATCGACGTCTCGATCAGCGGTATACCGTCGGGCACCGCCACCCCCGGCGCAGCACCCGTCGAATTCGAGGTGGAGCTGTGTAAATGAACGCCGATGGATCGCTGAACCAGTTGGGAGCGGCGCGATTACCGGTCAACGTCAGAACCGGCGGGTAGGCCGTCAGCGGCGGCGTCCCAAATACTTCGCGTAGGCCTCGGCCGCGGCGGCCAACTCGGGACGCGCGTCGAGCAGCGGCTGCATCTTCTTGCGTGCCTCTTCCCGCTTGTAGGGCAGGAACTCGGTCGGGAAGTTGCCTTCGTGGCGGGTGTAGCCGCCCAGCACCCGGCGGGCGACGGTCGCCTTGTGCACCTCGTCGACGCCGTCGGCGATGCCCATCGTGGGTGCGGCCGCATACATGGCCTGGATCGGGGTGAGGTCGGTGGTGCCCAGCGATCCGAGAATGTGCAGCGCGTTGAACGACACCTCGCGCAGCACCTTGGCCATCGTGAACTTGATGGCGGCGATCTCGGTGCGCGCCTCCTGGGTAGAAGTGTTGTCGATCTTCCACGCCGTCTCCAGGACGAAGAGGCGCAGCATCTTGATCATCGCGTAGGACTCGGCGATCTTCTCCTGCACCATTTGGTGGTCGGATATGAGCTTGCCGTGCGACTCACGCGACAGCGCCCGCTCGCACATCATGTCGAAGGCGAGGTTGCACTGTGCGATGGTGCGCATGGCGTGGTGGATGCGGCCGCCGCCAAGACGCCTCTGCGCCAACGTCTTTGCACCATCCTCGGGACCGAGAAGATGATCCAGCGGCACACGGACATCGCGGTAGATGATGTGGTTGTGGTTGCGCGGCTCGGGCATGATCTCCACGCCCGGCGTGTCACGGGGAACGACGAACATGCCGTTGGTGCACATCACGAAGAGGATGTCGGCCACGCGGCCGGCTGACGTGAACCACTTCTCGCCATTGATGACCCATTCGTCGCCGAAACGGATGGCGGTCGTTTTGAAGAGGTTGGGGTCGCTGCCGCCCTGCGGTTCGGTCATCGAGTAGGCCGAGAAGATGTCCTGATTGAGCAGCGGTTTGAGCCACCGCTCCTTCTGCTCGTCGGTCCCGTAGGCGGCGAGCATCTCCATGTTGCCGGTGTCCGGCGCCGAGGCACCGAACATGTGTGGGGCTCCGGCGTAGCGACCGATCACCTCGTTGAGCAAACCGAGCTTCAGCTGGCCGAAGCCTGGGCCGCCGAGCTCCTCGTCGAGGAAGATCGCCCAGAGGCCCTGATCCTTGACCTCCTGTTGCAGTTCGCGCACATAGGCTTTTATCGCGGGGTCAGGCAAACGCACGGCGTGCGGGAAGATGTGGTCGAGCGGCTCGACCTTCTCCTCGCAGAATTCCTTCACCCAGTCGAGCTTGCGTTGAAACTCCGGTTCGGTGCTGAAATCCCAGGCCATTCAAATCCCCTCGACATCTATCCCGTGCCGCTGACATCAGTAGTTGTCCACCAGACGCTACGCCGCACCGATCGCGCCTACCGAAAGCGCACACGTGCCGGCAAGGCCGGAGGTTTGAAATTGACGGATCGGGTAAATCACATGTGCGTTAGTTCCAACGCAATACATACAAGAGAAGAGCGTGACCATGATCATCCTCGGCATCATCCTGTTGTTGATCGGCTATTTCACCAGCCTGTCGATCCTTTACACCATCGGCGGAATCCTCGTGGTGGTTGGTGTCGTCCTGTGGATCCTCGGTGCAGTGGGTCGCCCGGTCGGCGGGCGCAAAGTCTGGTTCTAGCGCAGGAGGCGTAGGGGCGGCGCTTATCGATATCCGCGCCGCAGGAGGTGTTCGGCGCCGGCATCCATCGCGGCCGGCGTCGCCATATCGAAATCGAACGCATTGGCCAGTCGGGCGGTGATTCCAAAAACCAGTCCGACGGCCAATGCGTCTTCGATCTGCGCCCTGGTGACGCCGGCGTCCAGCACAGTCCGCATATCGTCTACATCGACCGTCTGCCCGGCGGCGAGCTTGGTAAGCATGCGAAGCGTGGCCCGCAGCGGCTGCTCGATTGGCGCGGTCTCCAGATCCGCAAGGGTGGCAGCGACTTTCGTGGCATCGCCGAACCACAGGGTGGACGTAGCCGAATGCGCGGCGACGCAGAACGGACTATCCACGCCCTTGGCGACCACAGCCGCCATCAGTTCCCGGTCGCCGACCGACCAGTCCGACGGACCGCGCATCGCCTCGTGGGTGAGGGCCCCGGCACCGTAGAAATCGGGACGGTAGAACGCCAGCTTGACGGCGTCGACCACGGGATGACCACTGACCACTCGGATGATGGCGAGCAGGGCTTTCGTTGGCAGGCGGTGGCCACGGTCGAGGATTTCGAGCCTCATCGGGAGCCGCCGGTTTCGCCGGTGGCGGCAGCCAACGCCGCGAGCGCGCGGGTGTATTGGCGGTCCGCCTGGCCAATCGCGGCGCACACGACGATCTCGAAAACTTGGTCTTCGCTCAGCCCGTGGGCGCGGGCGGCGTCGAAGTCGTCGTCGCTGACTCGGTCGGCGTAGCGAGCCACCTTGTCGACCAGCGACTGCAACGGCTCGCCCAGGCCTGCGGCCTCGAACGCCGCGCGGCGCATCGGGAGCGGCGCCGTCCCGCCGCTGCCGAGGACGCGATCGACGAGCGCGTGGTGCAGTCGCGAGATGTCGGTCATCGTCTCTGTCTCCTTTTCAGTGGGTCCACGCGATGCGGCGCTGGAGCAGTTCTTGTTCGGCGGGGTTAGCCGTCAGCGCGAGAGCGCGACGATCAGAATCCCTGGACTCTTCGAACCGGCCGAGTTCGCGCAGCAGGTCGGCGCGGGTCGCGTGGTAGAGGTGAAAGCGGTCGAGTTCTCCTGCGAGCGTGTCGAGTTCAGTCATCGCCGCTTCTGCTCCCGAGAGAAAGCGGAGCGCGATGCTGCGGTGCAGCCGCGTCACCGGCGACGGGGCGAGGTGAAGCAGCATGTCGTACAGAAGCAGGATCTGCTCCCAGTCGGTGTGCTCCCACGATTCGGCTTCGGCATGGCAGGCGATGATCGCGGCCTGCAGTTGATAGGGGCCGGGACGCTGCCGTTGGGCGGCGCGGGTCAATATTCGGCTCGCCTGTGCAATCGCAGCACCGTCCCACAACGATCGGTCCTGCTGTGGCAACAGGACAAGGTGACCGTCGACGTCGAATCGCGCCGCCATACGTGCACGGTGCAGCCGGATCAGCGCCAGCAGACCCGCCACCTCGGGCTCGGCGGGCATTAGAGTGTGAAGCAGCGCCGCCAGCCACTCCGCATCGTCAACGAGGCTACGCGAATGCACCTGCTCGGCGGTGCCCAAATAGCCCTCGTTGAACAGCAGATAGATCACCGCGAGGACGCCCGCCAGGCGCGCCGCCAACTCGTCGCCGACCGGGATTCGGTACGGGATCCCCGCCTCCGTGATCTTTCGCTTGGCGCGCGTAATCCGTTGTGCCATCGTCGTTTCCGGTACCAGGAACGCACGCGCGATCTGGGCCGTGGTCATACCGCAGACGACACGTAGGGTGAGGGCGATCTGCGCCTCCTGCGGAAGTGCCGGGTGACAGCAGGTGAAGATCAGCCGCAGCCGCTCGTCGGGCTGCGGCTGGGCCGGCCACTCCAGCTGCGCCAGCTTTCCCAGGTAGTTGGCATCGCGCCGGAGCGAGTCGAGGCCCCGGCGCCGCGCAACGGTGAACAGCCAGGCATCGGGACGCTCAGGAATCCCGTCGACCGGCCAGTGTCGCAGTGCCGCAAGCACGGCGTCCTGCACCAGATCTTCGGCGGCGGCGAAGTCGCCAGTCACGTGCATCAGCGACGCGGCCAGCCGGCCCGCATGTTCTCGCACCACACCGGCCAACCTGGCCGAGACCGCCTCACTCACTCACACGGCCTCGAATTCGATGGGACGGATCTCGACAACCGGGCACCCCGGCCACGTCTTGACCACGCGCAGCGCCTCGTCCAGGTTCGCGACCTCGATCTCGAGATAGCCGCTGACGACCTCTTTGCCCTCGACGAATGGCCCGTCGACGATCACCGGTTCGCCGCGATCGAGTCGCACGGTCGTGGCGGTCTCGGGTGACTTGAGTCTGCTGCCACCACGCAGCTTGTCCGCGTGGGTGGCGAACCACTCGTTGACGCGAGCGTGCGCTCGCTCACGCTCGGTGGCGCCCAACGCCACCATGTCGTTGGCGAATTCTTCGGTCTCGACGAACAGCAGCACATATTTCACCGCTGACTCCCCTCGTTGTCGGGATGCACTTCATTCCTACAACCAAGACGATCGGCGGCACCGCCGATACGACATCCACGCAGCCGACACGGTCGACATCGATTCCTGACAGACTCGGGCGGTGAGCGGACAACAGCTACGGACGTTGCTCAGCTGTGCGGCCGCGGCGGCGGCCGCGGTGTGCGTACTCGCCGGCTGCACGCAGAGCGCTCCACCGGAGCCGTCACCTGCCCCGACGTCCGCACCCACCACCGTCCCCGTGCAGACGATGGACCAGCCGACGCCGCCGGGTCCGCCAGCGGCGCCCGCTGGGGCGCAACCGAAGATCTCGTCCGATCCGGCGCAGCTGGCCGACGATCTGGTGGCCGACGAGCGGACGCTGCGTAACCCGTCGACGCCGGAACCGGCGCTCACGTCGGCCGCCCGCCGTCAGCAGGCCGCCTATCGGACGATCGGACGCACCCCCGACTGGGATCCGATCATCCGTCCTCGGATTCCGCCGGAGCTCGCCGCGACGTATGACCGCAACGTCGACGCTCGGCGTCAGCTGTATCCGATGACCGAGGTGAAGGACACCGTTCCCGCGTGGCGGATCGTCGCACCGGCTCCGGCGGACGCGTTGATGGCTCACTATCGCGAAGCCGAGGCGGCCACCGGCGTCCCCTGGAACTACCTGGCTTCGATACATCTCATCGAGACCCGCTTCGGCAGCATCGAAGGCACCAGCACTGCCGGCGCACAGGGCCCTATGCAGTTCCTGCCGTCCACGTTCGAGGCCTACGGTGACGGCGGCGACATCCACTCACTGCGGGACAGCATCATGGCGGCGGGTCGCTACCTGGCCGCCAACAACTTCGCCGGCAATCCCGACAACGCGATCTTCCGGTACAACAACTCGGATCGATACGTGCGTGCAGTCCACGACTACGCCGAGGTCCTGGCGGCCGACCCCGCCGCGTTCGCCGGCTACTACCGGTGGGATGTCTACTACCGCACGACCGCCGGTGACGTCCTGCTGCCGATCGGCTACGTCTCGACGACGCCGATCCCGGTCCAGGTCTACCTGGCCGACCATCCGCAGTAGCCAGACGCACCCGGCCGCCATTGTCAACGCGCCAGCCCCCTGACGATCAGGTCCGAGGTCTGCGCAATCCAGGCGTCGTCGATGTCCCGTTCGTTGGCCAGCGCCATCAAGACGGTGCCACCGATCATGTCGACGAGCACGCGCGCGTCGACCCCCGGCGCGGCACGCCCTTCCGACGCCGCCTCGTCGAGGAAACGCTGCAACCGCAGATAGGTGCTGTCCTGTTGCTTGCCGAGCAGCCGCGCCGATAGACCTGGCTCAGAGGGCAACTCGGCCATGAGCCCCGACCAGGCGGTGTGTACTGCGGGCGCGCTGAACAATGCGACCGCCGCTCGGACCAACGTGCGCACCGCATCGTCGATACCGCCCGTCAGGGGCAATTCGGTGGTCGGCGGGGTCGGGAACACGGCCTCGTAGACGAGTTCGATCTTCGTCGGCCACCGGCGGTAGACCGCGGGCGGTGTCGCACCGGCGCGGGCCGCCACCACGGGGATGGTCAATCGCGTGTAGCCGATCTCCTCCAACAGTTCGACTGTCGCGCGCAACACCGCGTCGTCGATGCGTGTGTCGCGCGGCCGGCCTTTGGTGCGCGTCTCGCCGGGTTCATCCTGGTTGGACCGATTGATTGACCGCATTACGTTCAGATCGTAATGTTAATCCGGCTACAAGACAAAGGGCATCCTCGGGCGTCGTGCAACGACGCCTACGCCGCAGAGGAGTGATCCACCATCGCCATCGACGCACCGCCGAGACCCCTGCCAATGCGGGCGTTGAATCTGGCTTATCGCGCCGCCCGCCGGATCGGCGTGCACCCGATGACGCTGAGCAAGCCCGCCCTCATGGCGAAAGCAAGCCGACAAGCCAACGGCCTGACCGACTTTGGCGACCCACGATTCGAGGAAGGACTCGACCGGCTCATCGACGCCCTCGAGACCGAGGACCGATTGAACGGGGTCGGTCGGTTCATCGCCACGTCGCACATCTCCAACCTGCTCCGCCAACGACTGCTGCTCACCGAACATCTGCGCACCCACCCCGAGATTCGCGACGAGAAGATCGAGAAGCCGATCTTCCTCGTGGGCGCGCCGCGGACCGGCACAACGATCACCCATCACCTACTGAGCCAGGACGACCGCTTCCGCTATCCCCTCACCTGGGAGTGCGACGAACTGCACCCGCCGCTGAATCCCGCGACGATGCAGAGCGATCCGCGAATCAAGCGCAGTCAGAAGCTGATCGACCGGAGCCTTTCGCTGGCTCCCGATCTCGATGCCGCACACCCGATGGGCGCCTGGGAGGCCCAGGAGTGCGCACTGCTGCACGCCTACGCATTCCACAGCGAGACCTTCCACGTGATGTTCAACTGTCAGACCTACGACCGGTGGCTGACTGAGCAGGACCGGACGTGGGTCTACGAGGAGCAACGGCTCCTGCTGCAGTACATGCAGAGCGGCGGCCTGCGTCCCGCGGAGAGCTGGCTGCTGAAGACTCCGCCGCACATGGACAACATCGACAAGATCCTCGGCGTGTTTCCCGACGCCCGGCTGGTCACGACCTACCGCGAGCCGACGGAGGTTGTCGCGTCGAGTTGCAAGCTCACTGGCACGGTCTTCGCGATGGCCGCCGACGACATCGACTGGCACGACCACGGTCGATACATGCGCTGGCGCACCGCCAAGATGCTCAAGCGCAACGTCGAGTTGCGTGCGCAGTTCGCGGAGAAGTCGGCCCAGTTCATCGATTTCCCGATGGACCGGATGGTGCGTGAGCCGATGACCTGCGTCGCGGAGATCTACGCGCACTTCGGTATCGAGCTCACCGAACCGAACCGGCAGAAGATGGTCCGGTTCATGGAGAAGCGGGGCCGGGCCGCCCGCAAGCCCAACGTCTACGACGCCGCCGACTACGGCCTGGACATCGACGAGCTGTGGCCGGAGCTGCAGTACTACCGCAACTTCTACGGAATCGAGGACACCCGTGAGCGACCAAACCAGTAGCGCGATCCGCTTGGCCTGGGGGCGATTCCGGAGCCTGCATGACGAGCTACTGGACCTTGCGCTCGCGCAGGGTGATCTCGACGAGGGCGCGGCCGCCGCGTTGCTTCCGCACATGATTGGCCACATTCAGTACATGGGTCTTCAGTTGCGCAGCGATCCGGCGCGTCCGATGTTGATCAACGCACAGTACTCACCGTGGAACTGGGGTCATTCCAACCCGGACACGCTCTACCTGTCGGCGCGCATCGACGACGCCCACGACTACCGCGTGTACGGAAAGCTCGGCACTGTCGCCCAGACGACGTTCGGGGTCTACGCGGGCAAAAACGACCAGGCGCAAGCGGTCAAGGCGTTGGCCGACGACTTGGTCGTCAAGCCGGACGGCTCGTTCGAGATCTACTTCAGTCGACAGAAGATGGGCGACGGCAATTGGTTCGAGCTTCCCGCCGGTGCGGATTCGTTCTGCTGCTATCAGACGTTCGGAGATTGGGACGCGCAGGAAAAGGGCACGATCGGCATAGAATGCATGAATCCAGGTACGCCGGCAGGTCCGGCGTCGGTTGAGCAGTCGGTCTCCGCCTTCGAGGCGCACCTCGCGGCGTCTCGGGACCTGTTCACGATGTGGGTCAAGGACATTCCTGCCCGGGTCTTCGGCGCACTGCCGAAGAACTTCGTCATTCCGCCGATGCAGCCGCCGTCGGCGATGGCCGGTGCGTGGTTCGTCCCGATCGCCTGGGAACTGCACGACGACGAGGTCGCAGTCATCGACTACGAGGTGCCGCCCGGCGCTCCCTATGTGGGCATCTGCCTGACCAACGCGTGGAGCGAGATGATCGACATCGAGACGCGTCAGACGAGTCTCAATCTGGGTCAGTCCCTGGTCGATGAGGGACGAGTGCGAATCCTGCTGTCTGCTCACGACTTCGGCGTACGGAATTGGCTGGACGCGCGGGGCTATCGGAGCGGCGTCGTGACATGGCGGGCGAGCACCGCCGAGCAACCCACAGCTCCCACTCTCAAGGTGATCAACATCGGTGAGATCGACGACTATTTCGATTCTTCGCGGCGCGTCACCGAGGACGAACGCGCGGCGGCGATGGAGGCGCGCCTACGGCACTTCGCGGCGCGAAACACCCCGTGAACGCCGGGCGGGTTTGGATCACGACGAGCCGTCCCGGCGGTAACCGCCCACGCCTGGTCGCTCAACCGAAGTTCGCAGCTTGACTGACCTTCAGACCTTGCCGAAATCCTGTGAAAACGGGGCTTCACCACCCTGTGGTTTTCGCCTACTAAACGCTAGCCTTGAAGGCAGCACGGGATGGGACAGGTTGCGTCCAATGGACTTCGAGTCGGTCCGCTATCCCCTGTTAGACGGCCGCTGGTGCAACTGTGGTGTTAAGCAGCCAGCACCAGGCTGGCCGCCGTCGAAACGCTGTGTGCACAGACGCAGCACTCGGATTCGGATCGGGCGCGCATCGACAAGAGCGCGGTCGGACACTTCGAGCGTCGAGTAACCGCGTGCGACTTGCCGGCCGCGCAGGACCTGCACTCAGTTCACTGCCCAGGCTCGAACCCGCGACCAATGGATTATGAGCCCGCGGCTCTGACCCAAGGCCTACATTCGGACGATCTACCGCAAGATCGTCGTGTCCAGCCGCATCCAACACTGGAAGGGCGGCCTAGGCCCGATTCATCGCGGCGTACTAGTTAGTCGACGTTTTCGGCGCTTTAGAAACCTCCAAGATCAGCGACCAACACTGCTCTTAACGGTTCCCGCATTGCAGAGCCGCCGAAAAGCACGAGCAGCGTCGTCACGGTAATCCGATCGCCGCTCACCGAGGCGAGAGGACATCGTCATGAATGGTCACTGGAAGGCCGTCGAGGTCGCGGTACCGGTCCACATGCATCCCGTGCACATCAACAATTTCATCACCGCCGAGATTCACATCCTTGCCCGCCGGGCCGGAGAAGCCGTTGCCAACGTGCGGATCGGCGCTCCCCGCGAGTGCAGAGGCGACTTCACCGCCTGGTCGGCGTCCTACCTGCCCGCGCCACAGGTGATTGCCGCCTGACGCACGACCGGTCGACTGTCGCGCCCAGAGCCGTCGTTAGCCATTCAATTCCGGTAGCAGAATCGAATCATGGGCTCAGGCCCAATGAGCCGGAGAACGTTCGGATCGCTGTCGGACCTCGCAACGCTGATAGGCGGCAGTCGGTCGTCAGGCCATCTCGGGAACGTGCAGGTGGGCGATCGCCAACTCGAAGTTGCACTCGTCGAGGATCTCTGCGGAGGCTTCCCGGGCGCTCGCGGACCTCAGTTCCTCGATCTTGCCCATGTTGTGCTGTAGTGCTTCGGAGCTGTCGTAGGCCACCGAAGACACTCCGCGCCCCGTCGCACGGTCGACCAACAGGCTTGCGCTGCAGAGCCCTTCGTGTTCGTCCAGTGCGGGCAGCACACCCATCTTGAAGATGTCGATGCCCCGCTCGATCTGGTCGGGCTCCACCTTGACCCAGGTGGCGCGGACGCAGGCGCCCTCACGGGACTGATGATCACGGTGTAGGACCGCGAT
Source organism: Mycobacteriaceae bacterium (assembly GCA_019749805.1). Lineage (GTDB taxonomy): Bacteria > Actinomycetota > Actinomycetes > Mycobacteriales > Mycobacteriaceae > Mycobacterium. The sequence continues at coordinate 57,779 of JAIEPH010000062.1, read as the reverse complement.
CTCCCATTCGGCGACGTCCGGTTCGCCGCCGAACGCCTCCGCGGCGCGTTGACGAATCTCCCGTGCCGCGTCGTCGCTGGCGCGCATCGCCTCCTCGGTCTCCCAGGCGGTGGTGGCGATGCAGCGCCCCGATGTCCGGTCGACCAACAACGAAAGACCGACATAGCCGTCGATGCCCTGCAGCTCGGACATCGCATGGTCGCGGACATTGGCGATACCCGCGTCGATGGAATCTCTGTTTGATCGAAGGGTGGTCGTTCTCGCGTACATAATCTGCCTCCTCGTGATGACGGGGCAGCGTCACGACGGCGCTGCCGTCGGGTTACATCGTCCTCCGCTGGGCAGGGTGCGGCAAGGTGCCCAGCGGACCAAAACGCCACCGGACACAACCGGCCGCCGCGAAGAAATAGCTACGCGGGCAGATCCACCCGGAGCGCCAGGTGGTCATCGAGTATCCGGCGAAGCGCGGCGTCCATGGGATGCGCTGATGCGAGATCGCGGCCGAACCGACTGTCCACCGCGACTATCGCGCCCTCCGGCAGTTCGGCGGTGTCAACCTGATCGACGAACGGATCGAACAATGCGGGCGGCGTGGCCAAGTAATACAGCGCCCGGCGCGACTCGTTGAACCCGGCGGCATACATCAACCCGTGTTGGGTGATCACGAAGAGTTCCGAGGTAAACCTGGCGTCCGGGCTCTCTGCTGTGCCCCATGCGATTGCGACACGCCGGCTCTGTGCCAATCGATCCGGGACGTCATCAGTCAGCGTGAACAAGCTTTCGACGAGTGCTCCACCCGTTCGCGGATACGCATCGAGGGCGGGTCTGAAGTACCGCTGGAAGATCGCACCGAAATAGTCGTACAGTTGCTCGCTCATCGCGGCTCCCCAGGTTTCAGACGTACACCTCCATTGTGCGCCCGGACCGTCAGGTGAGCACGACTTTGGTCAGTGATGGACGCCGATCACCGCCCACACGGCCTGATACCTCTGCTCGGCCACGCTCAACTCCCTCATCAAGCGAGCGTCAAGGTTCAACCGACATCGCACAAAATTCGCTGTGGGGCGGGCGGGGCTCGAACCCGCGACCAACGGATTATGAGTCCGCGGCTCTAACCAACTGAGCTACCGCCCCTGCTCACAGTTTCGCGGCACCAATGGTCGCATACGCTCCACCTGCCCCCGCCGCGGCAGGAGGAGCACCATGTGCGACGTCGAAACGGCCGTCACCGACCGCCGCTCGATTCGCATGTTCCAGCGCGACCGACCGGTGCCCCGCGACCACGTCGACGAGGCCCTGGAGCTGGCTGCCCGCACGTCCTGCACGCGATCGAGGACAACGTCGTCTTCCACGACTACTGAGCCGAGACCGTCTGCCCGTCGGCATCGACGGAGAACAGTTCGGTGCCGTCCGTCACGAGCGGGGCATCCACCCCCAGCGACACCATGATCTTGTTGGCGGCGTTGCGCATGATGTCCAGTGTCAACTCGAACGCCTGATCCTTCGAGAAGTGCCGGCGAACCTCCGCGGCGAGGTCGGGGCTGATCTGTGACGGTGACCAGATCATCGCGTCGACGAACCGCAACGCCGCCTTGTGCGCCTCGGTCAACTTCTCCGACGACTCGTACTGCGCGATGTCGCCGTACAAATCCTCGGATCCGCCGGCGTCCAGCGCGTTGGTCTCCCGGCGCGACTTGCACAGTCGGCAGTTGTGCTGCGTCGCACCCCGCAGCCGCACGACCTCCGTCGTCACCGGGTCCAGCCCCCGCAGCCGTGCCACCGCGGGCAGGAACCCGTTGAGCAGGGCGTCGGTCGGATCGGAGTCGTGGTCCCACTCGACGGTGCCGCCGTTGCCGTGCCTGCGCAGCCCTAGCGCTTCGAACGCCGCCCACACCCTCGGGACGAAATCGGCGACGAAGATCATCACCACGGTTCGAAACACGTTGTCGCCCAGGGCCGCCGCCAGCTGCTTGCGCTGGTTGTCACCGATGCCCGTCACGTCGACGGCGAACTGCTCGGTGAACGCGCACACCATCGGCTCGTGCTCGGCCGCCCCATCGACCAGATCGACCTCCATCGGCAGTGGATACAAACCCAATGCCCTGCCGCACGTCAGCCGCATCAGGGTGTCCAGACGCCCGTCCCCCGACGACATCGCCACCAGACCGCCGATCCGATCGGCCAGATTCTCGTCGCTCACCCAAGGATTATTGCGCCTGGCTCACCGAGGACATGTGGAAGTCGGGGATCCGCAGCGACGGCATCGTCACCCGCGTCACCCAGTCGCCCCATTCCCTGGGCAGCGTACGGTCCGTGGCGCCGGCCTCGGTGGCCCGCCGCAGCAGGTCCAGCGGGCTCTCGTTGAACCGGAAATTGTTGACGGCGGCCGTCACCTCACCGTCTTCCACGAGGTACACGCCGTCGCGGGTCAGACCCGTCAGCAGCAGCACCGCCGGGTCGACCTCGCGGATGTACCACAGCGTCGTCAGCAGCAGGCCGCGCTCGGTGCTCGCGATCATGTCCGCCAGGCTGGCGGTCCCACCGGTCATCAGCAGGTTGTCCGCGGGCACTGCGACCGGCGCGCCGAACTCCGCGGCCGACGCTCGCGGATACGCCAGCGTGCTGATCGTGCCGTCGCAGATCCAGTCCACCCGTCCGATGTCCATCCCGTTGTCGAACACCGACGCGCGCTCCGACGACGCCGACGCCGTGACGAACGGTGTGCACGCCAACCCGTCGGCGGATGGATCGGAGTACAGCGTCAGCGGAAGGTCGGTGAGCTTCTCCCCCACCCGCGTCCCACCACCGGGAGCCGACAGTGCCGTCCGGCCCTCCTCGGCGCCGCGGCCGTCCATCGTCCACCACAGGTAGATCATCATGTCCGCCACCGCCGACGGCGGCATGATCGTCTCGTACCGCCCGGCCGGCAGTTCGACGCTGCGTTGCGCCCAGCTCAGCCGCGTGGACAGCCGCTCGAGCATCGAATCCGTTGGCACATCATCGAAGTCGGGTGTGCTGAAACCCACCCACGCGCTGGCGTCGTCACGCTTGCCGTTGATCTCCACCGAGCCAGTCGGCTGGGTATGGCGCCGCCGCAACCCGGTCGAGGTGGCCAAGAACGTCGTCTCGACGTCGTGCCGGGCGAACCCGTACAACTGATCCGCCCCACTGAATCCCCGCGCCGCGAGGCTGCCCGCGACGCCGAGGAAGGCCTCCACGCTCGTGCCCGCCACCGGGTCGTCCCAATCATCGGATGCATCGCTGGCGGGCAACGGTGGCGCGGCATCTGGAGCCTCGAGCGCCGAGAGCGCAGCCTCCTGCGATGCCGCCACCAGACCGGAAATCGACGACGGGTCCACGTCACTGGATCGCACCGACCCAACGCGCGCCGTCTTTCCTTGGCGCACGATCGATATCACTGCGGTGCTGCGGCTCACCGATTCACCGTTGGTGGTCATCGAATTACCCGCCCACCGCAATGAGGCGTCCGCGCGGTCGGTCACCAAGACGATGGTCTCGTCGGCCCTGGCCAGTCGGTCGGCCTCGGCCAGCGCACGCTCGACCACCTGCTGTGCTCCGATCACCGACTACCGCCCCGACTCGTCGCGCGTATTGAGCACGTTCACCCCGCGGAACAGCGCCGACGGACAGCCGTGGCTGACGGCCGCCACCTGGCCGGGCTGGGCCTTGCCGCAGTTGAACGCGCCGCCGAGTCGCCACGTCGACGGACCGCCGACGGCTTCCATCGATCCCCAGAAGTCAGTCGTGGTCGCCTGGTACGCGACGTCGCGCAGCTGACCGTCGAGGCGGCCGTCGCGAATCCGGAAGAACCGCTGTCCGGTGAACTGAAAGTTGTAGCGCTGCATGTCGATCGACCACGACTTGTCGCCGACGATGTAGATGCCGTCCTGCACGCGGGCGATGAGATCGTCGGTGCTCAGCTCATCGGTACCGGGCTGCAGCGACACATTGGCCATCCGCTGAATCGGCACGTGATGCGGCGAGTCGGCGTACGAGCAGCCGTTCGAGCGTGCGACACCGAGCCGGGGCGCGAACACCCGGTCCAGTTGATAGCCGACGAAGATGCCGTCGCGCACCAGATCCCAGCTCTGCGCGGCCACCCCGTCGTCGTCGTAACCGACACTGGCCAAACCGTATTCGACGGTGCGATCGGCGGTGACATTCATCACCGTCGACCCGTAGCGCATGGTGCCCAGCTTGTCGGGGGTGGCGAAGGACGTGCCGGCGTACGCGGACTCATAGCCGATCGCGCGGTCGTATTCGGTGGCGTGCCCGATGGACTCGTGGATCGTCAACCACAGATTGGTCGGGTCGATCACCAGATCCGTCGGCCCCGCCGAAACGCTGGGCGCTTTGGCCTTTTCGGCCAGCAGGGACGGTAGCTGCGCCAGCTCGTCGGTCCAGTTCCACACGTCATCGCCCGCGACGACCTCCCAACCCCGCGCCATCGGCGGCACCAGTGTGCGCATCGTCTCGAACGACCCGGCCGCCGCGTCCACCGTGACGGCGTCCAGCGTCGGCATCAGCCGCACCCGCTGCTGAGTGATCGACGAGCCGAACGTATCGGCGTAGAAGGTCTGCTCCTTCATGGCATGGAGCCCTGCCGACACGTGATCCACACCGTCGGCGGCCATCAGCCGGCCGGAGTACTCGCCGAGCACCGCGATCTTGTCCGCCGCGGAGACGGCGAACGGGTCGATTCGGTAGTCGGAGACCCAGCTGACATCCGAGTACACCGGCTCGGGTGCCAGTTCGATGCGTTCCGCGTTCAACGGCTTCAGCGTCGCCGCGACGTGAACGGCCCTGCGCGCGGTCTCGGCGGCCGTACCGGGATGCAGCTCGGCGTGCGAGGCGAAGCCCCACGTGCCGTCGACGATCACCCGCACCGCCAGCCCGATCTCGCGATTGACCACGGCCGCCTCCAGCTCACCGTCGCGCAGCTGGATGTGGTCCGTCGTGATCGCGTGTATGCGCAGGTCGGCGTAACTGGCTCCGGCGGCCTTCGCCGCAGATAGCGCCGCATCGGCCAGCTCATGGCGCGGCAGCTCGAGGAAGTCGGGGTCGACTCGGCGTTGCGCTGTCACGCCACCACCGTAATAGCGGCCGGTCTCACCTCGTGACGGCGCTGGTGCCCAGAATCGTCAACTCCAGCGCGAGCGCCGTCGCGCACATCAGGCCGACGATCAGCAACGCCCACCAGTCGATCGCCTTCGGACCCGACGGCGATGCCGAGATCTGCCCGACGCCGCCGCGGGCGGTGATCGCGTCGCCCATCTCGTCAGCCCGCCGCAGTGCAACGGTGACTGCCGCCGCGAGCAGGTCGACAAGCTCGAGCATCCCGGCACGGAAGCGCCCTCGCCTGGTGGCCGCTTGCTCTTTCGGTCGCAGCCTGCGCGCCGCATACAAAACGCGGAACTCGTCGATCAGCATCGGAAATGCGCGCAACGCCAACGCCAGCGCCACCGCCCACTCATCGACCGGTATGCGCAGCGCCTTCAGCGGCCGGCCCAATTTGGCTACGGCGGGGGCGATTTCGGCGACGTTGGTCGTCCACGACACCATGGCGCCCAGCCCGAGCAGAACGATCGACAGCGCCGTGATCCGCAGGAAGTTGAACAGCCCGCCGAGCCCGACCTCGACCGAACCGACGTCGATCACGGGACTGCCACCGGCGAAAGTCGCTGTGAGACCGCCGAAGAACAACAGAATCCAGAGCCAGCCCGGAATGGACGGCAGCACGCCGCGGGGTATCCGCGCGATTCGCGCGGCGATGAGCACCAGCACGGCAACCGCACCGATCGGAACCCACCCCGGATAGAAGGTCATCAGGATTCCGATGGCCGCCACCATGAGCAGTTTCGTTCCGGCCCACAGCCGATGGATGGCGCTGTTACCCGGCACGGGGCGCAGCAGCACCACCGGCCTGCGTTGCCGCTTGTTCGCGGTCGGTGCCGTCACGATCTGTCTCCCGCCACCGTCGGTGTCGCCGCCAGCACCCCGTTGTGCAGATGCAGCGTGCGTGGGCACACTTCCTCGAGGCCCGAGAAGTCGTGGGAGATGATGACGATGGTCAGCCCGAAGTGGCGTCGCAGCTCACTCAGGAGCCGTAGCAGCCCACGCTGACTCGCCGCATCCAGCCCGGCGAGAGGCTCGTCGAGGATGAGCGCGCGGGGCTGGCGCGCCAGCAGTCCGGCCAGCACCACGCGGCGCATCTGGCCGCCGCTCAGTTGGTCGATGCGCCGCTTCGCCAGTGCCTTGTCCAGGCCGACGGTGGCCAGCGCCTCGCTCACCCGCTTGCGGTCACGCGGCGAGAACCCGGCTGCAGATGCGATCTCGAGATCCACCCGGCCGCGCATCAGCTGCAGGCGGGCCGCCTGGAAGGAGATGGCAACGGCGCCAACCTGATCGGACACCGGCACACCGTCGAGCAGGCAGCTGCCGCTGGTCGGGACGGTGAGTCCCGCCATGATCCATGCCAACGTCGACTTCCCGGATCCGTTGAGTCCGTGAATCAGCAACCCGTCGCCCTCGTTGACGGTGAAGGTGATGTCCCGCAGCGCCATTGCAGCCCACGGCGTTCCGCTGCCGTATTCGTGATTGACCCCACGGAGTTCGAGCACCGGCTTGTCGGCGTGGTGGTCGCCGGTGACGGTGGCCGCCGGCGCCGACGCGGTTTCCACCATGTCCGTGTTGTCGGCGGCGCCACCGTTGCCGGTCAGATTGACGGCGCGGTCCGCGGCATCCGCCTCGTCGTTGTAGTGGGTGATGTGCACCAGCGACATGTCGTGGTGCTTCGTCAGCCCGGACAGCACCGACATCAGCGCGCCCCGCCCCTCCTGGTCGACCATGCTCGTCACCTCGTCGGCGATCAGCAGCGACGGTTCACGGGCCAGCGCGGCTGCGACCGCGAGCCGCTGCAGCTCACCGCCCGACAGACCGCCCGTGTCGCGCTCGGCGAGCCCGTCCAGCCCGACCTCGCCGAGCAGCGTGGGGATGTCCGTGGTCGTCCCCGGAGGCAGACCCCACACCACGTCGTCGGCGACCCGGGTACCGAGCACCTGACTCTCGGGGTGCTGCATGATCACCGCTGTACCGCCGAGCCGGCCGAGCCCGACGCCGCCGGGCCGGTCGATGGTGCCCGACGTCGGTTCGCGGCCGGCCAGCATCAGCATCAACGTCGTCTTGCCCGAACCGTTCGCGCCGGTGATCGCGAGGTGCTCACCGGGTTCGACGTTCAGCGATACCGGACCGAGCGCGTCGTGGTCGGCGTTCGGATAACGGAAGCGGACGTCAAGCAACTGCGTCGGCACAGGGGCGATGGTTCCGCTGTCGGCCGAGGAATCGAGCTTGTGCACGTCGGGGATGGCGACCAGTCGCGACATCACCCGCGACAGCGCCCACCACCCGATGAGTGTGACAAAGACGATGGACCACACCGAGGATGCGAAGAACAGCAACGGCCAATAGTCCAGCGCGGTGGCGAAGTCGCGTTTGAGCTGCTCGGCCAGGCCCTCCATCTCGGGAATCCGCGCGATGATCGCGGCCACTCCGTTGATGTTTGCGGTCACCGATTCGAAGATCAGGTGGCGCAGCCGCGTCAGGATCGCCAGCGCCGTCACGACGAACACACCGAAAAGCGCCCCGGCGACCAGTGAACTGAGAAAGACCGTCGTCGTACCACGCCCGCGGCGCTTGACGATGCCGGTCAGTCCACCGATGTAGGCGCAGTTGACGACGGTCATGAAGCCGCCCATGCCGGCGATCAGGAACGCAATGATCGCACCCGCCACAGTCGCGGTGAGCAGCACGCGCAGCCGATAACGGTAGGCCAGCAAGCCCATCGGGACGGTGCCGAGCAACGACAGGCCCGCAGCGAATGGAACGACGACGGCAATGATCGCCGTGGCGGCGGACAGCGCCGCGATCACCGACGCCTGAGCCAATTCACCCGGGCTCAGCGCGCCGGAACGGCGAGTCACCCCCGAATCCCCGGTCACGGCCATTGCACGATTCTGCCAGGCGGTTTCTAAGAATGGTCGGCGCCTTGCTGCGACCAGCAATCGGTCTGCCGTCCGTTTGAACTGCATAGTAAGACTATGTAATAGTGGGATCATGACTCAGACCCTCGGCGCCGACCTGCTGCATGTGGTCGCCCGGATCAACCGACTGGCCACGCAGCGCGCCCGGCTACCCCTGCCCTTCGCGCAGGCGCGGCTGCTGTCGACGATCGAAGACAAGGGGCCGACCCGGATATCGGATCTCGCGGTGCTGGATCACTGCTCGCAGCCGACGATGACCACCCAGGTGCGCAGGCTCGAAGACCGAGGTTATGTGTCACGCACCGTAGACCCCGACGATGCGCGGGCCGTGCTGGTCCAGATCACGTCCAAGGGAGTCGAGACGCTGAGGCAGGTGCGCGCGGACCGCGAGGCCGCCATCGAGCCGTACCTGGAGCGTCTGGACGCGTCGGATCGGCAGGCGCTCAGTGAGGCAGTTCGTGTGTTGCGAGGACTTCTCGCGGACGCAGCCTCACCCACCGCCGCCAAATAGTCGATACGAAAAGGAGCATTCGCCCCTATGTGGCGTCAACCCAAAGCTGTTTGGGCAGTTGCCTTCGCGTCCGTCGTCGCGTTCATGGGTATCGGCCTGGTCGACCCGATTCTCAAGCCGATCGCCGACAACCTGAACGCGTCGCCGTCGCAGGTGTCGTTGTTGTTCACCAGCTATATGGCGGTGATGGGCGTCGCCATGCTCATCACCGGCGTGCTGGCGAGCCGAATCGGCCCGAAACGCACACTGCTACTCGGCCTCGTCGTGATCATCGCTGGTGCGGGCCTGGCGGGCATGTCAGATACTGTCACCGAAATCGTTGGCTGGCGGGCACTTTGGGGCCTGGGCAACGCGCTGTTCATCGCGACGGCGTTGGCGACGATCGTCAATTCCGCGCGCGGCTCCGTGGCGCAGGCGATCATCCTGTACGAGGCGGCGCTGGGTGTCGGCATCGCAGTCGGCCCGCTGGTCGGCGGAGTGCTCGGATCGATCTCGTGGCGCGGACCGTTCTTCGGGGTGTCGGCCCTGATGGCGTTCGCCGTCGTCGTCACGGCACTTTTGCTGCCGTCGACACCCCCCGCCGGACGTGCGACGACGTTGGCCGACCCGTTCCGCGCGCTGCGCCACCGCGGTCTGCTCGGCGTCGCAATCACCGCGCTGCTGTACAACTTCGGCTTCTTCACGCTGCTGGCCTTCACGCCGTTTCCGCTCGACATGAGCGCGCACGAGATCGGTCTGGTCTTCTTCGGTTGGGGGGTCGCGCTGGCGTTCACGTCGGTGGTCGTCGCGCCGCGGCTGCAGCGGCGCTTCGGGACCGTGCCGACGCTGCTCGTGAATCTCTTGGCCATGACCGCGACTCTGGCGGCGATGGCCGTCGCCACCGAGAACAAGACCGTGCTGGCGACATGTGTGGTGGTGGCGGGATTGTTCATCGGTATCAACAACACGTTGATCACCGAGACTGTGATGAAGGCTGCGCCGGTCGAAAGAGGCGTCGCCTCAGCGGCTTACAGCTTCGTCCGGTTCTCCGGTGCTGCATTGGCGCCGTGGCTCGCCGGTGTGCTCGGTGAACGGGTCAACGTCCACGCCCCGTACTGGGTCGGCGCGGCGGCGGTGTTGCTGGCAGCGGGTGTCCTGGCGCTCAGCCGTTCGCACCTCATCGGTATCGATGACGAAGAGGAACTCGACGACGTCGACGAGGCGACCGCGATCACCGTCGGCAGCGACACCTGACCCTTGCGAATCGGGCGCGCCAACAGCCCGTGACGGTGCGTCAGCGCGCCGAATTCACTCCATCGCGAACGCGTAGAACTGCGTCATCTGGTCGTCCGAGAAATTGTCGTCAGCGACGAGCACGATGACCTGCCTGCCGTCCGAAAGCCTGGGACCCAACGTAATTCCCTCGACGTTGTCCAGGTTCTGCACCTGGGCAATCGTCGACAGATCGGCCACCAGACTCTTGGTCATCGCGCTCGGCGGCGCGTCCGCGAGTGACGGCGTGTCCAGGATGTTGTCGGCGTTGGCGGTGCTGGCCCGATAGATGCGCGCGACATTGTGGGTGCCGTGCGAGCGTTCGATCACCAGGAAGTTGTCGTCGTCGAGTGCGACGAGATCCGACAGCCCGTTCGCGCCGCCGTTCGGCGCGCTGATCGGGTCCAGCGGGTAGGCGTACTGCGCGGTGGCAGTGCCCGTCGAGACGTCGAATCGGGTGACGCGGGTGAGGGCACCTGTGTCGGCGGTCGGCGGGGCGCCGTCGTTGAAACCTGGGTCTTCCATTCCCGCGAACAGATACTTGCCGCTCGGCGTCAACGTCAGTCCCTCGAGACCGTTGTTGGTGCGGGGGCCCGTGTCGTGCTGCGACATCGACAACACGGGCGGCAGGTCGTATTGACCGCGGAACGCGCCATCGAGCCCGGCGACACGGACCCACGGATCCAGCAGCAGCGGCCGATTGGGATCCTTGACGATTCGCTCGCCCTCGCTGGACCAGTACAGCTGTTGGCGGCGTTCGTCGAAGGCGATGCCTTCGGGATCCGGAGGTATCACCGGAGGCGTGGCGTCAGGCGACAGCGGCGGAAATGGTGCGCCGGACCGGTCCAGCAGCGAGGTGTTTTCGCGCCACTCGATACCGATCAGTCTATTGTCGCTCAAGGTGATTCGGACGGTGTAGAACCTTGCCGGGTTCTTCGCCGAGCGGTCGTCGCTGATGATGTAATACACCTGGCGGCCGGGGTCGTAGGTGATCGCCGAGAGTCCCCCGACCGTCGTGTCGTCGAATACGTAGCCGGTCGGGAAATTGACCTGCCCGAGGTACTCCAAGCCGGTCGACGACACAGATGCGGGACTGCAGGCGGAAAGCAACAAGGCGGTCGCCAACAGGCTGTACCGCAGCTTGATCACGCGATGACTGTACCGACGAGGCTTCCCACTGCGTAGGTGGCGGCGATGGCGACGGCGCCGAATGCGAGCTGCCGCAACGACCCAAACCACAGCGGCCTCTTGGTGAAACTGGCGGCGAGGCCACCCGCGACGAGCAGCCCGATTCCGCCGCACAGCAGGCCTGGCCACAGCGATTCGATTCCAAGCAGGTACGGAATCAGCGGAATGATCGCACCGATCGCGAACATGACGAACGACGAGCCGGCCGCCACCCACGGCGACGGCTTCTCACGCGGGTCGACGCCGAGTTCCTGGACGAGGTGGAAGTTCAGCGCGCGGCTCTCGTCGCGGTGGACTTCCTCGGTGGCCTTGTTAGCGGTTTCGCGGGTCATCCCCATATCTATCAACATCGACACCAGCTCCGCTTTTTCGGCCTGCGGATGCTTGCGAAAGGCCCGCCGTTCCACCAGGACCTCGGCCTCGATCTGCTCGTTGGCCGTAGTCACCGAGGTGTACTCGCCCAGCGCCATCGAGAACGCGCCGGCCAACAGCCCGGCCACACCGCTGATCACGACGGTGTGCGCACTGGCCGCGGCGGCAACACCGGCAATGAGGGCGGTGTTGCTGACCAGGCCGTCCATCGCCCCGAAGGTCGCGGCGCGCAGCCATCCCCCGGTCACATCGGCGTGCCGGTGCGTGGACGTGTGCGGCACGCCGGTCGGTGCAGTCATGCGCACGATTCAACGCCACCTGTTTCGGCTGGTCCAGCAAGGCTTGCCTAGGTTTTCCACATCACAGTTTCGGCGGGCCGTCAAAAGGCTACGGTCGAGTTATGACCCCCACTGCGGAACATCTACGCAACGCGCTCGACGGCCGCTGGCGCGATGTGAAGAATCAGATGCGCGAGGAACTCTCCAGCGAGATCTTCAAGCCGCACTACACACCGAACACCGTCATCGCCCGCACGAAGGTGGGCGAGCAGTTGAAGATCATGGCCGCACAGGGCGCGGCCGAAGACGGGTTCAAGAAGGAGCACGGCGGCAACGGCGACGTCGGCGCGGCGGTGACCCAGATCGAGATGCTCGCCATGTCCGATCTGTCGCTGATGGTCAAGGCCGGGGTGCAGTGGGGTCTGTTCGGCGGGGCCATCGAGAATCTCGGCACCGAACGCCACCACGAGGCGTACGTACAGCGGATCATCGACCTGGATCTGCTGGGTTGCTTCGCGATGACCGAGACCGGTCACGGCAGCGACGTGCAGGCGCTGGAGACCACCGCGACCTACGATCCCGCCACGCAAGAGTTCGTGATCGACTCCCCCACCCGCACGTCCCGCAAGGACTACATCGGCGGCGCCGCTGAAACGGCCCGTGTCGCTGCGGTTTTCGCGCAGCTGATCACTCCCGACGGCGAGGGGCACGGGGTGCATTGTTTCGTGGTGCCGATCCGCGACGACGAGGGCAACGATCTGCCAGGCGTGACGACCAGTGACTGCCATTACAAGGGCGGCCTGCCCGGCGTGGACAACGGACGCATCCAGTTCGACCACGTCCGCATCCCGCGCGAGAACCTGCTCAACAAGTACGCGGATGTGGCCGAGGACGGCACCTACTCCTCACCGATCGAGAATCCAGGCCGACGCTTCTTCACGATGCTCGGCACGTTGATCCGCGGTCGAGTCACCGTCGGCGGGAGCGCGGGAGCGGCCGCACGCGTCGCGCTGGACATCGCGACCCGATATGCGTTGGAACGCAGGCAGTTCGAGGCACCTGACGCGGACAGCGAGGTGTTGATCATGGACTATCTGGTGCACCAGCGCCGGTTGTTCCCTTTGATCGCGAAGTCCTATGCACTTCAGTTCGCGCAGAACGAGCTCGTCGCCAAGTGTCACGAGCTGCAGACGGCTGACGATCCCGACGCCGAGGAACAGCGTGAGCTCGAGTCTCGGGCGGCAGGATTGAAGGCCGCCAACACCTGGCACGCGACGCGCGCGATCCAGGAGGCGCGTGAAGCCTGCGGCGGCGCAGGTTATCTCGCCGAGAATCGGCTGATCGCGCTGAAGGCCGACACCGACGTGTTCACCACCTTCGAGGGTGACAACCACGTGCTGACCCAGCTCGTCGCCAAAGAACTGCTGACCGCCTACGCCGACGACATCAAGGGTATGAGCCCGGTCGAATGGGTGCGGTTCGCGGCCAACTTCGCCGGCGAGCGGGTGCTCAAACGCACGGCGGCCGAGACGATCATGCAGACCATCCTCGACACCCGTCAGGACAACGAGGAAGAGGGCAGCCTGTTCAACCGCGGCACCCAGGTCAAGATGTTCGAGGACCGCGAGGAGTACATCCTCGCGACGGTGGCCCGACGCCTGCAGGGCAAGTCCAAGGAGATGAGCGCCTTCGACGCGTTCAACTCTGTGCAGGACCACGTGTTGCACGCCGCGCGGGCGCACATCGACCGCATCATCCTCGAAGCGTTCGTGGCGGGCGTCGACTCGTGCGAGGACGACGAGGCGCGCGAGATCCTGAACATGGTGTGCGACCTGTATGCGCTGTCGGTGATCGAAGAGGACAGAGCCTGGTTCATGGAACACCGCTTCCTGTCCACCGAGCGCGCCAAGGCCGTCACTCGCGGCGTCAACGAGCGGTGCCGCAACCTGCGGCCCCACGCGGAGTTACTGGTCGACGGTTTTGGCATACCGGAGCAGCTTCGCTACGCCGAGATGCTGCATCCGGAGAACATCATCGACACATAGGCAACATCCGCCCCACTGGTGGTGTTGCGTGTCACAAATCCGGTGAATTCTGAGATGCTCCTTGGCGGACACTGACAGAATTCGGCATCGCTGGTCCGAGCGGACCTGCCACGCACCAGGGGAGGTAATTGATGTTCTCGTTCCGCCCGTCCAGGTTTGGTCTCTCGGTTGCTGTGGTGGCCGCCGCAACCGCGGTCGTCGGTGCCCTTGCGCCGCCGGCCCAGGCCTTCCAAATTCAGAACCATGAGCGCGTCACCCGCGATGCGCTGCAGCCCCTCGGGGTTGATCAGACTGCGATCGCCCAAATTCTGGTCGGCCCGCCGCCGGGCGCCGGTGCGGTCGGTAGCGACGCGTTCTTCGCCGACGAGTTCCGCCACATCGACGGTGCCAACAATCCCGTCGAGATCTGCAACATGACGCAGGAGGCATGGAATTTCTTCACCCCGGTCATCCTCGCCGGTGCCCGGCCCGCGGGCCCCGGTGGCAGCGACCTGGTCGACGGTCCAGGCGCCCGCGCCGCCTTCGGCGGGCTCGCGCACGCGGTGCAGGACTTCTACTCCCACTCCAATTGGGTCGAAGACAACATCGCGATAAACCAGCCGGACCGGATGCCACCCCCGCTGATGCCCACCTGCGACCCCGCGGCCTTCCCGCCGGGCCTGCACACCGGCTACTTCGACGTCTTGGCCGACCACGACGACCTGCTGGGCGGCTGCCCTCCCGGCGGACCGCCGCCGGGAGTCGTCGAGTGCCACTCCACGTTGAACAAGGACGCCTGGAACAGCCCGCGCGGCGCGATCCAGGTCCCAGGCAGCAACCCGCCGATCAATAACTTCGATCTCGCGGCGCGATTGGCCACCACGGCGACCGTCGATCTGTACAACCAGATTCGCGAGCTGGTGTCCGCCAATGCCGGACCGTGCGCCGCTGACAACCTGTTCCAGGCCGATCGTCGTCAGGCCTGCTGGTAAGTCAGCTGCCTCGCATGTACTGGGGCTTCGCGGCGCGAAGCCTCACTACGCGTAGGTAGTCAACTGGCCAGCTCCGCGGTGGCATGACCCACCGGGATGTGCTCCCATGCGTCGAGGTCGGGTTCGAAGGCGTCGGCGAAAGCCTGAGCGATCTGCGTGGCGTAGGCGGAATGAGCGATGGCTGCGGCCATCGCCGTTCCGAGGATCCAGGGTGAGGTGCGTCGTATCAACATGCGCTAAAGGTTCGGGCGCGCGCCTTGGAGAGTTCTTGGAAAAATGGGTGATGCCCGACGGCATCATCCGTGCGATGGATCTTGCTCCCCCGGCTGGACTCGAACCAGCAACCCTTCGGTTAACAGCCGAATGCTCTGCCAGTTGAGCTACAGGGGACGGCTCACCCGCGACGTGTTCATCAGCGCGGGCCGAGGCATGACTCTAGCGCACCTCCCACTCGCATCGCCAATGCGCCTCCGCCCCACGCGCACCCAGGGATGTGAGGCAGGATGGACGTGGAATGCACCGTCGTCCGGGAGGGGTCTTGTGATCCGGTATGTCGCCGTATTGGCTGTCGGCTACGTGTTGGGTACGAAGGCGGGCCGACGCCGGTATGAACAGATCGCCGGGACATACCGGGCGGTCACCGAGAGCCCGGCCGCAAAAGCGGTGATCGACGCGGGGCGCCGCAAGATCGCAGATCGGGTGTCACCGGACCCACAGTTGGTCACGCTGACAGAGATCGACCACGGAACGACCGTGATCGGACCGGAGGCCGTGCCGAAGGGCCGGCAGCGCTAGTCAGGGCGCGTACGGCTCGGTGATGGTGCGGCCCGGGATCAGGGGGCCCGTGGAGAAGCCCGCGCCGTTCGATCCGTTGCCGCCTTCGAACCCGAATTCCGGGGTACCGACGTTCACCCCGTTGCCGTTGGAGTAACCCAGGCACTTGCCGTCTTCCGCGTTACCGAACCACGCCAGACAGCCGGGAGGCAGGGCCACATTCTCAGTCGCATCGCTCGTCAGCGCGGACGCTGCGAAGGGCGCCGCGACGGCGGCGACCGCAAACGCGCCTACGGCAATGAGCCGACGTGCCTGGTTCTTGGTCGATGTCACGAATGAGCCTTTCTTAACCGTTCCCCGACGGTTGATCGCGCGCCTACCCTATCGCGTTACGCGGTGTCACGCAGTGAGGTCGTCGCCGCTGGCCTGTTCGAGCAGGCTGCGACGATAGGCCTCCATGGCGACCAGGTCCCCGAACAGAGCGTGATACTCGTCGCCCTGCTCAACCGGCGACATTCGCTGCAGCTTGGATTTGACCTCGGCGATCTGCCGTCCGACCCACACTTCCTGCAGCCTCGCCATTACTCCGGCGATGTAGCGCCGCATCTTCTCGTCGTCGTCGACGTTGATGGCTTCCACACCGAGCTCGTTGACCAGGCCCGCGGCGGCCTCGGACCCCGCATGTCCGCGCACCGCATCTATCCACTGCCCGCCGGACTGCCCCGCAGCCACCCCGCCTGCGGCGTCGATCGCCTTCCGGACCGCCGCATAGCCGGGGTGGGTGAAGCTTTCGACGGTCAGCGAGTCGAACACCGGACCGGCCAGCGCCGGGTGTTGCAGCGCCGACTTGAGCGCCTCACGCTGCGGCCACAGCGTGGGATCGGCCGGATCAGGGCGCTCCGCCTTGGGCGCCGCAGGACGGCCCTGCCGTGGTGCGCCCTGTTCTGCCGCAGATGCGCGGCGCCGACCGCCGCGCTCGGGCATACCCCGCTTCTGAGCTTCCTCGCGCACCCTGCCGATCACCTGCGCGACGTCGGCCCAGCCGACCCAGCCCGCCACCCGGCGCGCGTACTCGTCGCGCAGCATGCTGTCCTTGATGCCGGCGACCATCGGCACGCACTGTCGCAAGGCGTTCACCCGGCCTTCGGCGCTGTCGAGGTCATGCTCGGCAAGTGCGGTGCGAATGGCGAACTCGAACAGTGGCGTGCGTCGCGCCACCAGATCCCGCAACGCCCCGTCGCCGAAATGGAGCCGGATGTCACACGGATCCATCCCGGCCAATTTCTCCTCTGCGGCCACGGCGACGAACGACTGCCCGGCGAGATTCTGTTCACCCTCGAACGCCTTGACCGCCGCGGCGCGTCCTGCGGCGTCACCGTCGAAAACGTAGATCAGCTCACCGCGAAAAAAGTTGTCGTCCATCATGAGTCGGCGCAGCATCGCCAAGTGCTCGTCACCGAAGGCGGTACCACAGGAGGCGACGGCCGTCGTCACGCCGGACAGGTGCATCGCCATCACGTCGGTGTACCCCTCGACCACGACCGCCTGGTGTCCCTTGGCGATGTCGCGTTTGGCCAGATCGAGGCCGAACAACACCGACGACTTCTTGTACAGCACAGTTTCCGGGGTGTTGACGTACTTCGCTTCCATCTGGTCGTCGTCGAAGATGCGTCGCGCGCCGAAGCCGATCACTTCCCCACCACTGGCGCGGATCGGCCACAGCAGGCGACGGTGGAAGCGATCCATCGGGCCGCGTCGGCCCTCGCGAGACAGGCCCGCGGCCTCCAGCTCCTTGAACTCAAAACCCTTGCGCATCAAGTGTTTTGTCAGCGTCTCCCACCCCGACGGGGCGAACCCGCAGCCGAACCTCGCTGCGGCGTCGGCGTCGAAGTTGCGCTCGATCAGGTACTCGCGCGCCGGTGCGGCCTCGTCGGATTTCAGCGCCTCGGCGTAGAACTCCTGGGCGGCGGCGTTGGCCGCCAGCAGCCGGCTGCGGCTGCCGCGGTCGCGCTGCACGTTCGTCGTCGAGCCGCCGGTGTAGGTGACGGTGTAGCCCACGCGGTCGGCCAGCAGTTCGACGGCCTCGACGAAGCTGACGTGCTCGATCTTCTGGACGAAGGCGTAGACGTCGCCACCCTCGCCGCAGCCGAAGCAGTGGAAGTGCCCGTGGTTGGGCCGCACATGAAACGACGGAGACTTCTCGTCGTGGAACGGGCAGAGGCCCTTCAGCGAGTCCGCACCCGCCCGGCGCAACTGCACGTAGTCGCCGACGACCTCCTCGATGCGTACGCGTTCACGGATGGCCGCGATGTCACGATCTGGGATGCGGCCGGCCACCGGGCCAGTCTAGAGCGCGCGGCGCCGCGCGCGATCAGGCTTAGGCCGGTTCCAAACGCTCCAATCGCCCCTCGGTGAATGACGCGACCTGGTCGATGACGACCCTCATCCGGGCGCCGTCGGACTCGGCGGCGTTGTACGCCGGGACGAAGATCGGATCGAGCGTGGCGGGTGCGCCGGCCAGCGTCCATTCCACGACGCGGTGCACGCGTTCGCGCTGTTGTGCCTGGAGTTCCAGGTGCCGTGGATCGGACATGATGAACTGCAGCGCCAAGATCTTGAGCACCGCCACCTCTGCCCTGACCAGACCCGGGACCCGAAGCTCGGCCCGGTAGCGCACCAGCGGCCCCGTCCCGGCCACCTCCCTGGTCGCCGCGATGGCCGCGGACGCGAATCGTCCGACCAGTTCACTGGTCAGTCGCTTGAGCGCGACCGATGCGGCCAATGTGCCGTCGTACTTGCCGACGGCCGCGACGACGGGCAGGTTCGACAGGCGGCCTGCGGCGGCCACCAGATCGTCGGAGCGCAGTCCGGCGCCCATCCCGCTCGATTCGCCGAGGCGTCCCAGCACGGTGGCCGCGTCGTCGTCGGCCAGCACCCGCATGTCGATCCGGCCCGAGACGACGCCGTCCTCGACGTCGTGCACCGAGTAGGCCACGTCGTCGGCCCAGTCCATGACCTGCGCCTCCAGGCACGGTCTTTCCTCCGGCGCACCCGAGCGCAGCCAGTCCGCGGCGGCCGCGTCGTCCTCGTAGAACCCGAACTTGCGCCGCTGACCGCCGCGGCGCCACGGATACTTCGTCACCGCATCCAGCCCCGCGCGAGTGAGGTTCAATCCGGCGCTGTGACCCTGCGGGCCAAGAACTTTGGGCTCCAGCCGGGTCAGGATACGGAAGTTCTGCGCATTCGCCTCGAAGCCACCGCATTCCGCGGCGATCTCGTCGAGCGCGCGTTCGCCGTTGTGACCGTACGGGGGGTGGCCGATGTCGTGGGCCAGCCCGGCCATGTCGACGAGGTCGGGGTCGCAGCCCAGACCGATGGCCATACCGCGGCCGATCTGCGCCACCTCCAACGAGTGGGTCAACCGGGTGCGCGGAGTCTCCCCTTGGCGCGGCCCCACCACCTGGGTCTTGTCGGCCAGCCTGCGCAGCGCGGCGCAATGCAACACCCGGGCGCGGTCGCGCGCGAAATCGGTGCGGTGCTCGGTGTCGGTGCCCGGCAAGGCGGCAGCTTTCGGCGGTTCGACCACCAGTCGCTCGCGGTCGAACTCGTCGTAGGGATCCTGATTCGCTGCCACCGCCGCACAGTCTGCCAGCATCAACCGGTGCGACCGTGCCGCGCACTAGATTGGCGACCATGCGCATCGCCCGCTTGCTGACCCTCCTACTCGCGACGATCGTCGCCAGTGCCCTTCTTGCGCCGTCGGCGTCCGCTGAGCCCCCGTTCCGCCTCCCGGGTTATGTCACCGACCGAGCGGGCGTCCTCGACAACGCCGGCCTGGCACAGGTGACGTCGGCGGTCGACGAGTTGTACGCCAGTCGCAAGACCCGGTTGTGGGTCGTCTACGTCGAGTCGTTCTCCGGCCAGTCAGCGGAAGCCTGGGCGCGCAACACGATGCGGGCCAGCGACCTCGGCGATTTCGACGCGCTGCTAGCGGTGGCCACAGTCGATCGTGCGTATGCCTTCCTTGTGCCCGACAGCGCCACCGAGCTGAGCTCCAGCCGGGTGGAAGGCGTGCGGCGCAACGATATCGAGCCCGCCCTGCGCGAAAACGACTGGACTGGAGCGGCGGTGGGGGCGGCCGACGGGCTCGGTCAGTCCTCGGGCTCGGGTGCGCGTATCAGCTGGTTCGGGTTCGCGGTGGCGTTGGGGGTGGTCGCACTTGCGGTCGTGCTGTTGATGCTCTGGCAACGACGACGACGGCAGAAGCGACGCGAAGCCGAGTTCGCCGCAGCACGCCGAATCGATCCCACCGATCCGCACGCACTGACCGCGGTGTCGCTCGAGGCCCTCGACGACCTGTCACGCGCAATGGTGGTCGAGGTCGACAACGCCGTGCGCACCAGCGACCACGAACTCGAACTGGCCATCGAAGAGTTCGGCGCGGAACGCACCGAGCCGTTCATCCGCGCGGTGAACAACGCGAAAACCACGCTCATGCAAGCGTTCAACGTCCGTCAGATCCTCGACGACGCCATCCCGGAGACCCCGGCGCAGCGCCGCGACTTGCTGACGCGTGTGGTGGTCGCCGCCGCCAAGGCCGATCGTGAGTTGGACGCGCAGCAAGATGCATTTGCTGAGCTACGGAATCTGGTGATCAATGCGCCATCCCGGCTCGACGCCATGACCCAACAGGTGGTCGACATCACCGCCCGGCTCGACTCATGTCAGCAGAAGCTCACGCAATTGCACAGTGAGTTCGACGCGACGGCGCTGAGCTCGGTGGCCGGCAACGTAGACGCAGCCAAAGAACTACTCGCCTTCGCCGACGAAAGCATTACCCGCGGGCGTGATCGTGCCCTCCGACCGGCGGCGGGCCGTCAGACCGAACTCGTCGAATGCGTCCGCGCGGCCGAGGCCGCCCTGGCCCAGGCACGCGGGCTGCTGGACTCGGTGGACAGCGCTGCCAGCGATATCCGCCGAGCGGTCGCCACGCTGCCGTCAGCGATCGAAGATATTCAGAACGGCATCAAGCAGGCCGGCGCTCTACTACAGCAGGGCAACGCGCCGCAAGCCGCCCAACTGGCCGAGGCCCGCGACGCGGCGGCGGCCGCGGTGGCCACTGCGCAGCGTTCGAAATCGGTTGACCCGCTGGGTTCTTTCACCGAACTGACCAAAGCCGACGCGGATCTGGACCGGCTGCTGGCCGCGGTTGAGGAGGAGCGGGAGGCAGCAGAGAGACTCAATCGGGCACTGGAGGAGGCGCTGTTCGCTGCGCGGTCGCGGATCAGATCGGTGTCGGATTTCATCGATACGCGCCGTGGCATCGTCGGTCCGGAGGCCCGCACCCGGCTGGCCGAGGCCGTCCGGCACATCGGCGCCGCCGAGCAGAAGCGGTCGACCGATCCAGCCGAAGCCATCGCGCACGCCAACGGCGCAGCGATGCTGGCGTCGCAGGCCCAGACCCTGGCCACCGCCGATCTGCAGAACGCGCAACGCTCGTATATGGGTCCGGGTGGTCCGTTCGGCGGTCGCGGTGGCGGTGGGGGCAATATCGGCGCGATGATCGGTGGCATCCTGATCGGCAACATCCTCAGCGGAGGGATGCGCGGCGGATTCGGCGGCGGCGGATTCGGCGCCGGTTCGTTCGGCGGCTCCGGCGGCGGCGGTGGGATGTTCGGCGGCGGCGGCCGCTTCTAGGCGCCCTTGAGCCGGACAGCGAGGTAATCGCTGACGGCGTCGAGTGCCACGCGCTCCTGTGTCATGGCGTCGCGTTCGCGGATCGTCACGGCCTGGTCCTCGAGGGTGTCGAAGTCGACCGTCACGCAGAACGGTGTGCCGATCTCGTCCTGGCGGCGGTAGCGCCGTCCGATGGCGCCCGCATCGTCGAACTCGACGTTCCAGGACTTGCGGAGCTCGGCGGCGAGATCACGCGCCTTCGGCGACAGCTGCTCGTTGCGCGACAGCGGCAGTACCGCGGCCTTGACCGGAGCCAACCGCGGATCGAGCCGGAGCACGGTGCGCTTGTCCACACCGCCCTTGGCGTTGGGCGCCTCGTCCTCGTGATACGCGTCGACCAGGAACGCCATCAGCGACCGCGTCAGGCCGGCTGCGGGTTCGATGACGTAGGGCACGTACCTGGTTTCGGTGGCCTGGTCGTAGAACGACAGGTCGGCACCGGAATGCTTTGAGTGCGTGGACAAGTCGAAGTTGGTCCGGTTTGCCACACCTTCGAGCTCACCCCACGGGTTGCCTCCGAAGCCGAACTTGTACTCGATGTCGACGGTTCGGTCGCTGTAGTGCGACAGCTTCTCCTTCGGATGCTCGTAGAGCCGCAGGTTGTCGCGGTCGATGCCCAGATCGACGTACCACTGCAGCCGCGTGTCGATCCAGTACTGGTGCCATTCGGGGGCGCTGTCGGGTTCGACGAAGAACTCCATCTCCATCTGTTCGAACTCGCGGGTGCGGAAGATGAAGTTGCCCGGCGTGATCTCGTTGCGGAAGCTCTTGCCGATCTGGCCGATACCGAACGGCGGCTTCCTACGCGCGGTGGTGACGACGTTCGCGAAGTTGACGAAGATGCCCTGCGCCGTCTCCGGACGCAGATAGTGCAGGCCCTCCTCGGTCTCGATCGGACCGAGGTAGGTCTTGAGCATCATGTTGAAGTCGCGCGGCTCGGTCCACTGCCCCTTGGTGCCGCAGTCCGGGCACGCGATCTCAGACATCGGCACCGAGTCGGGGTCGACTGGGGTCCCTTCTTTGGCCGCCTTCTTCTCGGCGTATGCCTCCTGCATGTGGTCCTGACGGTGGCGCTTGTGGCAGTTCAGGCACTCGACGAGCGGGTCGTTGAACACCTCGACGTGTCCCGAGGCCACCCACACCTCGCGGGGCAGGATGATCGCGCTGTCCAGGCCGACGACGTCGTCGCGACCGGTGACGACCGAACGCCACCACTGGCGCTTGATGTTCTCCTTGAGTTCCACCCCGAGTGGGCCGTAGTCCCACGCCGACTTGGTGCCTCCGTAGATCTCGCCGGACTGGAAGACGAGTCCACGACGCTTGGCGAGGTTGGCGACGGTGTCGATGATGGAAGCCACGGGATAACACCCTAGCGAGAAGCTCGCACACGGTTGACATGCGGAAGTCTGCATGTATCCTGGGCGCCATAATGAAAACGGTTTCCACTTTCGCCGAAGATCCCGTCGAGGACGGTCACGATCACAGTGGCGAGCCGTTTCCCGAGCTGCCGCCCCGCGAGGTGCTCGACACGTCCGGCGATCTGTTGCGGGCATTGGCCGCCCCGGTGCGCATCGCGATCGTGCTGCAACTGCGCGAGTCGGCACGCTGTGTCCACGAACTCGTCGACGCGCTGGCGGTGCCCCAACCGTTGGTCAGCCAGCACTTGCGGATCCTCAAATCCGCCGGGGTGGTGGCGGGCTCGCGATCGGGACGAGAGGTGATGTACCACCTGGTTGATCACCACCTTGCTGACATCGTCGTCGCCGCCGTGACGCACGCTGCGGAGGGCCACGGGTGACGGGGCCCGCAGCGGCCGCTACCGGAGTCCGCTCCACCCGGCAGCGCGCCGCGATCGCCGCACTACTGGACAGGCTCGACGAATTTCGATCCGCCCAGGAGTTACACGACGAATTGCGCAGGCGCGGTGAGGGTATCGGGCTCACCACCGTCTACCGCACCCTGCAGCAGATGGCCGCCGCAGGCGTCGTCGACGCGCTGCGCACCGACACCGGCGAGGCCGTGTACCGGCGCTGCTCCGACGGCCATCATCACCATCTGGTGTGCCGGGCGTGCGGTTCGACCGTCGAGGTACAGGGCGATCAGGTCGAGACGTGGGCGACCGAAGTCGCCCGCAAGCACGGCTTCTCTGACATCAGTCACACGATCGAGATCTTCGGGCTGTGCGGGGCATGCACGAGCGCCAAGCCGTCAGGTTAGGGCGCGCCGCACGTCGGAACCGGTGGCCAGCACCATCAGGATAAGTGTGCGCAACGCTTCGTCGGTGAGACCCGCTGCGGGAAAGTTGTAGCGCAGCAACACATCTGCGACTTTCTTGGAATTGCGTTTGGCCCCGGCCGCGACCTCTTTGCGGCCGCTCTTGGCCGCAAGGGACACGGTGCCGAGAAGCGTGTGGTGGGCGTGATCGGCCACCGCCGCCCGCAGTTTGGCATCCAGTGGCAGGTCCCACGCCAAGATCTGCGTAAGCGAAACCAACTCGAGGCCTTCGGCGATATCGACCACCCGTAGCGACGCGATCGTGCCGTCGTGGTGCAGCGTGATCGCGCCGTCATCTTCCCGATTCAGCACCAGGACTTCGCCGAGAACCGTTGCCAGTCGATCCTGCAGCGTCATCTAGGCCCGCCCGAATCTACGGTTGCGGTTCACATACTCCTCGCACGCGGCCCACAGGTCGCGGCGGTCGTAGTCGGGCCACAACTTGTCCTGAAAGACGAACTCGGCGTAGGCCGCCTGCCAGAGCAGAAAGTTGCTTGCCCGCTGCTCCCCCGACGTCCGGATGAACAGGTCGACGTCGGGGATGTCGGAGCGGTGCAGATGCTTGGCGAACGCCGCCTCGCTGATCCGGCTCGGGTTGATCTTGCCGTCCACCGCCTGCTGCGCAAGCTCGCGGGCCGCTTCGACTATCTCTGTGCGGCCGCCGTAGTTCACGCAGTAGTTGATGGTGATGACGTCGTTGTCGACAGTCATCTGTTCGGCGATGTCGAACTCCTTGATGACGCTGCGCCACATGCGCGGCCGCGAACCGACCCAGCGCATCCGCACACCCATGTCGTTGAGATTCTCGCGGCGACGACGGACCACCTCGCGGTTGAACCCCATCAGGAAGCGCACCTCTTCGCTGCTGCGCTTCCAATTCTCGGTCGAGAACGCATACACGGTCAGGTGCTTGATGCCGATTTCGATTGCTCCGCAGGTGATGTCGATGAGCACCGCTTCGCCCATCTTGTGCCCCTCGGTGCGGTGCAGCCCGCGTTGAATGGCCCACCGTCCGTTGCCGTCCATCACCACAGCGACGTGATTGGGTACCTGACCGGCCGGGATCTCGGGGGCGACCGCCCTCGACGTGTGCTGTGGCGGCCGCGCGAACTTGCCATTGGTGCGGGGCGTCAGTTCGGGGAAGACGACCGGCCACGTCGACTTGTCGGGAAATGTCGGATAGTCGTCAGGCGCCGGGGGCAGCTGTGGGTACTTCACGGACCTGTCCCTCCCCCGCGTCCTCGCCATGCGCCATATCCTGCCCGACCAGCGGCATCCGCAGGTCGGCGACTGTCTGATCAACCCGGTACATCCGTTCGACCAGCGGCAACGTCCGCAGCTGCCGCTCCAGATGCCACTGCAGGTGTGCGGCGACCAGGCCGCTGGCCTGGCTACGATGCGAGGACGTCGACGTCTGCGCGTGCTCCCAGTCCCCGTCGTACAGCGCGGCCATCAGGTCCATCACCGCCTGCGGGGGTGTCGCGGACCCCGACGGCCTGCAATGGACGCACACGCTGCCCCCGGCCCCGACGTGGAACGCTCGGTGCGGCCCCGGCGCCGCGCAGCGGGCGCATTCGGTCAGCGCGGGCGCCCAACCGGCGATTCCCATGGCGCGCAACAGGTAAGCGTCCAGTACGAGTTCCCTGGGCCTGCTGCCGTCGGCCACCGCCCGCAGCGCACCGACGGTCAGCCGGTGCAGTGCGGGCATCGGGGCCCGCTCCTCACCTGCCAAGCGCTCGGCTGTCTCGAGGACCGCACACGCACAGGTGTAGCGGCCGTAGTCGCTGACGATGTCGGTGGCGAACGCATCGATGGCCTGGACCTGGGTGACGATGTCGAGATTCCGGCCGGGATGCAGCTGAACATCGATGTGCGCGAACGGCTCCAGCCTGGCCCCGAACTTGCTGCGAGTGCGCCGCACCCCCTTGGCCACCGCGCGCACCAACCCGTGGTCACGGGTGAGCAGGGTGACGATCCGGTCGGCCTCACCGAGCTTGTGCTGACGCAGCACCACCGCTCGATCCCGGTACAGCCGCATCACAACAGTCTCCCATTGCGATCGGACATGTTCGGTGTACGCAGCGCCGGTACTTTATAGGTGATGGTCGAACAGCTCCGATTCCCCACGCTCACTCAGCAGCTGTTTCAGCTGGCGAGTGGTTCAGTCACGTCCGAAGACCTGGTGCGCCGATCGCTCGACGCGATCGCGGCCAGCCAGCCCGCGCTGAACGCATTCCGGGTGGTGCTGACCGACCAAGCGCTGGCGCAAGCCGCCGAGGCGGACCGCAAACGCGCAGCGGGCCAGGATCTTTCAACACATCCGCTCCTGGGCATACCGGTCGCCGTCAAAGACGACGTCGACGTCAAGGGCGTGCCCACCCGATTCGGCGCGGCGGGCGACATCGAGCCCGCGCGCGAGGACTCCGAAGTCGTACGACGGCTCAAGGCCGCGGGCGCGGTGATCGTCGGCAAGACCAACACCTGCGAGTTGGGTCAGTGGCCGTTCACCAGCGGACCGGCCTTCGGGCACACTCGCAATCCGTGGTCGCGCGAGCACACACCGGGCGGATCGTCGGGCGGCAGCGCCGCCGCGGTGGCCGCGGGCCTGGTGGCCGCGGCCATCGGATCCGACGGGGCCGGCAGCGTCCGCATCCCCGCGGCGTGGACGCATCTCGTCGGCATCAAACCCCAGCGCGGCAGGATCTCCACCTGGCCGTTGCCAGAAGCGTTCAACGGCATCACGGTCAACGGTGTGCTCGCCCGGACGGTAACCGACGCGGCGATCGTGCTCGACGCGGCGTCGGGCAACGCTCCCGGTGACCTGCACCAGCCGCCGCCCGTCCACATGTCGGACTACGTCGGCCGAGCACCGGGACCGCTGCGGATCGCGCTGTCCACCAAGTTCCCGTACACCGTCTTCCGGGCCAAACTGCACCCCGAGATCCGTGCCGCGATGGCAGCCACCGCGGCACAGCTCGAAGAGCTCGGGCACACGATCGTCGAAGCCGACCCCGCATACAACCTGGCCATGTCGTGGAGCTTCCTGTCGCGCTCGACCGCGGGACTGCTGGACTGGGCCGACCGCCTGGGCTATGGCGTGGACCTCGACAAGCGCACGAAGGCCAACATGCGGACCGGCTGGATGCTGTCGCAGCACACGTTGCGCAAGGCGCGCGCCCGCGAGGCCGCGTCGCACCGCCGGATCGAGTGGATCTTCAACCTCGTCGACGTCGTACTGGCACCGACCACCGCCCAACCACCCCCCAACGTCCACGACTACGACACCCTCAGCGGCCTGGCCACCGATCGCGCCATGATCCAGGCCTGTCCCGTCACCTGGCCGTGGAACCTGCTGGGCTGGCCCTCGATCAACGTGCCCGCGGGGTTCACGTCCACCGGTCTGCCGATCGGGGTGCAATTGATGGGTCCGGCCAACAGTGAGCCGCTGCTGATCTCGCTGGCCGCCGCGCTCGAGGCGATCAACGGCTGGGCCAACAAGCAACCGGAGGTGTGGTGGACACCGTCGATGGCTCCGGACCCGGACCCCACCGGACGTTCCATTGAGGAGATCAGGCCCGGCGAAGTGGCGTAATGTCATCGCCCATGAAAACGTGGCACTGGGCATATGCGCTCCCGGTCCTGGTGGTGGCGGCCGGCAATGTGCTGGGGACACCGACGGCGGGCGCTGACAACAAGCGGCTCAACGACAGCGTGGTCGCCAACGTCTACACCATGCAGCACCAGGCCGGGTGCACCACCGACATCAAGATCAATCCCAAGTTGCGGTTGGCCGCGCAGTGGCACACCAACGACGTCCTCAACAATCGGGCGCTGAACGGCGACATCGGTTCCGACGGGTCGACTGTGGCAGACCGTGCGCGCAACGCCGGCTACGCCGGAGCCGTGGCCGAGACGACGGCCATCAATCCGGCGCTGGCGATCAGCGGCATCGAGTTGATCAACCAGTGGTATCACCGGCCTGACTACAACGCGATCATGTCGGACTGCTCGAACGTCGACATCGGCGTGTGGTCAGCGAATCTGATCGACCGCACCGTCGTGGTCGCGGTCTACGGCAAGGGTGACGGCGCACCTCCCGTGCAGTCACCGAACCGGCCGTTCGGCACGCCCGGCGCAGGCTTCCCGGGCTGACGTTCGCAGCGGGCCACTGCATCGCGTACCTGTGACCAACGGCGCTGAATCGTTTCCAGCGCTCAGAACCCAAGACGCCCGAGCTGTTTGGGATCACGCTGCCAGTTCTTGGCGATCTTGACCCGTAGGTCGAGGTAAACCTTTGTGCCCAAAAGCTTTTCGATCTGCGTACGGGCCGCGGTGCCGACCTCACGCAGCCTGGCGCCGCCCTTGCCGATCACGATGCCCTTTTGGCTGTCCCGCTCGACGTAGAGAATGGCGTGCACATCGATCAAGTCGTCCCGCCCTTCGCGCGGCTCGACCTCCTCGATGACCACAGCCAGTGAGTGCGGTAGCTCGTCACGCACACCGTCGAGTGCGGCCTCGCGGATGAGCTCGGCCATCAACACTTCTTCGGGCTCGTCGGTGAGCTCGCCGTCGGGGTAGAAAGCCGGACCAGGGGGCAACTGTGCGGCCAGCACGTCGGTCAGCACGTCGAGGTTCTCACCGGTGGTCGCCGACACGGGGACGATCTCGGCGTCCGGGCCAACCAGCTCGCTCACCGCGATCAGTTGGGCGGCAACGCGATCGCGTGCCAGCTTGTCGGTCTTGGTGACGATCGCGACCAGCGTGGTCCTTGGCGCGATCGCGCGGATCTGCTCGAGGATCCAGCGGTCCCCCGGTCCGATTCGCTCGTCGGCGGGGATGCACAGCCCGATGACGTCGACCTCGGAGTAGGTGCCCTTCACCAGATCGTTGAGCCGCTGGCCCAGCAGCGTGCGCGGCCGGTGCAGGCCCGGGGTATCGATCAGGATGATCTGAAAGTTCTCGCGGTGCACGATGCCGCGGATGGTGTGGCGAGTGGTCTGCGGCTGGTTGGCGGTGATCGCCACCTTGGTGCCGACCAGGGCGTTGGTCAGCGTCGACTTGCCGGTGTTGGGCCGTCCGACGAAACAGACGAAGCCCGAACGAAACTCGGTCACTGCGCGTTACCCGCCCGGTCGGTGACGATGACGACGGCGTCCGCCGACAGTTCGCGCACCGCGGCTACGCCGGCGTCGTCGACGCTTCCACCGACCAGCACGGCCGCCTCCAATCCGGTCGCACCGCTGGACACCGCCGCCGCGACGGCGGCCTGCAGCGCGGTCAGCTCCAGCGAGTCCAAAGCGACCGGAGCGCCGGCGTAGGTGCGCCCGTCGAGGTCGCGCACCGCCGCACCGCAGGACGCCTCGGCCCGGCCCATCGCGCCGCGCGCCAGCGTGACCAACTTGGCGTCCTCGGCATCAAGCTCACTCATCGTCGCCCTCCGGCTGCTTGTTCGGGCTGACGAGCACGGTGCCGATGTGGACACGTCCGCGATGATCCCGCCCGCCCTCGGCGAGCAATCGCAGCCCGTCCCACGTCACTTCGGCACCCGGCAACGGGACACGGCCCAGCTCGAAGGCCACCAGCCCGCCGACCGTGTCGACGTCGAGGTCCTCGTCGAACTCGATGTCGTACAGCTCGCCGAGATCCTCGATCGGCAGTCGCGCCGACACGCGGTATCGACGCTCGCCCAGTTCTTCCACCGGTGCGACTTCGTCGGTGTCGTACTCGTCGGCGATCTCACCGACGATCTCCTCGAGCACATCCTCGATCGTGACCAGCCCGGCGATCGCACCGTATTCGTCGACCAGCAGCACCATGTGAACGCGGTCGAGCTGCATCTCCCGTAGCAGCGCGTCCAGCGGCTTGGAGTCCGGTACGAACACAGCGGGCCGCATCACCTCGGACACCTTGGTGTCGCGTCCGCCGTTGTTGGAGTAATAGGTCCGTTGGACAAGGTCTTTCAGGTAGACGACACCGATGATGTCGTCGACGTTCTCGCCGATCACCGGGATGCGCGAGTGTCCGCTGCGCACCGCCAGCGAGGTCGCCTGACCCGCCGTCTTGTCACCCTCGATCCACACCATTTCGGTGCGTGGCACCATTACTTCACGAGCCGGGGTGTCGCCGAGCTCGAACACCGACTGGATCATCCTTCGCTCGTCGTCGGCCACCACGCCGCGCTGCTGCGCCATGTCGACGACCTCACGCAGCTCGATCTCGGACGAGAACGGCCCGTTGCGGAAACCGCGGCCCGGAGTGAGCGCGTTACCGAGCAGCACCAACAGGCGGCTCACCGGAGTGAGCACGATCGAAATCGCTTGCAGCGGAAGCGCAGCCACCAGCGAGATGGAATAGGCGTTCTGCCGGCCGACAGTCCTCGGGCCGACACCGATCGCTACGAAGCTCACCACCGTCATGATCGCCGCGGCCGAGACCAGTCCCCAGCTCACCCCGAAATAGTCGTCGAGGAAGGCGGCCAACAGCACCGTTGCGCTGACCTCGCAGGCTATTCGCAGCAACACGCAGAGGTTGATGAAGCGCGGGCGCTCGGCCATCACCTTCGCGAGCCGCACCGCACCGGGACGCTCGTCGCGCACGAGTTCCTCGACGCGCGCCATCGATACCGTGCTGATCGCCGCGTCGGTCGCCGCGAAAAGACCGGCCACGCCGACCAATACGATCGCGCTGATCAACTGACTGAGATTGTTCACTGTTCGTCGAAGAATCGGGACTTGTCCAATAGGCGCCGATCCTTCTCGGACTGGCGGTCCTGGTGGTACGCCTCGACCTGGTCGGAGACCCACTCTTCAAGCAGTTGGCGCTGCAGTGCAAACATCTCCTTCTCCTCATCGGGTTCGGCATGGTCGTACCCGAGCAGGTGCAACACGCCGTGCACCGTCAACAACGCGAGTTCCTGGCCAAGCGAATGACCCGCCGCGGCAGCCTGATCGGCGGCGAACGGTGGGCACAGCACAATGTCACCGAGCATCGACGGCCCCGGTTCGGCCGCGTCGGGCCGCCCGCCCGGCTCGAGCTCGTCCATCGGGAAACTCATCACGTCGGTGGGACCGGGCAGGTCCATCCACCGCATGTGCAGGTCGGCCATCGCCGACGTATCGAGCAGCACCATCGACAGTTCGGCGGCGGGGTTGACTTTCATCTTGCGGATGACGAATCGGGCGATGCTGATCAGTTCCTCTTCGGAAACGTCGATGCCCGATTCGTTGGACACCTCAATGCTCATGGGCTTGTCCGTTACCGCCGCGGCCGACTGACTGTGTTCGATGTCGCCGGCCTTCCGGCTCCAGAAGCACGTCGTTGCGCCCTGTTCATCAAGTCGGGCTCCTCGGACTTCGCATACGCATCGACGATGTCGGCCACCAGCCGATGCCGGACCACGTCGGCGCTGGTGAGCTCGGCGAAATGGATGTCGTCGACGCCGTCGAGAATCCGCATCGCCGTCCGCAGCCCCGACGATGCGCCACCGGGCAGGTCTACCTGCGTGATATCCCCAGTGACAACGATTTTCGACCCGAACCCGAGGCGAGTCAGGAACATCTTCATCTGCTCGCTGGTGGTGTTCTGCGCCTCGTCGAGAATGATGAACGCGTCTGACAACGTCCTTCCACGCATATACGCCAGCGGGGCGACCTCGATGATGCCGGCGTTCATCAACTTTGGGATCGACTCGGGATCCATCATGTCGTAGAGCGCGTCGTACAGCGGCCGCAGATAAGGGTCGATCTTCTCGCTCAGCGTGCCGGGCAGGAACCCAAGGCGCTCACCAGCTTCCACCGCGGGGCGGGTGAGGATGATCCTGTTGACCTGTTTCGACTGTAATGCGTTGACGGCCTTGGCCATCGCCAAATACGTCTTGCCGGTGCCCGCGGGTCCGATGCCGAAGACGATGGTGTGCGCATCGATGGCGTCGACATAACGCTTCTGGTTCAACGTCTTCGGGCGGATGGTCTTGCCGCGCCGCGACAGAATGTCGAGCGTCAGTACCTCGGCCGGCGATTCGTTGCCGGTTCCGGTGAGCATGGCGACGCTGTGCTTGACGGCGTCGGTGGTCAGCCGCTGGCCGCTGGACACGATCGCGACGAGTTCGGAGATCACCCGCTCGGCCAACGCCACGTCAGCGGGCTCCCCGGACAAGGTCAGCGCATTGCCGCGGACGTGGATGTCGGCGGCCAGGATGCGCTCGAGGGCGCGCAGATTTTCGTCGGCGGATCCAAGCAGGCCCACGACGAGGTCGGGCGGAACATCGATGCTGCTGCGAACGGTCGCGTCGGAGTCAGCGCTTGTTTCGCTGGGCGTCACGTGCGGTTTTCTGCCTGCTTTCTGGTTTGGCCTGCTTGTTTGCCTGGGGGTACCCAGTTTACCGCCGGGTACCGATGCAACCCAATGGTTAAGCCGCAGGCCGGCTCATGACCAGCGCCGGGTGAGCACACCGAGAGCCCCCAGCGCAACGGCCGCCGCCGACGACGTACGCAACACCGTTGGCCCGAGCCGCACGACCGTGGCACCCGCACCGGACAGCGCGGCGATCTCCTCGTCGTCGATGCCCCCTTCCGGGCCGACCAGCAGAAGCAGCGTCTCAACATCTGCGACGGGCACCTCGGTGATCGGCTGCGTCGCGGATTCGTGTAGCACGAGCACCCGCGTGGTCGCCATGTCGCGCACCCGCTCCACCAGCTCCTTCGTCGATACCACGCCGCTCACATCGGGGATGTACGGCCGCCGCGATTGCCGTGCCGCCGACTTGGCGACGGCCCGCCAACGGCGCAGCCCCTTGTCCACGCGAGCCTGTCCGTCCCAGCGCGCCACGCAGCGCGCCGACTCCCACGCGACAAACGAGTCGGCACCTGCCTCGGTGGCCAGCTCGACGGCCAGCTCGGAGCGGTCCGACTTCGGGAGCGCCTGCACGACGGTGATGCTCGGAGTGGGTGCCGCAACGGTCCGGCGGTCGCACACGCGGGCCGTCAGCGTGCCCTTGCCGACATCTTCGACGACGCAGCTGGCCACCCCGCCGGCACCGTCACACAGGTCGAGATTCTCGCCTGGCCGGATGCGCCGGACGTTGGCTGCATGGAAGCCTTCGTCACCGTCGACGACGGCGAGCTCACCTTCTGCGGGCAGCGCGTCGACATAAAAGAGCGCTTCGGTCACGGTCTCTCAGCGACCGGTGAACGTTTCGCGCAGACGGCTGAAGAGTCCGCCACCGGACGAATTCGCATGCGCGGTCCGTACTTCGGCGGTGTCGCGGCTGCGCTTTTCCTTCAGCTTGCGCAACAGCTCGATGTCCTCGTGGTCCAGTCGCGACGGCACCACGACGTCGATGTGGGCGTGCAAATCTCCGCGCACGCCGGATCGCAGGTGCGGCATCCCATGTCCGCGCATCGTCGTGACCTGTCCCGGTTGGGTGCCCGCCGCGATCGTGATCTCGGTCGGGCCGTCGAGGATCGCATCGACGGTGACGGTGGTGCCAAGCGCCGCGTCGACCATCGGCACCGAGATCGTGCAGTGCAGATCGTCGCCGTCGCGCACGAACACGTCGTGGGCTTTCTCGTGCACCTCGACGTAGAGGTCGCCCGCCGGCCCGCCGCCGGGTCCGACCTCGCCTTGCGCGGCCAGCCGGACGCGCATGCCGTCACCGACGCCCGCGGGGATCTTGACGCTGATCTCGCGTCGCGCCCGCACGCGACCGTCGCCGCCGCACCGATGACACGGGTCCGGGATGACCTCGCCGATCCCGCCGCACACCGGACAGGGCCGTGACGTCATCACCTGACCGAGCAGCGAGCGCTGCACGGTCTGCACCTCACCGTTTCCGTGGCAGGTGTCGCATGTGACGGGCTTGGAGTTGCCGTGGGTGCCCTTGCCCTGGCACAGGTCGCACAATACGGCGGTGTCGACGGTGACCTGCTTGGTCACGCCCGTCGCGCACTCGGAAAGATCGAGGCGCATCCGCAGCAGCGAGTCCGAACCCGGCCGAACCCGGCCGATCGGCCCGCGGGAGGTGCCTCCGCCGCCGAAGAACGCCTCGAAAACGTCACCGAGGCCCCCGAAACCACCGGAGAATCCGCTCCCGTTTCCAGCGGCCGATGCCAGCGGATCGCCGCCTAGGTCGACGATGCGGCGCTTCTCGGGATCGCTGAGGACCTCGTAGGCGGCGCTGATCTCCTTGAACCGCGCCTGCGCCTCCTCGTCGGGATTGACGTCGGGATGCAGTTCCCGGGCCAGTTTTCGGTACGCGCGCTTGATCTCCGCGTCACCCGCATCTCGGCTCACGCCGAGCAGCCCGTAATAATCGCGTGCCACGCTGACCTTGCCTGACCTTTCCTGCTGGTTAGTGTCTATTCGTCGCCGGTACTACCGGCTACCCAACACTTGCCCGATATAGAGAGCAACCGCGGCGACATTGGCGATAGTTCCGGGATAGTCCATTCTGGTGGGCCCCAGCACACCCATGCCGCCGTACACCTTGCCCGAACTTCCGTATGCGGTGGTAATCACCGAAGTTCCGGCCATCGCCTCGGCCTCGGTTTCGTGGCCGATACGGACGGTGATCTTGCCGGCCTCCTGCTGCGCCGCCAGCAGTCGCAGCACCACAACCTGCTCCTCGAGCGCTTCGAGGACTGACCGCAGCGACCCGCCGAAGTCAGCGGTGTTGCGGGTCAGGTTGGCCGTCCCGCCCAGCACCAACCGCTCCTCGCTGTGCTCGACGAGCGTCTCCACCAGCATCGTGGCCGACCGCCCGACCGCGTCGGCCAGCCCGCCGTTGCCGTTGAGCTGCGACGCCAGATCGGCGACCGCGATCGACGCGGCGGCCAGCGGCTTGCCTTCCAGCGCCTGGCCCAGCAGATCGCGCAGCTTGGCCACGTCATGCTCGTCGAGGGGGTCGCCCAGTTCGACGATGCGCTGGTCGACGCGACCGGTGTCGGTGATGACGACAAGCAGTAGCCGAGCCGGTGTCAGCGCAACCACCTCGAGGTGGCGCACCGACGACGTCGACAGCGTCGGGTACTGCACGATCGCGACCTGGCGGGTCAGCTGAGCGAGCAGCCGCACCGCACGGCGCAGCACGTCGTCCAGGTCGACGCCAGATTCCAGGAACCCAAGGATCGCGCTGCGTTCGGCCGATGACAGCGGCTTGACCTCTTCGAGCCGGTCGACGAACTCGCGGTAGCCCTTTTCAGTCGGCACCCGGCCCGAGCTTGTGTGCGGCTGCGCGATGTAACCCTCGGCCTCCAGGACGGCCATATCGTTGCGGACGGTCGCGCTGGAGACGCCGAGATTGTGGCGCTCGACGAGTGACTTCGAGCCGATCGGCTCCTTGGTGGACACGAAGTCGGCGACGATCGCGCGCAGCACCTCGAATCTTCGATCTTCGGCGCTACCCATGCGTTCACCTACCTTTCTCGTACCGGTTGATTCATTTTACGGGCATCATCAGCGGCGATACCGCACGGCGGATGATTGCGTTGCGAACCAGCCGTTTGCGATAGCCTCTGCGAGTGATGCGTTTGCCTCGGGGGACGACGCGGGGGTTGGTTGCGCGGAGCCACAAGTCCCAGAAGTCGCCGCCGGGGCGGCTGCCCAGCCAAATGTCGCCGCCGGGGCGGCTCCGGTGATCTTCAAGGGCGTTCTCGACGGAAGGCCCTACCCCGATCACGGGCTGTCGCATCGACAGTGGGCGCAGATTCCGCCCCGACAGATCCGGCTCGACGAACTGGTGATGACGACGACCGTGCTGGCGCTTGATCGGTTGCTCTCGGAGGACTCGACGTTCTACGGCGACCTGTTCCCACACGCGGTGAAGTGGAACGGCGACGTCTATCTGGAGGACGGGTTGCACCGCGCCGTGCGTTCGGCGCTGCGCAACCGGATCGTGCTGCACGCGCGCGTGTTCGACATGGATGTACCCGTGTCCGAACAGGTGTCGATCTAGCGGGCGTCGAGGAACACGAGCACCGCGAGCACGCGGCGGTACCGGCATTGGATCTCGGGCCTCAACCCACTCCTTCTTCTACGCGTGGCGCCGCAACGTCGTTGCGGGGTCGGGTCAATAGGACGATGCCGGTGAAAACCTGCCAGCCGATGATCGTGTACACGCAGGCCCGTTCGACGAGGCCGATGTGCGAAAAGTCGACCGCCCACCTGGCGTATGTGTGCAGCATCGCGGCGAACACCAGGCCCGCCACTCCAATCATCACCCCGATGGGCTGATACCAGCGAGCCGACACGGCACGGCCAACCACCACCGAACCCACCACGATCGCCGCATTTCCACCGCCTATCGCGAGAAATGCGCCAAACCCGTGCAGCCATTCGTGGCCGTCGTTCCACAACGGCGAGAACCCGTGCACGAATCCGACGAGGAAATTCCCGACGGCGTTCGTGCCTGTCAGCAACAGCAACGCCACACCGGTCCGTCGCGCATGAACGGCGCGCACCGCGACCACAGCACCGGCGAAAAACAGTGCGCCCTGAAGATAGAAACCCCAGTTCATCAGTGTCGCGCGGGGTGACCATTCGGGGACGCCCAGCACACTGATGTACTTCGCGATGTAGCTGTAGGACGGAATCGCGGCCGCCGCGACGGCCTCGAAACAGATGAAGATGACGGCCGCCGATATCCACAGCGCGGCGACAACGCTCAGCGCGCGCCGGGTGGTCACCGCCATAACGGTAGATCAGGTGGGGCATGTCAGCGGGGCGGAATGAACCCGCCGGGCGGGACGCCCCGGGCCGCATACAGGTTAGGCTAGGCTAACTAACCACAGGCTCCTAGCCACCTCTTCGGAGGTCGGGCGCGGCGGGGGCTTGTCGTGATCGGACATTCGCCGAGCAGAGGACTTTGGACATGGGAAGAGGCCTGCAGGGAGCCCTGCTGCGGAGTTTTGGGGGGCGTGACCACCGGGCCACGGTCACCGAAGTCGTGAGGGTGGCGCCGCACTTCGTCCGGATCACCATGTCCTCACCGACGATCTTCCAGGACGTCGTTGTCGAGCCGACGGCGTTTCTGCGGTTCTGGTTTCCCGACCCCGAGGGCAGTGACAGCGAGTTCCAGCGCATCTACACGCTCGTCTGGACCGAGCCGGAGTCAGGCAGATTCGCGGTGGACATGGTCCTTCACGAGCCGTCCGGTCCGGCCAGCCACTGGGCGGCCAGCGCCGAACCGGGTATGACCCTTCCCGTCGTCGCGTTGGGGTCCAAAGGATTCGCGGTCCCCGAAGAATTGCCCGCGGGCTATCTTCTCATCGGCGACTCGGCGTCGATACCCGCGATCAACTCGATCCTCGCGGCGCTACCGGGCGATGTGGACGTCGAGGTGTACCTCGAACGGCACTCCCCCGACGACGAACTCATCCCGATCAACGACCACCCACGTCGGGCACTGCACTGGGTTGACAGGACCGACGAGCTCGCCCTCGCCGCGGCCATCGAGGACCGCGACTGGTCGAACTGGTCGGCATGGGCGGGACCGGAGGCCGGCTCGCTCAAGCACGTGCGTAAGCGCTTGCGCGACGTGTTCGGATTCCCGAAGTCCGACCTGCAGGCACAGGCGTATTGGACACAGGGCCGCGAGATGGGCAGCCGCCGCGACAACGAGGACAAGCCCGCGGCCGAAGAGTCCGAAAACGGTGCCGCCGGAAAGACCACGGCGGCACCGGTCCCCGCGGAGGCACCAAGGGGACGGTGGCGTTCGCAGGCCGCCAAGGATCTATTGGCTCCGGTGAAGCCGCAGCTGATCGCGACCGGCATTCTCGAAACGCTGATCACGCTGATTCAGTTGGCTCCCTTTGTCGTTCTCGTCGAGCTGGCCAGACAGCTGCTGGCGGGCGCCGGTGAGTCCGCGTTGCGCAGCACCCTGATCGTCTTCGTGGTGCTGCTCGGAACGGGCGCAGCGCTCAGCGCCGCACTGCTGTTGTGGCTGCACGTCGTTGATATGCGTTTCAACGCCACTGTTCGTCGACGACTGATCGACAAACTCGCCCGGGTACCGCTGGGATGGTTCACCCAACGCGGATCCGGCGCGGTCAAGAAACTGATCCAGGACGACACCCTGTCGTTGCACTACCTCGTCACCCATGCGGTGTCCGATGCCGTCGCCGCCGTCGTCGCGCCGATCGCGGTGCTGGTCTACTTGTTCATCGTCGACTGGCGATTGGCATTGGTGCTGCTGCTGCCGATCCTGGTGTACCTCGTCACCACGTGGACGATGGTGTACCAGAGCGGTCCGAAGATCACCGAGGCGTCGCGGTGGGCCGAGCGGATGAACGGCGAGGCCGCGGCCTACCTCGAAGGTCAACCGGTGATCCGGGTCTTCGGCGGCGCGGCGGCGTCGTCATTTCGGCGTCGCCTCGACGAGTACATCGACTTCATCAACGTCTGGCAGCGGCCGTTCATCGGCAAGAAGACGTTCATGGACCTGACCACTCGGCCGTCAACGTTCCTGTGGCTCATCGCGTCCGCGGGAACCCTGTTCGTCGTCTCGGGCGCGATGGAGCCGTTGACCCTGCTGCCGTTCCTGATCCTCGGAACGACGTTCGGCACCCGCCTGCTCGGCATCGCCTTCGGATTCGCCGGTCTGCGCGAGGGGATGCAGGCCGCCCGTCGCATCGCCGTGACCCTCGACGAGGACGAACTGGCCACCATGGACCCAGACGACGCTCCGGCGACGGCGGCTGCCGCCGAACCGGGAGCCGTCACCTTCGACAACGTGGGGTTCGGCTACCGCCCGGGAGTTCCCGTCATCCACGACGTCACGCTGGCATTGCGGCCGGGGACCGTCACCGCGCTGGTGGGCCCTTCGGGCTCCGGAAAGTCCACGCTGGCATCACTTCTCGCGCGATTCCACGACGTCGACTCCGGCTCGATCAGCATCGACGGACGCGACGTGCGCATGTTGGAGCCCGACCGGTTGTACACGCAGGTCGGTTTCGTGTTCCAGGATGTCCAGCTCATCCAGGGCACGGTCCGGGACAACATCGCGTTGGCCCGACCCGATGCGAGCGACGCTGACATCGAGGCGGCGGCGACGGACGCACAGATCCACGACCGGATCATGCGGCTGCCCAACGGATACCAAACGGAGCTCGGTGCGAGCAGCCAGCTGTCGGGAGGCGAGCGTCAACGGCTCACCATCGCCAGGGTGTTGCTCGCCGACACCCCGATCCTGATCCTGGACGAGGCGACCGCGTTCGCCGATCCCGAATCGGAATACCTGGTTCAGCAGGCGTTGAGCCGCCTCATCCACAACCGCACGGTGCTCGTGATCGCCCATCGGCTGCACACCATCACCGAAGCCGACCAGATCGTCGTGCTCGACGGCGGGCGTATCGCCGAGATCGGCTCACACACCGAACTGCTCGCCGCCGACGGTCGTTACCGGCAACTGTGGGAGAGCCGAGGCGAGACCGGACCACACGCGGAAGCACTCACCGGAGAGGCCACCCGATGATCGGCAATTTGATCCGGCTGGTCCCCCCCGGGTACCGCGGCGCACTGACGGGTTACGCAGTGTTGACCTTTGTTTCGGTGATCCTGCGCACCACCAGCGCGCTGCTGCTGGTACCGCTGCTGGTTGCCCTGTTCAGCTCGACACCCGCCGATGCCCTGCCGTGGGTGGGAACGCTCACCGGGGCCACCGTCGGCGGCTGGATCGTCGACATGATCCAGGCGCGTATCGGCTACCGCATCGGTTTCGCGTTGGCGAACGACACTCAGCACCGGATGGCCGACCGGCTCACCGACGTCCCGCTCGGATGGTTCACCACCGACAACACCGCGATGGCGCGTCAGGCCATCGCCGCCAGCGCACCGGATCTGGTGTCCTTCGTCGCGAACCTGCTCACACCGTTCCTCGGCGCGATTCTGCTACCCGCGGCGATCGCGCTCGGGTTGTTCTTCGTCTCATGGCAGTTGGGCGTGGCCGCGGCCATCGCGTTGCCCCTGATGCTGGGCGCGCTGGTAGCCAGCCAGCGGATCGTGCGGGCGGCCGACGCCGCTGACGGTCGCGCGCACAGCGCGCTCACCGAACGCATCCTCGAATTCGCCAGGACGCAGCAGGCGCTGCGGGCCAGCCGCCGGGCGACGGCCGCGCGCAGCCAGACCGGCGAGGCGGTGGCCGCCGCACAAGGTGCCACGATGAGGCTGCTGCTGTTCCAGATTCCCGGGCAGCTGTTGTTCAGCGTGGCAAGCCAACTCGCACTGATCGTGCTGGCGGGCACGATCACGACCCTGGCGGTACGAGGTCAGATCGGCGCCCCGGAGGCCGTCGCGCTGCTGATCGTCACGGTGCGGTTCCTTGAACCTTTCAACGTGCTCGCCGACCTGGCCGGAGCCGTCGAGAACTCACGCGGTGTGCTCAACCGGCTGCGCAGCATCATCGACGCCCCCCGCTCCGGGGTCGACGGCGGTGTTACCGCCACCGGAAACCGCGCGCCGCGAATCGAATTCCGCGACGTGGCTTTCCGCTACGACGGGCCCGCAGACGCCGGTGACGTGCTCGCCGAGCTCAACTTCGTGCTCGAACCCGCAACGACGACCGCGATCGTGGGGCCCTCGGGTTCGGGTAAGAGCACGATCCTCTCGCTCATCGCGGGATTGCACGCTCCGACCCGCGGCCGGATCCTCGTCGATGGCACCGATATCGACGAACTCGATGCGGCCACGCGGCGGGCGCTGGTGAGCATGGTGTTTCAGCATCCGTATCTGTTCGACGGCCCGATCAAGGACAACGTCCGCGTCGGACACCCCGAAGCACGCGACGACGATCTCCGGAGCGCCATGGCGCTGGCCCGCGTCGACGAAATCGTCTCGCGCCTACCTGACGGCGAGTTCAGCCGGGTGGGTGAGGCGGGCGCGGCGCTGTCCGGAGGTGAACGTCAGCGGGTCAGCATTGCGCGAGCCCTCGTGAAGCCGGCTGGAGTCCTGCTGATCGACGAAGCGACCAGCGCGCTGGACACCGAGAACGAAACGGCCATCACCGACGCGATCACAGACGATGCACGTGGCCGCACTCGCGTCATCGTTGCGCACCGGCCGGGAGCGATCCGAAACGCCGATCATGTGCTGTTCGTCGACTCCGGGCGAATCGTCGAGCAGGGTGCCATCGATGAGCTCACCCGGCGCGGCGGACGATTCGCGGAGTTCTGGCGCCGGCAACAGCAGAGCGCCGGCTGGCGCATCGCCGCCGACGCCTAGCTCAGCCCACGGATTCGCGCAGGCTCCAGTGCGTTGTCTGTCACGGTGCGTGATGGTCGCTCGGACGGGCCTCGCTCCGTGGCGTAGTCGGCACCGAGTATCCGGTCCGAGAGCAGTCCAAGGCAGGACAGGTTGGGGAAGCCCGGCCCCTGGGTGAGCCCGGACAGTCCTGGCAGGAACAGCTTTGGCGTGACGCCGGTGATCGCCAGGTCGTCGCCGATGAACTCCTGGAGCGCCTCACCGGTCAGCGGGCCGCCGAGGCTCAGTTCGAGCAGATCCAGCGCATCCTGGCCCAGCAGCGGCAGGAACCACAGCGCGTCGGCGCCCGACCCGTCGATGACGAGATCGAATCCGTGCACGGTCTCGAAATTTTCACTTCCCTGATTCGTACTGAGCGTCAGGCGGATTCGGCTGTCCCGCGCCACCGCATGCGCGACACGGCCGCGAAGATGGCGAATCCGGTCGTCGGACAGCAGCGCATCCTGCACTCGCGCGGAGAACACGCCGCGGTCGGTGCGTGCCAGCGCGTCATGGCGCTCGCTCAGCGTGAGGCTGGTCCAGCCGGTGGGGTCGGAGAACAGTTTGTTCTCGAAGAAACCCTCACCGCGGGTGAACAGGGTGACCCCGGGTGAGATGACGGTGATCGTCGAAACCCTGTGCCGGAACAGCTCGTTGAGCATCGATGCCGCGGTCTCACCTCCCCCGATCACCGCGACCCGCTCCGCGGAGATCAGCTCGTTGCCCGCGGCCCGGTGCCAGAACTGCGCGATCGAGAGCACCCGCGGGTTGCCGGGCAGGATCGACCGCTCGGGTTGACCCGGGCCGGTGATCATCACGGCGTCCGCAAGCACCGCGTCATCCGACGTGTGCAGCGCCCAGCGGGGTGCGGCGGTGGTGCTGTCGACGGAGATCCGGGTGACCTCGCCGGAGACGATGTTCATCTGGCAGTTACCCGCGACCCAGCGCAGGTACTGACTCCACTTGCGATGGGTTGGCGCGGGCCTGCCGCGGTCTACCCATTCGGCGAACTGGCCGGTCGCGATCAAGTATGCCTGCCAGCTGTGCCGCGTCATGCGCTCGTCGAGTTCGGCGTTGCGGCCCGGCGCCTGGGCCCCCGCCCGCAGGGCAGGGGACGACGAGCGGTACGGAAAGCCGACATCCTTCTCGGGGCTGGTGCCCAAGCGGTGCTGACCGTCGGTCCAGCCGCCCTCGGCCTGCCAGTTCGCGGCCACGCCGGTGCGTTCCACCGCAACGACTTTGGGCACGTGAACGCCCATGTCGTGCAGCTCGGCCGCTTTGGCGGCGACGGCAATGGCCTTGGCTCCTGCGCCGACGACGGCGAGGGTGGGCCTCATGGTGCAACCTCTCGTAGCGAGTCCTGCCACATCGACTGCAGGGTGGCGACGTCGTCGGCGGACAGGATCTCCGGCAGCGTGCGCCACTGGGTGCCCAGCACCGGCCTGTCGGCATCGCCGATCACGGCGGCCAGGATGGTCAACTCATGGCGTACAGCGAGATCGGGCTCCGGTCGCGACGACACGCCCGCCAACAGTGAGCGATCGGGGATCAGCTCGCCGCCGGTGTTGACGTGCACTCTGCCGAGAAAGTTCAGCAGCAGCTGCGGGTCGGCGTACCCCCGCAGCCGCTCCGCGGTATCCGTACGCAAATAGCGCAGCAGCCCGAAGTCGATACCGTCGCCCGGCATCGCGTCGATCGCACCTGGCACGTTCATCCGCAGCGGATAGATGGCGGTGAGCAGACCGACCGTGTCGGAGGTGTCGGTGTCATCCATGATTCCGTCCGCGCGGCCGTGCGTCTCCAGTGCGAGCAGGGGCGTCGCCTGGTCCTGCCCCCGATGCTCACGCCACCGATCGATGGTCCTTGCGGCCGCGGCCGCGAGGATCTTCTGCGCGGGCACGGCACCACTGAGAACACGCGCCGACACCTCGGGATCGGTGAGCGACATGGTGACGACGACGTCGCCGATCCGGTCGGTCTCCGGCCGGAGGCGTCGGGCACCGAGCACCGGATCGGCACCCTCGAGTTGAGCCGCCCAGAAGTCGCATGTGTCCAGTTGGGCGGCGCGCTCGGCGAGCAGCCGCGACCAACGCCGATAGCTGGTGTGCTCGGTCGTGGGGTGCGGATCCAGACCCGATTTGATGGTGTGCCACGAGGCGTCGAGCTCACCCAGCACGATCCGCCACGATGCGGGGTCCAGCGCAAGCACGTGTGCGACCAGCATGAGCACGCCCGCGCCGTCGGATTCTCGCAGCCACACCGCTGACATCATCGATCCCCGTTGCGGGTCAAGCCGTTCCACCGCATGTGCGGAATGCTCGGCGACCGCGTCGACCATGTCGCCCTCGACCCACACCTCGGTGAGAAACCCTGCGGGCTCGTGTTCGACGAACGTCATCGTTTCGATGTCCAGGCGGCTGCGCAGGACCTCGTGCCCGTTGACGACGGCTTTGAGCATGCGGTCCAGGTCCGCGCGGGTGATCCCCTCGGGGAGCCGGACCGTCTCGGTCTGCGCCAGCCGCCGCGGCTGGCCGTGCTCGTAGAGCCAATGCACGTTGGGCGGCACCGGTATCGGCCCGGTTCCCTCGTCACCCCGAGTGTTGACGGTGACGGACTCGTTGTCGATCGCCGCGGCCAGTTCGCGGATGGTCGCACATTCCAGCATCAGTCGTGCCCGCAGGGGAATGCCGCGCCTGCGGGCTCCCTGCACCACCGAAAGCGCGACGATGCTGTCGAGGCCGAGCTGAAGAAACTCCGCGGCGACGTCGATCTCGACGCCGTCGAGTAGCTCGGTCAACACAGCGACGAGCGCGGCCTCGGTTTCGGTTTCCGGCGCCGCCGACGGTCCGTCGTCTACGGGAAGCGCCGCCAGCGCGGTTTCGTCGATCTTGCCGTGCGACGTCAGCGGCATCTGGTCGACGATGACGATGCTCTGCGGAACCATATAGCGCGGCAACCGCTTTGACAGCATGCCCCGCAGCTCGGCGAGGTCAGGCGCTGGTTCAGCGGCCAGATAGGCGATCAATCGCGGCCCGCCGCGCGCCCGCTTCCGTACCGCGACGTGTGCGTGACGCACCGCGGGATGCGTGTGCAGCACGGCCGAGATCTCGGCGGGCTCGACACGGAAGCCACGGATCTTCACCTGCGCGTCGGAACGGCCGAGGAACTGTAGCGCCCCGTCGGGCTGGCGTCGCACCACGTCACCGGTCCGGTACATCCGCTCGCCGGGAACGAACGGGTCGGCCACGAATCGTCCCGCGGTCTCGGCAGGCCTGCCGAGATAGCCGCGGGTCAGTTGGCGACCGGACAGGTAGAGCTCGCCGGGCACCCCGTCGGGCGCGGGCCGAAACCACGAATCCAGTACGTAGGCGCGGGTCGCCGATGTAGGCACACCGATCGTCGGCTCGAGATGATCGGCGATGGGCGCGACCACGGCCTCGACCGTGGATTCTGTTGGTCCGTAACAGTTGTAGGCCGTCATGCCGGTGCGAGAGCATTCGTCGCGGATCAGGTTCCACGCCGGAATGCCGATCGCCTCACCCCCCAGTGCGAGCACGCCAAGTGGCACCGTGGTCAGCAGTCCGACCGCGTGCAGCTGCGCGAACATCGACGGGGTCGTGTCGATCAGGTCGATTCCGTACCGCGCGACGATCTCGACCAACGATTCGGCATCCCGTTGGACGTCGTCGTCGACGATGTGCACCGAGTGCCCGTCGAGCAGCGCCGCCAGCGGCTGCCAGGCTGCGTCGAAGGTGAACGACCAGGCATGTGCGACGCGCAGCGGATGGCTCAACCGGGCGGCTGCGGGCCGCAGAATGTGCTGGGCGTGATCCTCGGCGTACGCGAGCAGCGCTTGGTGGGTACCGATGACGCCCTTCGGCCGTCCCGTGGTGCCCGAGGTGAAGACGACATAGGCAGCCTGGCCGGGATGTGCTGCGACGGGCTGGAATCCGTCGCATTGCTCGGCGGCAGCGGCTGACATCAACATGTCGTCGACGATCACCGCCGCACCGCACTGGGCGAGGATGTCGGCAATCCTGTCGGCAGGCATAGCGGGGTCGAGCGGGACGATGACGGCGCCGGCCTTCAGCACCCCCAGCATGGCGATCACGTATTGCGGGCCGCGCGAAA
Source organism: Mycobacteriaceae bacterium (assembly GCA_019749805.1). Taxonomy (GTDB): domain Bacteria; phylum Actinomycetota; class Actinomycetes; order Mycobacteriales; family Mycobacteriaceae; genus Mycobacterium. The sequence goes on along the minus strand of JAIEPH010000062.1, from coordinate 12,959 downwards.
GGTTGATCGCCACCGGGTCTTCCACGCGAACCCCGCTACCCACCAGCAGGGCGGCGACCTGGTCGGCGGCCTCGTCGAGTTCGCGGTAGGTCAGCTCGCCGCCGCACCAGCTCAGTGCCCGCGATGCCAGCCGGGTGTAGGCGACGTCGGTGAACCTGGTGTGCACCCCGGTGTGTCCGGGTGCCTCACCGATCTCGGTTCGCGGTTGCTCCCCGTCGAGCAGGACGCTGATATCGCGAAGTGGGCTGTCCCACTTGGCAACCAACAGCCGGACGGTGTTGAGCAATCGTCGACCCAGGCTCTCGGGCGTCATCGACCCGAGTGCCCCGTCGGCCACTTCGACGAGAACCGTCAGCTGGTCGTCGACCATGTGCGCGGCAACGGTGACGGGAAAGTGCGACAGGCTCTCCAGTGCCGCCGGGCGGAACGTAGCGCCGTTCGCCGTGAATTCCCCTCCTCCGACCAGTCCACCGGACGGGAAGTTCTCGTACACCAGCAGGGTGTCGAACATCTCGCCGATCCCGCCGAGCGATCGCAGTTCGGCGTGCGGCAGGTAGCTGTGGTCACGAAGCTTCGCCGCCTCGCGTTGCAGTGCAACACATTGCGCGCCCGCGCCGGTCGCGGGATCCAGCCGCACCCGCAGCGGCACGGTGTTGATGAACAGTCCGACCATGGACTCGACCCCGGTCAGCTCGCTCGGACGACCCGACACTGTCACGCCGAACACCACATCACTGCGATCCGTGAACGCGGACAACAAATTCGCCCAGGCCATTTGCACCAGGGTGTTCACGGTGACCCCGTGCGAACGTGCCGCCTCAGCCAGCGCGGCGGTGGTGCCGGTGTCAAGCTTCAGCTCGGTGCGACGCGGCGACCCGCCTTCGGGCTCGCCCGCGGAAAGGGTAGGCGACAGCAGCGTCGGACCATCCATACCGGAGAGGTGTTCGCGCCACAGTGTGCGGCTGGCGTCATGGTCTCGCGCTGCGAGCCAACCGATGTAGTCGCGGTACGGTCGCGGCGGCGGGGGCAGGACACCGGCGTCCCCGCCTGCGCGGTACATGCCGATCAGCTCACCGACGAACAGCGGCAGGGACCAGCCGTCGATGATGATGTGGTGCGCAACCACCACGAGGCGCCAATGCGATTCGGGCACCTCGATGAGCACGAAGCGGATCGCGGGTCCGCGCTCGAGGTCGAACGGGCGCAGTCGTTCGTCGAAGTCCAGCGCGTCGACCTCGTCGGCGGTCGCGGTGATCGTGCGCCACGGCAGGTCGACCCGGGAGGGGACGACCTGGACGGGGCGGCTCAGGTCACCGCGAAAGAAGCTGGCGCGCAGGTTGGGATGCCGCGCCAGCAGGTGTGCGGCGCAGGTGCGCAACAACTCCGGATCCAATGCGCCGAAGATGTCAGCGGACATCGCGATGACGTACGGGTCGTCGCCGCTGTCACCGCTGCTCAGTTGGGCCAACGAGAACAGCCCCTGCTGTAGCGGGCTGAGCGCCATCACATCTTCGACGGCCACCTCGGCATCGGTCTTGGTGCTGCTTTGGGTCACTGCGCACCGTCGCGGGACGAGTTGAACATCGATGTCACCGCCGCCAGTTCGTCGGGCGACAGGCCCGATGCGGCCATCGGCTCGTGGCGGATATCGGCGGTTTCGGGCGCGCTGCCCGCCGCATCGATGGTGGCCGCCAGTTCCTGGACCGCAGGATGCTCGAACACCATTCGCGCGGTCAGCGCCAGTCCCGCGTCCCGCGCCCTCGCGGCGACCTGCACCGCGAGGATGCTGTCGCCGCCGAGGCTGAAGAAGTCGTCGTTGCGACCGACCTCGGGCAGTTCGAGTACATCGGCGAGCATTGCGGCGAGGACGCGTTCTGTTTCGGTGCAGGCGGGCTCAAACGGCCCAGCCGGACCTGCCGGCGCCGTCGGCTTGCCGGCTTCGAGGTACTCAACCTCGCCGGTGTCGGACCAGCGCGCCCGCTTCCCTGTCGGTCGCAGGTGTACGCCCTGCTCGTCGATGTGGTGGTCATATACGTCGCCGATCGCACCGACTGCCACGGGATCCCGCCATTGGTCGAGCACGCTGATGCCCGCCGCGGCGCTGAACCCGTACACCCGTTGCCGTTCCTCGCGATCGGCGATCTGGATGTCGCGCAACCGCTGATCGGGATCGTCGGCGAACGCAGCCAGCACACGACCGAGCCAGCGGACCAACCGTTCCGCGGTCGTGCGGCGGTACAGGTCGGTGCGGTAGATGACGTGCCCCCGATAACCGTCGTCGCCGCCGGCTGAGCCGGCGACTTGAGCAGAAGCGAAGAAGTTGACCGACAGGTCGGCGTGCGCGACATCGAACGGCGGTTCGAGCGCAGTGAACACGGTGTCACCCTCGGCCGAGGACTCCACTACCTGCCCGGCGGGCAGGGCCTCACGCACGTGCACCACGACACCGAAAAGCGGGTTGCGAGAAAGCGACCGGGCCGGCCGGACTGCGTCGACCACCTGATCGAAGGGCAGGTCCTGGTGGGCGTAGGCGCCCAGCGCAGTGTCGCGGGCCTGCCGCAGCAGTTCGCGCAGTGTCGGATTGTCGGTCAGATCGTTGCGCAGCACGACGATGTTGATGAAGAACCCGACCAGTTGATCGAGTTCGGCCTCGGTGCGGCCGGCCACCGGAGTGCCCAGCGGGATGTCGTTGCCCTCACCGGCCTTGTGCAAGGCCACCGCGACGGCCAGCTGCAGCAGCATGAATTCGGTGACGCCCAGCTGCTGGCTCAGTTCGGTGAGCTGCGCGCAGATCGCGCCGTTGATGCCGAACTCGACGGCATCGCCCTCACCACTGAGCACCGGCGGGCGCTCGAGGTCGGGGGTCAGCCCCGGATCCTCGGGCAGACCCTCCAGCCGTCCGCGCCAGTAGTCACGTTGTGCCACAACGGGTCCATCGGTGTCGGCCAGCAGCGCCGCCTGCCACGCCGCGTAGTCCGCGTACTGGACCTTCAGCGGTGCGAACGACGGCGCCTGACCGGTCCGGCGGGACCGGTACGCGGCGAGCAGATCGTTGAACAACACCATGGCCGACCAGTGGTCCGCCGCGATGTGATGCACCAGAAGCGACACCACGTGCGCATCGGGTGTCGACAGTACCGCCGCGCGGACCGGCAGCGCGCCCTCGAGGTCGAATATGTGCCGCCGCTCGTTGTCGAGTTCGGCGTGCAGCCATACCTCGTCGTCACCGTGTGCCTGCCGCACCGAGACCGAGGCCTCTTCAACGGCGTTCACGATCTGGTAAGGCACGCCGTCGATTTCGCGATAGGTGGTGCGCAGCACCTCATGCCGGGCGACGACGTCGCGCACCGCGTGGACGAACGCATCGGCGTCGCACGGCCCGGTGAGCCGCGCGGCGAACGGGATGTTGTTGACGGGGTTGGGACCGTCGATGCGGTACTGGAACCACATCCGCAGCTGCGAGGCCGACATCTGCATTGGCCCGTCGTGTGGGATCGCGGCGAGCCGCGGACGCCGCGAGTCGGATGCCGACATCGAGTCGATGCGTTCCGCCAGCCTTGCGACCGTGCCGAGTTCGAACACCTCGCGCACGCCGATGTCCACGTGGCACTGCGACCGCACCGCGGCAACCAGTTTCGTGGCGAGCAGTGAGTGACCGCCGAGGTCGAAGAACGAGTCGTCGGCACCGATCCGGTCGCGGCCGAGCAGATCGGCGTACAGGCCGGCGACGCGCCGCTCAGTCCCCTCGGCGGGCTCGCGGTATTCGGCACCCGCGCCGGCCCAGGAGTCCACGTCAGGTTCCGGGAGCGCGGCGCGGTCGATCTTGCCGTGCGCGGTGATCGGGATTTCGTCGATCACGACGTATGCCGCCGGCGTCATGTAGTCCGGCAGTGCCGCTGCGACCCGAGCGCGGATGCGCTCGATGTCGACGTCGTCGGCGGCTCCGGCAGATGTGTCGGCGGGCGTGAGGTACCCGACGAGGCTTTTACCGAGGTTCGGCAGCTCACTGACCACGACCACCGCTTGACCCACGCTGGGGTCGACGGAGATCGCGGCGGCGACCTCTCCGAGTTCGATCCGGAAGCCGCGGATCTTCACCTGTTCGTCTGCCCTGCCGACGAATTCGATGTCCCCGTCGGCGTTGCGGCGGGCCAGGTCGCCGGACCGGTACAGCCTGGCGCCGGGGGTGAACGGATCGGCGACGAACCGCTCGGCGGTCAACCCGGGCCGCTGGTGATAACCCCGTGCCACATGCGTTCCACCGATGTAGATCTCGCCGATCACGCCGGCCGGGACCGGCTTCAGCGCATCGTCGAGCAGGTGAATCTGGGTATTGATCTTCGGCGTGCCGATCGGCACGATGCGCGTGCCCTGCTTGCCCTCCACCTTGTATCGGCTGGCGTTGATCACCGTCTCGGTGGGGCCGTAAAAGTTGTGCAGCAGCGCGTCGAAGGTGCCGTGGAACTTGTCGGCGAGCTCACCGGGCAGCGCTTCGCCGCCGATCGGCACCCGTTGCAGGGTGCGCCACTGGTTCACGCCCGGCAGCGACATCAACAAACCCAGCAGCGACGGAACGAGGTGCATCGACGTGATGCCTTCGTCGTGCAGCAGATCGGTGAGATAGCCGACGTCGCGGAGACCATCCGGACGCGGAACCACCAGTCGTCCACCGCATGCCAGCATCCCGAAGATTTCGCCGATAGACACGTCGAAGCTCGGCGAGGCGACCTGAAGCAGCCGCTCACGCTCGTCGATTTGGTAGTCGCCCTTAAACCAGACGAAGTATTCGGCGACCGGTCGATGCGGGACGGGCACACCCTTGGGCAGCCCGGTGGAGCCCGACGTATAGATCAGGTAGGCGGTGCTCTCGGGTCCGAGCGGACGGATCCGGTCGGCGTCGGTCGGGTTCGACACCGGGTGGCCGTCGAGCCCGCCCAGGGCCTCGCGCAGTACGAGTTTCGGATCGGAGTCGGACAGGATGAAGGTCAGCCGGTCCTCGGGATAGGTCGGATCGACGGGAAGGTAGACCGCGCCGGCCTTGATCACCCCGAGAGCGGTGATCACCAGTTCCGGGGACCGATCCAGCAGCACGGCGACGCGGTCCTCGGTGCCGATCCCCTGTTCGATCAGCCAGTGTGCGAAGCGGTTCGCCGATTCGTTGATCTCCCGATAGGTGTAGTGGCGTCCCTCGTAGACCACGGCGGTCGCGTCCGGGGTCCGCGCGGACTGCGCCTCCACCAACGCGACCAATGTCGTTGCCGGGGCGTTGAATTCTTCACCGGCAGAGACCTTGCGCAGCCAGTCGGAGTACGCGGGTCCCATCAGGTCGAGATCGCTGATCGGTATCTCGGGGTTGGCCAGTGCGCTGTCGAGCAGCACCACGTAGTGCTCGAGCAGCTGCCGGGCCAGTCCGGCGTCGATGACCTCGACGAGGTATTCGGCCTCGACCTCGATACCCGCACCGTCGAACTCGACCATGAAACCGAACGGCAGCTGCGTGAACTGGCCGCGCAACTCGGCTCGCTCACAAGTGATTCCGTCGGGATTGAAGCCGTGACCGTCGGCGCCACGCGCCCCGAACGTCACCCGCGTCATGCGCTCCACACCGTGACGGCGGTCGGGGTTGATCTCGGCGACCACTCGGTCCAGGTTGACCCGCTGATGGGCGAAGGCACCGACTGCGGTGTCCCGGGCGTCGGCAATCGCCTCACGGAAGGTCTGACCCCGTTGTAGCCGCAGCCGCATCGCGACCGTGTTGCCGTAGTACCCGATGACATCGTCGAGGTCGGCGGTCCTGTTGAGCACCGGCGCGGCGACGAGCAAGTCGTGGGAGTGGGTGTAGCGGTGGATCAGCACACCGAATGCGGCCAGCAGCACCATGTACGGGGTGGCACCAGACTCCTTGGCCACGGCGGTCACGCGCTCCACGGTCGCGTCGGGCAGCCGCAGCGTGGTGCGCTGCGAACGGTAGTTCGTCGGGATCGCAGATCCGTTGGGGCCGGGCAACTCCAGCGGTTCCGGCGGATTGGCCATCACGTTGCGCCAGTACTCGAGATCGGCGTCGATGGCACCCGATACCGGCGCTGGGACCGGTGTCGGCGCGGCGAGCCGCTCGCCGTTGTACGCACGGGTGAGGTCGGCGAAGAACACCTGCCAGCAGCCGTCGTCCCACGCGATGTGGTGCGCGACGAGCAGCATGACGTGTTCGTCGGCGCCGGTGCGCACGACCGTCAGGCGCAGCGGTGAATCGGAACTCAGGTCGAAGGGTGCGCTGAATTCGCGCTGCGCCAGCACTTCCAGCCGCAACCTGCTGGAGTGCTCGGACAGCTCGGACAGGTCGTGCGCCGACCAGCCCGGCATCAGGTCGTCATGGACGGTCGGCCGCGGCTCGCCGTCGGTATCCGCGCTGTAGGTGGTGCGCAGCAGCGCATGCCGCGCGGCGACCGCGTTCACGCTGTCGCGTAGCCGCGCGACGTCCAGTGCGCCCCTGATCCGATAGGACAGGCAAATGTTGAGGATCGCGCCGGTGGGGTCGGCCATCTGAACGAACCACATCCGCCGCTGCCCGTCGGACAGTTCGGCATCCGTCGGCTCGGCGGGCATGTGCTCGCCCGACCGCAGGCCCCTCTCGGAAAGCCTGCGCCGCAACAGTTCCAGCCGGCGCTCATCGGCGTGCTCGCGAATATCGGCGATATCAGTCACGCGTCGTTTCCACCTTCTGTGATCGGGTGTCGAGTTCGGCGATGAGTTCGGCGCTGGTGATTCCGCCGAGCAGGGCGCCCAGCGCCACCGATGCACCGGTCACCCGCCGCAACCGCTTGCGCAGATCAAGGGCGAGCAGTGAATCCAAGCCGAGGTCGAGCAGGGATGTCTGGCGGTCGATCGTCGCGGCGGCGATGCCGAGCACCGCAGCCACTTCGGCGATGACCCTGGTCGGCACGTCGCCGCTGGGGGTGCTGTCCGAGGGGAAGGTCGCGCCGGATTGCTCGACGGTCTGGCTGTCGAGGAACTTTCGCAGCCGGTCGGGGTCGGCGGCCACGATCATCGGATCGGCTTCGTGCTCACGCAGGCTGGCGGCGACCGCAGACCCGGGCGCCATCGGCAGTAGTCCCGAGCGCTCGATGGCGCTCACGCCGGCACGAGCCGTGATACCGCTGTCACGGCCGGGATCCGTGCGCCATAGCCCGTATCGCAGGGCGACGCAATGCTGGCCCTTGGCCCGCAACTGACCGGCCATCACGTCGAGCATCCGGTTGGCAGCCGCGTACGCGGCGTGGCCGCGGCCGCCCCACACGCCGGACACCGAGGAGCACACCAGGATCCGCGTATCCGAACGCAGCGGCCACAGGTCGGTCATACGCGCGAAGCCGCCGATCTTGGCCGCCGCGGTATCGGAGAAGGACTCCGAGGAGATATTTGCGAAGTCGTCGAAGCTCGCAGCCCCCGCCGCGTGGATCAGGAGCGACGCACCACTGCCACCGTGCTCACGCGCGACGGCCGATACCTGTTCGGCGGAGCGCAGATCACACGGTGGGGCGACGATCTCGATGCCGCGGAAACCAGCGACGCCCGTCAGTTCGGCCACGGTCGGCGCATCGAAGCCCGTTCGGCTCAGCAAGACGATGCGGCGAGCGCCCTGCTCGGCGAGGTAGCGCGCAAAGTGCAGGCCGACCGCCCCACTGCCACCGGTGATGACCACGTTCTCGAGCAGCCCGTCGTCGAGCGTCCAGTCCTGCGCGGGAGCCTCCGACTCGGATAGTGTGCGGACGAAAAGGGCAGGTCCGGCGGCGCTCTCGCGGACCGCTCCTTCGTGCACACTGCCGCGCGCGGCGTCGATGACCGCCGTCGCGGTGGCGTCGTCGATCTCCCAGGACGGCAGATCCAGATGGCGGAACGCTTGGTCGGGACGTTCGTAACCGATGCTGCGGTGCATCGCGGCCAGTGCCGCCTGCGCCGGTAGCGCAACGGGCTCATCGAGAAGCACGTGTTCACCGCCGACTGTCACCAGCCACACGTCACAACCGGTCGCTCCCCCGGCGTCGGCGTAGTCGAAAAGACCGTCTCCCACCAGTCGGCCGATCTGCTGTGCGGCCACCTCGGCATCGGGATGGTCGAGCAGCGGGGCGATCGCGAGGACGAGATCGGCCTCACGCGGTTCGGCCGGTTCCGCATCACCATGCCGCTCGATGGCAGTCCTCAGCTGCGCCGAGAGCGCACTGCCGGGACCGGCGAGGTCGACCACTGCGATTCGCCTGCGCGCACCCTTTGCGGCGAATACGGCGCTCTGCTTCCACGTCTCGCTCGAAACGGTCACCCCGAACACGGGTGCAAGCGGTTCGGGTTCGGCCCATACGTGTACCTCAAGCATCGGCGCATTGGGAAAGCCCTGCAGCACTGGCGTCTCCGTGTCGGCCCAGCCGGACCATTTGAACCCTGGGTCGGCGACCGCGAGGGCGGCGATGCCGGCCGACAAGGTGTCGACGAGCGGTTCGTCGCGTCGACCAGATCCGACGATGAGCGAGAGCTCAGGCCCGTCGCCGGTCAGATCTTCCAGTGCGAATAGCAGCGACGCGTGCGCCGACATTTCGACGAATTGGGCTCCGCCCTGAGTGCGAGCCGCGTCGACGGCGCGGTCGAAACGCACCGTATCGCGCAGATTGCGGTACCAGTAGTGCGCGTAATCCGTCCCTGTCGGCACGGCTTGACCGGTGGCCGACCCGATGAATTGCACTGGTGCATTGCCGAACTGCCCCTTGGGCAAGAGAGCCGACAGGTCGTCGTGCAGCGCCTCCAGCGCGGTGGTGTGGCCCGGATAATTCACGCCGAGCTCGCGGGCGAACAGACCCCGATCCGATGCGGTGGCCACCAGTGCGGTGACGGCATCGCGCTGACCCGAGACGACGACCGACGACCTCGAGTTGACCGCCGACACCTCGAGCCAGCCTTCGACAGTGGCGATCAGGTGCTCGGCCTCCCCGACCGAAATCCCCAGCGCGGCCATCCGATAGTCACCCTGCAGGCGGTCGACCGCTTTCGCACGCGCGATGACCACGGCGACCGCATCGATGAGGGTCATCCGCCCAGCGACGTATGCCGCTGCCACTTCACCCAGGCTGTGGCCGACCGTGATGCCGGGTGTCACTCCGCAGGATTGCCAGATGTGAGCCAGACCCACGGCGTGGACGAACTGCGCGCCCTGGATCTCGACCTGCGACCAGTCACCAGCACCGGTGTGCGCGGTGAGGTACGGCAGCGGCGAAAGGTGGCCGGCGGCGGCGAATGCCGCCGCGCATTCATCCACCTGGGCGCGGTACACAAGTGACCGATCGTAAGCATCGGCTCCCATCGACGGCCATTGGTTGCCCTGGCCGGGAAAGACGAAAACCGTTTTACCGGTGCTTGTCTCCGACGATGTCGCCACCATCGGGTGTTCGTTTCCGGCGCTGAGCGCCTGCAGGCCGTCGATCAATTCGGCGATGCTCGCCGCGCGGACGACGGCGCGGTGCCGCCGCAGCCTGCGCGTGCGCAACAGCGTGGCCGCGACGGCCGAGAGGTCCGTGCCGGGGCGCAGGTACCGAAGGATCGCGTCGGCATCGGCGGCGAGAAGTTCCTCGGCGTGAGCACTGAGGACAACGGGCACGCGGCCGTCGGGAAATCCGTTGGTGGGCATCACGCGGCTTCCGGTACGGAGACGATGACGTGCGCGTTGGTGCCGCTCATCCCGAACGCCGTCACCGCGGCCAACCGGTGCCCATCCGTCGCGGGCCACGGTGTGAGTTCGGTTGCCAGTCGCAGACCTTGCTTTTCCCAATCGATTTCGCGACTTGCCTCGGCAGTGTGCAGGCTCGCAGGCACGGCTGCGCGCGCAGCGGCGATGAGCACTTTGGCCAGGCCGAGCCCGCCCGCAGCGGCCTGGGTGTGGCCGATGTTCGACTTCACTGATCCGAGCAGTGCGCCGCGGCCAGGTTCGGTAGCCCCGTAGGTCTGGGCCAAGGAGGTGAGTTCGGTGCGGTCGCCGAGTCGGGTTGCGGTGCCGTGACCTTCGACCATGCCGACCTGTTCGGCACGGACTCCGGCTTGTCGCAGCGCACGTTGAAACAGCCGCGCCTGCGCGGGACCACTCGGAGCCGTCAACCCGACGGAGCGACCGTCCTGGTTGAGACATGTCGCTCGAAGTTCGCCGAGCACGTGGTGCCCGTCGCGCAGTGCGGCGGAACGTCGCTGCAGCACGAACATCGCCGCGCCTTCGGCCCACACGGTGCCGCTTGCCTGCGCGCTGTACGGGCGGCAGTGACCGTCGTCGGACAGCGCGTGCTGCTTGGAGAACTCGACGAAGAATCCCGGTGACCCCATCACACAGACCCCGCCGGCGATCGCCATGTCGCAATCCCCTGACCGAATCGCCTGCGCGGCAAGATGGATTGCGGTCAATGTCGAAGAGCATGAGGTATCGATCGTCATTGCGGGTCCGGCCAGCCCGAGCGTGTAGGCGATCCGGCCCGAAACAGGCCCGAGGGCGGTACCCGCCATCAAATGACCCGTGAGGGTGGTGAACTCGGCGAGATCGGGACCGTAGCCCATTGTCGACGCACCGATGTAGCAGCCCACATCGTGACCGACGAGATCGTCGGGGTTGATCCCGGTGTTCTCGAGTGCACGCCAGGCCACCCGCAACGCGACGCGTTGCTGCGGGTCCATCGCGATTGCCTCACGTGGCGAGATCCCGAAGAATTCGGCGTCGAAAGTCGCGCCACCGGAGAGGAATCCGCCGAGATCGTGTATCGGCTTGAACCCATCGCGGTGTGACCCGTCGAGCACCTTGCGCACTGGCCAGCCGCGGTCCCGCGGAAACGGGCTCAACGCCTCGCGTCGCTCGGACAGCAACGACCAGTAGGCCTCCGCGGTATCGATGCCGCCGGGCGCCTCGATCGCCATCCCGGCGATGACGATGGCGTCCGCGTCGCTAGACGTCATTGACGAGCTCCGCGACGGCGTCGAGATGGTCGTTGATGTAGAAGTGCCCACCATCGAAAAGCGACAGTGTGAACGCCCCGCCGGCGTGTGTGGTCCAGCGGCGCAGCATGTCCTCGCTCACCCGATGGTCGTTGCGGCCGCCGATGGTGTGGATGTCGGCGCGCAGTTGGACATCGTCGGCGCACGCGTAACGGTTGAACGCCAGGTAGTCGGCGCGCACGGCGCGGACGAGCAGGTCGACGAAATCGTCGTCGGCGAGCAGCCGCTCATCGGTGCCGCCTAGGTCGACCATGTTCGCAATCACCTCGGCCTCGGCGGTGGGTAGCCGTGGCGAGGTGGCGATCGTGCAGGGGGCCTGACTCGCCGATACCCAGAGGCTGCTCACGTCGGCGCCCTTGGCTTCGGCGACGCGAGCGAACTCGAACGCGATCACCGTGCCCATGCAGTGGCCGAACAGTTTGATCGGCCCGAGTCGCGTCCATTCGCCGGCGCCGAAGAGCTGGGCGGCCAATTCCTCGACGGTGTCCGGGGCGGGGTGAGTGAGCCGATCCGCTCGCTGGGGGTACTGCACGACGTACACGTCGGCGCCGCCGGCAGCCAACGCCGCGGCGAAGGCCCGGTACGCCGCGGCGGCGCCGCCTGCGTGGGGAAACACCACGGTCGCGCCGTCGCTCTTCCGACCCGGGGATCGCTTGATCCAGGGCTGGAAGGTCAGTTGGCTCTGTTCGTCAATCATCGGCGGCTCGGCGATGGTTTTCAGTGGGTCGTTCGGGACGGCCTGCAGCACCGCAGCGAGAACCCACGAAACCCTCCCAGCATGAATTAGTGCAGGCTGTCCTAAGTTGGTGAGGTTACCCTAATTGAACATTCCGGAGACTCGTACGTCCGGGGTGCGACCGGATGAGCTCGACCACGTTCACCCGCGGAGGATGGCTCGCCACCTGGGCAGACACGTGGCGTGCGTCCGCAGCCCCGACGATGGGTGGCCGCGCGCCGACGGTAGCGTGTGGCTAGTTGCCCCGGGAAAGGATCAACGGATGGATCTGGCAGGCGTCGGCGTGTGGAGTTCTCAGTTGCGCTACGGCGACGCCGGAGAGGCTGCCGAGGCCGCGGCCGAGCTCGAGGACCTCGGATTCACCGCGCTGTGGATCCCGGACGTGGGCGGTCCCGTGCTCGACTCGGTGAGCAATCTGCTGGCGACGACCAAGAGCGTCGTGATCGCCACCGGGATCCTGAACCTGTGGATGCACGAGCCCGCGGACGTGGCGGCCAGGTATGCAGAGTTGACAGCTCAACATGGTGACCGCTTTCTGCTCGGCATCGGCGTGAGCCACGCCCCACTCATCGATTCCAAGGAACCGGGCCTCTACAAGAAGCCGCTCGCCGCGACGCGGGCCTACCTGGATGCGATCGACGCGACCGACAACCCGGTGCCCGTCGCGAACCGGGTGCTCGCCGCGCTGGGTCCGAAGATGCTCGAACTGTCTGCGACACGAGCCCGCGGCGCTCATCCGTATCTGGTGACGCCGGACCACACCCGCTACGCCCGTGAACATCTCGGTAAAGGCCCGCTGCTGCTGCCCGAGCAGACGGTACTGCTCACCGAGGACAGGGACGAGGCACGGACGCTCGGAACGGATTGGCTGCGTTCGTATTTGGCGCTGCCGAATTATGCCAACAACCTGCTGCGCTCCGGCTTCACCCAGGAGGACTTGACGTCGGTCAGCGATCGGCTGTTCGACGCGATCATCGCGTGGGGCGACGAGGCGTCTGTGCTCGGCAGGGTGAACGAGCATCTCTCCGCGGGCGCTGACCATGTCTGCGTGCAGGTGCTGACCGCCGATCCCAGGGAATTCCCCCGCGATCAGTGGCGCCGACTGGCCGCCGCGCTGAACTAGCCCAACGTTCAGGCGGCGTTGGGTTCTGGCCCGCCGGGTTCGTGTGGGTTGTCGATCGGTTCGTAATCCGGTGGCCCGATGAGCCAT
>JAIEPH010000032.1 GCA_019749805.1 Mycobacteriaceae bacterium | reverse complement strand
CGGTGGGGAGACCGCCCCAGCGGCGGGTCTCGACGGAATGCCTGCTGTGTCTGGTGCGGGCCCGATGACGGCGCCTGCTGCCCCGCCCGTAGCGGCAGCTGGGTCGATTCCCACGACGGCGACCGCCGGGACCCCAGGGGGAATGGGTGGTGGCGGGATGGTGCCGCCGATGATGCCGCCTGGCGGGGCGCCTGGCGGTGCGGGAGGGGATAAGGACAAGAAACAGGAGACGCGCATCGCGTTGCGTGATCTTCCGAACAGTGAGCCGGTCAGCGGGGAAGTTCAGCAACGCGTGGAGGCCGTCGCCGCCGGGACTGAGCGCGTTCCTCCTCCGGAGCCGCGCCGCTCGAACGTCTTCCGAATCACCGAATCCGAAAGCGACGCAACATGACTCAACCCGCACCCGATCCCCGCCCGCAGCCCGACGTCGAGGAAGTCTTCGACAAGGCCGATGACCGCCCGACCCGACAGCCCAGAGCCCAGGAAGTGTTCGAGAGTCTCGATGATCGCGGTAAACGCGATTTCGTGGAAAAGGAACTCGGCGACATGGTCACTGGCCTGGACAAACTGATCGCGAAGCTGTCCAACGTCAAGGTGGGCGCCCAGGACCCCGACGGTGTTGTGCAAGTGACGCTGGGCTACAACGGGCGATTGAGCAGGCTTTGGGTGGACCCCGGTGCCACGGCGCGGTTCAACAACCTGGAGCTCGAAGACAAGCTGAATCGGACAATGCGCGACGCGCTCGCCGGGATCGACAGCGCGTGGGCCGAAGAAACCAAGGACGCCATCGACTACCTGCCGCCAGACTAACTGCCGCTCCACCGAGCCAGGCAGAATCGGGCCGACGACTTGCCCTGCAGCTGGATCGTAATTGGTTGTGGGGCTTGAGGTTCAAGGGGTCAGGTCCAGCGTAAAGCTAGCGAGTGGGGTTGGGGTGGTACGACATAAGGCAACGCACAAGGTTTCGGTCCAGGAGGCATCGGTTCCGGAACTGGAGTCACTGGCGCAGTGGTATGACCTTGCAGGGCATAGGGATACCGACATTGATGGGCTGATAACTGGGGCCCTGCGAGCGACCGAGGCGGGAGTCCTAGGCGTGGCAACTGGTGGCCGCAGCGTGATAGATCGGCTACACAGCATCGATGCGATACCGCGCCAAGACTGGTACTGGAGCTGCACCCTGATCCTCTCGATTCGGGTGGACGACCAGACAGCTGGAATGCTTGTCACTGGGGCGCACGAGCGGCTCTGGAAAACCGTGGGTGAAGCGTCATACGGTCCAGCGATACAAACCAAAGTCTCCGACGAGGTCTACGACAAAGCCGAAGGCGAATTCCTCACAACGATTCTCAGCTCTTCGAAGCTACACATGGTCGCGGTGGATCCCGCCCACCGCGGCCGCGGACACGGCCGGCGGCTGGTGAACTCCGCAGTCGACCGACTGGTCAAGGGCGGAACGGTCATGATCTACGGCCAATTCACCGGCGACCGGGACCTACGTACCTACTACAGCTCCCTGGGATTCGACGTCCTACACAAAGGTGAACCGCTGAACATGGCGCTGGCGACCGGTAAGGACATCTGGCTCACACCGCAGCCCGACGACACAATGTTCGTCCGGCATTTCCCGCCGCGGCTGCCGCCAACTCGCCACGGCAACAACGGGCACGCACGGCCCTAGCTTCAGCGGATATCAGTGCAGAAACACCGTCGCTGTAGGGGACCCTGTCCGAGACAATGTGGGTAGTGGCCAGGTCACAGCGGACCTGGCGAACCACCACCAGGAGACGCGATGAACGATCCCGCCGATGTCGTACGTACATATGCCGATGTCGTACGCAGGCATACTGAAGCTGTCCTTGGCTTCCCGAACCTCCCTGCCGCAGACCGGTCAGAACTTCAGAACGTTGTGCGCGAAGTTGACGACACAGAGCGAATTCTCGGTCCGGAGACCGGGGACCCCGCGGCCGTAAAATCGTTCGTGCAGCGCATGGACACCCTGATCCAACGGGTGCAAAGCATCTCCAGCAAATACACCAAGCAGGCCAGCTAAAGTCGCTCTACCTGCGCGCCTACCCGACTCCGTGACTTGTCGGATGCGAATTTGCGGTGCAGGAATTCGTCGTGAGCCGCTAAGCTGGGAGAATGGCTACGCACGTGACACCGGCTCCTGCGCCGCCGGGTGCTGCGCCGGGGTGGTCAGGGCAGCAGCACTATCCGCCCCCGCCACCGCCCCCGGTTCGCGTCGGACGGCGACGCGGCCCAGTAGCTTTGTGGATTCTCGCCGGCGTCGCGGCCATCGCATCGATCGCAGCCCTTGTGCTCAGCGTGATCGCAGTAGTGGGGAAGCCATCCGATGCTCGGCCAGCACCCTCAACCTCGGCCGCGCCGGCGTCCGCGGCGCCGATCCTCTTCGACGATGACGCCGACCGCCCGCTCTGCGAAGCCCTCCCCGACCTCATGCGCGAACGGAACGAAGCAGACCGTGTGTACCAGGCACTGCCTGTGGGATCGGCCGAGCGTAGTTCTGCGATGCCTGCGTACAAGAGTGATGTCCAGGTGTGGGCAGGTCAGGTGCAAGATGTACTCGCCGAGCATGCCACGCCGGATCGTTACCTGACTCGCACGCTTCAGCGATACATCGACGACATGCTGCTGTACGCGCAGAACATCTACCCGAACCGGCCTGCTGATCAGTTCGACGAAGAGACTTGGAATGCCGGCGTGGTCGACTATGGCGGTGCGCTGGGACGCTGCAATCAGCTCGGAATACGCTGGCAATAAGGCCTAATTGGCGCCGCATTGGCGTTAGCTAGTTCCGCCACTTTCTATACAAAGATATGTGGGCCGCATTCGGCTGGTAATTGCCGTGTGGCGCTGTCGCTTGAGCGGTTTAGGCTGGGCGGAGGCAGTTGTGTCGGCGCAGTGTGCGTGGGGAGAGCGATGCTTTCTGATTCCAGTGGATTCCCTGGTCGGGAGTTTTCCCGTCAGATCCTGACCGGGGCGTGGCCGGGAATAGATCCGACGGATTTGCGGCTGCAGGGCCAGCAGGAGGCGCAGGCCGCGAATGAGGTGCGGGATGCGGCGGCTGGATCACGTCGAGTGGCTGACGAGTTCACGCAGATCGGTGCGGGCCGGTTCACGGACGCGTCGCACCGTGGCTACATGTCCGATGCTGCTCTGAAGGACTCGAAGGCTGATTTTCACGACGCGTATGACAAGACGTTGAATTCTGCGGCCGACAAGGTCGATTCGGCGAAGTCGCGTCTCGAGCACATCGACTGGGAAGCTCACGACAAGATTTCTCAGCTGCGGCAAGCGGGCTCGTCCACCGCCGCGTTTGAGAACGCGATCGTTGCGGCCGCGCGTACGGCGTCGCTGGCCCACGCGACAGCGGTAGGGGCAGAAATCGCGAGCCTGGGCAAGGATCTGACCGGTCACACGCCACCGGTACCCGGATCAGATCAAATTCCGGGAAGCGCCTACCCGGGCAAGATGTATCAAGAGAGTCCTTATACATCGACCCCCAACGACGACAACGTCTTTTCCGCCGGTACCGGGACCGGCGACGACGCTGCACCCCCTACCCGCGGCGGCCCAGACGGAAAGCCTGGGGAAGCCGGGCAGGATTCGCCGGGCCATTCCGGCGACCAAGATCAATCGACGCCTCCAGCTGGCCAGCACAATGAGGCAAACCCACACCACGAAGGTGGGCCAGGAGACACCAATCCGCTTCGTGGCGAAGGTAGGCCGGCGAGCGGTGGCGATACCACCAACCAGTCAAGCTCAGGCGGCGGGACGTCGCCACTTACGGGGGCTCTGCCGGGTGCGGGTGGTGGTTCGTCTGGTGGCGGCTCGGGTGGCGGGTCAGGCCTGATGGGTGGTGGTTCTTCGGGCCTGTCGTCGGCGTTTCAGTCCGGGCGCGGTGTACCGACCTCCGGTGCGCCGGGTCTTGGTTCGGGGCCCGGCTCCGGTGGGCTCGGCGGTTTAAGTCAGGGCGTTGGGTCGGGCGGTGGGTCGGCCGGGGGTGCGCCGGTAAATCCTGCAGGGGAGTTCGCTCGCAATTTCTCCGCGGCAGCGATGTCGTCACCTCCTCCCACGGTTGCGCCGCCGGCGAGTGCGGCGCCGGCAAGCCCGCCAACGGGGGCGGGCGCACCGGGTGGGGGCACTGCGGTGCCGAGTTCCTCGGCCGCACCCACTGCTGCACCGGGTTCGGTGGCTCCCGCGGTGTCGCCGATGCAGGGCGTAATGGGTGGGGCCCCGCCGCCACCAACAGCGGGACCGGCACCATCGGGCGGTGCAGGCATGGCGCCCGTGGGCTCAGAAGTCGCCCGCCATGTCGGCGGATCACCCGCGCCGGCGACGGCTCCTGCTGGCGGCCCGACGCCGGCAGGTGTGGCCGCTTCTGGCGGAGCGGGTGCGGCCGGTGGTGCGGCAACTGCCTCTATGACAACGGGTCTGGATCCGGCGTCTCGTGGGCGCGACTCTCACCGGGGTCACGAGGTAATCCCGGACGAACATTTGTCGACTGCGATTTCGCTGGTGTACGAACTGATGTACGGGTCCCGGGTGTATCAGGCGGGGATCGAGTGGTGTGTGGGTATTTTCCTGACGCCTGGTCGTGCACCGGAGACGGTGGTGACGAGCAATGAAGGCGCGAGTTATGTGCCAGCGGGGGTGTTCCTACCTAGTTCTGCTCGGCTGTTGTTTGCGGATTCGTTGGCAGACAGCGAGTTTCGAGAGGAATGGTTCGGTCGGGCGAATCCGGTCGCGACGATGGCCGCCTACGCGGAGCTGCGCCGTCGTGAGGATGGCACGCTGCCGCTGCACGCGGTCGCAGTGGGCGCGATGATGCCGGACACCACGAATCTGGCGCCGGCCGAGGAGGCCGGGGTGCAGCACGTGCACCTGTGCGACCCCAACCTTTCGCCATTCAAGGGATCGGATTTTCGCGATCAGGTGCTCGACGCGGCCCATATGCATCGTCTGGAGCTTGTTGATCAGTCATTGATGCGCTGGTTGCGTCAGCGTGACCGTTCGATGGGGGAGCTTGTCGAACGGTGTGGTCGTTTGACGACGGCGGCCTATGAGGCGGTGTCGGCACGCTTGGGCGATTCGGGATTGATGGTTCCCGATATCGGCGCCGGTATCTATAACCGGCTTGAGTACAGCGGCGGTGATATCACCGACGCCCAGTGGACAGAATTGGTGGCTGCGATCGACGCGGCGCGAAATGACTCGGGGGCATACCGGATTCTCGAGGAGTCACCCCCTCTCGCTGCTTCGATGTACCGTCCTCGCCACGACCTGGCGCGGCTGTTGGAGCTGCTGTATTGGTGGAAGCCTCAGGGGGAAGAGCGATCGATCCTGTTCATGGAGATCGCTTATGCCGCACGTCAACTCGTGGATAGCGAATAGCCGTGGGGCCGGATGATCGTACGCGGGCGCGCACGGCGATCGACGCTGTCATGGCCAGACATCGGGCGCTGAGCGCAATGGTGGGCGCCGCGGCGGCCTGGGCTACCGCGGTCGCGTTACGCACGCAAAAGGAGGCCGACGATATCGCGTGGCGCCGGGCCACGGCCGGTGTTGCTGAGGATGGGTCAGCAGGCGCGTGGTTTGACGAGCTGCGCGACTACCAGCCGGTGGTGGTGTGGCCGGAATACGCTCAGCGTCTGACCGAGCTGCATGATGATCTGGGTACGGCTCTCTTAGGACCTGCGGCGTACAAGTCCGTCGCAGGCCTCGCGCCGGCCAACTCGGTGCGCACCGTGAAACACACGATCGACGCTGCCTGGCGGGAAGACCGAGCGTCGCAATCATTCGAAGGGTGCCTGCCCGAAGTGGTGGGCGTCTATGACCAGATGTGGTTCCGCCGTCATGACTGGATCGGCAAAGTGCATCGTGCTGCCGATGTCTTGGATCAGACTGGCTTCGACTCGCTGTGGATGCGCAGCACGTATTCGTCAAGTGTTCAGGATCGGCTGGATCGTGCAGTGCAGGTGTATCGCGACGTCTACGGAGCGCTCGCGCGCTCGCAGTACGAGCCGTTGGTCTTGACGGAGTGGAATCGCCGCGATGTCACGCTCGAGAAGGCGGCTCTAGAAGGGCACGGTGTGCGCGACCAAGACGACGTGCGGGCAGCGACCACCAGCCGGGCGGCCTCCATCATCGACGAATGGATCTGCGCGCTGATGACCGGAGGGGTGAGCGACTCAGAAAGCGAAAGGACCGTGCGGGCGCTGGAGGACCAGTATCCGGAAGCAATCACGGCGTGGCGTGGCGTCTGCGCCGCACGAGTGGCTAACAGACATCCCGCCCTGCACGTACCCCCGTCGTTCCGTCACTGGTGGTCGGCGCACAGTGCGTCGTAAGCAATGATGAATTCGGTTTCTAGGGAAGGTATTTGGGATGGCATCGACCAACTCGTCATCGAGTGACACGTTGAAGTTGGACCCCACCGCGGCGGCGGGGTTGATCACGCGCGGTGCCGATGCGGATGGTCAGGCCGTGGCAGCCGGCGCTACCGCCGGCGCGGCAGTGGGTAGCGGCGTGTCGCCGATCGACGCGGGCGTGGCGGCGTTGCGGGCGGAAGGGTTTGCCCTCAAGTCGGGGTGGATCGCGGCGCTTTCGACGAGATCGGCGCAGCGGCAGGTGGGCGAAACCGAAGGCGTTGAGGCGATGTCGCAGCAAGAGTCGGAGAATGCCGCGCGGTTGGGTGAGATCGGCCCGCAGGGCGCGGCGGCCACGACGCCGGCGACGATCTCCATCTGAGCGTGTCTACATGACGTGTGGCTGTGTAGACAACTGAAGGTAAGGTTTGTTGGGTGAGCGTTGAATATTTCGACCGGCCGGTTCGTGAGCCGTTGGACCCTGTTCCGGCGGGTAAGGTTTCGCTTCCCGAAGCGGTGCCGGTGCCGCGGGTTCCCGCGCGCAGCATGCTTCAGTTGATCGGCGCTGTCGTGATGCTGATGCTGGTCGCGATTCTGATTTATGTGCTGATTCAGATTCGGCAGGGCTGGTTCAGCATTTTGCCGGTGATGATGCTGGTCATGTACGGCGTCATGTTTTTCCGCAATCGAGGTGGGAATCGGCAGAATCAGAAGTCCTCGGGCGAGATGGAAGCCGACCGCCAGGACTGGTTCAACCAGGCCGACGTTGCGCGCAAGGAGCTGGTGAAGGCCGCGGAGAAGCAGTTTGAGCGGTCGTGGCGGTGCCACCCCGACCCGCAGGATTTGATCGGGTTGGCGGGCTGTTCGGCGATGTGGCAGCGACGCCGGTTCCCGACAGATGATTTCAAGGATTTCAACGACTTTGGGCATGTGCGGCTTGGCGTTGGCACGATCAAACAGGGCATGCAGATCGACTGCCCGCCGCTTCCTGAAGCGCCGATGTACGTCGAACCGGCCACAAGCCACGGCAAGCGAAAGTTCCTGCGCGAGCAGCCCTATATCCACGATATGCCGCGGGTGGTATCGCTGACGAAGAAGAAAGCGCTGTCACTGGTCGGGCCGATAGAGGAGGTTCGTGGGTTGGCCCGCGCGGCGATGTGCCAACTATCGCAGTGGCATTCACCTGATGATCTGAAACTCATCGTGGTGACCGATCGGCCGGATGTGTGGGAGTGGACGAAATGGCTTCCACATGTGCAGGACGCGAGTAGCCGTGATGGGTGCGGCGAGCGGCGCACGGTGTTCGCCTCGGCTCGCGAGTACGAGGATTACTTCGCCGATGAGATCAGTGACCGCGGGCAGTGGAGCGCCACAGCGGGCGGTCCTCGCGATCACGCTATTGGCCTGACGACGGGCGGTGATTCGTTCTGGGTTGTCATCGACGACGCGTGCGGCGCTGAGGCGGACTGGGCGAGCGCGGCCCCGCCCAACGGTGTCGGCGGGGTGTGCTTTATCCGACTAGCCGAAAGTGTGGGTAGTGGCCGGGGTTTGGGTTTCGACAGGAAGTCGGTCTATCGCGTGGAGTGCGGCGTTGTTCGCCGCGTGGACGAGTCGTTGAAGCTGGCCCCGGCCAAGGACGAGGAAGGCGGTATGGCGTTCTACGCCGACGCCGACTGGCTGGCGTTGGAGGATGCCGAGCGCTTCGCCCAGGCGATGGCACCGTATCGGCCGGGGTCAAAGGACGCCTCGGAGCGTGCCGGCGGCGCGGCGGCGGGCAGCTCGATGTTGGAGACGCTGGATATCCGCGATGGGCGGTTCCTGGATACGGAGCGGTTGTGGGCCGAGCGGCGTGCCCTGTCGGTGTCGAGTAAGCGGGAGGGTTCGAGTTTCTGGAGGTTCCCTGTCGGCGTTGATGATGAAGGCAACGTCGTCGAGATGGATTTGAAGGAATCTGCTGACTACGGCTGGAATCTGAACGGCATCATCGTCGGCACCATGGGGTCGGGCAAGTCGGTCGCGTTGACCGCGATCACATCGGGCCTGATGCTCACACATCCGCCCGAGGTTGCCACGATCGCCCTGTTCGACTTGAAATCGAAGTCGATTGCCCAGGTGCTGGAGCGTTCGCCGCACGTGATCGCCGCGGTGTCGAATCTGAAGGCTGAAAAGCATCTGATCCGCCGAATGCATTTGGCGTTGCACGGTTTGTTCGAGCGGCGAAAGGAAGCCGTCACTGCGGCGGGTTGTGTTCATATCCGGGAGTACAACGCCAAGATCGGCGAGGGCGCCGATCTGCCGCTGATGCCGGCGCTTCAGGTCATCGTGGACGAGTTCAACGAGCTGCCTGACGTCTATCCGGAGATCTTCCCGTTTTTCGACCACCTGGTCCGCCAGGGCCGCGCCTACGACATTTCTCTGCTGCTGTGCGGGCAGAAATACGATGTCCCGCAGTTGATGCGGATGATCGATCCGGTGTTGGGATTCCGGATTGCGTTGCGCACTGGTACCGCCCAAGTGTCACGTGAGGTGATCAATGAGCCGATCGCCTACCACATTCCGTCGCGGGGCGCCGAGGGCACCGGATATTTGAAGGTGGGATCGGACACGGTCAAGAAGATCCGCTTCTTCAACACCATGGCCGACCACATTCCGATGGCGCCGGTCGATGAACGCAAGGTGATCGAGGCAGGCGACTGGTTCGAACCGCGCGAGTTCGCAGTCACGCCCACGGAGGATATAGACGGGCGGATGGCGCCGCCGCCGATCGAGGTGGAGCGTGATCTGGTGCCGGCCGAGACCGCGCCCGACGAGAAGCCGCTGTCTGAGACCGAGACGGTGATTAACGCCGTGGGTGGCCCCGCGGCTCGTCCGTTGGTCGACTTTTGGTTGCCGCCGCTGGAGGTGGGTCTTGATGCCGATGAGATGGTGCGTCGACTGCGCGGCAAGCCGTGGACACAGGACTATGGCGACACGGCGGGTCTGAGCCTTCCGATCGGGCAGGAGGATTGCCCGTTCGAATGCACACAACCGGTTGTGGCGCTGGATCTGCGTGATCGGCATTGGGCGATCGCCGGCGGTGCGCATTCGGGTCTGACGACCGCGTTGATGACCGCGGTGTTGGGTGGGGCCTTGATGTATCGCCCCGACTACATGCAGTTCTACTGCATCGCGGGTGCGGCCTCGGCGATGATGAATCTGCGGTCGATCCCCCATGTCGCGGGTATCGCGTCCGGCGGCGACATCGACGGTGTGCTGCGGGTCCTCGATTCGATCATCGAACTGATCGACTTCCGGACGAAGAAATTCGGCGAGCTCGATATCACCGCTCAAGAGTTCTTCGAGCGGCGGGCCGCCGATCCGCAGGATCTTCCCGAGATCCCGGGTGGCCAGGTGGTGCTGGTGGTTGAGGACTTCGTCAAGGTGAAGACGACACTGACCACGCCGCGCGAGGACCGGTTCGTCGCGAGGATGCTCAGGATTTCCCAGCACGGTTTGGCCGCGGGGGTGCATCTGGTGCTGTCGACTGTGACCCATGGGCACGCGTTTGCCCACCAGGTGGCCACGAACGTCAACGGCCGCGTCGAACTCAAGCTAGGCCCCAACGACACCTCCACTCTGAACCGCACAGAAGCAGCGAGTCTGCCCGCCAAGCAGGCCGGGTGGGGGATCAGCCCTGGTGGGTACCGCATGCTGACCGGATTGCCCCGCCTGACTGACGCGCACGGCACCGTGGTGGCCGATAAAGACGGGTTTGCGCGGGTGTTCGCCGAGCAGGTCGGGGCGAAGCGATCCACGCAAATGGCTCGTCTACCCGAGCGCATCACCTTGACTGACCTGCAGAAAGACGCCCCCGGCAAGGTTGTCGTGGCGCTGCGTGAACGTGATCTGTCACCGGTGGTGTGGCATTACCGCCACCAGCCGCACCTGGCCGTCCTGGGCAGACCGAAATCGGGCCGCACCACGACACTGCGCTCAGCGTCCCGGTCCGTCATGGATGTCTTGACCCCCGAGCAGGCGCAGTTCCATGTGATTGACCTAGCGCGGCAGAACATGGGGATGTTCCCGCGGGAGTACGTGGCGTCCTACTCGCTGACCGCCAGTCAGGCCCGCAAACGCATGCTGGAGCTCGTCGAAGAACTTCAGGCCCGCAAACCGCCCGATGACGATGATCTCGATCCGGAAACTGCTGCAACGCACCGCTTCTGGGAGGGCCCGGAGATATTCGTGGTCATCGACAACTCCGAGTTGCTGCCTCACAACTCGGGAGATTTTCCGTTCGCCCCGGCAAAGCTGGGTGCGGAGACTGTCGCCTCCCTGGCACCCCAAGGTGCTCAGTTGGGCCTGCACATCATGTATTCGGCGCAGCTGGATCAACAGTATTCGAACGTTTCATTGATCCATCCGCTGTGGCGAGCGGTGCGACAAAACTTCAGCCCAACGCTGATCCTGGATGGTGACCCGATGCTCGCGCCCGTGGCCACCAACAGTGTGCGCCCAGTGGCGCAGGAACGGCCAGGTAAAGGCCTGTGGGTGGAGTCCGAATTGGTCGGGACCGTTCTTGCTCCCTGGACCGAACCTCCCGAGCTTCCGCAGGAGTAGCCGCCGACGAAATTTGGGGTGCGACAGCTAACTGGAGCGCCCGTAAGATAGGTCACAACCATATTTTCCAAGGAAAGGTCATAGGAGGGGATACCGTGGCACTTCTCGTAGATCCCGGTGTAGTGAGTGGTTCGGCGGCATTTGATGCTTCTGCAGCCGCACAGCTCGGTTCGGCAGCGCTGGGGTCAGCCCCGGTGATTACCGCGGTGATGCCTCCTGGGGTGGACAGCACCTCGGTGATGGCTCAGACATTGGTTCTGCAGCGCACCTTCCAGACGTTGATGATGCTGTTCCAGTTCACCGGTGAACGCGCATTCAGGTCGGCGGCAATGGCGCTGTCGGCGGGCACATTTAGCGCGACCGAGGCGATCAACGCGGCCTCCGCCGCCATCGCCTAAGCGGCGAACCCACGAGGGGAGCGAAGCGCCGGTGAATAGTGCAGAGACGGCGCGAGTGACCGGTGACGGCCACACCCGCGCCAGGGGATTGCGCTGTGCGACGCGGTCGGGGAGGGCCGGCTGATGCCGTTTCCGTGGCCGTCCACACCGCCCGAGATCTCCCACCAACTGCTGTCCTCGGGGGATCAAGCCACTTCCTTCCTCGGCACGGCAGCCGCGCTTGCCGAGTTGGCAGCGCTGATGGGCGTCGATGCTACAACGATGTCAGCAAACGCATCAGCGACCGCGCCGAGCTTCATGGGGCTTGCTGGCATCAAGTCGGTGCTGTCGGCCAGCACCTACACACCGCTGGCCGCGACAGGAGCAGGGTGGCTGGGTGCCGGTTCAGGGTTGGTGGAGGGCCTGGCGGGCGCTTACACGACCGCCAAGAACTCGATGATTCCCGCTCCGGTGGCGTTGGCCACCCGGGAGTCAGCCGAGGCGTGGGCGGCGGCGAACTGGCACGGGTTCTTCACTCCGATCGTGACGTCGCTCTATGAACTCTACGGTGACCAGTGGGTCACCAATGCGTCGTCTGGGTCGGGTTGGGAGACAGCTGTTTTCGGCGCGGCAGGGCCGCTGGGCGTCCCGGCGCCGATGGCTCCGGTGATGGCCAACCCGGCGGGCATGGCCGCCCAAGCGGGACAGGTCGCAGAGGCCGCCGCGGAGCGGCCGGCGTCGGCGGCGATGCGGCGAAGCTACGCCGGCGTTCAGGAGGCGCTGACGACGTCGGCTGGCGCGCCGGGGGGCATGGGGATGGAAAGTCTGGGGTCGATGATGTCGCTGGCCTCGACGCCGATGTCGATGGCCAGCTCGCTTCCGCAGATGTTCGGCTCGCTTCCGCAGACGCTGGGGCAGTTTCCGCAAATGGGAATGGGGTTGCTCGGCCCGCTGCTGTCGGGATCGGCGCTATCGGCGGCCAATCCGGCGAACGCGATGGCATCGGCGACCGAAGCCGCCCGCCAGGCCGCTGCTACCCAGTCGTTGTCGGGCGCTGGCGCTCCCGGCGGCGGCGCGGGGATCGGTGGTCCCGGTTCGGGAGCCACCGCGCCGTTGTCGACATTTAGCCGGCCCGCGTCCAGTTTTGCGTCCATGCCCAGTCCGGCGGCTCGGGTGGCCGCGGCACCGGGCGCTGTTCCCGGCGGACCTGGTGGTCCGATGGCGGGCTCTGCGGGCGGCGGCGGGCTCTTCGGTGCGCCTCCCGGTGGTGGGGATCGCCGCGGCGACGGAGCAGGCGCGGGGGGCAACCCGACCACGGTGACCTTCGGTGGCGAGCGGGCCGAGTAGACGGTCACGGAAATTGAGGTGTGAGGGGGTGCGCGGCTGAGGTTACGGTCAATGTACGGCAGACAAGACCACGGCTCCGCCTGTCAAGGCAAGCTACTGAAGCATTGAAAGGACAACCGTAATGGCAGATTTGAAGGTCTCTCCGGAAGAACTTCAGGCGACCGCGAACACGATTCGTGGACTCATCAGCGAGTACAACGGCGCACTCGACAGCTACCTACAGCAGACCGAGGCGAACTTGGGTGCCGGCGGGTGGAATGGGCCGGCGGCGCTGGCCAACTCCCACGCCACCAACGACATCCACCAGGCTCAGATGAACCTGACGACTCGGTGGGGCGGGCTGGCCGACACGCTTGAGCGAGCTGCAGCCGAGTACGCCAACCAGGAGCAGATCAACGCCCAGCGGCAGGCGGCGGTGTCGTCCTAGCGGCCCGCTAGGACGCAACAGCCCGTCTATCAACAATCGTCAGAGAAACGAAGGAGACCACTTCATGACCGGAGCATTTGAGTACAACCCGGCAGTGCTGCCCCAGCAGGTCCAGATGGTGCAGACGACGTCGCACACCCTCGACGACATCGAGAACCGTGCGATGCAGGCCCTGGCCGCCACCGCGGAGTTCTGGAGTTCCCAGGGTTCGACGGCCTACCACGATGCCCAGATGATCATCTCGCAGGGCATTCAGGAGGGCCGCGATGTGTTGGCGCATCAGGCAACGACCACCGACGGCTCCCACAGTGAGTCGATCGGCACCGACATGGGTGCGGCCAACGCGATCGGCGCGTTCTAGTCCGCGCTCGGCGGAACGCGACACCAACACACGCGTGATGCCCGGGGGCCGCCGTTTTTGGTCGTCCTCCGGGCATTCGCATTTCACCATCCGAAAATCTGATCCAGAGCGAGTCTTATGCCTGAGCATGATCTGAGGACGTTCCCGGCAGGGATGTGGGTGCTGCAAGGCCTGCTGGGGCTGGAAACGATGCCTCTGTCCCTACGGTTGGCCCACTACATTCCGTCGGGGTCCGACCACATTCCGGTCGCCGAGTATCCCGAGTACCGCAGTTTGGTGGCCGCCGGGATCATCGACGATGCCGGCAGTGTGAATCCGGTCGTGGCTGACTGGCTGACCGTGATATCCCGACCAGACCTTGAGGTACAGCTGACGGTGCGCCGGCCCGGCGATGACGCCGCCACCATCAAGGAAACGGTGACCGTGATCTGCCGGATGGATCGCTGGATCGTCGGCATCTCCCGTACTCCGGGGAATCCGTTCGTTGTGGCCGAGCAGATCGGCTTCACCGGCGATCCGTTGGAGTTGCCCCCAGAATGGGTCGACACCCTGCGGGTGTTCCCGGTGGCTGAGGTCAGCGCCCAGGATGCGCAGGCCGCCGTGATCAGCGCGGAGATCATCGCCGCACTGGGCGACTATCCGCCCGCGGCGATCGAAGGCTTCAACGTCGAGCTCAACGCGTTCCTGCATGCCTCGGGCGCGGCGCCCGACAACGACACCTTCATGGAACTTCTTGCCCGCCAAGGCGTTACCGCACAACAGGTCGCCGCCCTGACCGAGATCAGGAGACTGGACCAGTCGGCGCTGGCTGTCGTCTCGGCCCGCCACGTGTGGCCTGGAACCTTACCTGAGGACCGCGCGGTCGCTGGCACGGTGTCGATCGCCGATACGAAGCTGGGACGCATCAGCATGGCGCAGTCGATCAGCGACGGCGGAACCTGCTGGGTGAGCGTGTGGCCCGGACATCCGACGACCGTGCACTCCGACATCACCAGCTTCGTCACCGATGTGCTCGACATGCCAGCACCGGCCCGGTAATCGCCTGCAGCGCAGCCACTTCAGGACAGGACGCCCATCGTGCCCCAACACCGCAAACCCCAGGATCCGGCTGACGACCGCCACGAGCTCGAGGAGGATTCTCCGCTCGCCTCGGTGACCGCCACGCAGGTCAGCGCCCACAACTTTCTTCTGCGGCGCAATGCGGCAGCGATCACCGAAAACGAAGTCGACATGGTGCTTTCACCGTTGCAGCGGGAGAACTCGTGGCTGGTGTTGGGCGGCATCGCCACGGTCCTGATCGCAGTGGCTGCGGTGGTGCTGGCGATTCTGAAGCCGGTTGGCCGGGTCGACCAGGCCCAGATCGTGGCTGACGGCGATAACCACGCGCTGTATGTGCTGGTCGACGGAAAACTGCGTCCGGCATGGAATCTCGTCTCGGCGCAGCTGATCGCCGGTCAGCCATTGCCGCCGACCACGGTGAAGCACTCGGTGATCGCGTCATACCCGACTGGCTCGCGGGTGGGGATCGTCGATGCGCCGCAGTCGTTCAATGTCAAGGCTGGAGGTGCGTCGCGGTGGGCGCTGTGCGACACCGCGCCGGCAGCCAGCTCGGATCCCTCACCGACGGTGACCGCCTTAGCGGGCCGACTTACCTTGGGAGACCGTGCCAATGAGCTGGCTGCTCATTCTGCGGTGCTGGCCGAGCATGCCGGCTCGACCTATGTGGTGTGGGGTGGGCGGCGCTCACGCGTGGACCTGTCGAACCGTCCTTTGGCTCTGGCGTTGGGAATTGACTCCACAGCAGTGGCGCCGGTGCGGATGTCGAAGGCGCTCTTTGATGCGATTCCGGCCACCGAACCGTTGACGACCCCGCAGATCGCGCAGGCCGGCGAGCCGTCGCGGTGGTCGCTACCGACCGGCGCGGTGATCGGGTCGGTTCTGCAGGTGACCGGGCTCAGCGGGGGCGCTGATGCGCTGTATGTTGTTCTCGCAGACGGAGTTCAACAGGTGGAGCCGTTCGTTGCCTCCTTGTTGATGTCCTCGTCGTCGGGCGGTCAGATCGATCCGATCCCGGTCGCGCCCAAAGATATTGCGGCGATCCCGGGAGTGTCGTCGCTGCGGGTGGACTACTACCCGCCTCGCCGCTTGACGCTGGTGGACACTCGGGCGTACCCGGTGTTGTGCGTGGGCTGGTCGAAAGGCGCCACCGATCGGGAAGCCGTCACCGCGGTGATTTCCGGTAAGGGGCTTCCGATTCCGGTGTCGGCGGATGCGTCGGTGATGCCTCTGGTGCGCAACGATCGCCGACCCAACAGTGTCGAGGCCCACCAGGTGTGGATCGATCCGGATGCGCCGAATTTGGCGGTTGTGACCGGGGTAGGGAAGTCGTCGACGAGCCGGGAATCGCTGTGGTGGTTGTCCCCGCAGGGGGTGCGCTACGGCATCAGCCAGGATCAAGACACGATGCGCGCGCTCGGTTTGGAAGGTCCTGCCGCACAAGCGGTTCAGGTTCCGTGGCCGCTGTTGCGGGTGTATGCGACAGGAGCGGAGCTGAGCCGGGCCGCGGCGTTGGTGGCCGCGGATTCGGTGACTGCGCCGCCGGTCCTCGACGCACTGACACCACGATAACGATGTCTACATCGATAGATCGAATGTAGACAAATATGATTCGGATTGGGTAGGGTGGACACGTGAGTGACAACTGGGGGACAAACAACCACGAATACGACGTGCCCCCGCAGGAAAGTGCCGGCGAGCAGCCGACCGGGGCAAGTCACGCGCAGCAGGAGGAGACTCCGCCGCGAGGCTGGCCGGCAACTGCGGGCCAGCAGGTACCCGACCCTGCACCACCCTCGGGTCAATGGCCGGTGCCGGCGCCGGCGCCCGACCCAGATGCCTACGACGAGGCGACACACCCTGTCTCGCCCGACATCGTCGCCTCAGTGCTGAACCCGACCCCCGCGCCGCCCGCCCAACCGCCACCGCCACCGCAGTGGCCTCAACCGCAACCGCGCGAGGGCTATGCCCAGCACCGGTCACCCGCAATTCCGCCGCCGGTGGCGCCTGCGCCGCCCCACCGCTACGCCGGCCCTGCCCAGCAGCGCGACTATCGCGAGGGCGGCCACCGCCAGGGCGCCCGCCCCGACGTCGCCCCGCTGGCGCCCGATGGTGGTGGCTGGAGAGCAGGACGCCGCGATACCGGCCAGTTCCCCGATCCGGATCAGCGCGCCGCGCACGGCAGGGCCCAGCCGGGGCCGTCCTCGTTGGTCGAGCGGCTCAGCCCCGAGGTGCTCGCCCCGCCCCCGAAACCGCAGCCGACGCGGGGATGGCGCCGAGTTGTGCTGAAAATGACTGGCGGACTGATCAATCCGGGTTTGTCGACGGCTGAGGAAACCCACGTCAATCAGGTCAACACCATCGTTCAGCGGCTCAGCGGCGACTGCTACCGGATCGGCGTGCTGGTCGGCAAGGGCGGGACCGGCAAGACCACGGTCGCCACGATCGCGGCCTCGATCCTGGCCGAGTACCGCTCTGATGACCGCGTGGTCGCCGTCGATGCGGACCCCGCGTTCGGCAAGATCGCCAACCGCGTGGCACCGAGCCTGTCTCAGACGTACTGGGAGTTGCTCACCGACGAGGAGAACGGCCGTCTTCGCCGTTGGACCGATGTCAAAGCCAGCCTGGGCAGCAATCCGCACACCGGGTTGTGGTTGTTGCGCGGCGAGCACCGCTCCAAGGGGCGCCGTGTCATCGACCGCGAGGTATATCAGCGCGCGATGGGCATCCTGGATCGTTATATGACGATCGCGGTCATCGACTGCGGCCCGGTTCTCGAGCACCCGCTGATGGAAGCGGTGCTCCCGACGTTGGACGCAGTGATCGTGGTGGGCGCGCTCGAGCAGGGTGCCGGCGAAGCCGCCGCCCAAACACTGGCGTGGCTGGAGGATCACGGCTATCACCGGCTGCTGAAGAACGGTGTCGTTGTCCTCAACGATCCCCGCGGACGCGCCAATAAGCGCACCCGCAAGGCGATGTTCCGCGACTTCACAACCCATGTCGATGCGGCCACTGTGCTGTTGCCCTACGACAGCCATCTCAGCGAGGGCGCGGTCATCGACACCAAGAAGGGCTTGTCGGCGCGGACTCGCAAGGCCGGCGTCGAAATCACGGCGCATTTGGCTCGTGGGTTCGCCGCGACCACGTTGGAAGGCCAGCGGCGGTGACGGCCGTCGATCCCGCTGTCAACCCCGCGACGGTCGAGACGGCGCCCGCCCCGGTTCCCGCATCGGTGCGGGTGTACGTGCTGGCGGCCGAAAAGGCTTTGGTCCCTATGACATTGCCGGCCGAGGCGCCGTTGTCGATGCTCGTGGGCCCGACAGTGAAAACGGCCAACGTGCGGCTGGGCAGCCAAGGTGCAGGAGTGCTGCCTGATCGCACCCGCTATGAGTTCGCCCGCGTCGACGGTGCGGTGTTGTCGGACAAGCCCGCAGCGACTCTGTTGTCGTGCGGTGTCAAAGACGGCGACCTGCTGCGGCTGATGCCGGCCGGCCAGGCCGTGCGATTTGTACCCCGAATCGAAAACCTGGCGTCAGCGCTGGCCAACTACCTGCGCGGTCTGGTCAACCCGGTCACACCGAACACCGCGCACACCGTGGCGGTGGCCACCATCATTGCTGCCACCCTGGCCGTGGCGGCGATGGTGTGGCGCAGCCGCCTGGCGGTGGAATCGGGCGGCATCCTGGCCCCGGCGGTGCTGGCGGCACTGGCGGTGCTGGCTTGGGTCGCGACCGTCGCTACCGCGAAACGGTGGGCAGAGCACCGGCGTTACCGTGACGCGTTCGCCGCTGCCGCCGTTGTGCTTACCGCGGCATGCCTGGCCGCGGTGCCGCCGGGATTGGGGGTGGCGAATGTGTTCGTCGGTGCGATCACCATCGCTGCGGGCGCGTTCGCGATCGCCAGCCGCACCAATCGGTATTGGGCCGCCGGGACCGCCCTGCTGTGCCTGGGCGGCCTGAGCACCCTGTTGGGCGGTTGGTCGCTGTTCTGGCCCCTGTCGAGCTATCAGGTCGCCGTGGCGGGTCTGCTCGCCCTGACGATACTGATCACCCGCGCCCCGAAGTTGGGGCTGACTCTGGCCCGCGTTCCGCGCCAGCCGTTTCGCTCCCGCCGCGGCCGTGACCAGTTCGACCGCGCCGAGGGCCAACCGATGGACACGGTGTCACCTGTGGAAGACACCCATCCCGACCCGACGGCCCTATCCACCGCCGAGATCGCGTCGGTGGGTCGCCGCGCTCGGTCGGTGCTTGTCGGGGTCTGCATCGCGGTAGCGGTGGTGCAGGTGATCTGCGCCTGGCTGGCGATCACCCCGCACGCCAACAAGCCGGTATGGACGACGGTGCTGGTGTGTGTGGTGGCGCTGGACCTGATCATCCGTGCCCGCAAGTTCAACGACCGGGTACAAGCGGTTCTGCTGGTGGCCTCGTCGGTGGCCGCGCTGATGGCGATCGGCTACAAGTACGCCTGGACAACCCCGGCAACCGATCTCGGCGCCACGTTGACCTATGTCGGCATTGCCTCGGCGATCGCGATCGGGGTCTTTGCGCTCGGCTCGGCGGGCTGGCAGTACCTGTTCTCGCCGAACACCCGCAAAGCCGTCGAATGGCTGGGCAACGTTCTGATCGTGTGCATCCCGCTGCTGGCGGCGTACGTGTTGAACATTTTCTCGTTCCTGAGGACACAAGGATTGTGGTGGCGTTGAACCAGTCGTTGAGCCCGGCGCGGCGCGCAGTGGCCCTGGTGGCGTTGACCGCGACATTCAGCTCCGCGGCGATGATCACCAACCCGGGACGGGCTTGGGCGGTCGAACCGCCAGGTGTCGATCCCGCCGCCCTGCCGGCACCCAGCGATCCGGGTCCCGAGCAAGCGATGAAGCAGACCTTTAAGTGCACGCCGCCGGTCACCATCCCCGAACCTGATGTGAAGCTGCCGGCGCCGGGATTTGCGATGCTCAACATCGAGCAGGCATGGCAGTACTCCACCGGTGCCGGGGTGACCGTGGGCGTGATCGACACCGGTGTCACGCCCAACCCGCGGTTCCCCCGCCTTTATGCCGGCGGCGATTTCGTGACCGGCCAGGCCGGCGACGGCGGCCTTGAGGACTGCGAGGGGCACGGAACCACGGTCGCCAGCATCATCGGGGCGGCCCCGTTCGATCCGGCGCGCAAGCCGCCGCGGCGACCCGAGAACGCCCCACCGCCGGCGCCTGCTCCGCCACCTCCAGGTCAGGGCTCGCCGGTGACCCCCACGCCGGCGCCACCGAAGCCGGTGACAGTCACCGTGGAAACCCCGCCACCACCACCCCCGGTGACGATCATCGCGCCCGCGCCACCGCCGCCGGGGGACGGGCCGCCGCCTGAGGGACCGCCGCCGCCGGGGGCTCCGGCCGCCCACCACGAGCTAGCACCCTCACAGTGGCCGGTGCAGCCCGCAGCCCCGGTGGATCTGCCGCCCGCGGCCCCCGGCGACACCGACGCGCCTGCGCCGCCCCCGTCGGGCGGCGACGCGTTCATCGGGGTCGCCCCCGATGTGTCGATCATTTCGATGCGCCAATCCTCACAGGCGTTCTCTCCGGCCACCGGCGGCTTCGACCCCGACGGCCGCATCAAAAAGGCCGGCGATTTGATGACCCTGGCCCGGGCGATCCGGCGGATGGCCGACCTGGGCGCGCGGGTGATCAACCTGTCGGTGCAGTCGTGCATGAGCGCCCACGACCTGATCAACGACGCCCCCGTAGGCGCGGCACTGCACTACGCGGTGTTCGAAAAGGATGTGGTGGTCGTGGCCGCCGCGGGCAACGCCGACGACCAGGGCTGCGGGCAAAACCCGCTCTTTGATCCGCTGCGCGCCGACGATCCCCGCGACTGGCACCAGGTCTCCACCGCGGTCTCTCCGGCCTGGTACGGGGGCACCGGCCTGCTCCTGGCGGTCGGCGGGGTCGACGCGGCCGCTGAGGGGGCACCGATGCCCAGCAGCATCGCCGGCCCGTGGGTACAGGTCGCAGCTCCGGGAACTCCGATCATCGGCATCGCCAACACCCCCGAAGGGCCGGCCGTCAACGCACGCACCAATCTTGAGAAGCCCGGTGAGACTATTCCGTTGTGGGGCACCAGCTATGCCGCACCGTATGTCACCGGTGTGGCCGCACTCATTCGGGCCCGGTTCCCCGACCTGACCGCCGCCCAGGTGATGCGGCGCATCACCGAGACCGCCCACAACCCTGCCCGCGAGGTCGATAACGCGGTCGGCTTCGGCATTGTTGACCCGGTGTTGGCGCTGACCGCGTCCATCGACCCGGGCCCGCGGCTGCCGGTGGTGAATCTGACCCAGATCATCGCGCGCCCCACTCCGCCGCCGGTGGTCGACCACACCCCGCGCACGGTGGCGCTTATCGCCGGTGCCTTGGTGGTGCTGGCCGCCGCCGGCACGGCGGGCTGGGCGGGCCTGCGGCGGAAGCCGCGCGCATGAGGGCCCGCACGGTGACCGCGCCCGTCCCTGCGCCGCGGACCATCATCGCCGCCGAGATCACCGCATTGGTGGCCGTCGGTGTGCTGACCGCGGTGGGGGTGTCGACGACCTGGCAGACGATCACGGCGGTGGGCGTCGTCGTGGCCGTACTGGCCGCGATCCGGGTGCATGGCCGCAACTTGGTCGGCTGGCTGCTGTGGTGGGTGCGCGGCCGCCGCCGCGTCGAGCAGGCAGCGTGGGTGGCCGAGGGCATCGACGTGCGCCGCGGTGACCAGTTCTACGGCGTCATGCGCGATACCACGACCGCGACTGTGGTCGTCGAGATCTGCGGGACCCAGTACGCACCCACGGTGCTGTCGGCGCCCGGGCATGCGGTGACCTCCAACACGATCCCGCTGGCGGTGCTGGCCGACCAGATGATCCAGCCCGGGCCGCTCGTCCTGGAGGGAATCGACGTCGTCGACAAGGGGTTTCGGGTACGCCGCGCGCAGGGCTACCCGCCGTTGTATTCCACGGTCCTGACCGAACATCCTGCGCGCGGCAATGTCAGCACGTATGCGATCGTGCGACTCGATATCGGTGCCTCCGCTCAGGGACTGCTGCTGCGCAACACTGTTGAGGACGCCACCGCAGCAGTCGCAGAACGCCTCATTTGCGCGCTGCGAGAAGAAGGTTGCCGGGCCCGGCCCTTGTCGATGGCCGACGTCGAGGTCCTCGTCGACGATCTCGCCGGGCCACTGTTGTCGGGGATCACCACCGCCCGCAACCGTTATCTCGACAACGACGGCAGCTATTGGTCGACGTATGTGTATTCCGCCGAGGACATCACCGCCGCCAACCTCAACGATGTCTGGTCGTGGCGAGTCGACGCGGCGGTGACCACCGTGACATTCCGCCGCACCGAGACCGGCCAGCTGCGGGTCTCGGCGATGGTGCGCACCCAGACTCCGCAGCCACCGGCCCTGGCGCCCACCGTCTTCCTCAACACCCCGGTCGGTGACCAGGCCCGGGCCGCGATGGCCTGCGTCCCGGGCGGACCGCGCATCCCTGATCTGCCCAGCGTCGCCCTCGACGATCTGGACGGGTTCGCCATGCCGATCGGGTCGGCCGGTGTGCTGGTCGGCACGGTGACTTATCAGGGGCGCCGGCAACCGGTGCTGCTGCCGCTGACCGATCCCGAGCATGACACCCGCGTGGTGATGAACACCGGAATCAGCTACGCCCGCCAGGAGCTGCTGCGTGCCGCAGCGGTCGGACACCCGATCAGCGTGTACACCGACACCCCTGGACGGTGGGCCGGCCTCAACGATCCCTTCATCGAGATTCACGAATCACCTTCGGCCACACCCACACTCACACCGGAGATCGTGGTGAAGGACCGCGTAGACGGTGCACCACAAATCACCGCGCCGACCATCGTTTCGATGCCCTCGGACAGCTCTTACCCCAAGGGCCTGGCACCCGATATCCATTTCACCCAGGTCGACGATCACTGGGTCGCCGTGCACACCGCCGCCGGCCAAACCAAGGTCGCGATCGCGACGTTCCCCGACGAACAGCCCTACCTACGTCTGCCGCGCTGAAACTGAGGTGTGAGAACCCCACTGGTGCTGCACTAGCGTCGATTCCATGATGGGCATCGACTTCTAGCGCAGTGAAATGACCACACCCACACCGGAATTCAGGCCGCCCCCGACACCGTTCGCAGGTTGGGTGAAAAACAAGCGCGGAGTCATGGTCCCAGCGGAGTCCGCCCCCCATATCATCGCCTCAGCCCCGCCCGGTACGGGTAAGACCCGCAAATGGCTGGCGCCGTCGGCCTCGATGTGGCCCAGCGGCGCACTGATATCGAGTTCCCGAGACGACTTGATGCTGTTGGTGTGCCGCCGGCGGCCCGGGCCGTCACAGCTGCTGGATCTTCGCCCCATCGAATCCCCGCCGTACCCCGGCGATATCAAGCGCGTCAGGTTCGACCCGACGGCGTGCATCACGACGTTTCAGCAGGCACAGCGCTGCGCGCGGGCGATGCTGCGCCTCTCAGGTGCGGGCACACCGGGCGGAATCCGCGTGGAAGCCAACGGCATGTGGGACGACCTCGCCTTGGCGCCGCTGACCTGCATTCTGTGGGCGGCCAGCACCGACTCCACATTCCGGATGTCGTGGGCGCTGCGGGCGGCCGAAAACCAGTGGGCCCCCGAACCTGACCCGAAAACTGGTGTGCGGGACTGGACCTCGGTGGATCCGGACGAACCGGGTTGGGCCGCCGCCGCCTCAGACCGGTACTGCCGCCACGTCCGCGGCGCCTTCGAGTTCCAGGCCCGTGTCCGGGGTGTGTTGGCTCAGGAGCCACGCCAGCGCGACAGCGTCAAGATGACGATCGCCCACGCGTTAACCGGCTGGCTCGTATCGGGCCTGGATTCCACACCGGCCGACGATTTCGATCTCGATTTCCTCGACAAAGCCGAAAACACGCTCTACGTGTTGTGCCCCATGTTCGGCGACGCCGCACCGGTCGCGTCGCTGCTGATGGAAATGCTCATCGACCGCCGCCGCGAGCTGGTCCACCAGCGCGACACCCTGTGCCATCTGGGCCTGTTCCTCGACGAACTCACCAACACACCGTTGGCCAACCTCGACGGCAATATCGCCGAGAACCGCGGTCTGGGTGTCTCGATTTGCGGTGCAATGCAAGACAGTACGCAACTCGAGGTCGTCTACGGCACTCAGCGGGCCCACGCCATCATGAACGTGGTGCCCGCGTCGCTGATGATGTACGGCGCGCACGAGGAGCGCTGGCTCCGTTCAGCCACCTACTGGATCGGGAAAACCACCTCCTCAACGCACACCTACTCGAACAATTCCGACGAACGCACCACGGGTAGGGAATGGCGCGACATGTTCGACCCAAGCGAACTGAACCCCGTCGACGACAACTACGCCCGCCTACTGCGGCGCGGGACCGCCGGCGAGAACGTCTACCTGCCCGACTTCGCCGAATCCATGGCCCATTTCGACGAGGCAGTCCGAATCCTTCGAGCCGAGCAAGCCCGCCAACTCAACGGCAAAGCCCGCAGATGACGTCGCCAAGCGACGAACTCGCTAGCTGTTACGCCGGCCATGTTGACGCGCTCTGCGCTCTGCTTGGCGTCGACGTGCGACTTGAGTCAGTGGGCTCTGGCGGGCGCATCATTGCCGATCTTGAGGGCGGGTTGTGTTTCACCGCCACGCATCCCACTATCGGCAGCCTGGACCCGGTACGTCTCAAAACAGGGTGGGTGGTCCTGGTTTTCAGGGACGGCCATTGTCGAGGGTCGGCGCACACAAGACTGGGCGAGTTCGGCCCCGAGCATCTCGTGAAGACTGTCAAGCTGGCTCTCGCGAGCAGTCGTCACCCCGCTTTGCCACAAGACCAGGGTTGACAGCGATATTTTGGGGTGTGAAGACCCGCTGGGAGCGGCTTTAGGGTCGTTGTGTGGGTATTGCACCAGATCGCTACGACGAACTGCGGCGGGAGTGGATTCATAACCATTGGACGTGGTCGGAGATCCAGCGTGCCCGAATGGAGAAGCTGGATATTCAGATCCGGCGTCGTTACGCGGCAATGATTTTGGCCGCGCCGTCGCGGCGCGATGATCTGCCTCGCAATCCTTTGCCGGCGCGAGGGCACGTGTCGGTGATCGGCCAGATCGAGTGGGCGGCGTTCTGGATGATGTTGGTGTTCGTCCCGTTTGGTTGGTTGGCCGGGAAGGGGATCTACCGGCTCACGGTTGCGCTGATCCCGGACACCTTGCGGTCGTATCCGATCGTGGCGTTCCTGTGGGCGGCGTTGCTTCCGGGCGCGATGATCGTGCTGCTGTATGACCCGGCGCCGGGTCTGGGAGCGAAGGTGTTCTGGGTGTGGGTGGCTGCACAGCTGCCGGCGATGCTGCTGATCGCCGGGTTGTACGGGATTGTGGAGGGCTGGCTGGCGGTGCCTGGTGCACTTCAGCTGCGGCCGACGAATCTGCCGCCGTTGGAGATCAGCGCGGTCGATGCGGCCGAGATTCTCGGTGCCGACGACCTCACGGCCCCGTCGTTGATCCCGCCGGCGCCGACCCCCAATCTCGGCGTGATGACACCTCCGATGCGCAGCGAGAACCGCTGACATGGCTGGGATTAGAGGTCAGTCCGAGCTGCGTAGCGCGCCGAGTTGTCGGCGTAGATGCTCGAACTCGCAGGTGGCCGAGGACAATATTTCGCCAAGTTTGTCGGCGGATCGGTCGGCTTGCCGAAGCAACCGTACGGTCTTTTCATCGGCGGGCAGCGTGGCGGCGGCAGCAGCAGTGTGCGCTTCTTGCGGTGTGCCGCCGAGCAACACGACCGCGGCTGACCCGCGCTCCCATCCGAGTGTGTCGTCGTACGCGACAAGTGTTGCCACGGTGGGGGTGTGCTGCCCTGGTCGGCTCCGCAGCTTGCCCAATGTCGATCGGTCCGGTCCACCGCGGGCGGCGAGTTCTTCCTGGGTCATGCCCAGATCGGCGAGCCGCTGCTTGACGAAGTGGATGAGGCGTTCGGGGCCCTCTTTGGGCATGTCCTTGGCGGCGGGCATGCCGGTGAGGCTACCAGCGCCCGCCAGGTTTGTCCCCAAACCGTTTCGCAATGCAGACAACATGTCGGTCCCGATTTCTAAGGTTGGCCTATGAAGATCCTCATTACGTTTCTTGTTGTCCCGCTGGTGGTTTTGGCGGCCCTGGTGGTCGCGGTGTATCAGCTCATCGCCAGCATTCCGGCGTGGCTGCTGGCGGCTGTGATCGGCTACCTGCTGTACCGCCTGTGGCGTCGCTCGCCGCGTCGGTATCCGGCCCGCTACGACAGTGATGGCCGAGCGGCCCACCGCATCCGCGAGGCGTGGGCGACTCCCGTGGCGGCACCGGCGCCGCCGCAGACGGTGGTGTATGTGGTGGCCCCCGATCGGCGCGCGGTGCCCAACCGCAATGACGCGCCCGAACCGTGGATCCTGCATTGAGTGACATCCAGACAGCCGCGGCAGAGCCCGATTCCGGCGCGCAATGGGCGGCCAGCTTGTTCGCGCGCCAGAACATGCCGGCCGAGGGGACCGGCGAATCGGCGACGAACCCCGACGAAACAGTCGCCCCGGAACAGTCGACGGGCGCGGACGGTTCGGCGCTGATGCAGGGCGCGGGTGGGCGGCCCACACCCGTGGACCTGAGTGCCCTGGCCGCTCCAGCGGACCCGGACGGCGAGGAGAGCGCCGCGCCCGATCAAGGCACGCAGGCCAGCAGCCGAGTACGGGGCTGGGCCGGCGTGTTGATCGGTGTGACCGCTGTGTGCTCGGTCGTGGCAGCCGGGATCATGCTTGCGACCAGCCGCGATGATCCTGCACCGCCGAAGACGGCGCAGGTGCCGGTCCTGGCGGTAGGCCAGCCGACTGTGGAACCGACGCCAGCGCCGGAGGCCGGCGACGACATCATCCCGTACATGGCCACGGCCGAAGGCTGCTACGAAGGCTCGACCTCGCCCGGTGCGCTTCAGGAGACCGATACCGAGTCCGCGTGGGAGTGCGTACGCGGCTTCGGCGCGGCCGGCGGAGGAACCAACGGCCAGCTGCTCAAGATCAAACTGGGCAATGAGATGACCGGGCCGCGTTGGTATTTGGTGTCCAAGGTCGAGATCACCCCGGGATGGGTGGCCAAGGTGCAGGGGGGACGCGACGAGTGGTCCCAGCACCGGGTCCCGACCCGGGTTCGCCTCGTGTTCAACGATTCCACCGACCCGCAGCGCCCGCCGACGCACTGGGACATCGACACCCGCGGCGTGCGCGGGCCCGTCCCGTACACCGGGGCCAAACCGGTGCTGGCTTCCGAGATCACGATGGTCATCTTGGAGACGACGCGGCCACCGGCCGATGACGCCCCGGCCGAGGACACCGCCACCCCGACGAGCACACCGCAGTATCCGGAGCTGACCACATCAGAAGAACCCACCGAGGATCCGGAAACCCCCACAGCGGTAGATGCCACGTTCGCGGTGTCGCTGCTCACGATTGAAGGACGGCTGCCGTGACGGCCGATTATTACGGGTTGGCGGTGTCGCGCACCAACCAGGCCCGCATCACCAGTGCGGGCAAGTGGTTGCGCCGCAGCGCGATGACGGTTATGGCGATCCTGTCGGTGCTGGGTCTGCTGTCGTTCTACCGCACCTACATCAACCCGCCAGAGCTCAACATCGAGGCGACCACACAACGCACCGTCAACGAGCATGACCAGATCGGCGGTTTCGCGAGCGACTTCGTCGAAGTGTGGTTGACGTCAACGGATTCCACCGCATCGGGGCTGGCGTCGTTTATCGATATGAAGGTGGCTGGGCCGCCGCCCAAGCGTGATGTGGCGGCGGCGACCGAAGCCCGCGTCCGCAAGGCCGCGGTCCTCTACCGGGCGACGGTGGGGGAGGTGGATTCCTACTCGGTGACGGTGACGGTGATGGAACGTCAGATCCCGAGCGCGGCTCCGCGGCGCAAGTTCTACCGGATGCCGGTGGTCGTGTGGCATCAGCAGCCAAGGATCATCGGATGGCCGACGGCGGTCAACGGCCCCGGCCCCGGTGTGCAGGTCAAACTCGACTACCCGAGCACCCTGGAGCAGTCGGCGCCGCTGTACAAGGTGCTGGCCGAGTTCACCGACACCTATCTGACGAAAACCACCGGTATGGACCGCTACGCAATCCCGGGGACGGTGTCGCCGGTCGGCGGCTACTCGAAAGGCCAGCTGCTCTCAGTGCAGCTGTCCGAGGAACCACCGCAGGAACCAGCGCCGGGTCACACGATCCGCGCCCTGCTACAGGTCCTGGCGAAAACCAGCCAGCAGGTGCCGATCCCGATGACCCTTCCGGTGACCCTGGAAAACTCCAACGGGACGTGGATGCTCAGCGCGATCGATCTCTCACCGACGCTGGCCGACGATGCGCCACAGCCGTTCGTGGCCGGCAACAAGTAGTCAGCACGGTATGGGCAGGCGCCATGAGCGAGCAGTCGGGATGGATCGAACTGGCGGGCCAGCGGGTACGGCTCGCTGACGTCCGGGCGCACCCCTACCGGTACGGACGGCTGCTGGCCGACGCCCGCGCCACCCGCAGCGCGGTATGCCTGTGCCGGCCGGCCCGGCTGCGTCTAGTTACCCGCTGCGGGCTCGGCGGCCGACACCACGTGGCGTGCTGGCCCCATGAAGGCCCAAACCATGCCCCCGGGTGCGCGTTCTTTCACCTGCAACCCGATCTCAGCGGCGCCGGCTACACCAGCTCAGCCATTCACGAATCAGCGGACGGGACATCGATCCGCTTCCACGCCCCTCTGGTGACCCGCTCGGCCCAACGCGGCCTGGCCGGCGAAGCAGCTGCGACACAGGCCGGCCATCAGCGCCGTTCGGTGGGCCTGCTGGGCATCCTGCATTACCTGTGGGAAGTATCTGGGCTCAACGGGTGGCCCGGGGCGATGCGCCGCCCACAGCGGTCCTGGCCGGCGGTGGTATCGGCGCTGCGCGAGCACCTGGCGGTCTGCACCATCAACGGGCATCCGGCCACCGACGTCGTCTATGTGGTTCCGCCCTACCATCCGCCGACCAGTGCGCAAGCGCTGCAACGGTTCGATGCGTTTCTCGAGCGGCTGCGCACCGATGCCCCCGAGATGCGCCGCGGCCTGCTGATTGCCGAAGTCAAAGCGATCAGTCCCGCGGCGCACGGCGTGAGATACCAACTGGCCCAACAGAGTCGCAGTCGGCAGCTGTTTCTGTCGAACGCTCTCGACACCAGTGTGCGGGCGGCGTTTCCCGCGGCGCTGGCCGCGGCGGGCCAGTGCGCGGGTGGGCGGCGGATTGGCCTGTTCTACCTGGAACGCTCCCGCGGCGGGTACGCCGTCGCGGTGGATGCCGCGCTGATGCTGACCAATGCCAGCTTCATCCCGGCCGACTCGTCCTACGAAGTCACGATGACCGATGCGCTGCAGGATGCGGGTCGCGCGTTCGTCAAACCGCTGCGCTACGACGCCGGCCGCGACGCCGTGTTGCCCGATTTCGTCCTCACCGACGAACCCCGGTCGTATGTGGAGGTGTGGGGCCTACCCGGCCGCCGCGACTACGAACAGCGCAAAGCGGCGAAGAAGGCGTTCTACCAGCACCACGCGGCCCGCCTGCTGGAATGGACTGTGACCGAACCGATCCCGAACCTCGCCCTCACACAGCCGGCACCTGCCACAACGTGAGCGAGAACCCGAATTTGGGGTGTGATGGGAGTGCTGGTGGCGCTTTACGTTGGGTGGGTAGGCAGCAACATCCAATCGAAAGTGGAGCACCCCGTGGACCACTCACTTATCGCGCTGGCCCCCAAAACGGTGGCCGCCGCGCATCAGGCGGCCACCACCGCCACCACCCACCTGACGATTTCCGCCGCCAGCGGCGACATTCTGTCCAACAGCAAAGCGATGGCACTGCTTCTGCCCGGTCTGGGCGGTGTGCTGCTGATCGCCGTCGGATGGGTCCTGACGGTGCGCAAGTTGAAGGAAGGGATCGGCGAGGCGATCATCTTCCAAGTCGGACTGATCATCGTCGGTGTCCTCATCGTGCTGTCGGTCGGCATCGCCGCCGCGGTCACCGACTGGGCGGTGGACCAGAACATTGTTGACCGGCAGTACGTTCGTGGCGACGAGTGGGGATCGTGAGCACCGAACCGGATCCGCGCCGCGCCAAGGTCTACACGGATCTCAGTGAATTCGTCGTCTATCTGTCAAAGTCCCGCAACGGGTTTGCGCTACCGGAGTTTCGCCGTTGGCGCGCCCCCGATGCGCTCGCAGGTGTGGGCGGCTTTCTGCTGACGACAATTTTGACCGTCGCCACATTCGGCACTGGCTACGCCCGCTACGTGCTCATCATCGGCATCATCGCTACCGTCGCCGCGGTGATCGTTCTCGGCCGGTTGCCGAAGTTCGGTCCTTCCGGACTGACCCGGCTGCGGTGGCGTCTGGAGGCCCGCTCACCGCGAACGACCGCCACCCACTTGCCGGCCTCGTTGGCGGGCCGCGTCGTCAATCCGATGACGGGCCGGCTCACGCCGCTGACCCGCACCGGGCGGTAGTCGGCCATGGGTTTTCTGCGGCGCGCGTGGCACAGCGCACCCTTGCATGTTGTCGGCAACATCCGCTTCACCCGCGGCGGCGTTTTCGCCGAGTATCTGGTGTCACCGACATCGTTTTTCTACCTCGGCGACACTGAACAGGAAGCGGTCGCTGACGACCACACACTGCTGTATCGGGAACTGCCCGGCCGCGCAAGCCTTGACGGTCTGACCGCCTACCGTGAGGCCGAAGATGTCAGCCGCGGCATGGTGATCGCCGGGTTGCCGCTCTCGGCGCGCGAGGCGTACTTGAATGCTGGCGCGACCGGCGTGCCGGATCTGTCGGGGGTCACCGCGGAGTGGAACAACTCGATTCGTTACCTGTGGGAACCACACTTTCGCCGGTTGCCGCTGCGCTACCGGCAAGGCTGGCTGACGCTGCGCCTGGACTTC
Source organism: Mycobacteriaceae bacterium (assembly GCA_019749805.1). Taxonomy (GTDB): domain Bacteria; phylum Actinomycetota; class Actinomycetes; order Mycobacteriales; family Mycobacteriaceae; genus Mycobacterium. Next base: position 72,338 of record JAIEPH010000032.1, on the reverse strand, counting down.
GGCCGCGAAGGCGACAACCTGATGGCCAACGTCGGAAAGAACCTGGCGGGCGAGGACTTTGACGACCCCGACGTGATTGACCGGTACCGTGAGATCGCCGCGGCGATGGCCGCCGCCCAACCGTCGGTGTTTGAGCCTGTGCCGGCGGCCGCCGAGCAGATCTGGTGGCGCTGGAACGCGACGCTAAGCCGTGGGGTGTGGCGCGAGCCGTTGCCCGATGTGGCCTTCGATGAGGACGCCGTACTCGATGAGTCAGCGTTCACGCCAGGCTTTTTCGATGAGAATGGCGCCGAGATCTACGACGCCTCCGGTGTTAGCGCAGAAAACCCGCTGGTGCGGATATACCGAGACGAACGCGAAGGCATACCGGACAGCTACCAGGCGATCCTGCCAATCGACAAGTTCACCCCGGCGGGCCTGACATTCCCTCGTTCCACGCTGTTCAAGCGCGCCGATGACCTGTCCACGGGCGGCATCGTCATTGACTGGCATCAGAACTTGCAGATGAATCCGCCCCAGAAGCTGCACTCGGACATGTTGAAGATGAACATCAACATCGAGGACCAATGGGTCCAGCGCGGCGCGGCCGCTGAAGTCGATAATCAGCTGCCGCGCCAAATGGTGCTCAGCCGCGAGTTGGCGGCGAAATGCGAAGAGGGCAGCGTGGTCCGCGCTGGCGTCGCTGGCGTGGTGTTCACCGTGGCAGCAGCAACCCCTGACCTCGTCGCGGAGGGAGTCAAGCGGCTCAAAACCGAATTCGCCCGCGCCGGAATCGGTTTCACGCGATGGCGCGGAGCCCAGAAATGGCTGGCGCACACCATGATTCCGGGCGCTGAAGCGGTCTGTGACATCAAGAAGCTGCGGCACCGAACGACCTCCGATGATCTGGCCACTCTTGTCCCGCTGGTGTCATCGCAGCTCGGCGACACCTTCGGCGTCCCACTGGGGGTGGATATCACCATGCCGGGCATGCAGGATGTGGTGCTGACGGATCTGCTGGCAGCGCCGACCCGCAATAAGGGCGCGGTGATGGTGCTCGGCGGTGACCCCGGCCGCGGGAAATCCACGACGGTAAAGACGCTGGAGACGTCGTGGGCTGAGCTGGGAGCCCGGCTGGGAATCATCGATCCGACCCCGGTGCGTGAGCACGAACGCGCCCTGTCGCCCATCGATGACTCCAAGAAACTCATCATCGACGCACACCGCAACCGTTACAGCCTCGACTGTGTGCGCCTGGCGCGCCGCAACCACGACATCCTTGAAGAACTGCGCCGCCAGGGACGATCCGATATCGAAGAGGAGCATCTGCCCCAACCCACCGACCACCTGCTGAGCCTGACCGGTTTCCCTGTGGGTAGCGATCCAGCCCGCAGGTTCCAAAAGCACGTCGCCCCACGCAATCTGGCCGCCAAAGACATCCACAACAGCTGGGGTTTGATCGAGCACCTGCGTGAGTTGCAGCCCGCCGAGAAGACCACCGCGGACGACACCCTGCTCAACGAGTTGGAAGCCCTGGCCACCGACCGCCACTTACGGGCCCTGTGGGATCAGACGCTGCCGGTGCCGGATTTCACCCGCTATCAGATCGTGGTGTGGAACACCGCGTGGCTGGAGCTGCCGACCAGCGAGGAAACGTCGACAGCTCATCTGCACGAAGAATTGACGCCCCGCCAGCGGGCCGGCCGCGCGATCTATGGATTGGCCATCGACTCGACGATGCAGGTGTTCACCTCGCGACCCCAGGAGCAATCCATGCTGGTGGTGGAGGAGTGCTACGACTGGATCCACAGTGCCGCCGGCGCAAAGGCCGCCTACCGGGTGATGACTCAGGGCCGCAAATCCAACAGCGGCCTGACGGCGGTGGTGCAGAACCCCGTCAAGACGTTCAACCGGATCGGCTCCGAATTCATCACGCAGAAGCTGAATTTCGGCTTCAAGGATGCCAAGATGGCCCGCACCGTGCTCGAGGAATGGTGCGGCCGGGATTTGGATCGCCACCCCGACCTGATGCGTCAGTACGCCCACGACACCAGCCCCGTCATGCGGGTAAACCGCCGCAACCGCAGACGGGCACACTTGCACGGCACCGTCATCCCTGGACGGGAGGGCGAAGCGTGGCTGCTCGACGAGACCGATGACTTTGGCAAGATCCGCGCCTTCACCCATCCCGACCCCAGGGTTCAGGCACTGTTCGACACCAATCCGATGACAGCGCAGGCGAGTTGATGCTGGCCCGATTCACATACTGGTATCTGCGCCACCCGATGTGGGGTCGGCCGCTGGCGCTTATGGTCCTGCTGTATTGGTTGGCGGCGGTGACGGTCGCGATGGCCCCGCCGGCCTTCGCGTCATCCAATGCTGAGGCGCTCAACTGGACCGGCGTCAAGGACGACCAGGGCGTGCCGCTGGGCAACTACTACCTGGCCAGCATCGACATCTACGAGTCGGCTAAACAATCCGCACCCGACCTCACATGGAATCCAAGCTCCTGGTTTGACTGGTTGGGCAGCATGGGCTCCACGATGGGCGGGGGAGCGCTCGCGTCGGTGATCCTGACCGCCGAGGCGGGCCTGTTTGTCGCGATGCTGGCGATCTCGATGTGGTTGTTCCGGCTCGCCGCAAAATCGGTGTGGCTCACCTTCTTCGCCACGCTGGCTCGGCCCTTCGTCGACGCCATCTTCATCGTCATCGCCAAGGCCGGCCTGCTGCTGTGGCTGCTGCCGATCGCGGTATTCGCCGGGGGCTGGGTGGCGATAATCAAAGGCGCCGGGGCACGCGGCTGGATGATGATCCTGTCAGCGTTTCTGGTCGCCATCCTCGGGATCGCGCTGCTGTCAGACCCAGTGACACTGATGTACGGCGAGCACGGGCTGCTCGCCATCGCCCGCGGCGCCGCGTTTCAGGTAGCCGAAGCCGCCGTCCACAACGGCCCGTCGAGCAGCAATCCCCTCAACGGGGCCACACCGCTGGATGTGTTCACCGGCGACCTCATCACTGCCGTGGCCCGCAGGCCGTTTCAGCTGTGGCAGTACGGCCACGTCCTCGACGGCACCTGCGACACCGCGTGGACGTCGGCCATGATGACCCATTCCAGCGAAAACGCTCCGATTTCGGCGATGGAAACCTGCGGCAACTACGCCGGGGCCCGCCATGCCAGCAACCTCAATGGCAACAATGTCTGGCTGGGCCTGTTGCTGGTCGCCGCGGCGTTTCTGTTTATGTACTTCCTGCTCGTCGCAGCCGGCGCGCTGGTCATGGTGCCCGCGCAGGCGATGTACCGGGTGATCAAGGCGCCTGTGGACGTCAAGATCGGCATTCTCGACGGCGCCGGCCGCGACTACATGTGGTTCGCCGTCAGAAAGTTTCTCGGCATGGGCCTGGAGATGTTCGCCTACACGCTGTTCATCTGCATCGCCGGAATGGCGATCGGCCGCGTGATGAGCAACCCGCTGCCCGCCGATCTGGGCGGCAATAGCCCGGTGGCCAAGATGTTGATGTTCGCCGCGTCGGCGTGCGTGGCCACCGGCCTGTTCCGAACGATGCGCGCCGACCTGTTCGGGCATAAGGCGGGCGGCCCGTTCGGGCGGCTCGCGTGGGGAGCGGCGGGAGCGGCAGCCTCACTGGTCGGCGCCAAAGGCGTGTCCACGGCGGTCAAGGCGCTCGGTGCCCGCCGCGGCGGCGCAGGCAAGCCACCGTGGGAAGAGATGGAGTCCAAGGTCAGCGCCATCGCCGAAACGCTGGGCTCAAGCAAACCGGAATTCGACACGATCTCGACACCGAAGTCCGGTGGCTCCGAGAGCGGTGAAGGACCCGGCCGCACCGTGTCGACCGGCGGCGGCGGGTCGGGCGGGGAGGGGGCCGGCGCGCCTGTTGCCCACCGGCCGGTACCGGCGCCGACGTCGCTGTCGCGGCCGCCGAGCCGGCAGGGCGGATCAAGCCCTGTCCGCGGCGACGCAGCCAAACGCCGCCGCTCGCAGCCCATGGCGGGCCGTCAGTCCCGGCGTCCTGTCCCGGCCGCCAGCTCCTCAGGGGGGCCGATGGATCGCCAAATGGGATTCGACACCATCGCGCCGAACCAACAGGCCAGCAGCGAAGCTGGCGGACCTGGCGGGCGGGCGCCGCGGCCCGGTGGTGATGTGGGGCAAGCCCGCGGACTCGATACGATTTCACCCAACCCGACCACACCAGACCGGAGACAGCCGTGACGGCATACAGCGCACAGTTCGATGAGGCTCTGCGCCGGTGGAGCCAGCGCGACTATCGGGGGGCGTTGGCCGGTTTCAACGCGGTTACCGACGACGATCCGAGTGTGGCCGACGCGTGGCTGGGCCGCATCGCCTCAGGTGATGTTGACTTGTCCACTTTGCGCGCGGCGCACGAGAATTCCCGGTTTTTGTACCGGGAGACCCGCCGGGTCGGCTGGAAGGACGGTCAGCTCACGGGCCAGCTGACGTGCCCGAAATATGTTGTGATGGAGATCAATTCGCGCGACACGATCACACTGGGGTTCGGTTCGGCGTTGATCGCGGCCGGCCGGTACGCCGAAGCTGACCGGCTGCTGTCCGATGGCCAACTCGCGGGTGGGGACCATGCGGTGTGGCGGCACTTCTTGCACACGTGCTTGTTCTACGTCACCCAACGCTGGCCAGATGTTCTCAGCACGGCCGGCGCCGCGCCCGCGTTGCCCCGGCACTCTCCGACCGGGGTGGAGCTGAGGGCGGCGACGACGACGATGGCGGCGCTGGCCGCAGCGCGCCTCGGCCGCCACCAGCACGCCCTGGACCTGTTGGCGTCGATGCCCGAGCACTTCCAGAATCGGTACATCCGCGCCGACGGAGCGCTGATTCGCGGCTGGGTGAGCCGCGCTGTCGGCAAGCCCGCCGAGGCCCGCAAGTTCTTCGACCAGGCCGTGGTGGACGGCGTCTTGCTTGGCGATGCACAGGCCGCGATCGACAACGAGGACCTGGTGCTGCCGGTGACGACGCTCGAGCAGATCGCCGCCCGCACCGACCCGTGGGATATCGCCACCCAACCAACCCCGGAAATGGCCCAGGCCGAACATCAGGCCGAACTACTCACCGAAGCCGACACCGACCTGAACAAACAGATCGGGCTGATCGAAGTGAAACGCCAGGTCAAAAAGCTTCGGGGCGAGGTCAAAGTCAACGCCGCTCGCGTCGAGCGTGGTTATGAGCCCGTGATACGCAGCCACCACCTGGTATTCAGCGGCCCACCGGGAACCGGCAAAACGACGATCGCCCGCGTGGTCGCCAACATCTACTGCGGCCTGGGCGTCCTGAAAACACCAACAGTGCTCGAAACCAAGCGATTCGACTTCGTCGGTGAACACCTCGGGTCGACGGCCATCAAAACAAACCAACTCATCGACCGCGCCCTCGACGGTGTGCTGTTCATCGACGAGGCCTACACCCTGATCCAGACCGGCCTGTCCGGTGGCGACGCGTTCGGCCGCGAAGCGGTGGACACGCTACTGGCGCGCATGGAAAACGATCGTGACCGGCTCATGGTCATCATTGCAGGCTACGACGATGAGATTGACCGGTTCTTGAGCTCCAATGAGGGACTGGCCAGCCGCTTCCCCCGGCGCATCCGGTTCCCCTCGTACTCGCCGGCCGAGCTCGCGGCGATCGCGTCAGCGATGGCGGCCGACAAAGACTCCACCATCGCCCCGGACGCAATCGCGATTCTCGAACGAGTGTGCGCCGACTTGGCGCAACGCGCAGTGCTGGTCGATGACAACGGCAAAATGCACAAGCTCAGCGACGAACACCGGGCACCCGGAGCAGCACCGGTCGGCAAGCGCCGGCGAGTCCTCGACGTTGCCGGCAATGGCCGGTTCATCCGCAACGTGGTCGAAGATGCGTTCGGCGAGCAGATGTACCGGATCTCTGACCTGTTGGACACCGATGAGGTCGACGACGAGACGCTCACCACGATCACCGCGGCGGACCTCTCGACGGCACTCACGACGGTCCTGGCCTCTGTTGCCCCAGAGGTACTCGACCCCGCCACCGTCGTGAACACCAATCAATAAAGAGCACAAGCGGATTCACCGATGGCACGCCACTTGTAGGCTGGTGAGAGCGGCGCTCGGCGAACGCTACCTGCATCGCGCGAAAGTTCCGACCCAGACCCACCGCCTGTAGTTAGGCGGGTGAAAAATTGCACGCACCTAACTGCGGGGATACGAACTGCGCCGCGGCCGGTGTCCGTACACGAGAGGAGCGAACCCAGGTGACAGCTGACCACGACGATCCGCGCGAGGGAGCCGACGACGACGCCTACTGGATGACGATGTCAGGTAGCCGGTGGACGAACCCCAAGCTAGCGGCGACCGACGTCGCTTCGCTGCTGGAGATCGACGACCCAGCTACGTTGCTGCACAAGGCGTCCGGTCTGCCGCAACCAGCGCGCGGCGAATGGTGGTCGCTTCAGCAGGTGTACGACTACATCCTGGTAGACCGTGCGGACCTGCGGGCCAGCATTCCCCGGCTCTATCCGTTCACATCAGCGCTGCGCCCAGCCCGGTTCCTGTTCGGTCAAATTGTCGACGGAATGGCGGTGCACGCGTGGCAGCCCAGCGATGGGCGGGGGCCGATCGCCGTGGCGTATGCCGGTCCTGACCAGGGCGACCCAACCCTGCACACGAGAGTTGAGCCGCTGCTGGAATCTTTGCCGTGGGCCACAGCAGTGTGCTGCCCGAGCACGGTCGAAGTGGTTCGTGCCCCCGATCACGCTGACCAGCCCTATGTGATGGTGGCCGACCGCGTTAACCGCGTGGGCACCGACTACAAGTGGTTTGAGATCGCCGGATTGCTTCGGGTGGACCTGCCGTGGTGGTCGGCCGCGTTGCGTGACGTGGAGGCGATCAGCGCCTGGCAGCCCGGCGCGCCGGTTCAGCGGCTGCGGCCTCACGGCTCGCCCGATCCCCGCCGGCTTCGTGATGTTCTGACAGTGGGGAGCTCCGAGTATGTGATCGAGCTGGTGCCCCGCATCATCGAACTTTCCGAGCGCAAGCTCATGGACGACCGCGACCGCGACCTGCCGGCCCGGCGCGGCCTCATTCATGCCGCGGTTGCCGACATCGACCCGCATGCTCCGGTCGCCGATATCACTGCCGCCGAGGCGACGCTGCTCCTGCATCAGCCCTGCCCCGGAAAAGGTGCAGCCGAGGACATCCTGGAGTTAGTTGCGCCGCACAGTCCCATTGTCGGTGTTCCGGCGATTCCTCGCGATAGCGCCAATCCCCTAGCCCAGGAGTGGATCAGTAGCCGGCTCGAACCTGTCGATGATGGCAGCGAGTTGGGGTTTTGGCGGGTTCGCTTGGCGCACGGCCTGGGCGCGGCCGCCAGCACTGTCTATCGGGACCGGTTCAACCCGCACACATGGGTAGTGGTCAACGAGGACATGGTCTATGCGACGGTGGCGCGGTCGGTGCCGGCCACTGGGCAACTCACCGAGCTGCACTACGAGCCCGAGGCGGCGTTCTTCCGGGATTCGATCGGCCAGGTTTGGCCGTTACCCGCGACAGGATTCGGAGCGACCGGAACGGGCCCCAACGGCGGTCGATCCGGGCGTCAGACACTCGTGGAGATCGTGACCAATTTGATCCTGGACGCCAGCGGAGAGGTTCACCGTCGAGAAGTCCCCTACCGCAGCGACTCCGCCTTGGCCACGCGTGTGGCCACCACCGAGCCGCCGCTGGTGCTCCGTCCGGGTGATCCGGCACTGGCGATCGACGTCTACCGCTAAGTTCGAACCGCTGCGGTCGTCGCGACGTTGGCATACGTGCCCGGATCCTCGGGGATCGTTTGGCCGCCGCCTGAAGCTCAACGCGCCAGCCTGACGCTGAGTTGGGCGTTGGCGGTCCGCTAGCCTTCGCCCATGTCGGCGTCGCTGTTCGAGGTCTGGGATGTCTCAGAGTGGGAGGTACACAGCGACGAAACCGAAGGGCAGGAAGAGAAGTGGTGGCTGATCGAACCGTCGACGAACGAGATCTGGCTGTTCAAACCGCCCGTGGTCAAGAACGGTGTCCGCCAGGGGGAGGACTGGGCCGAACGTGTCAGCACTGAACTGGCGGGCGCGATCCGGATCCCCTTCGCGCAGGTGCAGTTAGGGGTTCGGGATGGCCGGCGCGGCAGTATGTCGCGCGATTTGAAGCCGCCCGGGTGGGACCTGCAATCCGGTCAGCAGCTGCTAGCGGCGTCCGACCCGAGTTACCAGACCAAACTCAAGGGCAGACCTGGGCATTCGCTTGCGCGGATCAGTGCTGTGCTCCGCGATATTGATCCGCCGCCAAGCCCGTACATTCCCCGCGAGTTCAGTGCGTTCGACGTGTTCGCGGGCTACATGGTGCTCGACGCGTGGATCGCCAACCGCGACCGGCACGACGACAACTGGGCCATCCTGCTTCCACCCCCAGACAGCGCCGATAACCTGCGGTTATCCGATTCGTATGACCAGTCCAGCAGCCTCGGGTACAACGTGAGGGAGTCCGAGTGCACGGCCCGGCTGAGCCAGCGAAATGGCGTCGAGCAGTGGGCCCGCAAGGGCACAGCGTGGCGATTCGAGTACGACTTGGGGATAGGTCCTCCCACGCTCGTCGACCACGCCCTGACCGCGCTGCGCATGTGTCGGCCGACTGTCGGGCGGTTTTGGATGGACAATGTGCGTAGCGTGAGCGACGACACTGTCATCGAAGTCCTTGAGCGGGTGCCGGAAATGTCGGCCCCGTCCCGTACGTTCGCAGGTGAAGTGCTACGGATCAATCGAGAAAGGCTGCTTCATGCGGGCCGCGACATCTAACGCCACCCTTGCGGGGGTGCGCGCGAGCGCGACGCTGCGCCAGCTGGTGGTGACCTGGCAGCACCCGATCGAGCGGTCTATTTCACCGGTCGGCGTGCTCAGCTATGACGGTCACGCGTATAGCTTTTACTACATCCGCAATGCTCTCGACGCGGCAGGTTTCCGGCCGTTTCTTGGCTTCCCCGACCTTGACCGCTGGTACACCTCGCCTGTGCTGTTCCCGCTGTTCGCCCAGCGCGCGATGGGGTCTCGGCGCCCGGATTTCGCCCGTTGGGTAACGCGTTTGGGGTTGAGTGAGAGCGCCTCGCCGTGGGAGCAGATCACGCGCTCGGGTGGGCGTCGCCAGGGCGACACGATCCAGCTGTTCCCGGTGCCGCAGATCAACGGCGGACGCTTAGAGTGCGGGTTCCTGGTGCACGGGATGCGCCATATCATCGAACGCCCGATCCACGTCGGGCAGACGACCATCACGGTGACCCGTGACCAGCTTGAACGCACGCTTTCCGCGCTGCGCCCTGGCGATCAACTCGGTCTGTGTGATGAACCGACCAACGTGAGTAATCCGCGTGCCATCCTCACGACGACCCGCGGGCAAGTGCCGCTGGGATGGATACCCAATCTGTTGGTTGAGGAGATCCACCGGATCCCTGACCGGGGGCGGGCCACGGTCACAGTGCGCACGGTGAACGGTCCAGATGCGGGCTGGCATCTGCGGTTGCTCGCCAAACTGTCCGCGGAAGTGCCCGACACGTTCGAGGTGTTCGCCGGTGCGATGTGGGAGCCTCTGGCCGTTGCCGGCCGACCCTAAGCCCGCCTGAGCTGGCCACGCGCGAGATGATCCCGGCGCGAAGCGGCCCGCGGCTTTGTGGCCGCTGACGGCTTATTCGATGGCTGTCGCGATGCCGGTCAACGTATCAGCCCGCTCGTCAAGGCGACCTGTCGGTGCCCATGGCCGAAATGCCTTGTTCTGCAGGCGAATTACCAACACTGGGTAGAACGCAGAGGGCCGATCTGGATACTTCACGGCCGAGGACGGCACACGACATCAGGCCCGGCCGGCGCTCGACCACTACACGTCACTCGATGATTACGCGCGCAGCCGCACGTACGTCTGCGGTGTGAGGTCAATACTTTCACGTACTGCGAGTTGACCTGGGCGCGTGCGCTGTTCGTAGGCGGTGATCACCAGCCCGACCCCACCGGCGGCCGGCACCAGCACGCCTTGCATGTGTAAAAACCAGGCGGCATGTCCTACGGCCTGGCACGCAGCCCAGTCGTCACCGAAGATGTCGTCGATCTCCAACCCCACCGCCTCTTGAGCCTCGGGTGTCCGAAGGTCCAAAATCTCCAGGTTGGCGATGTCGATGGTGTGCAGCCGATATGCCGCTTGGAGCATCTTGTCGGCTGTCGTCGACGCTGCGTTGGCGGCGCGCTCGACTTCAACCATGCAGGCCCGCGCGGAGTCAGCCAGATAGATGGCTGGGAACAGTAGTGGGGGATTCCATCGGCCCCCGAACCGGCGCGCGCCCTCTCCCGACAATGCGTCACGATGTGCTGCTGTGTAGCGGAAGCACTCACCTGACCACGGTGTGGTGCCGCGAGCGTCAACGCGCTGTACGAGGCCCTCATGGAGGGAATCGCTCACACGAAGACTCCTTCGGCCATGGCATCGATGAGGGCCAGGACCCGCTGATATTCGCCTTCACGCACAAGGTCGGCCGGTTTACGGTGTTTCAATAGCCGATTCGGCGCGAACATCCACATGTTGGCCTGGTCTCGCGGAAGCACCTCTGCCAGCGCATCCGCGACGTAGGCCAGCTCGATAAGCCGCTGCTTGTTGAGCTTCTGCGGGACGACCTTGCCGGCTGTCCACCGCGCTACCGACCGCGGCGACGCGTCAACGATTTCGCCGACCTCCTCGTATGTCAGTCCGAGCCGGTCAATCGCACCGGAGACGGTCGTGGCGAGCGCGCTCACACCCATTGAAGCCCTGTCTTCCTTTTGTCATCCATTCTGTCATGTAGTATGACACGGAACTGGCCCTCGACGCGAGAGGAACCCCCAATACGATGGGCATACAGTTTCGGCTCGGACCGGGTGATCACAAGCCCGTCGAGGACTTCCTGACCCGCGAACACGCCGGAGCGACGGCGATCACCCTGGACACGAAAGCGGCTCGACACCAGCACGACGCCGCGGCGGCGGCCGTCGACGCCGGCCTCGATGTGTATTGGGAGCTGGCCGCTGAACGGTTGACCACCGTCGGCTACGGCCTGGACAAGTTCCCGCTGTGGGCTGGTAGTCCATATGACACCGACGCGCTGTCCGCTGATGCGAAGCAACGTCAACGGATGATCGACAAAGTCCTTGATGCCCACCCGCCGGTCGTGACGAATGTGACCGCCCCACACTTCTACGTGACCAACGACCGCACCGCACATCTCAATGTCGACCTGGCCGAACGCACCCGCCTGGCTTCAACCACCAAGCCGACCCGCGCTGTCCTGACCATCTCCACGATGGTTGTGGGCCACCTCAACGTGGACCTTCCCACGGAATATGCCGCAGCCGGCATCGACACCGTAGAGATCCGCCTCTCACCGTTCGGCGGCGATGATGAAAGCCTGCGCAAGATCCGTAAGGCCTTCACTTTCCTGCACGCCTTCCGTGAACGCGGCATCCACGTCACGCTCGGGCAATCCGGAAACATCGGCCAATGCGCAGTCGCATTGGGGTACGCCGACGCCTACTCCGTGGGTGTCGGGCTGCTCGAAAAGGTCAACCACGCCCAGACCGTAGCCCGCTACAGGCGCAAACCCGATCCCAACAAAGACCAGGGCGGCGGCGCGACCGCCGGCGTCTACCTGCCCAGGCTCGCTGCCACGATCCCCGCCGCTGCGGCGCGAGACCTACTTCACAACACCGACATCCGCACCCGCATCGGTTGCCGCATCGGCCGATGCCGCAACAGTGTCACCGGCCCGCTCGACGACCGCCGCAGCCACTACCTGCACGCGCGCGCCGCGGACACCGCTGCACTTCTGGCTCGACCCGAGCCCTGGCGCGGTGCAATGGAAATCGACCGGCTGACCGAGGCCATCCAGCTACGCGACCGCATCAACGATCATTACCTCAGCGACTCGGTTCACCAGCTCAAGACTCGCACGTTGCACAGCCTGGTCGACGAGATCCACGACCGACAGCAGAAAGCCTCGTAAAAGACCGCCGGTCAGCACCCCAATCACACTGCACCACTGGGCACCTGGGGCAGTCTGGCGAACCACTGTCGATCACAGGTTAGGCGGCCGCGTCGGCGCCGTCGTCGGCCCCAGGAACCACCGCGTAAAGCCCAAGCTCATGATCCTCGGGTTTGTTCCGCGGTGAGCAGTCAGTGACCCTGCCGCAGAGCGCCCGATGTCTGCGCGTGTCTCCTCAGCTGCGCGATCCTTGCCCGTGTCTTGCCGGCCCACCGGACGTCGAGGGCGGTGACCAGCGTGAGCCACAGAGGCGCGGCCAGCAGCCACTGCACTTGGTCGCGGTCCATCATGCGAGAGGCTGGTGTGCGCTGCGCCCACGTCCAGGCCAGCGACCGCGCCACATCGTCGACCATCCAACACAGCGCCTCACCGGGATCTGCGTCGTTTCCCGAACCGCCCCTTGAATCGGATCCACCGTGTGGTAACGCACTTCGGTCCCGCTGAAGCTGTAGGACGGGTGGTTGCCGCGGTAGCGGAAGTGCTTGCGCGCCTTGATCTCCCGCGGGCGAGGTATATCCGCGGCCGCGGTGCCGGTGAGGTTCGCCAACGTCGCCAGCGCACCGTCGAGCGCACGACCGAACTGCTCGGCGCTAACTTGTGTGCCCTCTCGAGCTAGGTGCTCACGTGGCGTCGGCCCGACCGCGGCTGGCCGCCGCGGTCTAGCGGGTGGCTCGGGCTCCTCAGCCTCATCCGGGTCTTCGCCGCGTTCGTGGCCGGCACTTGTTGCCTCGTTATCCTCGGCTTCCGCTTCGCGTTCGGCGTGGTGGCTCGGGTCCGGTTCGGCATCGAGGACCTCAGCATCGGCCCCTCCGTCGACAATCACCGTGGCCACCCAGTCCACCTTGTTGGAATCGAAGAACCTGTCGGCTCCCAGACTCAGATCGACCACGAAAGCGAAGTCGGCGGCGACGCCCTGAACGCCGAGTCCGAACACACCGCCATCGTGGGGGCGCAGCGCGACGTAATGCGTCCACACGTACGGGCCGGCCGCGTCGACGCCAACATAGTCGGCGTCATAGCGGGTGCGATGATCGACCATCGCGGCCCGGCGCTGAACGGGCTGCATCAACTGCGCACACCAAACTCATCCTGGCCATCGGCGTCCGTCATGCGGCTCACCGTGACCGCCTGAGTAGCCATCGCCGCTTTCAAATCCTGTGGGGACGTCGCGGATCACGAACGGGAACTCGGTAGCACCCTGATCAGCCACCCCTGTCCTCCTAATGCCGGTCTGCTTGTGCCGGTACCGCTACGCCCGCATCGGTACGTCCGTCCCCGCTTCTCGCACCCTAAGCCAACTTCCGCCCATCACCACACGGGTATTCGGCGTGGGTGCGTCGGGACCTTGCACGGCCGCGGGCCCACCCGTTTACGGGTGTGGAGCCCGTGCTGACGTGCGGTTATCTTGGGTGGGTGACCGTGGATTTGGTGTTGGCCCGAGTGGCTGTTGCGTTGGATCGTGGTCATGCGTTGTTTTCGAGAGCGCCGTTGGATGCTGGCGCCGATGCGTCGGGGTCGTCACAGACGTTGACCACGTTGTCAAACCGGGTGGCCAGCACGCCGCAGACGTTGGACGCTTCGGGCCAGTTCGCGAACGCTTACGCTCATGTGGCGCAACAGCTGTCGCGGCGTTTGTCGCGTACGGCGGCTCTGGATGCCAGGTTGTCGGCGGTGATCAGCGAGGCGGCGTCTGCGGAGGCGGCGGGTCGCAACCAGTCGGGCAACGTGGTGGTCAACGCCGCGGCCGATACAGCGCGCACCGGGCCTTACACCGACACTCCGGCCGGTCGGCTGGCCTTGCTGATCGCGTTGCGTAATCGAGTCGACGAACAGCGTCAGGTGATCTCGGCGTTTAAGACTCGTGACGCCGATCTGGCTGCGACGGTGCGCCAACTGAACTACCCGAACACCGCCGTTCCCTACCAACCACCACCACCGACCGACGACACGTCAGCCCCGTGCTGGATCGGCACCGCCGACGGCGACATAGCCGCGCTGTGCCCGTCCAACACTGACACGGTGACCTACGTCGACGACGCCGGCAACTACGTGTCGAAAAACCTTCGCACAGGTGAGCTCACAATCATCTTCGAGCCCGGCGCCGATCCCAACGACACCGGGTCCTGCTGGCTGCCCAGCGCCGACGCGGACCGCTCGATCTGCGGGCCCGGAACAACGCACTGGCGCTATCCGCACAACGGGAACCTGATTACCGAGGAACTGCAACCCAGCGGCGAGATCAAGGTCATCTTCCGAACCCCGCTGGGGCCGCTCATTCCGTAACGAGTACAGCCCGCGCTTGCCCGGTTTGGGTGCACGTTGCCGCAGAGATGGCGCTGAACCAGTTCCCCAAGACTGGCACGCTTCTCGGCCTCCCGAGAGGAGCTGTTCATGTGCACGACTTGCAAGCAACGCCGGTAAACGCGCCGACGCATGATGCGCGACCGGACCGCCACTAAGCCCCGCAGCAAGTTCGGCAGGTGTTGGTAGCCTCGCGGAGATCAGGCCCGCGTACGCGTTCTCATCCAACTCGATCCGGTACACGGTGACGTGGGCAAGGGCCCAGGTGCCGTTGTAATTTCTCAGTTGCAGCACGCTGGACGCAGGACCGTCGACAAGCTGGAGGGTCATCTGCTCTAGCTTGGCCTTGTCGTCGGGATGAACCAGTGGTCGGGCCATATCCTCACCGCGCCAATCGAAGTACGGGCATGGCGGATCCAATCACTTGAGGAGGGTCCAGTTCTTGAGATCGACTATCGCGCGATGGACGCCATCCTGTGCGATTCGCTGGATAATCTGCTGCGCAAGGTGCAGTCCGTGTTCGCGCGGGGGGGCCGGTGATCGCCAATTCATCGCTCGGACTACGAGGTGCTGGCCTCCGTCGGCCACGGTTCGAGCGCCGCCCGCGCGGTGAAATTCACGCGTATCGGGTCACCGTCTCTCGAGCTGACGTCCCAGGTAAGCACAATGTTTGGCCTGGAAACGCAGTTGACGGTGAGGGCGAGTGCCTTGCCTTGTTCCGGGTGCAGATCGCTAAAGGCAAGATCGTCGGCGAGCGACTGGGGTGTTCTGCATCAGCGCCAGCGAGTACCGGGCCGCCTACCAGCGATCTCGGCAACGGCCGGCGGGCGCACCGAGTTAGCCGCCGCGACTTGCGGCGGGTGCTCGTCGGCCGCTGCATCAGTCATGGGCCGGTCTTTCATGGAATTTTCCGCTCGCGCCTATCTCAACGCCGGTATTGCTGTGACCGCAGCAAGCGCCGCGACCCGGACCGGCTCGCCTCCAAGATGGGTGACGCAGCCGTGGCCGGCGGTGGTCGCATCACCGGGTACGTCTGCTGCGAGCACTGACGATGACTGTGGCTTCGATAGCCCCACGGTGACTCGGGCGCTGAATCCGTCGCTCACGCCGCTTCGGCTCAGCGTTTGCCATTGCGGGTAGGGGATACCGACGACGAGCCGGATTCCTAGCCGATGCCCGCGGGCGATCAGGGACTGCAGCGCTGCGTCGAATCCTGGCCGCAGCCGGGTGTCGTCAAGAATGACTAAGGTGTCCGGCAGTGGTTCGATATCGGAGCGCAATTTGAGGTCTTGGCGGTAGTCGTCAAGGTTGGCGGCTCCTGCCGTGCGAAGGAGTTCTTCTCGACGATCGACTTCGCATTCCAGTGCGTCGGCCAATCGTCCTGCGAGCCGGGCGGTCTGGTCGCGAGTGAAGGTCACATGGCCGATGCAGTGTGGCAACTCGGGCGCGTCAGCGTACTCTTGGCCGCCTGCTTTACCTTCTGCGACAAGGAAGTTGATCAGATCCTCGGATCGCGACAGGGACAGGGACAGCATGATGGTTCGCAGCACTGTAGTTGTACCGGCGCCGGGAGCGCCGACAACGGCGACGTGATCGTCAAGGCTCGTCCACAGGGTGAAGGCCAAGACGACTGGTGAACCCTCGGGATCCACGCCGATCGGAATCGTCAGCAGTCCGGTGGATTCCTTTTCCCGCCACACTGTTTGAGGGTCGAATGGCGCACCATCGACACCGTGGAGACTGAAGAACGTGGGCGTGGTGCTCATCTGCTCATATCCAGCGGCGCTGCCGTCAGGTCAAGTCCCCAGCGCGCCGCGACGGCGTCTGGGATCTGCAGGCCGGCCACCGCCGCGTCGAGAAGCTCGAGTGCGGCAGTGTCCGGTCGTGTCCGGGATCCGGTGTAAATAGGGAGCACGGGCGTAGGTTCCGCTTCACGACTTGCAAGTTTGCGAAGAAGGAGTCACGCCCGTGCCTGTCCGAGTATCAGCCACCGACCGTATCCGCACCAAAATCGATGCCCTGTTCGCCGAGGACCGGGAGTTGCCGGAGATCCTCGAAGAGGTTGCTCGCCTCGGCGCCCAACTACTGATGCAAGCAGCGCTGGAGGCTGAGGTCACCGAGTTCCTCGGTCGCGAACGCTACCAACGCACCGCCGCCTGTCCCGAGGCTAATGGCGGTTCGCGTAACGGGTATCGACCGGTAACGGTCAAAACCACCACCGGGCCGGTCACATTGGAGCGGCCGAAACTACGCGGCACCACCGAAGTGTTCGCCTCCCGCTTGTTCGGCAAGCACGTGACGAAAACCAACGCCCTGGAAACGCTGGTGATCGCCTCGTTCGTCCGCGGGCTGTCGGTGCGCGACGTGCAAGCCACCCTCGCCGAAGTACTCGGCGATCAGGCCGCGATCTCCAAATCCACGGTCTCAGAAGTGGGCGGTGCTCGACCGCGCCTCGGCCGGCTGGCGCGGCCTCACCATGACACCGGCCGGCACCCGACTGCTGCAAGACCCACGCCGATCACTCCTCGACCCACCTCGCAAACTGCAGCCGCCCTCCACCATGAGTGGCGACACCGACCAGGCAGATCCCATCTCCGCCACCGCGTAGAGACCTCGCGCCGCGACGCCAACCGTCTCAGTAAGGGATCCCCCTGCGGACGCTGGTAGGAATTCCTACAGAGATGTCTCACCTTGGTGACAGGCCGCGAATATACCTGCTGACACCAGCACAAGCTGGCCTGTAGCCGACACGGACCGGCGTGAAATCTGTACCTGATTCAGTTCGGCGTCCTGCTCGCCGCAGCGCCGGAAACCACCCCGTTCGGTCCGGCGGCTTGCGGCCCTACCGGCCAGCTCGCTCTGGGCACGCTGACGACAAACTGTCGGCGAGCGCATCTGCTGGAGCACACCAGCTCGACGTGCCCTTCCTACGATGCTGCGCTCAGTGTCTTTCCAGCGCCGGGCACCAACAACATCAGGCAGCATCCGACACCGGCACCGCCGTGCGGCAGGATGCGGTCCATGGTGACGCGGCTGGAGCTACTGAACAAGAACTCTACGACGCCGGTGCGGGTGTCTCCGCGCGCCATCGTCGCCAGAAGCTCACTTCGGGGGCATGCGGACCGCGCCGTCGAGACGGATCGTTTCACCGTTGAGCATCGGGTTCTCCACGATCGCCTTGACTAGGTGCGCGAACTCCGGCGGGTCGCCGAGCCGGCCCGGATGCAACGCCAGCGCCGTCAGGGCGCTCAGCGCAGCCTCGGGAAGCGAGCCGAGCAGCGGGGTGCGGAACAAGCCGGGGGCGATGGTGTTGACCCGGATTAGATACGACGCCAGATCACGGGCTAACGGCAGGGTCGCCGCGGCCACTCCGCCTTTGGACGCCGAGTACGCCGCCTGCCCGATCTGGCCGTCGAAGGCCGCCCCCGAGGAGGTGTTGACGATGACGCCGCGCTCACCGCCGACGGGATCGTTCTGCGACATCGCATAGGCACCCAGCCGCACGACGTTGAAGGTTCCGGTCAGGTTGACCTTGACGACCTGCTCGAAGGCGTCGAGCGGGAAAGGGCCTTTCTTGCTGACCGTTTTGATGCCGTTGGCGATTCCGGCGCAGTTGACCACGATGCGCAATGTCTTGTCGGCGTTGGCGGCATCGACTGCCGCGGTCACCGCGGCCTCGTCGGTGACGTCGGCGGCCGCGAATCGCACGGCGTCGCCGAGCCGTTTCAGTTCGGCGGTGTCGGCCGTCGGCAGATCGACGGCGACCACACCGGCCCGGGCCTTCGCGAGCATCTGCACGGTGGCCAGCCCGAGTCCGGATGCGCCACCGGTGACCAGTGCGCTGCTACCGGCAATGTCCATGTGATAACGTCCTCCGACTCTGCCGCATGGCTACAGGCTGCGGGCGATGAGAACCTTCATGATCTCGTTGGTGCCGCCGTAGATCTTCTGCACCCGCGCCGCGGCGTACAGCTGCGCGATCGGATACTCCATCATGTAGCCGTAGCCGCCGAACAGCTGCAGGCACTTGTCGATCACCTCGACCTGCTTGTCCGAGCCCCATAACTTGGCGATCGACGCCGTCGCGGCATCGAGCTTTCCGTCCTGGTACAAATCGATGCAGTGGTCGATGAGCGTCTTGCCGGCGAGCACCTCGGCTTTGCATTCGGCCAGCACGAATTTGGTGTTCTGGAAGTCCAGCAGCGGCTTGCCGAACGCGGTGCGTTCCCTGACGTAGCGGACGGTCTCGACGACGGCGGCCTCGGTCATCGCGACCGCCTCGACGCCGAGGGTGAGCCGCTCGCGGGGAAGCTGCTCGAGTAACTGGGCAAAGCCGTTGCCCTCGACGCCGCCGAGCAGGTTCGCGGCCGGCACCCGCATGTCGGTGAACGACAGCTCCCTGGTGTCCTGGCCGTGCTGGCCGATCTTCTCCAGCACCCTGCCCCGCTGGAACCCCCGCAGGCCTTCGGTTTCGGCCACGATCAGCGACAGTCCCGGCTCGGTTCGGACGACGATCACCACGAGGTCGCAGTGGGATCCGTTGGAAATGAACGTCTTCGACCCGTTGATGACGTACTCGTCGCCGTCGCGGACCGCGGTGGTGCGAATCGCCTGCAGATCCGAGCCGGTGCCGGGCTCGGTCATCGCGACCGCTAGCACCATCTCCCCGCTGACCATCTTGGGGATCCACCGGCGCTTCTGCTCATCGGTGGCATACGCGGAGATGTAGTGCGAGGCCAGGGTCGAGTGAACCGCGTAACCGAACGCGGTGTCGTAGGCGTAGGCGCGCTCCTGCAAAATCACCGCCTCGTGGCTGAAAGTGCCACCGCCGCCGCCGTATTGATCGGGCAGGTCGAGGCCCAGAAGGCCGGCATCGCCGGCCTTGTTCCAGAACTCCCGGTCCACCTGCTGCTGTTTGGCCCACCGGGCCTGATTGGGGGTGGCTTCCTTGGCGAAGAACGCGGCGGCGTGTTTGCGCAGCAGTCTGTGATCGTCGGTCTCCCACGGGGAGACGTAGTCGGGGAACAGCAGTCCGGGCATCTTTCTCCTACTTTCCGGTGAATCGCGGTGCACGCTTGGCCAGGAAGGCTGCCTGGCCCTCCCGTGAGTCAGCGGAGTGCACCGCCACGTAGAAATTCCTCTTCTCGTGTTCGAGTCCTTGCGTCAACGAGGTTTCGAGGGCGTGCAGGGCGGCGTCTTTGGCCAGCGCGACCGCCAGCGGTGAGTTCTCTGCGATGCGTTGTGCCATCGCCACCGCACGCGCCACGGCCTCGCCGTCGGCGATCACCTCGGCGATCAGCCCGGCCTCGCACGCCTGATCGGCGGTGAGCGGATCGCCGGTCAACAGCATCGTCATGGCCTTGGCCTTGCCGACCGCCCGGATGATCCGCTGGGTTCCGCCGGCGCCCGGGATGGCCCCGATGCGCACCTCAGGAACCCCCAACCGGGCCGACTTGCCGGCGATGACGATGTCGCAGGCGGCCGCCAGCTCACAGCCGCCGCCGAGCGCGAAGCCCTCGACCGCCGCGATGACCGGCTTGGGGAACTCCGACAGCACCGACCAGAAGCTCTCGGCGGAGTCCCCGGTCACCAGCGCCCTGGCCCGGATCTCGTCGAGGGCCGTGATATCGGCACCGGCGCAGAACATTCCGTCGACGCCGGCGATGACCACGGCCAGCACCGTATCGTCGCGGCGCAACGTCGCCAGTTCGGCTGCCATCGCCGCCAGCAGCTCATCGTTGAGGCTGTTCTTCGCTTTCGGTCGGTTGATCTCCAGCAGGGCTACGGCGCCGTCGCGGGTCGACTGCAGGATCTGCGCGGTCACGGGGTTCCTTCCTGGTAGATGCCGGCGTACTCGGCCCGCAGCACCTTCTTGTCCAGCTTGCCGACACTGGTGCGCGGCAATCGGTCGACGAACAAAACCGTGTCGGGCAGCTGCCATTTGGCGAACAGCCCCTCCAGGCATCCGACGATGTCCTCGCGGGTCAGCTCGGCGCCCTCGGCCGGCACGATGAGCGCCAAGGGGCGTTCCTGCCATTTCGGGTGGGCGATGCCCACCACCGCGGCGTCGGCCACCAGCGGATGCCCGACGATGGCGTTCTCCATGTCGATCGACGAAATCCATTCGCCGCCGCTTTTGACCACGTCCTTGAGCCGGTCGGTGATCTTGAGATACCCGTCCGGGTGGATCGTGCCCACATCGCCGCTGCGCCAGTAGCCGTCGAGGAAGCGGTCGGCGTCGTCGTCGAGTTTGTGGTACCGCTCGATGACCCAGGGACCGCGCATCAACACCTCGCCGACGCTCTTGCCGTCGTGCGGCAGGTCGTTGCCGTCCGCGCCGACGATCCGGATGTCGACGCCGGAGGTGGGCAACCCCTGGAAGCGTTTGAGGTCCCATTTCTCGTCCTCAGACAAGGTGTCGCGCAACGAAGGTTTGATGCCCATGTTCACGGTGATCAGCGGCGTGGTCTCGGTCGCGCCGTAGGCGTGCACGAAATCCGCGCCGGTCAGGTCGTGGAACCCCCGCATCATCGACTTCGCCGGCTCCGTCGCACCCGACACCAGCCTGGCCCTGCTGAAATCCGGCTTCACATCGAGGGTTTTGATGTAGTCCAGCATCGGCTGGAAGATGGCCGGCGCACCGTTTGCGACGGTCACCTCCTCCGCGATCATCGTGTCGACCAGCAGTGCGGTGTTTTCGGCCAGGTAGCGGCCGGGCAAGACCACCTTCGCCGCCGCCCACATCGTGGCCTGGGGTAGCCCCCACGACTGGCCGTGGAACATCGGGGTGATCAGCATCGCGGTGTCCTCGCGACGCAGGCCGACCGCGGCGGTCATCGCCATCGCGTGCAGGTAAGCACCCCGGTGCGAGTAATAGACACCCTTCGGCCGTCCGGTGGTCCCGGAGGTGTAACACGCGCTGAAGGTTGAGGTTTCGTCGATGACGGGCCAGCTGATCTCGGTGTCGGCGCCGGCCATCAGGTCCTCGAAGTGCAAGACGTCAGACAGTGAGGTGTCGATCTCCGACAGCGGGCGGTCCGACATCACGATCCAGCCTTTGACCGTGGGCACGTGTGGGGCCAGCTGCTCGGCGATCGGCAGCAGGCTCTCGTCGACCAGGATCCACTGCGCATCGGCGTGGTCGGTGACGTAGGCCAGGTCTTCGATGCCGAGCCGCAGGTTCATCTGCAGCAGCACCGCGGCCAAACCGGGAATCGCCCAGCTGAGTTCGAGGTGGCGCTTGCTGTTCCAGTCTAGTACGCCGACGGCGTCGGCGGGGCCGACGCCGAGCCCCTTGAGCACGTTGGCCGCCCGCTTGACCCGGGTGTACAGGTCGCGGTAGGTGTAGCGGTCCCAGCCGCCGTCGGCGGTGCGGTAGACGACCTGCTGTTCGGGGTAGGTGCGTGCCCCGTGCCTGATCAGGTTTGTCAGGTTGAGCTGGTAGTGGTCTCCGTGGGTGGACGGGAGGCCTTTGACGGTGTCGGCAGCCACGTCGGTGCCTTAGATCCGCTCGATGATCGTGGTGTTGGCGGTTCCGCCCGCCTCGCAGATCGTCTGCAGGCCGTAGCGTTTTCCGGTGCGCTCGAGTTCGCACAGCAGGTCGGTGAGCATCCGCGCCCCGGTCGAGCCGAGCGGGTGCCCGATCGCGATCGAGCCGCCGTTGACGTTCAACTTGTCGTCGGGAATGCCGAACTCACGCTGCATCATCAGCGGCACCCCGGCGAAGGCCTCGTTGACTTCGAACAGGTCGATGTCGCCGATACTCAGGTTCGCGGTCCGCAGTGCCCGGTGGGTGGCGTCTATCACCGCGGTGAACTGCACGACCGGATCCGCCGCGGCGACCGTCATCGCCTGGAGCCGGGCCCGCGGAGTTAGCCCGTGGCGTTGCGCGTAGCCGCGGTCGGCGATCAGCAGCGCCGCCGCCCCGTCACTGACCTGCGAGGAGTTGGCCGCGGTGGTGCGGCCGTCGACCGCGAAGACCGGCTTGAGGGAGGCGATCTTGGCGGGGTCGAGCTGTTCGCGGATTCCCTCGTCGGCACTGACCGTCGCGGACTGCGGGTCGAGCGGGTCCACGGTGATCGGCACCAGTTGGTTCTGGAATTTGCCGGCCCGGGTGGCCGCGAGGGCCCGCTGGTGGCTGCGCATGCTGTAGGTGTCGAGCTGGTCGCGGGAGAGGCCGAATTTGACGTTCATCAGCTCCGAGGCCGCTCCCTGGGCGACCAGCCGGCCGTTGTAGCGGGCCAACTCGCCCGGTGAGTACTGCGGACCCAGTGGCGCGCCCGGCGCGAACGCCACTGGGATCGGCACCTGTGACATCGACTCCACCCCGCAGCCGATCGCCACGTTGTAGACGCCGGCGGCGATGCCGAATGCCGCGAAATTGACGGTTTGCTGACCCGATCCGCATTGCCGGTCGATGGTGATGGCGGGCACTGATTCGGGCAGCCCCGCCGCGAGCACCGCGTGGCGTGCAATGTTGCCGCTCTGGTGCTCGTGCGAAAGCGCGCAGCCGGCGATCACGTCGTCGATGGCCGCGGCATCGATTCCGGTGTGCTCGACCAGATATCGCAGGGTGTGGCCCAGCAGATCGGCCGGGTGCCACCGGCTCAGCGCGCCGCCGCGTCTGCCCACCGGGGTGCGGACGGCCCCGACGATCACCGCTTCGCGAGTATTCACGTTCTCATCTCTCCTTGGGGGTGCGGACATTCGCCGATGCGCACACCGACGATCGGGATGTCCACCTTCTCGGCGAGTTCTTCCCAGTGCCGGGTGCTGTGTCCGGCGAACACCCGTGCCAGGTCTTCACGGCTGTCGACCGCGCCCAGCGCCGCCAGGGTTCGCTGCTGGAAATGCGGTTCGATGGCGCCCAAGGCGATGTAGCCGTCGGCGCTGGCGTAGATGCCGTAGGTTGGCATCGCTCCACCGAGCGGGTCGCCGGGGCCGGTGAGGCCGTGCCGCACCCCCGCGCCGGCGTCGGCCGCCGCGTCCGCCAGCACGATCCGGCAGTGCTGGCCGGCTCCGCCGTCCCGCGCCGCGTACAAGGCCAGCAGGGCCGCCGACACCGCACGTTCGGCGCCCAGCAGATCCGCAACCGGAACCCGGGGCATCGCCGGCGGCTGCAGGGTGCCGTATGACGCCTGATACGTCAGGTCATGACCGGGACGCTCCTCGAGGTCGCCGTCGTAGCCGACGATCTCCACGTGGGACAGTCCGGGATACCTGCCGGGTGCGTCGCCGAGGCCGAGCCGGCGTAGCGCCGAGGGGCGCATCGCGGTGAGCAGCACATCCGCGCCGGTCAGTTCGCTGTCCAGCTTCTCGCGATCCGCCTCGTTCTTGAGGTCCAGCACCAGGATCTGCTGATCGGCGACGAGCTCGGCGTACCAGTCGGGCGTTACGGCAGCCAGCGGGTCGCCGGTGGGAGGTTCGACCTTGGTCACCGACGCACCGAGGCCCGCCAGGCGTGCTGCCGCGAGCGGGCCGGGGATGTTGACCGCCAGCGAGACGACGCGAACGCCGTTCAGACCGCCCTGCATCGCCGCTCTCCCTCCATAAGTCTGTACTACTGTATAGTCTACTGACTTAATGTACAAGTAATGGGATCAGCTGTACAACCGACTTCGGACGAGGGAGATTGATGAGGCGGATCGCCGCGCGAGCGGCCCGAGTCCACCCCAGGCCGATCAGTGACCGGATTGAGAATCTTCCGACAACTCCCCGGGCTGACCGATGGTCACCGAAAGTACCGGTTTGCTGTCGCCGGATGCTCCGCGGTCGTGCAGCTCCTGCCACATGGTGTCGACCATCGGTTGCAGCAGCAGCTGTCCGAGTTGGCGGACCATGACCCGGATGACCTGCGTCGATTCCGACGGTGCCGTCGAGGCGACGCCGGAGTCGCGGAGCTTGACGATCTCGCGCCGGGCCAGATCGGTCAGCCGCTCGATCAGTTGCCCGTCACCGCGGGCGGGATCCAGAATGACCCGGCGAACATAGTTGACGACGGGCGGGTGCGTTTCGAGCATGCGGCGCACGGCCTCATCACGTGCCGCCGCGATCTGTGCCGCGGTTCCGTCACCCGGGGCCTGCGCAACGGCGTGGGCGAAATAGTCGACCACCAGCTGTTCGACGGCGGCGCGCAGCCCTTCCTTGGTCTTGAAGTGGTGCTGCACCAACCCGACCGTGACCCCGGCGGCCGCGGCGACCGCACGCAAGGAGACGCGTTCCTCTCCGCGATCGGCGAAAAGGTCGAGGGCCGCGTTGCGGATGCGTGCCTTGGCAGTCAGATCCTCACCGGTCGCACGCGGATCGATCATGGAACACCTCCCGCCGGGGAACGAATAAAGGACCATCACACGATCACCTTGTACACATGCATATTATTCAGTACGATTGTACTGCGATTGGAGGTCGTTATGTTGCCAGACTTCAACCCAAACTTGGCAGCGGAGGAACCGTGGCCACCCTGGGCGGTGAACTAGCACGCAACGCTCGTCGGCATCCAGACCGGCCGGCGTTGATTTTCGACCACACCGAACGCACCTACGTGAGATGTCTCTGCTGCCTTGGCGACGGACGTCCACACGATCCGAGCATGGGCACGGCAGAGCACTCACTTGGGCAACCCCAACCGGACAGTTGTCGGCAGGCTCGCCAACCGACATCGTGTAGCTCACGGCGAGGCATATCACTGACCTGCGGGGTCTCAGTCGACTGGTACGAATTGATTCTCGGTGAGCTCCCGCTATCCGTGACACAACGGAGACGTACTTTGAGGGAACCTGCCGCGCCGAGTCCAGCCGCTCGTATGCTGGCAGCGAAGCGCCGAGCTTGGCCCTGCTTTTACACCGGGATCTGGACGCGACCGCAGTGTCCCGATCAGCGGGGAGGTGGTGCTGCCAGCGTCCGATCGGTCTGGTGGGCGAACCTGACGCCTGGCAGTCCAGGTAGGTGCGGGCCAACGCCACCCGGGAGTCGTGTAGTCGATTCAATCGGCCGCGCTGGTCCTGGAGGAAGGTCCATCCGACCGCGTAGTCAGGATGGTCGGTCACGGGGCGCGGCGGTGGCTCATGCCAGACAGCATTTGGATGTTGCTATCAGCGACGGTGTGTACGCCGGTGGCTAGGGCTTGTGCGCCGGAGGTGAGTTGGCTGACCGCCACGCCAATTGGGCTTGGTCCAGGCGCGTCCCGGTGGGGCGGGTGACGCCGGAGACCTTGGTCACCCCCGGGACCTGGGAGACGCGGGAGGCCATTTCGTCGAGGTCAGCCAAGCCCTTGCCGGTGCGCATGTCGGTGGGGTTTTCCACGACCAGGAATTCGGTGATGACGATGTCTTTTGCGGAAGTGGCGGTCCAGCAGTTCATAGCCCTGGTTGCTGGCGGTGGTGGCCGGTTGGCCTTTGCGGTCGTCGTAGCTGATCTTCATCGTCGCCGCCACACCACACAGTGCGAGAAGGATGACCAGGCTGGTGGCTAGCAGCGGCACGGGGCGGCGTACCACCGACACGGCGACACTGTTCCAATAGCGGCGGGTGCGGTCGGCTTTCGGTTCGCCGATGCCGCGTTTGGCGGCCTGCGCCAACACTGGCGGCAGCAGTGTCACGGTGGCCAGAAATCCGAACAGGACGGCGACTGCACACGCCGATGACCAGCAGCGGCAATAACGCGGTGAACACTGACCGGTAGACGATTAACAGGATAACCGCGATCAGGGCTGCGGTGGCGACTGACATGAACAGCAGGTCGTGTTCGGCGGAGGCGATCTGGTCGTGAAATGTTACGGGGGCCCGGTCACGAATGCGTTGGTTGCCGAGCCGGTGAACGCCTCGCCGGCGGTGTCGCGGACGGCTTGCACGGATTCGGCGGCGGTGGGATCGCCCAGGGTGCCGGCCACCCCGACCGGCAGGTACCACGCCTTACGGTCGCCGCTGAGCGCCTGGGATTGGGTGACCGGATCGGCGAGCAGGTCCTGGACGAGCAGGACGTGGCTGCTGTCGGCCCGCAGCCGCGAGACCAGCTGCTTGTATCGCTGTCGTGCCGAAGGCGTGAGACCGGCGGGGTCTTCCATTGCGACGAATACCATCGTCTTGAAGCCCTGTTCGCCGAACGCGGCCTTCATCCGGTCCACCGTCTGAAACGACGGCACATCGCGGGGAATCAGCTGCGCCGACTGCTGGCGCACCACCGTCTCCAGCTGCTGGAACAGCAGCGCCAATCCCACGGCGACCGCGACCCAGGCCCCGATCACCAAGACCTTGTGCCGGATGGTGAACCCGGCCAGCCGCGCGAGCGGTGCGCTGTACTCGCTGGAACCACTCGGATCGGCCTCAGCGCGGCGCACCCGTGGACAGGCGTGATGCCGGTTCTCGAAGACTGCGTGTTGGGATCGCTCATCAGAGCTCCGGCTCGCCATTCTGCTCATCGAGCGTGCGCGACCCCGCGGCGTCGCTGGCGAGGATTCGCCGGGTGGCCCACTCGATGCGGTCGCGGGCTTCGGTGGCCGAGGCTCGCTGGCCGATGAACGCGGCAAGGTTGGCCAGCCAGACGTCGGCGATGAGTCCGGCGACCTGCCGGTCCTGGGTCGAGGCTTGTCCACCGCCGAGCGCGCGCGCCAGCACCCGCTCGATCACCGTGGCAGCCTGATTGACCTCGGAGGCGGCGGTCGCGTTGGCGGCCAGGAACGTTCGGGTCATCGCTTCGGTGAGCAGGGGGGCGCGCTGCCATTCGTCGTGCAGGCGTGTGGTGAGCCGGTTCAGCCGCTGCTGGCGTGTGGCGCCGGTGGCAGCCCAATCACACACCGCGTCGAGGCGTTGAAATTCGCGCGTCAACGCCGCTACCAGCAGGTGCGTCTTGGACGGAAAGTAGCGATAAAGCGTGCCCACTGCGATGCCCGCACGCTGGGCTATCGCGCGCATTTGCACTGCCTCATAACCACCGGCGCCGGCTGCGATCAGCGTCGCATTCAGAATCGCCTCTCGGCGAGGCGTCATCGCGCGGGGGTGTCGGGCCATGATGGCAGTGCCTCGAGCGGACGACGAATCCGCTTCGGGAAGGAGGCTTTTGACGCGCGGGCGTAAATCGGGGGCAGTCACGATACCGGATTGGGTGGATCGGTGCGGGGTCCGCTGGTTCGGGTGAAGCGGTCGAGCAGCGCACCGAAGCCAGCCAGATCCCCGTGGATGGCGAAATGGTCGGTGTCCACCGAGATGAACAGGGCGGTGGCGGTGAACCGGGTGATCCCGTCGCCACCGGTACCCGTCGCGGTGAGGTGCAGTGCGCGGCCATCGCGGGCGGTGATGTGTGCGGCGATGCGGTGTGGCTGATGCAGGGACACCGGCAGCAGATATTCGACGGTGAGGCTGCGCGTCACGGCGGGCGTGCGCGCGATCCACAGGGTGAACCCCAGCAGGTCATCGCACGCGGCGGCGACCGCGCCGCCGTGCGCCAGCCCCGGTGCGCCGACGTGGCGTTCGTCGAACGTCACATCGCTGTAGACCTGATCGCCGCTGCGGTAGACCCTCAGATGCAGCCCGTGGGGATTGTCCGGGCCGCATCCCATGCACGTCGCAGTGTGCGACGGCAGCAGCACCGGCTGCGGCTGTCCTGGCATCGGTGTAGTCACGTTGAGTCGTCGAACCTTTCCCCCTGTTGGTAACTCGCCTTCGATGCATCGTGAGTATCCGGCATCGAGACGCTGTCATCGTCGGTGTGTATGTGCGTGTGCGGTGATGCGGTGGTTCCGGGACCTTGGTCGTCGCAACGTGATTCGGCATTGCTCCCTGTCGCGTCGCGGCGTCCGGGAGCCCAGATCGCCAAGATCAGAGCGCTCGCCACGGTGATACCGGACAACACGACACCGGCGTGCTCGTAGCCGTGCATGAACGCCGATTTGGCAATGGTGGCGAGTTGTTCGCGCGCGGGCCCGGACTGGTCGGCGGCCTGCAGCGCGGCGGCCAGGGAATCGGAGAACGGTTCTCGCGCCGGGCCGGGCAGGCTGGACAGGGCCGGCGTGATCCGGTTGGTGTAGCCGGCGGCCAATACACTGCCGGCGATGGCGATGCCGACCGCCGCGCCGACTTCACGCGCGGCGTCGTTGACCGCCGCGGCCACCCCCTGCTTCTCGACCGGTGTGGCGGCCACGATCGCTGCGGTCGCTGGAGCCATGGATAGCCCGAGGCCTGTGCCCATGATCAGCAGTGCCCACAGGAAGCTGGTGTAACTTGAATCGATCTCGAGGCGGCTGGCCAGAAAAATTCCCGCGGCGATCGCGAGCATGCCGGGCACGATCAGCACGCGCAGGCCCAACCGCTCGGCCAGCCAGGGCGCGAGCAGCGAGATGCCCACAATCGGTACGATGACCGGGGCCAGTGCCAGAGCGGAACGAAACGGTTCGTAGCCGACGATGAGCTGCAGGTACTGAATCAGCACGTAAAACACGCCAAACAGGACCAGGAACTGCAACGTGATCGACAGCGTGCCGCTGCCGAAACCACGGTCGGCGAACAACCGCAGGTCCAGCAGCGGATGCGCGCGGCGCAACTCGACGACCGCGAAGATCGCCGCCGCGACGGCGCCGCCCGCAAAAAGAACCAGGACCAGCGGGTCTGTCCAGCCGCGGTGGGGCGCCTCGGTGAGCGCGATGACGATCAGGCCGATGGCGACGGCGACGGTGAGCGAGCCGACATAGTCCATGTCGGGATGGGCGTATTCCAGCGACTCGGAGACGGTGAGCGCTGCGATCAGCAACACAACCCCGGCTGCGGTCAGTCCGACGAAGATCGACTGCCATGACCAGAGTTGCAGTAGCAGCCCCGAGCAAAAAATGCCCAAGATCGCTCCCGAACCGGCCACGCCGGCCCAGATCGCCACGGCTCGGGGGCGTTGGTGTGCCGGAAATTCGGCGGTCATGATCGACAGGGTCGAGGGCATCACAAACGCGGCGCCAACACCGGCGAGGGCGCGAGCGCCGATCAACCAGGCCGGATCCTGGACCACCAGCGGCACCGCCGACGCTGCGGAGAACACCACCAAGCCGCCGAGCAGAACCGCGCGCCGGCCATAGCGGTCACCGACCGCGCCCGCGGGCAACACCAGGCACGCCACCGCCAGGGTGTATCCATCGACGATCCAGGTCAGCTGGCTCTGGCTGGCGCCCGTGTCGGCGGCAATGTCCGCCAACGACGTATATAAGGCGGCCATCGACCCGATGACCAACGCCACCCCCAGGCACGACACCACTAGCGTCCACTTCTGACCCCGCGACAGCAAAGGGCGTGACGCATCAGTGTTTGGCATGACACCCCAGACCAATTTGACTTGACGCCCAGACCGACTGGTAAGGCAGTTTCGCTACGCTACTACGAGTAGCATACGTGAATCGCGGTGCCGCCGGTTGCCTCGGGTCGACTGTGCCGAAGACTTGAGGTGAACTGAGGGGGGGCCGCCCCGGGGGGATGTAATTACGCCGATCCCGTGCCTGTGATGCGGTGGGCCAGCAAGAAATCGTCGACGATGCGGACGCGATTTGTGTGAGTGAGCGCTTTCATGCCGGTGAGCTTGGCGAAAACGATCGGCCCGATCAGCTGAATGATGGCCAAAGTGATGTCGAAGTCATCGAGTTCGGCGCGAGCCTGCGGGCCTGCCAGTAGCTCGTCGAAGGGTTGGCGGTACTGCTCGACGACACGGGCGCTCAGGCCGGCCAGCGGCTTGTGCCGGTCGCTGTCGGGATCGCCGGGTCCAAGCGACAGCCAGGACAACGTCGTCAAGTGCAGCGGCGCCTCATCGATGAGCGCGGCCTGCCGTTCGAGCAACTCAATGAGCCGATCACCCAAGTCGCCCGTGGCCGGCGGCGCAATGACTTGGGGCAACAGATGCTCGAACGCGGCCGCAAGCAGGTGGGTGGTGCTCTTGAAGTGCCGATACATCGTGGTGCGCGCCACCTTGGACAGTCGGGTGACCGCTTCAACGGTGACCGCTTCCACGCCGCCGCTCATCAGCAGCGACGTGGCCGCATCCAAGAGGCGAGCGCGTGACCGGAGCTTGCGCGGATCCACATCGTCGTCGTCGACGGCGTCATCAAACGCGGGCACCGGCGGTTCGGCCGGATCGATCGCGGCCATAGGCGAGCGGACTCCTGGCTAACTTCTACTCCAAGCGGAGGCTGCACCCATGCTACAACGCGTAGCGCACAGACACCGGCGTTCACTCCGCTGGCGATGGCACGTCGGGCAGCTGGTGCCGCGTCACCGCCACGTGCGCTTGGCGGCGGGACGTGCACAGTCGCACACGTAGCCGCGTCACCGCCAGCGTGCGGTTGCCGGGGACGCACGGGTCGCACACGGAGCGGCGACACAGTTCGTACTCATGCGGTACGCCCACACCGAAATCGGCACGAGATGACACTCGCGGCGGTGAGCGCGGCATCCGACAGGTTCACAGGCGGCGCATCTCGCGCTGCATGCAGGCGCCCTCGAGATAATGGAGACGCCGCGGGTAGTGCCGGCGCGCTTGGCGTCCGTTGCCCGCCGACATGAGCAAAATGCGGTGCCATGCCGCCAGGACAGCACCGGTCGCCTCGGTCCGCCAGCGGACGATCCTCGGACGTCTGGCGGCTGCCCGATAGACCTGGTGGCTGCCGTACAGCCCCCACGCGGCGCCTGCCTCGTCGCCTGCCACATCGATTCGATGGCCACTGGAGAATTCCAGGTGCAGGTGACCGTCCTCGTCGCAGGCAGCGCGCGTGCACGTGGCTCCGGCAATATCGAGCAGCGGGCATTGCGTCACGGGAAGCCGGCCCGGGTCGATGGTGGATTCCTGCAAGAGATCGTCGCCCGTGACCGGCAAAGTAAGACGCAGCGGTCTGGAGATGACCAATTCGCTGGAGTCGTCGAGGCCGAGCACCAGCCCGTGATTCTGCAGGACACGCTGGACGGCGCGCCCCTCGATGCGCGGCACGACCATGCTGTTTCCCTTCAACGCCACATTCGGTTCATACCCAAGTGTACTAGCAGTAGCGCTACGCTACCACTAGCTTTATTGTGTGGTGTGTGACGGATTGCCCCTGGTCAGCGCGCTGAAGTAGCAGGTCTCGCGCCGCGATCAGCGATGAACGCCCACGCTCAGCTCAGCAAAAACGACCTGGAAATAGCGTTCGCGCGGATGACCCGACTGCACGCCGCATCGCACCAAGACCGATTGGCGCCGTCGATGATGAAGAGCGGACCGGCTTCCGCCGCGATGAGTAGTCGGTCAGGTACCGGTTGATTTGGAGGACCTGGCGGATCTCGTGTATCTCGCCGTCGTCCAGAGCGAAGAAGATCGACCGGACCGCCTCTGCCAACAACTCTATTGGACAGAATATGCCATGAGCGTTACGTCACTGTGACGATTGTTCAGCGCCAAACCTATTGTGAATCAGCGCTTTTCGATACATACGGATAACCTCTAATATCCAGGGCTTCAGTAATCATTGACCTACTGGTCGCCTTCGTTTGGCAATGACATTTCGCTTGCCAGGGTGATGGGACTGACATAACCGCCCGCTCGCCGCGGGTTTCCTCAGACTCGGCGTCGACTACGACAGTGACTATTGGTGTGGTGGAAGTGAATCCGTGTGGATCGCGAGAGAAGCGGGGAGGTGCGTGTTCGACTGCCTGCGGCATTGCCGGGGTGGTGTTCTCGATGGCACGTTCCAGCATGGAAGCGATCTTGTTGACCGAGACGATATCGAGGTCCAGCGAAAACCGCACGTGCTCGATCGACGCGCTCAGTGCGCCCACTTGTACGGCGGGGACCGGGCACCGTTCAGCAGTGTGGTCAACTCGCCGCAACCGCCCGACAGGTGGAATCGACGTGCGTAACAGCCGTCGATCGCGGCCAGGCGACCAGGCGGATAAGTCGGTATGCACTGTTGCGGAACGCTACTATAGATAGCGCTACGGTGGGTTACACTGAGTCCGTCAGCGACTAATGATGGGGCGGAAATCAGACGGGAGTTGGGCAATGACCAGTGCCTCGCCGCCCCGGCGGGATCGCGTTGGGCATGCTCACCCGATACGACAACGTCGCGGGCCCGCGGGCATGTGCCGCACCGCTGACCCGCGAGAAGCGTCAGCGACTCACGGGCCTGGTACGCGTGTCCCGCCCACCAGGGCACCGTTGCGAAGGTGTTTACACCCCCGGTGCCGCATGTTGACCACAGGACCGGAGGCCCCCGCACGATGCGTCGACCGCTCGAAGACGGCTACTTCACGATGCCCGGCGGCGACGAGCAGCCGCGGTTGATCGGTTCCTACAGTCCCTCTGCCGACACGTACTTCTTCCCGCGCCGGCGCCGCTGTCCGCTGACGGGGGGCCCAGTCGAGGATGTCCTGCTGTCAACAACCGGCGAGCTGTTCGCCTGGACCTACGTCGAGTCGGCGTGGATGGGCAAGGCCCCGTTCGGATTCACGGGCGACGGGCACGGGGTCGGCCAGGTGGACCTGCCTGAAGGCGTCCGAGTGCAGTGCGTCCTGCGAGGCGAGATGGGGGACTGGGAGATCGGCATGCCGATGGAGCTTGAGGTCTATCCCATCATAATCGATGCCGATGGCATTGAGCTGTGCTCGTTCCGCTTTGGCCCCGCCGGGCGGGAGGCACCCCTGTGATGGCCCGCAACGTCTATGTGATCGGCGTCGGGATGACCCCTTTCGGCCAGCCGGATGCCGCCGCGGCCGATCTGGGCTTCGAGGCGGGTATCAACGCCCTCGATGATGCCGGCATCGGCTTCGACCAGGTCGGCTACCTCTACAACGGCTACATCGGCGCCGGCCTACTGGCCGGCGTCACCCTTGCGAAGGATCTCGGTCTCACCGGCATCCCGATCACCCACGTCGAGAACGCGTCGGCTACCGGGTCCTGCGCCTTCCGTGAGGCGGTCCAGGTGGTGGCTGGGGGCGGCGTCGACGTCGCGATGGCCCTAGGGTTCGACGACCTCAACCGTGCAGGCCCGGCCATTGGCGGGAAAGGGCCGGGTATCGGCCAGGTGATCCTGCCAGCGGCGTTCTTCGCCTTGTGGGCGACACGTCGCATGCACGAGGTGGGCACGGCCGTCGAGACTTTCGCCGCCATCGCGGCGAAGAACTGGAACCATGCGCGTCTGAACCCCTACGCGCAACGTCGTGCCGACCATGAAGTGACCATCGAGGAGGTCCTCGCGTCGCGCATGATTTCCTACCCCCACACCTCGAAGATGGCCTGCGCCGCCGGCTCTGGAGCTGCGGCCGCCATTGTGGCGACTCGAGAGGTCGCAGAGCGCGTGGCTGGTGTGCGCCCGCTGGTGAAAGTGATCGCCAGCCAGCAGCAGTCCGAGCAGTTCGTCGACGGCCACATCTTCATGGGTGCAGTCGTTGGTCCAGGCGAGCTGACCGCGGCCACAGCAAGGGCAGCCTACGAACAGGCAGGCGTCGGACCGGCCGATCTCGACCTCGCCCACGTGCACGACGCCTTCCCGATCGAGGAACTGATGTACTACGAGCTGCTCGGTGTTTGCGAGGCTGGTGAAGGAGACAAACTTGTCGCCGAGAACGCGACCAGCCTAGGCGGTCGTATCCCGTTCTCGACCGACGGCGGATTGATCGGGCGCGGCCATCCCGGTGGGCCGACCGGGCTGGCTCAAATCTGGGATGTGACCCGTCAGCTCCGGGGCGAGGCGGGACCGCTGCAGGTCGAGGGTGCTCGAACCGGGCTAGCCCACATGATGGGCGCCGGCGCGGTCTGCATCATCCACATCCTTCAGGCCGTGACGTGACGGGCCGCAGCGCATGGGATGTCGATCCGCCGGCTCCGAGCGATCCGGACCAGCAAGAGAAACCCGCCCTGCGGGGCGACAGCATGGAAGGGGAATCACGTGGCTGAGCTGAGCTACGACGGGAGGGTCGCCATCGTGACCGGAGCTGGAAACGGCCTAGGCAAGGAGCATGCGATGCTGCTTGCCTCGCGCGGCGCGCGAGTGGTCGTCAACGACCTCGGCGGCAACGTCGCCGGCGTCGGCGCCGACTCGACCCCGGCAGAGGCCGTCGTCTACGAGATCGAAGCCGCCGGCGGCGTGGCCGTCGCCGACGGTCACAGCGTGGCGACCCAAGAGGGCGGGATCGCCATCGTCCAGACGGCTCTCGACGCCTTCGGGCGGATCGACATCGTCGTCAACAACGCGGGCATCCTGCGCGACAAATCTCTACACAACCTCACCGCCGAGCTCCTCGAGACGGTGATCAATGTTCATCTCTACGGCACGATTTGGGTGACCCAGCCGGCGTTTGTCAAGATGCGCGAGCAAGGCTACGGGCGGATCGTCAACACCTCCTCCGCCGCCGGGATCTTCGGCAACTTCGGGCAGACAAACTATGGCGCCGCGAAGATGGGAATCGTCGGCTTCACACGGGTCCTCGCCCAGGAAGGCGCGAAGTACAACATCACAGCGAACGCGATCGCGCCGATGGCGCGCACTCGGATGACCCAGGAGCTCCTCGGGCCGGTCGCGGAGAAGCTCGACCCGGCACTGGTCGCCCCAGTCGTCGCGTATCTCTGCCACGAGTCCTGCGATCTCACGTCGAGGATCTTCTCCGTCGGGGGCGGGCGAGTGGCCGAGATCTTCATCGGGGTAACCAAGGGCTTCTCATCGCCGACACTGGATGTCGAAGCGGTCCAGGACAACCTCGAGACGATCTGCGACCGCGAGGGTTCCATTACCCCGACGCAGGCCAACGACGAGATCGGCCTCGTGCTCCAAGCCCTCGGCTGAGCACGCGCGGATGTTTCGGAGGACCCGACCATGGCCGTGATCGACTTACTGCGCCAGGTGGTGGTGGACCGACCGGACAAGACCGCCGTCATCGCTGCCGACGGCACTGTCACGTTCGGTGAGCTTGATGTCGCCGCCAGCGGGGTCGCCCACCAATTGCACGCCGCGGGTGTGAGCCGCGGCCAGAAGGTGGCGATGCTCCTCGCCAACGACCAGGCCATGCATTTCAATGCCGTGTACTGGGGTATCCACAAAGTCGGCGCCGTGCCGGTGCCGCTCAATACCCGGTGGGCAGCGCCGGAGAAGCTGTTTGTGCTCGAGCACAGCGACGCCGCGGCTGTGATCACCGGCCCGGCCCACCGCGACGTCGTAGCCCCACTCGCTGCGGGAGAATCAGTCGAGATCGGTGGTCGTCGCGGTCGCTTCAGTCTCGAGCACTTCTACGTGACTGGCTGCGAGGCAGTCGACAACCTCACCCCCCTCGGTGACGTGGTGGGCTCGGGGTGCACGGACGTGCCGCACCTTGAACCTCCCCCTGCCGCCGATGACCCTGCGGATCTCCTCTACACATCCGGTACCACCGGGATGCCTAAAGGCGTGCTGGTGCCCGAAGGTAACCTCGCCGACGAGCCGGGCCAGGCGAGCCTCGGACAAGTCCTCGGCGCACTGTTTGGTGAAAGCCTGCTTCACGCGGTGCCTCTGTTTGGCTTCACGGGCTGCCACGGTCTGATGCTGCTCAGTGTTCGGGCCGGAATCACCCAGATCGTGCTGCCGCGCTACGATCCCGAGCACTTGCTCGCCGCAATCGAGCACCACCGCGCCACGTCGATCATGGGTGTGCCGACCATGCTGAATTTGGCCATGAAGCACCCCACAGTGCGCGACCACGATTACAGCTCGCTGCAGTTCGTCTTCTTCGGGGCAGCGCCGATCCAGCCCGACACCGTGCGCAGAATGCTGGAAGTCTGGCCCGGGGTGAAGATGTTGAACGGCTACAGCCTCACCGAGGCCGGCGCCGGCGCGACCTGCCTGCTCGGACCCGACCCCGACGACATCCTCGCCCGGCCGGGTTCTGTCGGCAAGCCGGTGGGTTGCGAGGTCGTCGTGGTCGACGACCTCGGCAACTCGCTGCCGCAAGGCAAAGTCGGCGAGATCTGCTTTAAGACGAAGATAGCGCGGCGCAGCTACTACAAGGGCGAGCAGCCCACCCGAGAGTTGTGGCGCGGTGAGTTGCTGCACACCGGCGACGTAGGTTATGTCGCTGACGATGGCTACGTCTTTTTGACAGACCGCAAGAAGGACATGATCCTGCGCGGCGGTTACAACATTTTTGCTGTCGAGGTTGAGCGCGTGCTGCTCGAGATGCCGGAGGTGCTCGAGGCCGCCGTTATCGCGGTTCCGCACGCCGACCTCGGTGAGGATCTCCTGGCGGTGATCGCAACCACGCCTGGGTCGACCACCGGCGGTGAAGGCGAGCTTACAGCGGAGCGGGTCAATCAGTTCTGCCGCCATCACCTCGCCGACTACAAATGCCCACGCCACGTGGTCTTCATTGATGAGCTACCCAAGAACGCCATGGCCAAGGTGATGAAGGCCGAGCTTCGGCGACGCTTCCAAGGTCACCTGCTCGATCGAGGGGCCGAGCATCGTGGGTCAAACGAATGATGCTGTTTGCATAGTGTGTTGCGCGTTGCGGGCTGTGTCGTTTGCGGCTCCCAGGCTGATGCCGCTCGTTTTGGTGGTAGCTGAGCGCCAATTCGTACTGCTATGGTCAATGAGATCGAAATACGTTGTGCGCTGGGCCAGATGGCGTTCGAAGCCGGGGACGAGCAGACGCTGACCTCGGCTTGCTTGATGTCCATATCGATGACATGCAGGCCCTGCTGCTGGTGGGCTCGGCAGTTCACCGCGAGCACGCGACCCGTCTGCGGCTCGACGTGCTCGGCTTCGATGGTCAGCGACACGATCAATGTGAACCCGGCCGCAATCGGCAGGTAGAACGTGAGGTCCCGGCTATGTGAGGGCACCACCGTCGGTCACGATGTACCCGTCACCGCTGGGACACACCGCCTTGCCCGACCATCTGTGTGCGTTCGAAGTGGGTGCCGTGACCGATCGCACGCCAGAACGAAACCGGATGTTCAGGGCGCTTTGAACCGGCGTTGGGCGATCGGGATGACAACCTCGTCACGGGGCCGTCCCCGACGAGGCCGTCGAGCCCAACAGGGGCCGGGCTGGACGCCTCCACGAGTCCGTTGATGGTCTGGACGGGGGACGTCCTTGCATACCTGACTAAAACCCTGGCGGGGCGCGATTTCAGCGGCTTCTTGGACATCCTGGTGCCGTGGTCGGCGTCGTGACGGTGGGCGTCGTGTGTCGAGTCCGGCGGGTGTGAGTGTATCGGGTATGACAAAGGCCACGCGACGCGTGGGCGTCCGTGGGCAGCTTGGGGTCGCTCGTCGTGGTGGCCGGCGTTAGGCTTCGGCGGTGGCCGCCGGCTTCATCCAGTACCCGACGAACACGTTGGGTCCGCGCACCAGGAGTTCGCCGACGCCGTCGACCGGGACGTCCAGGTCGTCGGCGTCCGCGATACGGGCATCGACGTGCATGGCGACCCGGCCGATCGACCCGGCCCGCGTCGTGATGTTGGCGGCGTCCAAGACCGAGACCATGGGTGCAGTCTCTGTCATCCCGAATCCCTCGGTGAAGGGGACGCCGCGTTGCTGCATGAAATCGATGACGGTCAGCGGCAACTGGCGCGCCACCGCCCATGGCGAAACGCAGCGCCGAGAGGTCGTAGGAGTCGAAGTCGGGCACCTGGGTCAGCGCCGACCACATCGCCGGCACCATGAACTGGACGGTGGCCCGGCTCTCGGCCATTGCCTTGAGCGTGCCCACCGGGTCGAACGACGGAAGGATCACGCTGGTCCCGCCGACGTAGAGCAACGGCAGCGTATGCACCCCCAGCCCCCCGATGTGGAACATCGGGGCCACGGCCACGGTCACGTCGCTGCCGTGCAGGCCCTGGTCGGTACCCAGCACGTTGACGGCGTTCCACAGCAGGTTGTCGTGGGTCAGGATGGCGCCCTTCGGGCGGCCGGTGGTGCCCGAGGTGTACATGATGAACGCGGAGTCGCGGCCGTCGACGTCGCTGTCGAGAGGCTCGGGGGCACCGCCGGAGAGCAGGTCGGTGTAGGCGATCTCGCCGGCGGCCGCGGCGCCCCCGGCCCGGACCGTGTGGCGGACCCGGACCCCCGGCTCGGCCAGCGCGCTGACCGCCGCCGCCGCGAGCGGCTCGTGAAAGACGAACACGCCGGCGCCGGCGCCGGCGAGGATGTAGCCGATCTCCGGGCCGGCGAGCCGGAGGTTGATCGGGATGGTGATGGCGCCGATCTTCGCGTAGCCGAGTGAACTCGACCGAGTTCACCAGGAGCACGGCCACCCGGTCCCCCTTGCGGACGCCGAGACGCAGCAGGCTCGAGGCGACCTGGTTGGTGCGCCGTTCGAGTTCGGAGTAAGTGATGCTGGTGTCGCCGTAAACGAACGCCGTGCGCTGCCCGTTGAGGAAGGCCCGTTTGGTGACCCACTGACCGATACCGCGATCCATGGCGTAATCCTCCTCCGCCGCCGCGTCGGCGGCTCCTCGTCGTTGAGAATGGCTTGGTGAGGCAGCGCCCGGCCCCCGACGGCCACCCGAACGCTGCCGTCCGCCCGTGCCCACCGAAACGGACACGAAGGGATGGAGAAAGCTCAGTACGATCGTGGCAGGTTCAGGCTGTGCTGCGCCACATAGTTGAGGATCATCTCCCGGCTGATAGGCGCGGTGCGCATCAGCCGCGCCGGGCCCCAGAGAGTGGCCAGCCCGTATTCGGTGGCCATCCCGTTGCCGCCGTGGGTCTGGATCGCCTGGTCGAGGGCCAGGATGCCGGCCTCGGCCGCAGCGTACTTGGCCATGTTCGACGCCTCGCCCGAGCCCGGGTCGCCGGCGTCGTGCAGTGACGCCGCCCGTTGGGTCATCAGCCGGGCCAGCTCCAGCTGGATCTTGGCGTGCGCAAGCGGGTGCGACACGCCCTGGTGGGCTCCGATCGGCACGTCCCAGACCTTGCGCTCGCGCGCGTAGGCAGACGCCTTGTCCAGCGCGTAGCGGCCGATGCCGTTGCCCAGGGCGGCGCCCATGATGCGTTCGGGGTTGAGGCCCATGAACACCTGACGCAGGCCGTCGTTTTCTGTGCCGATCAGGTTCTCGGCCCGCACCCGCACGTCGTCGAAGAACAGAGTGAACTGCTTCTCCGGCGTCACGGCCTGCACCGGGATGATGGTCTTGGTCAGCCCGGGCGCGTCGGTCGGGACCACGACCAGGCTCAGCCGCCCGCGGCCGCGGTCGTCTGTCGCGGTGCGGGTGACGACCAGGATGGCCTCCGCCTCGTCGACGCCGGAAATGTAGTACTTGGTGCCGTTGAGCAACCACTCCCCACCGACGCGCTTGGCGTGGGTGGAGATGTTGTGCGAGTTCGAGCCCGCATCCGGCTCGGTGATCGCGAACGACATGATGATCTCGCCGCTGGCGATGCCCGGCAGCCAGCGCGCCTTGAGCTCGTCGCTGCCGAAAGCCTGGATGATCGTGCCGCAGATGGTGGGGGAGACCACCGTCATCAGCAGCGGGCAGCCGGCCGCGGCCAGTTCCTCGCCGACGATCTGCATGTCGTAGATGCCGCCGCCGCCGCCGCCGTACTCCTCGGTGATGTTGACCCCGAGGAACCCCTGCTTGCCCACGGCCTGCCAGAGTTCCGAGCTCTTCTCCCCGCCGAGCGATTTGGCCACGTAGTAGTCGTGCCCGAAGTCCTTAGCGATCTCGGACACGGCCTTGCGAAGAGCTCGCCGTTCCTCGGTCTCGTGCAGTTCCATACCGCTCTCCCTACTTTGAAGTCACCCGCCACCGGGGCCGGCGACAGGTCGGGTGTTGGTTCTCAAGTCTTGTCTGCACCGTCGGCAGCTCCGACCACCGCGAGGGGGTCGCCGGTGGACACCTGCTGACCCACCTCGACCGAAAGCTCGGCGACGATCCCGTCGATCGGGCTGGCGATGGTGTGTTCCATCTTCATCGCCTCCACCACGACCAGGGCCTGCCCGGCCGTCACGCTGTCGCCCGCGGCAACGGGCAGCCGGATCACCGACCCCGGCATGGGCGCCATCAGCGAGCCCGCCGGCTTCAGCATGCTCGGGTCGAGGAACCGTGGTACCTGGGTAAACGCAGTGGACCCGGCAGGGCTGTCGACATAGGCAATGTCGCCGTCGAGTACGACGTCGTAGCCGCGCCGTACCCCGCCGGTCTCCAGGACCACCCGGCCCGGCCGCTGCGCGAGCACGGTGACGTCCTCGACCGGTGTGCCGTCGACTTCCACCTCGACGCCGTCGCGGAGCAGCGCGTAGCCCACCCGCCGCTCGCGGCCGTCGGCGGTTGCCCATCCGGTGGACTGCAGTTGGGACGGGTTGTTGCGCCACCCGGCAGGCAGTGTCGGCTGGACGGGGGCCGCGCCGCGCCGCGCCGCGACCTGGGCGAGCGTGGCCGCGATGGCGTGCATGCGCTCTCCGTCGCTGTCGATGAGGGCCCCGCCGAGGTCGGCCACGTCGTGGCGGTCGAGGAACCCGGTGTCGGTGCCGCGTCCGGCGAACTCGTCGTGGCGCAGAACGCGGACCAGCAGATCCCGGTTGGTGGTGAGTCCGTGGATCCGGGCGCCGGCGAGCGCGGCGGACAGCGTGCCGAGCGCCTCGGCCCGTGTGGGCGCCCAGGCGATGACCTTGGCGAGCATGGCGTCATAGTGGTGGCTGACCACCGAGCCGTCGCGCACGCCGGAGTCCACCCGGACGCCGGCGTGGTCGGGGATCTGCATCGTGCGCAGCGTCCCGGTCTGCGGCAGGTACCCCTTCGTGGGGTCCTCGGCGTAGAGCCGGGCCTCGACTGCGTGGCCGGTGATCCGCGGCTCGCTCACCTCGGCGGGCAGTGGCCGGCCCATCGCCACCAGCAACTGCAGGCGCACGAGGTCGAGCCCGGTGACGAGTTCGGTGACCGGGTGCTCGACCTGCAGCCGGGTGTTCACCTCCAGGAAGGCGAACGTGCCGTCGTTATCGCCGCCGTTCGCGTCGAGGACGAACTCGACGGTTCCGGCCCCGACGTAGCCCACGGCCTGTGCCGCCGCGACCGCCGCCGCACCCATCCGCGCGCGCAGCTCGTCGCCGACGACGGGGGAGGGCGCCTCCTCGATGACCTTCTGGTGGCGGCGCTGCACCGAGCACTCCCGCTCGAACAGCGAGACAACAGTGCCGTGCATGTCGGCCATCACCTGGATCTCGACGTGGCGGGGGCGCTGCACGTACCGCTCGAGGAACACCGTGCCGTCGGCGAACGCCGACATCGCCTCGCGCGACGC
Organism: Mycobacteriaceae bacterium; assembly: GCA_019749805.1. Classification (GTDB taxonomy): domain Bacteria; phylum Actinomycetota; class Actinomycetes; order Mycobacteriales; family Mycobacteriaceae; genus Mycobacterium. The sequence goes on along the minus strand of JAIEPH010000032.1, from coordinate 30,753 downwards.
CGAGGCCACGGCCCCCTCGAGGTCGTCGGCCAACCCGACAACGCGCATGCCGCGCCCGCCGCCACCCGCGCTCGCCTTGACCAGCAGGGGGTATCCGATCTCGGCGCCGAGCTTGCGCAGCTCCTCGGCGTCCAGGCCGGTGGCGTCGCCGCCCGGGAGGACCGGCACCCCCGCATCGACCATCATCGCCTTGGCCGTCAGCTTGGAGCCCATCGCGTCGATGGCATACGGCGGCGGGCCGACGAACACGAGCCCGGCGTCGGCGCAGGCCCGCGCGAAGCCGGAGTTCTCCGACATGAACCCGTAGCCGGGGTGCACGGCGTCGGCGCCGGTGAGAAGGGCCGCGGCGATCATCCGGTCACCGTCGAGATAGGTCTCCGCCGGCGAGGAACCCGGCAGCCGGACGGCCTCGTCGGCGTCGTCGACGTGCCAGGCGTCGGCGTCGGCGTCGGAGTACACGGCGACGGTGGCGATGCCGAGGTCGCGGCAGGTGCGGAACACGCGCCGGGCGATCTCCCCCCGGTTGGCCACCAGCAGCTTCTTGATGATCACGGGCATCGCCATCACATCCGGAACACGCCGTAGCCACGCTGGCCACGAATCTCGTCGTTGTGCACCACGGACAGGCAGAACCCAAGAACGGTACGGGTGTCGCGTGGGTCGATGATCCCGTCGTCGTAGAGCCTGCCGCTGTTGGCCAGCGCCACCGACTCACGCTCGATCTGGCCCTCGACGGCAGCGCGCATCTGGGCGTCGGCCTCCTCGTCGAACGGGAGGCCCCGGTCAGCGGCCGACTCGCGGGCGACGATCGACAGCACGCCGGCGAGCTGGGCCGGGCCCATGACGGCGGAACGCGAGTTGGGCCAGGTGAACAGGAAGCGGGGAGAGTAGGACCGCCCGCACATCCCGTAGTTGCCCGCACCGTAGGACGCGCCCATCACGATCGTCAGGTGCGGGACGGTGCTGTTGGAGACGGCGTTGATCATCTTTGCGCCGTCCTTGATGATGCCGCCCTGCTCGTACTCAGCGCCGACCATGTAGCCGGTGGTGTTCTGCAGGAACACCAGTGGCGTGTCGATCTGGTTGGCCAGCTGGATGAACTGGGCGGCCTTCTCCGCCTCCTCGCTGAACAGGATTCCGCGCGCGTTGGCCAGGATCCCCACCGGGTATCCGTGGATCGAGGCCCAACCGGTGACCAGCGAGGTGCCGTAGAGCGGCTTGAACTCGTCGAAGGCCGACCCGTCCACGATGCGGGCGATGACATCGCGTGGGTCGAAGGGAACCTTGGGGTCCACCGAGGCGATCCCGAGGAGCTGGTCGGGGTCTCGCAGCGGCGGCATCGGTGGGTGGGTCGGGCCCGGGCCGAGCTTGCGCCAGTTCAGTCTCGCCATGATGCGCCGCCCGATCCGGATGGCGTCCTGCTCGTCCTCGGCCATGTAGTCGGCCAGCCCGGAGGTGCGGGCGTGCATGTCGGCGCCGCCGAGCGACTCGTCGTCGGACACTTCGCCGGTGGCCATCTTGACCAGCGGCGGACCGCCGAGGAAGACCTTGGACCGGTTGCGGACCATCACCACGTAGTCACACATGCCGGGGATGTACGCGCCGCCTGCCGTCGAGTTGCCTAACACCAGCGCGAGCGTCGGCAGCCCCAGCGCGCTGTGCTGGGTGAGATCGTGGAACAGCTGGCCGCCGGGCACGAAGATCTCGGCCTGCGTGGGAAGGTCCGCCCCGCCCGACTCGACGACGTTGATGATCGGCAGCCGATTCTGGCGCGCCACCGCCATGCCCCGGAACACCTTGCGGAAGGTGTAGGGGTTCGAGGCTCCGCCGCGAACTGTCGGGTCGTGCGCGATGATCATCGACTCGACGCCTTCGACGATGCCGATGCCGACCACAACGCTGCCGCCCACGGGGAACTTCGAGCCCCACGCCGCGAATGGGCACAATTCCAGGAAGGCGGTGTCGGGGTCGATCAGCAGCTCGACGCGCTCGCGGGCCAGCATCTTGCCGCGCCTTCGGTGGCGGGCGACGTACTTCTCGCCGCCGCCCCCATTGGCCAGCGCGAGTTGTTCGGCGATCGTATCGAGCTGCGCGGTGAGTCCCTCGCGGTTCTCGAGGTATCCCGGTGCGCGGGTGTCGACCCGGTCGGGCAGGACGTCAACCAACTTTTCCTCCAGGTGACATCGACGGCGAGCTCCTGACACGCTACGTTAGCGGCTATTAACATCCGATGACAATTTGGTCGGCGCGGCAGGTCGTGCCTGCCCCGAAGGTTTACAGCAGGAGCGCCTACATGATTCAGCCAGACCAGCGCGAGGTGTGGGCCGCCGCAGCCGACCCGTGGAAAACGCCCGAGCGCATCTCGTTGCGCGACCTCGCCATGTCGTTCACCCGAAAGGAGATCGTCCCTCACCTACAGGAGTGGGAGGACGCCGGCGAGCTGCCCCGGGAGCTGCACCGCAGTGCAGCCGCCGCGGGTCTGTTGGGCATCGGTTTCGCGGAAGAGGTCGGTGGCTCCGGAGGCGACCTGCGCGACCTGGTCCTACTCACCGAAGCGGTGATGGAGGCCGGCGGTTCGTCGGGCGTGCTGGCCAGCCTACTCACCCACAACATCGCCCTGCCGCATATGGTCGCGCAGGGCGATCCCGAGCAGATCCGGAAGTTCGTGGCGCCGACACTGGCCGGGGAGAAGATCGGCAGCCTCGGCATCACCGAGCCGGACACCGGTTCTGACGTTGCCGGCATCCGGACCACCGCACGCCGCGACGGTGACCACTACGTGGTCAACGGCGCGAAGCTCTTTATCACCTCGGCGGTCCGGGCCGATTTTGTCACTACCGCTGCGCGTACCGGCGGCCCGGGCGCGTCGGGAATCTCCTTGCTCGTGGTGGAGCGCGGCACGGTGGGTTTTGCGGTATCGCGCACGCTGAAGAAGATGGGCTGGCTGTGCTCCGACACCGCCGAACTCGGCTTCTCCGACGCACGCGTACCGGTAGCCAATCTGGTCGGCCCAGAGGGCAGCGGCTTCCTGCAGATCATGCAGCAGTTCCAGGTCGAGCGTGCCTTCATCGCCGTGCAGTGCTATGCCACCGCTCAACGCTGCCTCGACCTGACGTTGGAGTGGGTGAAGCAGCGTGAGACCTTCGGCCGACCGTTATCCACCCGGCAGGTGGTGCGACACAAGATCGTCGACATGGCCACGGCCGTGGATGTGGCCCGTACCTACACCCGCGCCGCCGTGGACCGCATCATCGCGGGTGACACAGACGTTCGGATGGTCTCGATGGCGAAGAACGAGGCCGTGGAGGCCTGTACGCTTGCCGTCGACACCGCCGTGCAGCTCTACGGTGGCATGGGCTACCTGCGCGAGACCGAGGTCGAGCGGCACTATCGCGACTCGCGCATCCTTGGTATCGGTGGCGGCACCACCGAGATCATGAAGGAGATCATCGCCAAGCGGATCGGCCTCTGAGCGAGAGCCACCCTTCGACGAGAACGACCAAGGACATTCTGGTCGCCAGCCTGGATCCCGCCGCACCGGATCCAGCGGCAGCCGGTGACGGCACCGCAGCAGCGTTCCTGCACGGGCCGTCGCAGCTGTTCGGCAACGTCGTGACCTGGCCACGACGAGCGCCGCCGAGGAACGAGCGAGCCAGCGGTGAAGGTGGTGAGATGTCGGCATGAGCATGAGTGGGAAAACCCGACTCGCACGGTGGCGCAGATAGCGCGGATCCCCTGCACACCGCGACCGGGTGGGCGCCCTCAGAGTCCATGCTGTTGCGCCGTTTCCACCGGCTCGATCCGATGGGACCGGCCCGGGTAGGCACCGGCGGCATTCGGCTGGTTTGAGGCTGGCAACCCCAACCAGCTGTGGTGCGTGGACGCACTGCGTGGCCCCGGGTCGGACCGCAAGACCTACTCATTTGGACCTTCCTAGCCCAAGTCCGAAGGCCAAAAGGGGAGAGACCTTGTGGACACCGCTCGTCAGCGTGCGAGGACGTGAAAGCCTTCCCATGCTTGCCGGCGGGCGGCATGGGGATCGTTCTCCACCCGCGAAGCGCGATCGAGGACCATTACCGCACGGGCGTCGCGTGTATAGCGCGGCCAGCTGTCTCCTGGAACTCCTCTTTGGGCGAACGCAACCCATCGCTCTTGCATATCGTCGCTCACGCGCATGGCCGAGCGGCGATCGGCTCCGGCGCTGAGAAGACGACCGAGGTGCGTACGGTAGATGTCGAACACCGCAAGAAGCTCCGTCGCATGGGTGGCACCCAGCCCGGACCATTGCAGAGTTCGAGGGGCGAAGTCATAGCGGTACAGATATGTCGGGGCGTGCCGACTGTGGGAGTCCGCGATCTGCCATAGTGTCGATCCGAAGGTGAGGTCGGCCCCCAGCCGGATGCAAGCCTCCGGGGCTGGATACTCGGGATAAGCCGCGGTGATGCGCTGGCGATCAGTGGGTTCCGTCCCCTCTAGTAACCGTTCGATCTTCGCTTCGTCCGTCGGAAGGAGTTTGAGAAAGCGAGTGAACAACCGGCCCTCGTCGGCATTCGTGCCGACGATGAGCGGCACGCGGTACGCCTTGCCCTCGCGCATCGCTTGAATGGGATCGAGCGGTAGATAGTCGGTTCCGAACGTGGATCCCACCGGGTAACCGCCCGGTAGGTCCGCTGCACTCGTGGTGAGCAAGCGATCGAATGCCTTCACCAAATGGGCCGGACGCGCCGCCAGCAGGAGGCGGGCGCCGTCCCGCTCCTTTGCGCCAAGAATGGATGCGAACTTGACGGCGAACTCCGCGGCCAACTCCTTGGAACGGGACAGGGCGCCCGCCGGACTTTGTGAAATCGCCTGCGCGAAAAGGCCTTCAGCCGCTGGCACAGCCAACAATGTGGCAACGGCGTGCGCGCCCGCGCTCTCCCCGAATATCGTCACGTTATCGGGATCGCCGCCGAACGCCGCGATGTTTTCGCGTACCCACCTGAGCGCCGACACGAGGTCGCGCAAGTAGAGGTTGTCGTCAATACGGATGTCGTCGGTGGACAGGGACGACAGGTCGACAGCCCCCAGCGCGCCCAGGCGGTAGTTCGCCGATACATACACGCAACCGCTGCGGGCGAGGGACGCACCGTCGTAGATCGGTGTCGCGGAACTGCCCAGGAAGTACGCGCCGCCGTGAATGAAGAACATCACGGGCAGAGGCCGGTCGAAGTCGCCCTCGGGTGCAACGACATTGAGGGTGAGGCAGTCCTCGCTCGTAGGCTGGAACTTGCCCGGACCGACGATCGTGTACCGGCGCGGCTGCGGAGCGCAGTAGCGGAATCGGTGGCAGGGCCGCACGCCCGCCCATGGCTCGACCGGCTGGGGGGCCCTGAATCGCAATGCGCCGACCGGTGGCTTGGCGTAGGGAATGGAACGCCAGCGATTGACGCCGTCCCGCGTGAATCCTTCGATGGCGCCCGAGGCGATGTTCGTGCGGACAGTCTTCGCTGGCATTTCTCGACAATAGCGAATGAGCATTCACACCGGCGTCCGGGGTTGGTCTTCGGTTGCGGCGTCTCGGACACCGCGTTTGGGTGCGAATCTCCGTGGGCGCGCGCTGTCGCAGGTCTGGATGACGGCCTTTGACGGGACACTGACCGTGCTGCTCACGGCGGCGACCGGGGGCGTCCAGCATGGTTGTTGCGTTGATTCCGTTGGTGGTGGCCAGTGTCGTTCGGCAGGGGTTGAGGCCCGCGATCCTCGCGGCACTCGGCACGGGCGCGCTGTTCGCTGTGGCGACGCTGGCCGTGAGCCGCCTAGACATTCCTCTGCGTCACCGGATCGGGGTTGGCATGTGGTTGTGGTGCTATTTCGTTACGTTTGCCGCGTCGACCGGATCTTTGCGACGCGTGCTCGACCGTGAGCACGAGCGCACCGTGCGCGCGAAGGCCGAGGTGATGGCAGAGCATGCCGAGGCTGCCGAGGAATGGGATCTGCGGGCGCGCCTACTCGAGGTGCAGCGGCTGCGTGAAGAGGGTCTGCGGGTGGTGCTACATGACGCGTCGGCAATTCGTGGGGGTGCCACCTCCGACGAGCGCACCGCGTCGGAGGGCCTGGGGTTGTGGATCATCGAGCAGCTGGTGAGTGCCCTGGGCGGCACATTCTCGCTCGAGCCCCGTGAGGGGGCCCTGCTCGCCTGGGTCGCAATTACTCTCAGCTGATCTCGCGATCACCTGATATTCGATTGGCTGCGTATGTGACTGCAGGATCTCTACACCAACGGACGAAACGCGACGTTGCGCGAGACGCGGTTGGCCCACGTGGGCCAGAGTTGGCACGAATGCCCCGCGCAGTGAATCGGGTCACTTGTGCAGGCTAGACGTAGCGCAGGACACAAACGGTGGGCAACACGACGAAACCGTCGTGCCCCACGTACCCAAACGGTGGAACGCCGGTGAGACCCGCCCTGCGTTCGCGGCCTCTACGCGGACCGGGTCATCGAATTTGAGGAGCAACAGTGAACAAGACTTCTGTGGCAATTAGCGAGCCCGATTCGGGAGGTGCTTATGCGGTTGCTCTGGACGACATCGATGTCAGCGATCCGGAAACGAAGGCTACGCAGACATGCGATCGGGCCGCAACATCCGAGCAGCAGTCGAAACCGGGGGGAGGCGACGCTTCAGCAAGACGCTCCAAAGGTCGGGATCTCCGGACTCGCCGGGACAGCTCAATGTGGTGAGAGCCGAAACTCGTTCGGCGAGCGGCCGGTCCATCGCTTGAAGGCGTGTGAGAAGTTGGTGAGGTCGCTGTATCCGAGCTCCGTGGCGATCTGACTCATCGATATTGATCGGTCGAGTAGCCGCAGCATCGCGCGCTCGCGCAGAAATGACTGGCGCAACTCACGAAAGGTGGTCCCCTCTTCGGAGAGGCGCCGCTTGAGTGTGCTGGCGGATACCGACAGCTCGTGTGCGACCCAGTCGTTACTTCGCTGTCCGGGATCCTTCTGCAGCAGCTGTCTCACCTTCTCCGAGAACGATGTGGATCCGCTCCGGCGTTCGAGAGTTCGCTGCAGATCGGCGATGGCGAGTCGATACGCGATGGGATCGGAGAACCGGCAGACCTCGTTGAGAGTGTCAGTGGGAACCTGGAGGAAGGACATCGGGGCGTCGAAGACCAGACGCCCGGGTAGTACGTCTTCATGGTTGGCCAGGGAGGCTGGCGCTGGCCAAGTCACGTGCAGGGTGACGGTCGACACGTCATCGGCGAGCATGTTAATTAGTCGCATTAGCGCCAAGCCGGTGTAAGTAACGGCCAGGCAGTCCAGGGCCGGATCGCCTGTGTGTCCAGTGAGCCCGACGGTGAGGCCTTGGTCACTTGGATGGAACTGTGGATTGATCGCTGTGGTGATCAACGGCAGGTAGGTGAGCAACTTCACGATCTCGGCTACCGAGCCTGCGCTGACCAGCGGAACACTCAACGGGCCGAAGGACGTCAACTGGGCCTGTCCAGCGAACGCGAAGCCGAGCAGGGTTGCCTGGTCGACGTCGAGTTCGGGGTAGACCTCCCGAAACCATCGCAATGGAGCCTGGACATCACGCTGGATCAGCGTCGCCTCGTCGGTTCCTTCGCGAGCCATGATGGTGCGAAGCCGCGCGACGGCGTCTGGGGCGAGTGCTTGGCTCTCGAGCAGTTGCGCGAACGCGAGTGGGGGCACACCCGCGTCATTGAGGTTCACTGAACATAGCCCCCCTTTGAGCTGAATTCACAAGTTCCTGACTCCGGCGAACATAGGCGAAGCGCTCATCTTCGACAAGACTGTTAACAAGTATTCACACCGAGGACAACGTAGTAGGAGTTGGTTATGGCCGTTGTCACATTTATCTCCCACGACGGCGAGAAGTACGAGGCGCCTCTCGAGGGGGGTCACTCACTGATGCGGGTCGCGACCAACAACGCGGTGCCCGGCATCGATGGCGACTGCGGGGGCGAAGCTGCATGCGGGACCTGCCATGTGATCGTCGACCCGCAGTGGTCCGATCGGGTCGGCCTCTCCGGGGCCGATGAAGAAGAGATGCTCGCGATGAACCCCGAGCGTCAGCCGACCTCCCGGCTGTCCTGCCAGATGCCGGTCTCTGAGGCGTGGGACGGCTTGATCGTCCATCTGCCCGAATTCCAACTGTAATGACGAGAGAGACGGATAAGACGTAATGAAGGTCACTGAAGCAATCACTGAGAAAGTTCAGGCGACCATCCCGATCGACCTGCAGATTCAAGGCGCACACCTGTATGACAAGACCCGGCGTTGGGTGACCGGAACGAACGGGAAAAAGCTCTTCGTCGAGAGCCCCATCCCGCCGGTCGAGGACGTCGAACTCGCCGACATCGACCTCAGCAACCCTTTCCTCTATCGTCAGGGGCGCTGGCAGTCATACTTCGAGCGCGTGCGCAACGAAGCTCCGGTCCACTATCAGCCCAACAGTCCGTTCGGTCCGTTCTGGTCCGTCACGCGGCATGCCGACATCGTGGCCGTCGACAAGAACCATGAGGTCTTCTCCTCCGAGCCGTTGATCGTCATCGGGGCCCCGCCTCGTTTTTTGGATATCACGATGTTTATCGCGATGGATCCGCCACGCCACGACCTGCAGCGGGCCGCTGTTCAACGGGTGGTCGCGCCGAAGAACCTAAAGGAAATGGAGGGCCTGATTCGATCGCGCGTCCAGGAGGTGCTGGACAACCTGCCCGTGGACGAGCCGTTCGACTGGGTTCAGAACGTCTCGATCGAGTTGACCGCTCGGATGCTTGCGACCCTCCTGGACTTCCCGTACGAGCAGCGTCGCAAGCTCGTCGAGTGGTCAGATCTGGCAACCTCGATGGAGCAAACCAATGGCGGTCCCTCGGACCTTGACGAGACGTTCATAGGCATGCGCGACATGGCGCGAGATCTCAGCCAGCACTGGCACGACAAGGCGGCACGGACCGCTGCCGGGGAAGAACCCGGGTTCGATCTGATCACCATGCTGCAGAGCAACGAGAGCACCAAGGACTTGATTGACCGACCGATGGAGTTCTTGGGCAACCTTCTGTTGCTGATCGTCGGAGGCAACGACACGACCCGGAACTCGATGAGCGGCGGTGTTCTCGCGTTGAACCGGTTCCCAGACCAGTTCGAGAAGCTGAAGGCAAACCCCGAGCTGATCCCCAACATGAACTCGGAGATCATCCGGTGGCAGACACCGCTCGCCTATATGCGCCGGATCGCCAAGGCCGACACCATGCTGAACGGGCAGTTCATCCGCAAGGGTGACAAGGTAGTGATGTGGTACGCCTCGGGCAACCGCGACGAGCGCGTATTCGATCGGCCCGACGACTTCATCATCGACCGGGCCAACGCCCGCAACCACATCTCCTTCGGCTTTGGCGTCCACCGCTGCATGGGCAACCGGCTGGCCGAGCTGCAGCTGCGGATTCTCTGGGAGGAGTTGCTTCCTCGCTTCGAGAACATCGCGGTCGTCGGCGAACCCGAGTACGTGCAGTCCAACTTCGTGAGGGGTATCAGCAAGATGATGGTCCGCCTCACCCCGAAATCCGACACATGACACTTGAGCGGGCCCTCATCGTCGGGGCCAGCCATGCCGGGGCCCAACTCGCGGCCAGTCTGCGCCAGGGAGGGTGGACCGGTGAGATCGTCCTCATCGGCGAGGAGTCGGCGCTGCCCTACCAGCGGCCCCCGTTGTCCAAGGCCTACCTGGCCGGCAAGAGCACACTCGACGAGCTCGCGATCCGCAGCGCCGAGTTCTACACCAAGCAGCGAATCCAACTCCTGGATGCGACGGTGGAGGCGATCGACCGCTCGGTCGGCCACCTCTCACTGAGCACCGGCGACGCACTGCCCTACGACAAGCTCGCGCTGTGCACTGGCGCCCGCCCTCGACGGCTCCCCACCCCGGGAGCCGACCTGGCCGGAGTCTTCTACCTACGCACCGCCGCGGACGTCGAGATGATCCGAGAGGCCACCAGTCCCGGACGTCGGGCCGTGATCGTCGGCGGCGGCTACATCGGATTGGAGACGGCCGCCTCCCTGCGCACGCTCGGCTTGGAGGTCACCGTGCTCGAGGCGACCGAGCGCGTCCTCGAGCGGGTCACCGCCCCGGAGGTATCGGCCTTCTTCGAGCGGATCCACCGGGAGGAGGGCGTCAACATCCGGACGGGCGCGCTGGTCGAGGCTCTGTCTGGCGACGGCTGGGTCCGCGAAGTAATCCTGGCCAGTGGCGAATCAATTCCCGCCGACCTCGTCATTGTCGGCATCGGCATTGAGCCGAACACCGAGCTCGCCGCCGCCGCAGGCCTGGCCGTCGACAACGGCGTCGTGATCGACGACCACGCGCGCACCAGCGACCCCGACATCGTGGCAGCCGGGGACTGCGCCAGCCACCACATGGCCCGTTACGGCCGTCGCATACGCCTGGAGTCCGTGCCGAGCGCGGCCGAGCAGGCCAAAGTCGCCGCTGCGACCGTCTGTGGGAAGTCCAAGAAGATAGCGGCGCTTCCATGGTTCTGGTCAGATCAATACGACCTCAAGCTCCAGATCGCCGGTCTCAACACCGGGTACGACGAAGTCGTCCTGAGCGGCGACCCGACCCGGGACCGCGACTTCACCTGCTTCTACCTCCGTGCCGGCGAGCTCATTGCCGCCGACTGCATCAACGTCCCCCGCGACTTCATGTTCAGCAAGCGGGTCATCACGCAGCAAGTCGCCATCGACCGGGCCGAACTGGTGCTCGCCGGCTCGGCCTGAGGTGACGGGTCCGGGCGATGGGTACGACGACAGCGAGTTCGGGCTGCATTTCGGAAAGGAACGTCAGTGACGATGATCACGAATGTTCATTGCTGGCAACGAGTTTGGTGGAGGTTGATGATGGCGGTGTTCAAGGATGAGGACGAGGTTTATTCGTTTCTGGCTGGAATCTTTCGGCGGGGGCTGGAGAAGGAGGGTCTGGCGGACAAGCTCGCGAGCTCGGGTGTGGTGTTGCGGGTGCATTACACCGATCCGGACGCAGTGGTGACGGTGGATATGCCGAACAAGGTGGTGCAGACGGGAGCGGGCAGTACCGCGGTGCCCAATGTCGAGCTGTTCATGTCGGCGGACACCGGGAACAAGTTCTGGTTGGGGAAGGTGAACCTGACGATGGCGATGGCTAATGGAACGGTGCGCGCGAAGGGGCCGGTGCCGAAGTTGATCAAAATGATCCCGCAGGCCAAGAATCTGTTCCCGGAATACCGGTTGATGTTGCAGAAGCAGAATCGGCAGGATCTCATCGATGTGTGACCGATCGATGTGTGACCGGCGCTTCACCGGGGGCTGCAGGACGGGGGTGCGATGAAGAGCACCCTGCAGGAGGCGCCGTTGTTGGTGGCCGGGATCGAGCGCCATGCCTCGGAGGTTCATGGCGATCGCGGTGTGCTGACGGCGCGGGGTTCGGGACAGATTTCTCGGGTGTCCTACCGGGAGGTGGGGGAGCGCGCGGCACGGCTGGCGAATGCGTTGCGCGAGATCGGTATTCGTGGGGATGAGCGTGTCGCGACGCTGCAGTGGAGCAACCAGGAGCATTTGGATGCTTACGCGGCGGTGCCGTCGATGGGCGCGGTGCTGCATACGTTGAACCTGCGGCTGCCGCCGGAACAGCTGACGTGGATCGCCAATCATGCCGAGGATCGGGTGATCATCGTCGATGGTACGGTGCTGGGCCTGTTGGCGGCGGCGTTGCCGTCGATGACCTCGGTCCGCACGGTGTTGGTGACCGGCGCGGGTGATCTTGCCGCGGTCCAGGGGTCTCGGTCCGCACGGTGTTGGTGACCGGCGCGGGTGATCTTGCCGCGGTCCAGGGGTGCGGAAAGGACGTCCTTCGGTACGACGACGTGGTGGATGCCCAGCCGAGCACGTTCGACTGGCCCGACGTCGACGAGCAGTCGGCCGCAGCGATGTGCTACACCAGCGACCCGAAGGGTGTTGTCTACAGTCATCGTTCGACGTGGTTGCACTCTCAGGCGGCGTGCACCTCGAATGCCTTGGGCATCGGTCATGACGACACGGTGTTGGCGATCGTTCCGATGTTCCACGCCAATGCGTGGGGGCTGCCGTACGCGGCGATGATGGCGGGTGCGCAGCTTCTGCTGCCTGACCGTTTCCTGCAGGCTGGGCCTTTGGTGGAGATGATCGAGGCGGTGCGACCGACGATGGCGGGGGCTGTGCCGACGATCTGGACCGACGTTCTGCACTATCTGCGCGACAATCCCAGCCACGATGTGAGTTCGCTGAAGTTGGTGGCCTGCGGTGGTTCGGCGGTTCCGCGGTCGTTGATGACCGCCTATGACGAGCTGGGCGTCCGCATTGTGCAGGCCTGGGGGATGACCGAGACCTCCCCGCTGGCCGCGGTCGCATTGCCGCGGAACACCGACACCCCGGAGAGGTCCCTTCACCTGCGCGGAACCCAGGGCCGGATGGTGGCCGGTGTGTGCAAGCCCGCATCGTCGATGACACCGGCACCGAACAGCCCTGGGACGGAAAGGCGGTGGGGGAAATTCAGATCCGCGGCCCGTGGATCACCGGGTCGTATTACGAGCATGACACTTCGGCGGTGTCGCCGGACGGGTGGTTGCGCACCGGGGACGTCGTGGACGATCAACGCGGATGCGTTCATCACGCTGACCGACCGTTCCAAGGACGTCATCAAGTCCGGGGGCGAATGGATCTCCTCGGTGGAATTGGAGAATGAGTTGGCCGCTCCTGCGGTACGCACTGCCACGGTGATCGGGGTTCCCGACGACAAGTGGCAGGAACGACCGCTGGCGGTGGTCGTCCCGGCTGCCGACCGTGTCGCCACCGCCGCGGAATTGACCGGATTCCTCCGTGCGGGGGTGGCCAAGTGGTGGCTACCGGAACGGTGGGCGTTCGTCACCGACATTCCGCTGACCTCCACCGGCAAGTTCGACAAGAAGAAGCTGCGCCGTCAGTACGCCGACGGTGACCTCACCGTCGCGACACTGGCGTGAATCATCAATCCACTGCGACCGAAACATCGACGTTGAGGAGACACATATGAAGACACGCGCTGCAGTGCTCTGGGGCCTGGGAGGGAAGTGGGAGGTCGAGGAGATCGAGTTGGATCCGCCCGGCCCCGATGAGGTGCTGGTCCGGTTGACCGCGACCGGGTTGTGCCATTCAGACGAACACCTCGTGACCGGTGACCTGCCCATTCCGCTGCCCGTCGTCGGTGGCCACGAGGGCGCCGGCACCGTGGTCGAAGTGGGTGCGAGTGTCGAGGACATCGCCGAGGGCGACTCGGTGATCCTGACGTTCCTGCCGTCGTGTGGGCACTGTTCCTATTGCGCGCGGGGGATGGGGAACATGTGTGACATGGGTGCGGCGCTCATGATGGGACCCCAGATCGACGGCACCTACCGCTTCCATGCCCGCGGCGAGGACGTGGGCCAGATGTGCCTGCTGGGCACGTTCTCGGAATACACCGTGGTCCCCAAGGCGTCTCTGGTCAAAATCGACCACGGGACACCGCTGGACAAGGCGGCCTTGATCGGGTGCGGTGTCACGACCGGTTACGGCTCGGCGGTGCGCACCGGTGAAGTGCGCGCCGGGGACACCGTGGTCGTGATCGGAGCCGGCGGCATCGGCATGAATGCGATTCAAGGCGCCCGCATCGCGGGCGCGTTGACCATCGTGGCCGTCGACCCGGTGGCGTTCAAGCGTGAACAAGCCGGCGGTTTCGGCGCGACGCATGCCGTTGCCACGATCGACGAGGCCTGGTCACTGATCAGCGACATCACCCGCGGCAGGCTCGCCGATGTCTGCGTCTTGACCACCGATGTCGCCGAAGGGTCCTACATCGCCGAGGCGCTGTCATTGGTGGGTAAACGCGGCCGTGTCGTCGTTACCGCGATCGGACACCCCGAAGAGACCTCGATGTCGGGCTCACTGCTGGAGTTGACGCTCTACGAAAAGCAGATCCGCGGCGCCCTCTACGGCTCGTCGAACGCCGCCCACGACATCCCGCGGCTCGTCGAACTCTACAACGCCGGACACCTGAAGCTCGATGAGCTGATCACCCATGAGTACACCCTCGATCAGATCAACGAAGGCTACGCAGACATGCGATCGGGCCGCAACATCCGAGGGCTCATCCGCTTCTAAAGCAGCAGTCGAAACCGGGGGAGGCGACGCTGCAGAAAGCGGAGCTCAGCGCCGACGGTTTGGTGCAGACCAAACTGGCGAACGGCAGTGCACCGCAAGGCGATAGGCGGTGACATTCGGCCGGGACGCTCGATCTGGTCCGGCGGGGCCGGCAAGTGCTGGCGTTGGGGGCGGTCATCCGCTTGTGCCTGGGCGGACCGTTGGCACGCCGCGAAGGCGTCAAAAGTGTTCCCGCGTCTGCTGAACCGGCTTCCACACCTACGATCCGCGGGGGAACCCGCGTGGCGAAACGGATTGTCCTTCGAGGCTTAACAGCTCTGCCATTGGATACGCGAGGAGGCGGCGATGACGAGGATTCAGATTCCCTACCGGCATAGGAAGGGAGGGCATTGCGGTTCGGGCGCGCTTCGTGACCTTACTGAATGGGCCGGACTCGGTTGGGAGACAGGAGGACCCAGTGAACGATTGGTCTTCGCCCTCGGTGGCGCCTTGGACTTCTCCTACGTCCGCTCTCCGCACTTGTCGCCGCAGGCCTACCTGGTGGGGCGGGCAAACGACCTGGAGGACGACTACCTCACCCGGATTGGCGCAAAGTTCGTCGTGCAATCGACCGATGACCCAGACGCGGGATGGGCATTTGTGACCGACGAAGTCGACAAGGGTCGACCGGTCATGGTGTGGGCTGACATCGGCGAACTTCCCTATCTGCGCGTCCGGCTGCATATGAGCCGCCACGACATCGTCATCATCGGATACGATGACGAGCAACGGGTGGCCTACGTCGTCGACAATGACCGCGACACCAACCAACTGGTTCCCTTTGACGATCTGCGACGAGCGCGGTCCTCAGTTGGGTTCCCTACTCCTACCCGGCACACCACGTATCAAGTCGACTGGCCGGACCGAGTGCCCGACCTTCGTCCCATTGCGGGTGCCGCACTGGCTGCGAGCGCAGCGTTCATGCGCGGCGGCGCCGTGGGTGCGCCGCCCCCGCGCGTCGAGGCGGCTGAGGTCGAATCCTCGGGTTTGAAGGGTGTGCAGGACTTCGCCGATGACTTACGTTGTTGGCCAACACTGTTCGATGACGATGCACTGACCGCGGCATTGTTCGGACTCGGGGCGTTCATCGAGAAGGCTGGCACCCGGGGGTGGGCTTTTTCGCACGTTGCAGGCACAGGGTTGCCAGGACATCGCCGACCTCCTACATGACGCCTCCAAGGCGTGGTCTGCGCTTGCGGCCGCAGCCACCAATGTCGGCACATCGCTGCGGAGCCGAAGCCTAGCTGCAGCCGATGTTGCGATGATCCCGGAGGCCGAGATGCGTCTCGTCGAAGCCCTCGAGGGCGCCAGTCGATCCGTTGGCACCGTCGATATCGACGTCGAGTCCCAACTGAAAGGCCTTCTGTGAGTGATAGTTCGAACGATTCGACGTTCCTGGAGACGACTGGTTTTCTGGATTGGCAGCACGACGATGTTCAGCGCTTCACCGAGAACGCGGTCGGCGAGGTCCGTGATCCTGTGCAGAAGGCGAGGTTGATCTTCACCGCGGTGCGGGACACGATTTGGTATGACCCTTACAGCACCGACGACGACCCCGAGCATTATCGGGCGAGCTACGTGGCGACCGCGTCGAGGGCGTATTGCGTACCGAAGGCGGTCCTGCTGACCGCGGCAGCTCGTGCAGCAGACATTCCCGCCCGGCTCGGCTTCGCGGACGTGCGCAATCACCTACAGACCGCCACATTGCGTGCCCGGATGGGAGGTACCGACGTATTCGTCTACCACGGATACAGCGAACTACGACTCAACGACCGCTGGGTGAAGGCGACGCCGGCGTTCAACGCCGAGCTCTGCGCCCGATTCGGTGTGCCGCCGATCGACTTCGACGGCCACAACGATGCGCTCCTTCATGCGCACGACGGTGAGGGAAGCCAGCACATGGAGTATCTCAACGACCGCGGTTGGTATTACGACCTCCCCTTCGCCGACATCGTCACCGAGCTGCACCACCGGTACGGCCCGCTCATGCGCGACTCCGAGGCCGAGCACGACGCATTCTCTCAGGAGTTGTGAGTCGCTACAGACCGAGATACCGGAAAGCCGTGAGTGCGGATTGGTCGGCGATGAATTCGCTGCTGTCTGCTGGGGTGGCGGGCAGTACCAATTGGCTGACAGTGAGGCGGATCAGAAACGGTGATCGCAGCGACGATCTCGGCGGGCTGATGACCGTCGAGATCGGTTTGAATCCAGGACACCAATTCCTTGGTGGCAGACTCGAGCATCGTGCTCGACGTCGCGATCAGCGGCAACACACCGGTGTCCACATCAGCATCATTTGCCAGCCGGCCGACAGCTGCGTGCAGCAATGGGCTGCCGCCAGCCTCCCAAGGTGTAGAGCACCGCCGCCGTGATGGCCGTCGGTGCGTCGTTGGCGTTAACGTCGAGGACTTTCCGAATACCATCTAGCCCGGATTTTTCGCGGAATGTTGTCTGCGGCGGTGTGTAGATAAGCGAAAGTGCCTGTCCTGCAAGGGATATTTGGGCTTCTCTACGGTTCAAAGATCCTGACGGGAAGGCACTTCGCAGGTGAAGAGTATCGCGGTGGGATCGCGGGTGAAAGTGTCAGCCGACGGCCATGGTGTTGTGTCGCATGCCGGGATGGCCATGGTTCGTGAGTTCGCCGAACGAAGCGGTTTATCTGCGCAGGTCACCGCCGCGTTGGCCGAAGCCTACGTGGCCCGTGGACCTACGCGCCCGGGGAGGTGTTCGCCGATCTGGCGGCCGCGGTCGCTGACGGGGCGGACTGCATCGACGCAGTCGGACAACTCTGCGGCGACCGTGAGCATGCCTTGGGTGCGAAAGCCTCGACCACCAGGATGTGGCGGTTGGTCGATGAACGCATCGATGCCAGGCACCTACCTCGGGTGCGTGCGGCCCGGGCAGCAGCCAGAGCGGTGGCCTGGGAAGCTGGCGCCGCCCCCGTCACCGGGGACTGGCTGCACATCGATATCGACGCCACCCTGGTCATCGACCACTCCGATAACAAGGAGAAGGCCGCCCCGACCTGGAAGAAAACCTGCGGTCACCACCCGTTACTGGCCTTTCTGGACCGCCCCGAGATCGCCGGGGGTGAAGCCCTGGCAGGGCTGCTGCGCACCGGTCGCGCCGGCTCCAACACCGCCCCCGCAGACCACATCACCGTCCTCGAACAAGCCCTCGCCTGCCTGCCTCGAGCGATGGCGGCCCGACCCCGATCATCGGGTCGACCCCGATAAACCGGCGGTGCTGGTGCGCTGCGACACCGCCGGGGCCACCCACGACTTCGCCACGGCCTGCCGCGTCGCTGGGGTGGGGTTCTCCTTCGGCTACCCCGTTGATTGGCTGGTACAAGACGCCGTCGACACCCTCAATATCGGTCAGGCCTGGTATCCGGCTATCGACACCGACGGCGGTATCCGCGACGGGGCCTGGGTTGCCGAGGCCACCGACCTGGTCAACCTGTCCTCCTGGCCGGCCCGAACCCGACTGATCCGGGGTAAAGAACGCCCCCACCCGGGTGCACAGCTGCGGTTCACCGACGCCGACGGGATGCGGGTCACCGCGTTCATCACCGACACCGAACCCGGTCTGGTGCCCGGGCAGGTCGCAGGCCTGGAACTGCGGCACCGTCAGCACGCCCGCGTCGAAGACCGCATCCGCGAACTCAAAGCCACCGGACTGCGAAACCTGCCCTGCCACGCGTTCGACGCCAACGCCGCCTGGCTGGAAATCATCCTCAGCGCAGCCGACCTGGTCACCTGGTGCCGACTCATCGGATTCAGCACCCACCCCGGCCTGGCCCGCGCCGAGATCACCACCTTCCGCTACCGAGTCCTGCACGTCGCCGCCCGCATCACCCGCTGCGCCCGCCAACTACGGCTGCGTATCGACGCCACCTGGCGGGTGGGCCACCCTGATCACGGCCGCCTGGCAACGCATCCGCACCGCCTTCGGTTGACCGACAGCCCATCTGACCGACCGACCACGAAAGACCCACTGGCCCTGGGAAAGCCCGCCCCACCCGGCGACACGGGACCATCCAGCACACCTCTGAACAGCAGAACCCAGTTCGCGACGCATCCCGCCGCAAAGATCGACCGCCACCACCTTGGACGAAAAATCGAGGCTAGAAACCGGTGGGTCTCGCGTAGGGCCAGCGCGGCCGAAGCCTCCGCAGCAACGGCAGCGAAACGTAGTGCCCCTCGTCGCCCAGTACGCGGCTCGTAAGAGCAGTAGGGGCGCTGAAACCGACAAGCGGATCTGCTCCACCGTGAAGCCTTGAGCAAGTGGGCAAATGCGATCCGCCCGTTCGTTGCGGCTGTTGCCCTCGAGGCCGTCGAGCAGACCCAGTTCCGTGAATTCGTGTATTGCTGGCATGCCGAGAATGCGCCTAAATGCGCAGCGAGCCAGGGCGCGGACGTGATGGCTCAGCGGCCGAGGCGTCCGATTGGTAACTCGACGCGGGGACGCCGAGTACGGCGTGACCCATGGCAGCGAGCAGCGCAGAAGTCCGTTCGGGGGCGAGACCAGTGCCGCGGTACTGCAAGATCGATTGGATGGCGCCGATCGCCCCATGGACCATCGCGCGAAGCTCAATCTCGTCGACCGCGGGGCGCAACTCGCCAACGAGGTGTACCCACTCTTCGAGATAGAGCCGCTGTTTTCGGCGTAACCGGCTCTGCTGCTGATCGGGCAGATTGTGCACCTCGCGGTAATACACCACCGCCAGCTCGCGTTGATCCATTGCCAAAGCGACTTGGTCGGACACCAGCCCGGTCAACGCCTCCGCCTCGTCGCGAGATTGCTCGACGATCGTCGCGGCACGCTGTAGGAGGCTGTCCACCACTCGTTCGAAGAGGGCCGCCAATAAGGTGGCCTTGCTGTCAAAATGGCGATATATGGCCGGCCCGACAACCCCTGATGCAACCCCGATGTCGGCCATCGAAACAGCGTGGTAACCCCGCTCGGCAATCAACTCCGCTGCCGAGGCGAGAATCCGCTCCCGACGTTCGCCGCCGACCCGAGTACGTCCGGTGTCGACCGCTTTGCTCATCGCCTACCTTCCCTCGTCGTCTGGCACGGGCTTGCACAGCACTCGGAGACCCCACTGGTCCCTAACGAACGTTAACACCTGCTCACAAGCCAAGTGGCGCGTGCGAACGGCTCGCGCGTAACAGCCGGGTTTCCGGCCCGGCTGGCACGGTGTTGACGCCGGACAGGGGTCGATCTACGTTCAGCACATGTGAATTCACATTCACGGTGCAAATACTCAACGAACGGAATGCGATCAGAGGAGAGGCAGTGACTGAGGAGTACGAGGACATCCGGTACGAGGTCGAGGGGCGCACGGCGATCGTGACTATCGATCGTCCCCATCGCTACAACGCGTTCCGTGGCAAGACGGTTGAGGAATTGATCGGAGCCTTCCGTACCGCCTGGGCGGACACTGCAGTGCACCGCAATCATCCTCACCGGAGCCGGCGAGAAGGCCTTCTGCACCGGAGGTGACGTCAAGCAACGCGCCGAGACCAGCGACTACGGGCCGACCGAGAGTTGGCATGTTCGAAATCGGCAACCTGCACAAACTCATTCGCGACGTGCCGAAACCCGTCCCCGCGGTCACGGTTTGGCGATCGGCGGAGGCCAGGTTTTACATGTGCTCTGCGACCTCACGATCGCAGCCGACACCGCCCAAGTTTGGCCAGGCCGGACCGCGTGTGGGATCGCTCGACGCTGGATTCGGCTCTGCCTTCCTGGCGCGGGTCATCGGCGAGAAGCGCGCCCGAGAGGTGTGGTACTTGTGCTGCCAGTATGACGCTGACACCGCCGAACGGTGGGGCTTGGTCAACTGGGTCGTCCCTGCGAGCAATCTCCTAGACGAGGCCAAGGTCGTGGCCGCGGAGATTGCCGAGGAGAGTCCGACCGCGATCCGTTTCCTCAAGCAGTCGTTCTACGCCGACACCGACCATCAGGCGGGACTCAGCAATTTGGCCATGTCTGCGCTAGATCTGTATACGCACACGCCCGAAGGCTTGGAGGGCGTGGCGGCCTTGCCGAGAAACGCAGTCCTGATTTCGCCAAGTTCGCCAAGGCGTGAGGATGCAAACGTGACAGACAACATCGCCGTCGTCACCGGAGCCGGATCCGGAATCGGCAAGGCCACCGCACTGGCTTTCGCAACGCCACCACAGAATTCGCTGAAAGGGTTGGTGGCCATCAACTACCTCGGCCCGGTGCACATGTGCAGCGCATTCCTGCCGGGGATGATAGAGGCCGGAAACGGCGGCCGGGTGATCAACGTCGCCAGCGACGCCGAGCGGGTGGGCAGCTCGGGGGAAAGCATCTATGCCGGCGCCAAGGGCGGCGTCATTGCGCTCACCAAGTCTCTTGCTCGTGAGATGGCCAGGCATGGCATCAATGTCAACTGCGTGTGCCCGGGTCCTACCGATACTCCGTTGTTTCATGCCCAGGCCGACAAGCTGAAAGAGGCGTTGATCAAGGCGATTCCGTTTCGGCGGCTTGCGCGCCCGGAGGAGGTGGCCGCGCCGATTGTCTTCTTCGCCTCCGAGGCCGCGTCGTTCACCGGTCAGGTCATCAGCGTCAGCGGCGGCCTGACGATGGCCGGTTGAACGCGCCGCGTTGGTGGGCGGCAACCGATTCTCGACACGCTCACGGGCGACAACTGCTGACGGGGGCACACCATGGGCGCTGGATACGACTCCGAGCACTCGCAGTTTCGACGACTCGTCCGCGACTTCGTGCGAGACAGAATCACCCCGTACCACGAGGACTGGGAGCTGGCGGGCTGCTTGGACCGGTCATTGTTTACCGAGGCCGGCAGGCTGGGCCTGCTTGGATTTCCCGTTCCGGAGCAATTCGGCGGCCCCGGCGTAGTCGACTATCGCTATCACGCGATCGTCGTCGAGGAAGTGAACAGGGCCGGGAATGCCGCGGCGGGCATTGCCTTCTCGTTGCAGAACGACGTCGTGCTTCCATATCTGACCGACATGACCAACGACGAGCAGAAGGCACGTTGGCTGGCCGGTACCTTCACGGGCACCACTGTCCTCGGAATCGCGATGACCGAACCGGCCACGGGCAGCGACCTGACCGGCATCCGCACATCGGCGGTTAGCGACGGCGAACACTACGTCGTCAACGGCAGCAAGACTTCATCTCCAACGGTCAGAATGGCGATTTGTTCGTCGTGGCCGTACGCACCTCCGAAGACAAGCACAATGGTCTTTCGCTGCTCGTCGTAGAGGCCGACACTCCTGGATTCGGCCGTGGTCGCAACCTTGGCAAGATCGGTCTGCACGCGCAGGACACAAGTGAACTCAGCTTCACCGACATGCGCGTACCGGTGGAGAATCTTCTCGTTGCGGAAGGTCGCGGTTTCTCCCAGCTCGTAGGCAATCTTCCGCAGGAGCGGCTGTCACTGGCGGTGGGGGCGGTCGCCACGGCCGAGGGCGCATTTGCGCAGACCATCGAGTATGTGAAGAACCGCACCGCATTCGGCTTGTCTGTCGCCAGCTTCCAGAACACCAAGTTCGTCCTCGCCGAACTAGCAACCGAGCTGGATCTCGCCCG
This sequence comes from Mycobacteriaceae bacterium, assembly GCA_019749805.1. Taxonomy (GTDB): domain Bacteria; phylum Actinomycetota; class Actinomycetes; order Mycobacteriales; family Mycobacteriaceae; genus Mycobacterium. Next base: position 8,942 of record JAIEPH010000032.1, on the reverse strand, counting down.
CACCTTTGTCGATGACTGTATCGCCCAGCACGTTGCCGGTGAGCTCACCCGCGGCGCGCGCCGCACGCCTGAAATGGTCGACCACTGAACTGCAGGTCCGCGTCGGCGACATGTTTGCAACGACACGGCGGGTACGGCTACATGCGCGAGTACCCTATCTCGCGTGCCTTCGTCGATGCGCGAATCCAAACGATCTACGGCGGCACCACCGAGATCATGAAGACGATCATCGCGAAGGATCTCGGTCTGTGAGGGGTGTATCTGGCGGTCCGGCTGGGACCACGAGACAACAGGATTGCGATGTCAGCGCTGATCCATCTTGCCGTCTCCAGAAACGCGTTGGCCGAACTGTCGAGGCGCCATCCACTTCCAGGGTCGGCAACACATGAGGCCACCGACACCTTCAGTCGAACCCGAACGGAACTGTGTATTTACCAGAACGGAGCCATGTATTTAACGGGCATTTAACGGTGTTTGCGGCCTGACACGCTGAGCCGATGCTCGGCGAGAATGGTGCCGATGACGACACTGGAAAATCCTGAGCCCAGCCGCAAAGCGCCGCGCCGTGGACACCGGGCGGCACGTCAGGATGGCGTGACGAAGTGCTCAGTCCCAAGCACCGCAGTGGGATCGCTACCATCCCCGGGCTGGCGGGAGCCGGACTACAGCGTGACCTGCCGTCCAGCTTGCATGTTTCGTTCCACCTTCTGGTTCGGGCGCGGCCGCGGCCGTAAAGAGATTCGGGCCTGTTCAGGTCGCGCTAAGCAGGGATTGCGGGATGTCGACGATGCGGGAGCGCACGTACTCCCCCAGGCCCTTCGCCTGGGCATCGGGCCGGGTCGAGGATGCTACGCCTTCCCCCAGCAGCCCGTGCACCACGACGTTGAGCGCACGCAGGTTGGGCAGCTCGAACCGCTCTATGCGCAGCTGCGCCGCCTCCGGGCCGAGCAGCCCGCGCAGCCGCTCGACGGTTAGGTGCTCGCGCGCCCAGGCGTAGCCGGCGTCGTCGCGGGCCCAGAGACCGATGTTGGCGTTGCTGCCCTTGTCGCCGGACCGCGCGCCCAGCAGCGCACCCAGTGGCGCGCGGCACGTCGGTCCGGTCGGCGGCGCGGTGGCCGTGCCGCCCGCGACTTCCGCGGCCGGCACGGTACCGGTCGGCGGATCGGCGATCTTCCGGCGCTCACCGTCGGGCAGCACCACGACGTGCGTCACGCTCGCCCGGGGCACGGCCGCCGGGCGGTACACGCCGAACGCCGACTCCGACGTGGGTGGCGTGGTGGTGTGGAAGCCCGCGTACCCCGCCAAAGCGACCTCCATGATTCCGCTCGAGAATGCCCGGCCGACCTTGCGCGGGTCGGGGTCCTTGACCGTGATCCGCAGGTGCGCGCAGGCCTGGTCGTTGGTGGGGGCGTCCGGTGTGTCGAAGCGCAGCAACCGGACGTCCGCCTCGGCGAAGGAGTCCCGGCCGCCGAGGATGTCGAACAGCTGCTGCTGCGCGAACGCGGCCTTCGCCTCCACGTCCAGGCCGGTGAGCACCATCGTCATGGTGTTCCGGTAGCCCCCGACGTCGTTGAGCGCCACCTTCAGCGTCTCCGGTGGCGGGCTGCCGACGGCACCCGTGATCGCCACCCGTTGCTCGGCCTGCTGGGCCAGAGCGATTGTGTCGAAGTGCGTCACCACGTCGGGCCCCAGATAGGCGGGCTCGGCGATCTCGTAGAGCAGCTGGGCGGTGACGGTACCGACCGACACCAGCCCACCGGTGTCGGCGTGCTTGGTGATCACCGACGAGCCGTCGGCCGCGACCTCCGCGATCGGGAAGCCCGGGTAGCGGCGGTCGGTGATCTCGTCGAGGAACGCGTAGTTGCCGCCCGTGGCCTGTGGACCGCATTCGATGACGTGGCCGGCCACGACGGCACCGGCGAGCCGGTCCCAGTCGGTGCGCTCCCACCCGTGCCACCAGGCGGCCGGGCCGACGACGAGCGAAGCGTCGGTCACACGTCCGGTGACGACGACGTCAGCACCGGACCCCAGCGCTTCGGCTATACCCCAGCCGCCGAGGTAGGCGTTGGCCGAGACCGGCTCGACCTCACCGACCGGAGGGGTGATCGCGGCGAGGTTCCCGCGCAGGTCATCACCCTCGACGTGGGCGACGCGGACGGTGATACCGAGCCGGTCCGCGAGCTCGCGCAGTTTAGTGGCCAGCCCGGCCGGGTTGAGCCCACCGGCGTTGGCCACGATCTTGATACCGCGATCGGCGCAGGTGCCCAACACCTGCTCCATCTGGGTCAGGAAGCTGCGGGCGTAGCCGCCCGCGGGGTCCTTCGCCTGAGCCTTCGCCAGGATGAGCATCGTCAGCTCGGCGAGGTAGTCTCCGCACAGCACGTCGATGCTCTCCGCGCCCGCCCCGCCCTCGACCATCTCAAGTGCCGCGGCGATCCGGTCGCCGTAGAAGCCCGAGCAATTCCCGATCCGTACCGGGTCCCTCACGCCGCACCTCCGTCGAATTGTCCTGCGGTGCGCCCGCCGCCGGGAGGTCCGGCGAAGGCCTGCGCGATGGAAAGCCACTGGTCGGCGAGCGGACCGGTGGCTTCCAGTGCGGTGTCGTCACGATGCCTGCGCTGGGTGACGAGCAGGCAGAAGTCGTGCGCGGTGCCGGTGACCCGGTCGGGCACGCCCTCGGGGCCCCAGGCCCACAGCGTGGCCCCCCGGTGCGGTGAGCTCGACGCGGACGGGCTCCGTGGGCACCTCTAGGCCGTTGGCCATGTAGCTGAACGCCCGCGCTCCCACGCCGATGTGGGCGACGTGGCGCAACCGGGCCGACGGCACACGGATCACCCCGAGCGCGTCGGCGACGTCCTGACCGTGCGCCCAGGTCTCCATGATCCGCGCGGTCAGCGACGACGCCGCGCTCATGGGGAGGCCGAACCACGGCACCCGCGCCGAGGGGTCGATCGCGGCGAAGGCGCCGACGAGGGCGTTGCGTGCGCTGTCGAACCAGGACAGCAGATCCGCTCGCGGCATCGGCCGGTAGCGCTCGGCGATGGTGTCCGGGGAGATCCGGCCGTCGGCGAACATGGGCAGTACCTCGGCTGTGAACCCCTCGGGGTCGGTGGCTGAGCGCACCGCGGCGTCGTCGAAGAAGGCCAGATGGCTGATCTGGTCGCGGACGGTCCAGCCTGCCGCGGGGGTCGGGGCGTCCCACCCGGCTGGCCCGTCGGGCAGCTCGGCGATCAGCGACCTCAGGTCGGCCGTCTCCGCCTCGATGTCGGTGATCACGGACTCCATTGCCACGGCCACGGCTCTCTAGCGCCCCTTCCAGACTGGTGTGCGCTTCTCGCGGAAGGCGGCGGGGCCCTCCTGCGCGTCGGCGCTGAGGTACACCGGCTCCCATATCTCGTCGGCGAGGTCGTAGGCCTCCGCCAGGTGGTGCTGTGCGGACAGGTATGCTGTCCGCTTCGCCGCAAGCACGGACAGCGGTGCGTTGGAAGCGATCCGCAAGGCGATCTCCTGGGTTCGTGCCCGCAGCTCCGCCGCGGGCACGACCTCGTTCACCATGCCGACCTCGCGGGCACGCTCGGCGGTGATCGGGTCGCCGGTCATCAGGATCTGCAGCGCGAGCCGCGGCGGCAGTAGCCACGACAGCGGCGCCGCCCACGGCGCGCCACGACCCACCTTGACCTCGCTGACCGCGAACGTGGCGTGCTCGGCTGCGACGACGAGGTCGCACTGCTGGGCCAACAGGAACCCGCCGGCGAAGGCAACGCCGTTCACCGCGGCAATGGTCGGCTTGACGACCTCGATGTTGCGCCCGAACTGCGGCGCGAAGTCGGGTGGCGGGACCGTAAGTGCCGTCTCCGACATCTCCTTCAGGTCCCCGCCGGCACAGAACGCCTTATCGCCGGCCCCGGTCAGCACCAGGACCTTGGCCGAGTCGTCGCCGTTGAAGCGGTGGACCAGTTCGAACAACCCCAGCCGGAGCGCCGCGTTGAGAGCGTTCCGTGCCTCGGGCCGGTTAATCGTCAACCAGGCCACCCCGTCGACGACCTCGTAGCTGATCGCTTCCTCGCTCATCAGTCCCCGTCCTGACTGGCCCCAGCCCCCGATGTGAGGGCTCGTTCACTCGCAGTACGTTACCCGGCAGGATGTCGTGATGACCAGATGGCGAGCGAACCCACCAAGTCTCGGCGGCGCGATCCCGACCGGCGTGCCCGGATCCTCGCCGCAGCTGCGGCGCTCGCCGCCCGGCACGGTTTTCATGCGGTCGCGATGGACGAGATCGGGGACGAGGCCGGCATCGTGGGCTCTGGTGTGTACCGGCATTTCAGCGACAAGCAGAACATCCTCGTCGCCCTGTTGGACCAGGACATGGCGAGGCTGCAGTCCGAGGCTCGGACGTCCTGGCCATCGCTGGTGACGACCGCTGGGCCCAGTCCCGGCTGGTCCGCGGCCACATCGCCGTCGCCATCCACGATCGCGATGTGCTCACCGTTTACCACCGCGAGGCCCGACCGCCGACCGCCGACCGCCGACGGCTGCGGCCGGAACTGGCTGACGGCGGCCTCCGACTGCTCGTGCATCCCGCGATCGGGGCTGTGCAGGCGACGTGTTCTACCGCAATGGCCTGGCCGCCGACCGCCTCACCGAGCTGCTCGACATCACCGCGCACGCGTGCCTCGGCGTCAGCCCGACCAGCTATCGGCGAAGTGAACCCGAACTAACTAAACCTTGATTCGGCGCGCGCGGTTCGACATGCTCACCGAGGGTCCCGCGAGGGAACCGGCAATGGAGCTCTGGACGTCGCCGTATGCGCGGACGCTGCGCGGCGCACGATGGGAGTGCAACTCGGTTGGCGACGTACTGGAGCGGGTCACCTGGAGCAGGCCCAACGACGAGGCGCTGACTTCGCGCTGTCACTGACCCCGCGGTTACCGCATGAGTGGACGTGGGGCTCGCGACGTTACTGCGGGCAGTCAGGTCTGCGTCCGCGGGATGACACCGATCTCCTTCTGCCGGCGCCGGCCCGATCTTCGAGGTCTTGCTCGATGCTCAACGTCTTCGAGGTGCCCAAGGCCGTGCTGTTCACCGACGCCATGCCGCGCACGGCCGCCGGCAAGATCCAGAAGAACGTGCTGCGCGAGCGCCACCGCAGCCACTTCGAAAGCTGACGCACCGGTCGGCCGCCCGGTCACGGACGGCAACTTCGGCGCGCGCCCCTCGTCGTCGCTTGAACCATGACAGCCGGGTGCGGGCGGCGGCGATCAGGTCCTCCTCGGTGAGCACGACGCCCGGCTTCGGTGTGACGATGGCGGCGATCGCCTCCGACCACCGCTGATGGGGAGCCCGATCACCACCACCTCCTGGATCCGCGGCTCGACCTCGTAGAGTGCCTTCTCCACCTCAAGGGAGGCGACGCTTTTACCGCCGGACTTGATAGCGTCCTTCTTGCGGTCAGTGAACCAGAGCAGCCCGTCACTGTCGAAGCGCCCCACATCGCCGGAGTGGAACCAGCCGTGCGCGAACGCCTCGGCCGGGGCCTCCGGGTTCCGCAGATACCCCTCCATGGCGTGCGGGCCGCGGTAGACGATCTCGCCGGTCTCCCCGGTCGGCAGCAGGTGGCCGGTGTCGTCCATGATCCCGACCTGGACGTTGGGCACGGGCAGGCCGACCGACCCGGCGTGGCTGAGCTGGTACTCGGGCGGGAACACGGTGGTGATCGGGTTCATCTCGGTCTGGCCGAAGCCCAACGCGAAGTCGCAGCCGAACACCTCGATCGCCCGGCGCAGGTCGGTGTCGGGCATCGGGGCCATCGCGTAGAGCGCCAGCCGCAGCGTAGACAGGTCGCGCTTGTCGATGTCGGGGTGGTCCATCATCGCCCGGTACATCATCGGCAGCCCGAAGATTTGAGTGATCCGCTCGGTCTCGATCGTGGTCAGCAGGGCGGCCGGGTCGAACGCCCGCATCAGCACGAGCGTGCCGCCCATGTAGAGCAGCCCGGCGGTGAAGCCGTTGAGCTGTGCGGTGTGGAACAGCGGCATCATCGCGACCGAGCGCTCGTCGCCGTTGATCCCGAGCAGCAGCGGCCCGATGAGCGACTCGATGTAGACAGCGACGTGGCTGCTCACCACTCCCTTAGGGGCCGATGCGGTGCCGCTGGTGTAGAGGTAGCTGATCGGGTCGCGGTCGCCCACCCGGCACTCGGGCTCGTGGTCGCGGCGCCGCCGACGAAGGAGGCTAGGTCCTGCCACCGGCCCGTCGGCCCCGGCTCCCACGAAGCGTCGGTGCCGGGTGCCACGATCACGTCCGTCACCGTGTCGCTGCCGAGCCGCAGCAGGGCTGCGGTGACGAGGTCGGCGAGCTGGCTCTCCACCACCACGCCGCGGGCCCGTGAGTGCTCCAGGACATAGCTCACCTCGGGAGGGCCCCACGCCAGGTTGACCGGGACGCACACGACACCGGTCTTGGCGCAGGCGAAGTACGTGGTCAGGAACTCGACGCTGTTGCCGCTGGCCAGCGCGAGGACGTCGCCGCACCGGTAACCCGCCGCGAGCAGCGCGTGGGAGAGCCGGTTGACCTCATCATTCAGCGCGCGGTAGGTGAACCTGCGTGCGCCGTCGATCACGGCTTCGTGTGTGGGGCGGCGCCAGGCGGCCCGGGTCAGCATGTCGCCGGCATTGACCCGGGTGATGATGTTGGCGTCCAGGTCGTGATCCGTGGGCACGGTGGTCCTCTCGTCGGATCGGTTCAGGGCACTCAGGCGGGGACGAATCGAACCATACCGATGTCACCGATGTGCTCGAACGCCGCGCGCACCGCCATCCCGGCCACCACCGTGGCCGGCTCGCAGCCCTCCACGGTGGACAGCATCTGCGGGCCCTCGGCCAGGCGGACCACGACGACCGGGTAGGGCGCCGATCGGGGCAGGTCGTTCCACGGGGGACGGCTGACGACCGCGGCGACGAGCACGGTCGCGTTGCCGGACAGGTCGGTCCAGGTCAGCTCGGCGCTGTGGCAGCGGGGACAGAACGGGCGGGGATAGTGGAACAGCAGTCCGCATGCGGTGCACTCGCGTACGGCGAGCCGCCCCTGCGCGGCGGCCTCGAAGTGGCCGCGGTTGACCTCGTCGACCCGGGGGAGCACCTCGGGATCGGCCAGCCCCTCCAGGTATGTGACGGTCATGACCCCTCCAGGACGACGGTGACGTGGCTGCACAGCATGGAGCCGTAGGCGTGGACGACGGCAAGGTCGGCCCGGTCGACTTGGATGCCCGTGGCGCGGCCGGTCATCTGCTGGTAGGCCTCCAGCACACCGCAGATGCCCGAGGCCGTGCCGGAGTGCCCGAAACGCAGCAGCCCGCCATTGGTGTTGACCGGCAGCCGCCCGCCGGGGCGGGTGGCTCCCTCGCGATAGAGCTCGACGGCCTTCCCGCGCTCGGCGAGGCGCAGCTCCTCGAGCAGCATCAACGGGTTGGAGCTGAACGCGTCATAGAGCTGAGCGAGCTGGATATCGGCCGGAGACACCCCGGCCTGGGCGAAGGCCGTGGCCCCGGAGCGGACCGCGCCGGTGCGCGACAGGTCGGGCATCGAGGTGAGGAAGCCGTGAGTGTGGCCCTCGCCGATACCGATGACATGCACCGGCCGGTGCGGCAGGTCCGCGGCCCGGTCGGGCGCGACGAGTATGAAGGCGCCGCCGCCCTCGCACGGGATGGAGCAGTCAAGGTAGCCGAACGGGCCGGCGATGTGTCGGGCGTCGAGCACCTGCGCGACGGTGAACGCGCCGGCGTCGGCGCCGATCGCGGTGGGGTGCGCCATCGCCCACTCCTGCTGAGCCACGACGGCCTCGGCGAACACCTCGCGCCCCTGCCCGACCTCGTGGAGCCACGACTGGGCGATGAGGCCGTAGAGGGTCGGGATGGACGGTGCGTAGGGGAGCTCGTAGTCGGGGTGGCAGGTCATCGTCATCAGACGCCTACCGACGTCGCGGATCGGCGGGAACACCCCGGCAGACACGCACAGCACGGCCGAGCACTGACCGGACTGGATCGCGCGCGTCGCGGCCTCGAGCATCGCGAGGTGGCTCCCGCCTCCCAGCTGGACACCGAGCTGCAGCCCGAGGTTGTGCAGTCCGAGGGAGTCCTGGATCTCCTCGGACAGGAAGGTGTGCTCGATGGACTCGCCCATCATCGAGCCCACGCAGATCAGGCCGTCGACATCGGAGGCGCCCATGCACGCGTCGCGCAGGGCGGCAACAGCCGACTCTAGGTGCAGGTCGAGGAAGGGGCGGCCGAGCCGGCCGGGGGCGACCTCCGAGAATCCGGCGAGCGTCGCAAGCGGTTCTGGCATGAGGCCAGATGTTAGCAGTGACTAACACGCTGGCCACCGTGCTGGACGTCGTGGCCGCCCGGATAACCTGATGAGTCCTCGGATGTTGCGGCCTGATCTCATGTCGTCGTATCCCTCGTTGATCTGCTCGAGGGTGAAAGGCGCGGAAGGCTTTGGGCACAGGACAGATCGCCTACCGGCACCGAAGGGGTGGGCACTGCGGGTCGTCGGCGCTGCGGAACCTCACCGAATGGGCCGAACTCGGCTGGGGATCTGAGCCGCCAACCGAGGGGCTGGTGTTCGCTCTCGGCGGCGCCGTGGACTTCAGCTACATCCGCTGCGCCCGGTTGCGGCCGCAGATCTATCTGGTGAGGTGCGGTGCGGCGCGCACGCCGCGTGCAGGCGACGCAGTGGCGCCAAATTTCTTCGTGACTGGGTGAGCGCGCAAGTCGGGTGAGCTCATCGAGCCAGGCCGTTGTTTCGGGACACCCCATCGCGGCCGAATTGCTACAGCAGGCCACCAAAACCGGACACGTCACCGTGAGCAGCGAAATGTTCGGCGTCGACCAGCACGAACACCGCATCGGCGGTGAAGCGGATGATCCCATCGCCGCCGACGCCAGC
>JAIEPH010000074.1 GCA_019749805.1 Mycobacteriaceae bacterium | reverse complement strand
GCGAGCTCTACCGAGCACTCCGAGCCGACCTCAACCCATGCACAGAGGTACTTGACGCTGCATAGGAGCATCCACACGATCGCCTACCCCGCCGGCCCGACCCAGGCGTCGAACCTGAAGTGTCTATGCCGACAACATCACTTACTCAAAACGTTCTGGGGCTGGCACGACGAACAATTCCCCGACGGCACCGTCATCTGGACGTGCCCGCAGGGCCAGACCTACACCACCTTTCCGGGCAGCCGACTGCTGTTCCCCGCCCTGTGCCGACCCACCGCACCGCTCACCGTCACGCCCCCGGCCAGCGACACCACCGACGCGGCCACCCGCACGCTGGCCATGCCCCGGCGCACCACCACCCGCGCACAGAACCGCACCCAAGCCATCAACGACGAACACCGACTCAACGAAAAGCTCATCCAGGCCGAAGCCGACGAGCGCAATCAACAGCGAGAGAATGACGGAAATGCTTGTGACGAAGGCTATTTCCCCACCCGGCCACCACCCTCAACCGACCACGACCCAGCACCGTTCTGAGCGACACCCGCCCTTTCTAGGGGTGGTAGGGCACTCCGACCGCGCGGAAGACGTATTCGGGTGGGGCGTCGAAGGCCAGCGACCGGCGGGGTATGCGCGTCAGGACCTCGGGCGGTATCGGTGACTTGTACTGAAGCGAGAGCTCACCTTCGCACCGAGGGTCCACTGCGGCGATGTTGACCTCGAGATGCAGGCCCGCCTCGGTGAGGTCGGCGGTCACCGTGCCCGACTGTGGTGCGCTCCAAGGTTGATCGATGGTGCGGCCCGCCAGCTTGGGCACCGTAGACAGCGTGCCGAGGACCCGCTGATTGGTGAGTACCAACGAACCGACATAGCTCGCCACGTTGCCATGGGCGCGCTTGCCGGGGATCTTGCCACTGAATTTTCGGGTCACCGGGACGTACTCGGCGAAATAGATGACCCCCTCGGCCTCCACTTCGGCCCGCAGTTCAGCGGGCAGCCCGCCGATGCGCATCAGCTTGCGCAGAAACACCGCCATAAAGGCACCGTAGCTCAGCCGCGGGGGTATGCCGAGCACGCTGTAGACGAACTTCGGCGGGACATCGAACGCCAGCGTCCGCGACGGGACGCATGCCGGTAGGCAGCTTGCCGATGCAGAAAAGTTTGCGGAAAAGTCCGGCCACGGCCGGCCACCCTAACCGTTACGGGACAGGGCTGGTACAGCTATCTATATGACTTCCAGGACCCGTTGGCTCCTGGTGAGCGCCGTGGCCGCCGTGGCGGTATACGCACTGGTGTGGGTCGGCGTCGCCTCGGGATGGCCCTGGTTGACGGCCATGGACTCGGCGGCTCTCGACCCCGCCTACCGCTACGGCTCCGTGCATCCGGCCTGGGTGACGGCATGGGATGTGTTCTGTACCCTGCTGGGGCCCAATGCGTTTCGATTGGCTGGACTTGTCGTGGTCATCGTCGCGCTGCGGCGGCGCAATTGGCGGCTCGTGGGTTTCGTCATGCTCACCGTGGGGCTGTCGGGACCCATCATCGAGCTCACGAAACACCTCGCCGACCGCCCGCGGCCGCCGACAGCGCTGGTCTTCGCATATTCATTGTCGTTCCCATCCGGTCACGCAGTCGGCGTCATGGTCGGCGTGCTGGTGCTCTTGGCGGTCGCCTGGCCCTTCGTGCGGCCACCGCTGCGCTGGTGGCTCGTCGCACTGGGCGCCATGATCGTCGTCACGATCGGCATCGGTCGCGTCGTGCTCAACGTGCACCACCCCTCCGACATCTTCGCCGGATGGGCCTTGGGCTACGCCTATTTCGCCGTCTGTCTGGCGTTACTTCCACCCTGGGTGAGCGTCACGGCAGCGGTCGAAACACGGGAAGAACTCGGTATCGAACCTTGAAGCTGGCATCGGTGCATTCGGTGCTGACTTCGCCGTCATGAGCCAGAATCGTAGAGCCGTCTACGGCATTGAAGTCGAATTCGGGCACTCGCATTTCGTGATAGAGCGGGCTGCGCACCAATCGGCCCAGCGCCAGTGATACGAGAATGCGTAGCCTGCTGAACTTGCGACCGGTCTCGAGAATACGGACGTCCATCAAACCGTCGTCCATCCGGGTTCGCCGCGACGGCGCGAACCCGGACGGCAGGTATGTCGAATTGCCAAGGAAGAACAGCGAAGTCTGCAAGTTCTTATTGTCGTAGCGGATTCGAACGGGCTCATCTCGCCATAGCGTGTGGAACATCGCGTAGATACCTGCGAGGGGTTTGCCGATCTTGTGCTCGAGCTTTTCTCGTGTTTGGACGAACTGCGGATAGGCACCGATGCTCGCGGTGTTGACCACCATGTGTTTCTCGTTGAGGCACACCACGTCGACATAGGCGACGCTACCCCGCCGGATCGCCTCGGCCGTCTTGGCCACCGTGTCGCATTCGATGTCCTTTGCGAAGTGATTGAACGTTCCGCCCGGGAAGACCGCCAGCGGTAGCCCGGACTCAATCGCGATGCCTGCGCCACACGACACCGTTCCGTCGCCACCTCCGACGGCGAGGACCTCGGCCCGGTCGGCCGCGGCGCGCAATACGACCTCGAGGTCGTCCCCCTCGTCCAACTCGACAATCTCAGCTGCCGGCAGGGCTTCTCGCACCTCCGCCACCACTCGTGCACCAGTGCCGCTGCCCGACGCGGGATTGATCACCAGCACGACCCCTTCACCCTCCGGGCGAGCGGGCGTTTCCAGTCGGAGCGGATCCGCGGTCGGAATCTTCGTAGGCACGGTCGGTGGCACGATCCGCGCGCCGACTATTGCGATGGCGGCACCGATGCCGAAGCCGGCGAACACGTCGCCCGGATAGTGCGCGCCGGTGGCCACCCTGGACAGGCCCACCAGCCCTGCCAGCAGGGCGAGCCCGAGTCCGACCGGCGGGTTCTCGAGGCCCACACCGACGGCGAACGCGGCCGCGCTCGCGGAGTGGCCCGACGGCAGCGAATTCGATGTCGGGACCCGCCTGCTCTGTCTGGCCAGCGGTACCAGCAGGCGACTAGGGCGGGGCCGCTTCCAGATCCGCTTGGCGACCTGGTTGGTCACCAGGCTGGTTACACCGAGAGTGATGACGCCACGCGCCGCGCCACGTCGCGAGGCTCGGTGCCGTGTGGCGGTCAGTCCGGCCGCGATCGCGAACCACAGCTTCGAATGGTCCGCGGCGCGGGTCAGCCGCGGCATCAGCGAATCGAGCAGGGGACTGGGCGACTCGGCGATGGCTTCGAACACCTCGCGGTCCAGCGTCCCGAGGCCCTCTCCGATTTGGCGGATGCCTCGATGACGACGAATGGGGAGGAGTTCCATGCCGCTAATCTATCCACGCTATTGACAAATTATTTTGTCAAGGGGAACGATGGGCCCATGCTCGACGTCGAGGTGATCGCCGACCCCGCCGCGGCGGTCAGCGCACTCGATCCGATCAGGGGCCGACTGCTCGCCGCATTGACCGAACCGGCATCGGCCGCCGCGCTTGCGTCGCGCATGGGCATGGCCCGGCAGAAGGTCAACTACCACCTGCGTGCGCTCGAAGATCACCATCTGGTCACCGAAGCGGGCGAACGCCGGTGGGGCGGGCTCAAAGAACGTCTGCTCGTCGCGACGGCGGCCTCCTACGTGGTATCGCCCGGCGCGCTCGGGCCGGTCGCCTCCGATCCGGGCCGCTCCGACGACCGACTGTCGGCGAGCTACCTGATCGCGCTGTCGGCGCGTGTCGTGCGCGAGGTCGGCGATCTCTGGCGTACGGCGCGCACCAGCAACAAGCGACTCCCGACGCTATCGATCGACGCGGTGATCCGGTTCCGCTCTCCCGCCGACCGGGCCGCCTTCACCAACGATCTGTCCGACGCGGTGACGTCACTGGCGGCCCAATATCACGACGAATCAAATTCCGATGGACGCAGCTACCGGTTGGTGGTCGCGGCCTATCCGAAGCCCAAGGAGGATGCGTAATGCCCTTGAAGAGAGACGATTCCGGACGCCGATGGGTCGAAATGGAGGTCCTCGTACCAGGCACGCCTGAACAGGTGTGGCAGGCCATCGCAACCGGACCCGGCATGAGTGCGTGGTTCACGACGACGCAGATCGAGGAGCGTGTCGGCGGCGCCATCAGCTTCGATTTCGGCGACGAGAACTGTGGCGCGGACGTCTCGTCGGGCAAGGTCACTACCTGGGATCCTCCGGTGCGCCTCGAATACGAGGAATACGGATGGAACGGCGACGCCCCGCCGGTCGCGACCGAGGTGACCATCACCGCTCGGTCGGGCGACCAGTGCGTCGTCCGCATGGTGCACACCATGGTCACCGACAAGGATGACTGGGACGATGAGATCGAGAGCTTCGAAACCGGATGGCCCGGCTTCTTCGAGATCCTCAAGATCTATCTGGCGAACTTCGCCGGAGCGCAGGCTGCGACGGTTCGGGCGTCGGCCACACACCGCGGCGGCGAAAGGAAGGCGTGGTCCAAGATGACCACTGCGCTGAACCTCGGGGCCGCAAACGTCGGCGATCGTGTCGAAATATCCGGCGACGCACCCCGGTTGGCGGGCAATATCGAGCGCATCCACCAGGACGGGATCTCACGTCAGGTGATGATGCGGATCGACCAACCTTCGCAGGGAATCGCGGTCGTCGGCGCATGCGAGGTCGGGGACGAGGGCCGTGTCATGGCCAGCATCTATCTGTACGGACCCGACGCCACGGACGTGGCGGCAGCCGAACAGCCGAAATGGACAGCTTGGCTGCGTGGCCTCCTCGAAGGTGACCCCGTCAGCACCTAGCATGAGCGGGTGCGTCGGCTGGTGATACTGCTCTGCGTGGCACTGCTGCCACTCGCCGGCGCAACCGGCCACGCTCAGACCTCGCCGTGGTTCGCGCACTACGTCGGCGACGCCACTCAGGTGATTTCCGTTGTCGGAGTGGGTGGTTCGTCAGCCAAAATGGATGTCTACCAGCGCACGGCGGCCGGCTGGCAGCCCGTCGCGGTCGGCATCCCTGCGTTCGTCGGAAGCAGGGGTATGGCGCCCACGACTCGCGAGGGCGAGATGAAGACGCCGATGGGTTTTTTCACCCTCGACTACGCGTTCGGGACCGCGCCCAACCCCGGCGGCGGCCTGCAATACGTCCAGGTCGGCCCGAATCACTGGTGGGACGGCGATGTGAACAGCCCGACGTACAACACCATGCAGGTATGCGAGAAGGCGCAGTGCCCGTTCAGCACGGATCCCCCAACGGAAAACCTTGAGATCCCGCAGTACGTCCACGCCGTGGTGATGGGCGTCAACGACGAACGCGTCCCCGGCAACGGCAGCGCTTTCTTCCTTCACGCCACCGACGGGGGCCCGACCGCGGGATGCATCGCGATCGACGACGCCAAACTGGTGGAAATCATGCGGTGGCTCAAGCCGGGTGCGCTGATCGCGATCTCGCAGTGACGCTCAAAGGTTGATCGCCCGACCTGCTTTCACCTTGAAGTTGAGATTCTCCGTGGACATCGACGCATCGTAGGTCCGGTCGTATCCGGTTTCACTGATACGCCAGCCGTCACCGGTTCGCCGGTACTTGTCGTGATAGAACCCCGCGCCGATCAACATGAAATTGAAATCCGGTGCGATCACTCGGTCCTGCAGGTACCACGTGGCCGTCGCCTCGTCGCCGTCCACGATGATCTCCGGATGGGTGACGCGGTGCTCGGTGATGATCTCCGGCCCGAGTGAGTTGCGCATGAACGTGACCAACTCGTCGCGATTGGTGAAGTGGTGCTCCTCGCCGATCGATTCGCCGTACCGGCCGACCACGTCCTCGGTGAGAGTATCGGCGAACTCGTCCCAGTGCTTGGTATCGAGCGCGCGAAGGTACCGGTATTTGACTTGCTTGATGTCGTCGATGTCACCCATGGCCGACATTGCAGCACACCGGCTACCCCGCCGCACCGGAAACCCCGCCAAGCGAGTTCGCCCGTTCAGTCACAGCGAACTCGAGGAAGCCAAAACCGCGGTGGTGGAACGCTGTTGGTGCGGAGTGTCTAACGAATATCAGCAGGTCGGGCCGCTAGGGTGTGGTCCGTTATGAGCGACCCGTTGGGGTTGTCGATCGGGACGACGAATTTGGTCGCGGCGCGTGTCGGCAATCAACCTGTGATACGCCGTTCGGTGGTGACCCTCGCCGACGGCTCCGTTCTGGACGGTTTCGTCGAGCGTGTCGGCGACTCGGTGCCGTTGGTGGCACCGGACGGCGCCCCGCATCAGGCCGACCGACTGTTGGTCGAGGCACTGGGAAACATAGTCGACGAGAGCGGCGGCGAGCCGCCCGCCGACCTTGCCATCGCGGTGCCGGCTTACTGGGGAATGGGGACGCTGCGCAGCCTGCGCACCGCATTGCGCAGCGATCCGACCCTGGTTCCCAACGGCATGCCTGCGCGGCTGGTGTCCGATGCGATCACGGCTCTGACGGCGCTGCAGAACAATCCGGGACTGCCGGCTCAGGGCGTCATTGCGCTGCTCGACTTCGGGGGCGGCGGAACGAGCATCACGTTGGCGGACGCGGCCGCATCATTCGAGCCAATCGACGAGACCAACAGGTACACCGATTTCGCAGGCGACCAGATCGATCAGACGCTGCTGAGCCACATCGTCGACGGCATTGCGGAAAACGGCGGTATCGATCCGGCGGCCACGGCCGCGGTGGGCTCGCTGAGCCGGCTGCGGGAGGAATGCCGCAGCGCCAAGGAACGGCTGTCGACGGATGCGACGACAGAGATCGTCGCCGAACTTCCGAATTACCGGTCGACAATCAGGTTGACCCGCAATGAGTTGGAGTCGCTGATCGCGGCCCCGCTCGACAGCATGCTCGCTGAGCTGGAAAATACGTTGGAACGCAACGGAATTGGCTGGCCCAACATCGCCGCCGTCGTCACCGCGGGTGGCGGTGCGAGCATTCCACTGATCGCGCAACGCCTTTCGCACCTCGCGGACACCCAAGTGATCACGACACCGCAGCCCGCTCTCGATGCGGCAGTGGGGGCGGCCCTGTTCGCGGCCTACGGCTCCGCAGCCGAGGCGCAGACCGGTATGGCCGCGGTGATCGCAGACGCACCAACGGGTCTGGCGCCGGCAATGTCCAGCATGGACACACCCTCAACGGAAACCGCGAATGCGTTGGCGTGGTCGCAAGATGACGACATCGGCGACGAACCCGTCCCGTACACCGGCGAGAACCGGTACGAGAGCCCGTTCGACGCGGACGCCCTCTCGATGCGCCAACCCGTGCAGTACGTGCCGTCGACCGGCCCGATCGACAAACCGCGTACGTGGCAGCGGTTGCCGCAGTTGGTGATCGGGCTGGCAGCCGCGGTCGCGTTGATCGCCGTCGGCGGCGTGGCGATCGCTTTGACGAGCGTGACCGACAGCAGCAGCAAGACTGATCCGCCCAGCACCGCCAGCCCGCCGAAACCGACGAACGCCGAACCGCCGCCGCCGGCGACCGCCGAGCAACCGGCCAGCGTAGCGCCGCCACCACCGGAAACCGTGACCGTCGCCCCAGAGTCTCCGCCGCCCACGCAGGAGACGGTCACGACGTACGTGACCACCACACCGCCGACGACGACCACGCCGCCCACAACCACGACGACGACCACCACCACCACGACAACGACAACGACAACAACCACCACCACGACGTCGCCGACGACGACGACGACTACGACGACCACGACCACGACACCCGCGATGACGACCACCCACATAACGGTGCCGTTCGTACCGGTGCCGATTCCAATTCAGGTGCCCAACAACCCGTTTCAGCCGCCTGCGCCGTAGCAGCTAACGCGTCGGGTACTGGTATTGCGGTTCGTGGAACCGGTTGATGATCGGAATGCGTTCGATGATCCGATCCCGCAGCCGCGGCTGCGGAGCCACGGGCGGTACATACACCGGCGGCGGCGCATAGGTCGGAATGGGTGCCTGCGCGGGCGGGGGCTGGAATGCGGGCGCGGCCGGCGGCACGAATTCCGGAGCCGGGGGCGTGGCCACCACGATGGTCTGTGCCACCACGGGGCGGGCCGCTTGTAGGGATGCGGTGAGCTTCGAGACTTTGTTCGCGGGTGCGGTGCCCGATGGCGGTGGCACCTCGGCCGTGGGTTCGGGGTTGGCGGCGGTCGGCTGTTCGGGCGCCGACGGTGTCAGGCTCATTCCGAGCGCGACGGACAGCGATACGACGAACGTGACGGCGGCCGCGACGAGTACCGCGGTCAAAGTGCGGACCCGCGGCGGCGCGTGCGATCCGACCGTCTCCAGGCCGTTCACGGCACGGGCGGATGCCAGGGCGGCACCTCGAGCCAGTGCGAGATCGGCCTCGGTGGCCGAGAAGACCGGTGCGTCGGTGACGTCCTCGAGCGTCGACTTGATGAGGTCGAGGTCGTCGGCCGAGCCCACGACGAAGATCGCATCGGGATGCCAGTCGTCGAGCTCCAGCATCGTCATCACCGAACTCGGCAGCTCCACCACGTCGGAGCCATCCGACGGCCGGCCGAGGCGGTCGACGGTCACGCCGTCGGCGTCGACGATCGCGACGACCGCCGCATCGGGTTCGACGATGCAGACAGCGACGTCGTCGTACTCGGCGATGCCTGCGATTCCGGCGGCCAGAACGTCACCGGCCTCGAGTTCCGAAACCGCGATGACATTCTCGCGGCCCCTGGCCCGCAGCGCCTCCAGCACCCCGGATGCCGCGTCCTCTGCTTCGTTGGTCCACGTGAGGCCGATGGCGTGCATCCGATTGTCGACCTCATCGACCAGCAGGACATCCAGCAGATCATCCGGATCGACGGCGTCGTCCAGGTCGAACGCGCCGCGGCTGATGGTCGCGCCTTCGCCGGTCGTGCCCTCGGCGAGCACCCAGCGCACGGCCGCCGATGTCATCGAAACGCCGAGCACGAGGTCCATGGCCACCCCCGATCTGGGCCCTCGATCTAGCTGAAGTCGATTTCGAGGGTACCGCTGCGCGGAAAATGTGGTGGTCGGACCGCCCAGGACCGACCGGATCAGACCGGGATCTTCGTCAGATCGGTGCGCATGAACCGCACCTGGTAGTCGTTGTACGTCGAGAGATTCCAGTAGAGGTAGTGCCGCTCGGACTCAGGCACGTTTTCCGTGCCCGACCACGGGTGGATGTACGGGGCGTAGAGGCTCGGCACCTTTTGTGCCGTCACCAGGGTGGTCGGCGCCGACCACGTGCCCTGCGGCGAATCCGCCGTACGCATCACCATGTTGTTGCCCGAATCGCCGTAGAGCATCACGTACTTCTTCAGATACGGGTTGTATTGCACGGACATCTCACTCGCGCTGGGGTACGTCGTCTGTTTGAAGAATCCGAAGAAGCTGGTGGTCGTGCCGGGCAGGACCGGCTTGGCGGCCGACGGCTTATTGACGACCCATTTCGACCCGTCCCAGTACTCGTACTTCGTCGTATCCGCCATCTGGGTGCCCTGGACGCGCGACAGGTAGACCGTGCCTCCGCGCCCGGACGGAGTGCCGTACGCATAGACCCAACCCTGGGTCGCGTCCGGCGAATCCGCGGGTGGCTTGACGAAGGCCGTCTGCTGGAACTTCTCGTTGCCGGAAACATAGGGCACCGTCGCCCGACCCCAGGCCGCCGTGCGGATGCTCGTCGGCGCTATTCGCCACGTCTGGCCGTTGTCGTCGGAGTAGGCGACGCCCGAGTAGTTCGTCGTCCACCGGCCCGGGGTGTCCCACGACCTGACGGACATGAAGCTCATGTACTGGCGTGCGCCGTAGGCATTGTCGTACGGGACCGAGACCCCTGCGGTTGGGATGATCGTCACCTCGGGCCCGACGGCATACGGGGGATGCACCGGTTGGCCGGGGCTGGGAAGGATCGGGTCAGACCAATTCGGCTTCTCCATCGGTGAACCGCTGAAGATGTCGTACGGCGTGCCATTGGGCACGTACAAACCGTTGTTCAGCGCATCGTCAGCGCTGCGGAACAGCGTGTTGAACCGCCAGACACCCGTGCGGACCGGGTTGGCACTGCTGAAGGTGTCACCGAACGCGATGAGAATCTGGTGCTCGTCGACCGCCGTCAGCGGATTGTCCTTGATTCCGTTGTCCCACATGATGCCGAGGTCGGTGCCGCCGATACCGAAACGGCTGATGGTGTTGTTCAGGTTGCCCGCACCGGTCACGAACTCGATGAAATGCGTGTTGCCGCTCACGGCTACCGGTGTCCTGGTGGTCCCCGGGTAGGTCGGCGCGACGGCGGCCGTTGCCATCTCCGGTGCCATCAACGTGGCGACCGGCGACGTGCCAACGGTCTTGGTCTGGGCCGTAACCGGCTCGGTGAACTCGCGCCGCGATCCCAGAGCGAGCAGCGCCATCGCGAACGGAGACCACACCGGAGCGCTGGGCGCACCGGAGGCCAATGCCCCGATTCCGAGGCTGGACAACAGCTTGACCACTACGCGTTGCAGTAGCGGCTGTTCGATAGCCGCGGTGACCGGCGACGCCATCGTGACGGCGGCGAGATTCTCGGTGGGCTCGGCGTTCAGGGTGAACGAGGTGAAGACGGTGTTCTCGTCAACGGTGCTTCGTTCGACCGCGCCTTCGACACTGTGCGATTCCCCGGTCTTCGGAGCGGTCGTGGCCGTGACGTCGAGTGTGGGGGCGGTGTGGTTCGTCGCCGTCACCGCCACCGTCTCGTTGAAGAGCGACTGCTGCTCTGCCGCGGAGCGGTTACCGCCGGTGACGGTCCGATCGTTGTTCGTCGGCTGCGGCGTCATCTCCTCGGCCGGGGGCGCGGGCTCTGGTTTGGGCGCGGCCTCCGGTCCGGGCACGATCGGAGGCTTCTCGTCGAGCTTGATCTCGTCGAGCTTGGTGTCGTCGAGCTTGGTGTCGTCGAGCTTGGTGTCGTCGAGCTCCGTGTTTTCGGCATTGGTCGCAACGCCATTGACCGAAGTGGACGGCGATGTACCCAGCGACGTTCCCGGTGCCACTCCTGGTGACGGTGCACCTGGTGTGGGCGAATCAGGCGACGGCGAATTCGGCGAGGTCCCCCGACTCGTCGTCGGCCCACGCCACCCCATGCCCCGTCGCGACGGCCGCTCCGACCCCCAGAGCTACAGCCAATCCGCCGACGCGACCAACGTATGCAGATGCACCCATTTCCCTTTTCCCCTGATTGATGCATCCCCGACTTGGGAGAAGAATGTCACATCTCCCGCAGGTATATGGGCAAATTGACGCGCGGGTTGATTGCTGAGGGCTGGGCGGCCGGCGAAATCCGGTCTGTTCAGTACACACTCGCGCGTAAGCGCCTCAGTTTGACGTTGCCGGGTGCTTGTGTCGGCGCTGATTCAGAACGCGTTGGGATCGTTTTGAACGGCTACGGGAACCGGATGTTGATAGAGCCGGGCGGCGTTTTCCCATGTCACTTTTCTGATGATCGCGTCGGGTAAACCGCTGATCTGTTCGTGAATCGTCTGTTGGGTGTGCGGCCACGTCGAGTCGCAGTGCGGGTAGTCGGCTTCGAGCAGAATGTTGTCCTCGCCGATCCGCTCGTGCTGGACGAACGACGACTGATCCTCGACGGCGCAGAACCAGAAGTTGCGCTTGAAGACCTCCGCGGGCGTCAGTGTCTCGCCGAGCGCCTTCCACGTCCCGTACATCTCGTGATAGCTCAGCATGTGGTCGAGCCGGTCGAGCAGGCCCGCCACCCATCCGATGCCGCCTTCGGAAAGGCAGATCTTCAGACCGGGGTACCGAGTACACATGCCGGAGTACAGCCAGTCGACCGCCGCCGAGATCGCATAGGCGAAGAACAACACGCCCTGCACATCGGGCGGTGCGTCGGCGGTGGTCGACGGAGACGTGCCCGACGACCCGATGTGCAGGTTCACCACGGTCCCGGTGTCTGCGCACGCCGCCATCAGCGGCTCCCAGTAACCCGAGTGGATCGTCGGGAGTCCGAGCATCGCCGGGTTCTCGCTGAACGACACCGCGTGATACCCGCGCTCGGCATTCTCGTAGATCATCTTCGCGCCGACCTCGGGATCGAGTAACCACGGCAACTGACACGGGATGATGCGGTCGGGATAGGAGCCCGCCCATGCCTCGATGTGCCAGTCGTTCCACGCCCGCACCGACGCCATCGCGAGGTCGCGGTCATTGGTGACCTGCTGAAGTCGCTGGCCCGCGAAACCGGGCAGGAACGACGGAAAGTTCAACGACGCGTACACGCCGTTGAGATCCATGTCTTTGACGCGAGCATGGATATCCCAAGCGCCGCGGCGCATTTCGTCGAACCGGGCAGGCTCGAACCCGTATTCGGACACCGGCCGCCCGACCACCGCGTTGAAGCCCACGTTCGGCAGTGAGTTGCCGTCATACATCCAGGTCTGACCGCCGTCGTCGGTGTCGACGACCCGTGGGGCGCGGTCGGCGAACTTGCGCGGCACCCGGCCCTCGAAGGTGTCGGGCGGTTCGACGATATGGTCGTCGACGGAGATCACGGTGTAACGGCGTTCTGCCCGTTCGGGTTCGGGCAGAAACGTGACGGTGCGGTCGGCGCCCGTCTTGGCCGTGGTGAAGTTGAGATTGGCCGCCATGTCGTCGATGGAAGTCATGGGCGATCCTCGATTCCTGTCATCGGTTGGGCTGTCAGTTCAGAACGTCGGGGTCGGCCTTGATCGTCATCCGGGCGGCGCCCGCCCAGTAGACGTCGGCTGCGCGTTCGATCAGCGACTGCTGCATGCCGACCATGTCGCCGCGGCTCATCTGCGCTGGGGTCCGCCCGGTGAGCATCACGTCATAGGCCAATCGGCAGACCCGTTCAATGGATACCGCGCGATAGACCGCCTCGGCCAGATTGCGTCCGGCGGCGATGACGCCGTGATTAGCGAGCACGATCAGGTTGGCCGAGCCGATCTGCTGCGCCAGTTCAATTGCCCGCCAGGGGGCGTCGATCTCGCCGTCGTAGTTCTCGACGAGATACATGTCGTCGAGGAACAGTGCACCGGTCTGATGTACGAGCTCGGGCAGGATCCCCAGTGCCGCGATCAGGCTGACGTAGTACGGATGGTTGTGGATGACCACGCGGGCGTCGGGCCGGATGCGGTGCAGTTCGGTGTGCAGGTGGATGGCGGGTGTGACGTCCCAGCGGCCGCGCACGACATGAGCGTCCTCGTCGACCACGCAGATGTCGGACGCGGTCAACTCCTGCCACCACAGTCCCCAGGGGTTGACGTACATGTCGTGTCGGCCGTCGGGTTGCCAGGTGATGTGCCCGGCCATGTTCTCGGCGAAGCCGATGTCGGCCAGGTGCCGGAACGCGACGGCCATCAACTGTTCGTCGGTGAGGTCGGTACCGATGGGTGGTGTTATCGACGGCGACCAGACGTCGAGGCCACCGCGGCGAATTTCCTCTGTGGTCATGATCTCTCCCGGATCCGTTCGCGAAGTTGACCTTTGGCGATTTTGCCGCCCGACGATCGGGGCAACTCGTCGAGAATCTCGAGCCGCTCGGGGAGCAGTTCCTTCGAGACACCTTGCGCCAGCAGGTGTTCGACCAGGGTAGGCAGATCCAGCGCGCCCTCTTGCCCGAGTTCGACGAATACGCAGACCCGTTCACCGAAGATCGGGTCGGGCATCGCGACGGCCGCGGCGACGGCGACGGCGGGATGTGTGGCCACGGCCTCCTCCACCTGAACCGCGCTGATGTTCTTGCCGCCGCGCAGGATGAAGTCCGACGTTCTGCCGGTGAGGGTGAGGTAGCCGTCGGCGTCGAGTTCGCAGATGTCACCCATCCGCATCCAGCCGTCCGGGGTGAACAATTGGTCGTGGTCGGTGCCACCGAGATAACCCAGGGACAGTGCAGGACCTCGGCACGCCGGCTGTCCGCGTCCGGATTCGGTGACATCGCGGTCGCCGTCGAACAGGCGCACATTCATCTCCGGCACGATCCGTCCTGCGGTGCGCAGTCGGTGATCCAGCGAATCCGAGAGCGTCGTGGCACTCAACATGCCGGTCTCGTTGGAGCCGTAGAACTGCAAGATCGTCACCCCGGTCAGTTCCTCGAACCGCGCCGCTTGTGTGTACGGCAACGGCTCGCCGCCGGTGAAGACGACGCGCAGACTGCTCAGGTCGTGGTCCCGCGATGCCGCGTCGGCGAGGATCATCGCCAGTTGCGTACTGACACAGCACAACACCGATGCCCGGTGCCGTTCGATCGCCGCGCACGTTGCGGCCGGATCGAAGCGCTCGATGCGGACGGTGGTCGCGCCCAGGTGGATGGGCGTGGTGTGCGAGGTCCAGATTCCGAAGCCGTAGGGCGTGGGGATGATCGGGAGGAATACATCGTCGGCGGTGAGGTCGCCGTTGGCAACCGCCTTGAGATGAAAGTAATGCCAACGGTTCTGGGTGTGCACCACGCACTTCGGCATACCGGTGGTGCCCGATGTGGAGTTGATCAGAAAGACGTCATCCGCACCGGCCTGCGGCAGCGCCGACTGCGGACACTGCCGAGTGTCGATCTTGAGTTCGGAGCCGAGCGCCACGACGCGCATCGACGAACCAGCGGCCTCGATGGCTAGACCGTGCCGTTCGGCGTCGGTGATCAGCAGGGTGGGTTGCGTGACGCGAAGAATGTGCTCGGCCTCGCGAACACCGACGCGGGAGCCGAGACCGACGACGGCGGCGCCGCACCGCTCGACGGCCACCAGGGCGACGTGGATCGCGGCGGTGTCCTTGTGCCACAGGCCGACGCGGTCACCCGGGGCGACACCCAGGCCGCGCAACCCGTGCGCCAGGTTGGTGGCGGCGTTGTCGAACTCGGCCCAGCGCAGCTGTGGGCCCGCGGAATCCAGGGTGAAGTCGATGTAGGCGGGTTTGTCCGGCGCGGAGGCGGCATTGCGGCGCACGCAGTCGGACAGCGTGACGTCCGTCCACCAGCCCGCGGCCCGATACTGCGCCGCCTCGGCGCTCGTCACGGCGGCCCCGTCGACGCTCATCACCAAATCATATGAAAATAAGCCCGGTGGTCAACGGTCGGTTTCCTGCGGCGCCGTCGCCCAGCCGCGCAGTATCGAAGGGTCGACGACCCCCGACGATCCCGGATAGTGCTGCGCGTCGAGGAGATGGGCCGCCGCCAGGTCGTAGGCGCGACGCGCGTCGCCCGCGTCGATCGCGTCGATCACCTGTCGGTGGTCCTCCAGCACGGCCAGTCGTTCGTCAATCGGCACGATGCTGCCGTCGGCCACGCGGCTCGACCAGCTGGTCTCATGCGCCGACCACAGCATTTCCAGCGCCCCGGCCAGGATGATCATGGTCTGGTTGCCGCACAGGGCGACGAGGGACTCGTGGAACCGCCGGCTCGCCGATGTCACGCGCCGCAGGTCCTCGACGGCCTCGACTGCTTCGGCGTGCACCCGTCGCAGCTGTGGGACCACGGCAGTGCCGCGGTCGGCGCGCTGGGCGCACAGCCCCGCGCACGCCGGCTCGACCTGCAGGAGGGCGTTTCCGACGTCGGACAGGCCCACCTCCTGGGATCCGAGCACCAGGCCCACGGTGTACGCGACGTTGGCGGCATTGGGTCGTCGTACGACGGCTCCGCCGAGCTTTCCGCGACGCACGCGCAGCAGCCCTTCGGCCTCGAGAATGCGCATCGCCTCGCGCAGCGACGGCTTGCTCACCGGGAACTGCAGGAGCAGCTCATCCTCCTTGGGCAGGATGCTGCCGTCGGCCAGCTCACCGCGCAGAATGCGGCGCCGAAGCTCGTCGGCCACCTGCTCGGCGAGACGGCGAAACTGAATGGTCGGCTCTGCCACGAATCGATTCTCCACTCATCAAACGCCGAACCGGCCCTTTGACGCCGATAACGGAGAGATAACAAAATTATCTCAGGCCGGTGACCAGCGAAAACATCGCTGCAGGTCGGACCCTTGCTGTGTTATGTCCCGATTGCGGTTATTGTGCTCTGCGTGGGGCGGCACTCATTAGCTAAAAAGCGACGCAAGTCGCCGGTTGTCCTGGCATCTGTACTCGGCCCCGCCGCCGTGTTCTTCGCGGTCGGCGCGGACATGCAACCCAGCAAGGATGCAGTCAAGAGCGCCCCGGTCGACGAGGTCGCCCCGTGGGACGTCGAGATCGTGGCCGCCGCTCCGATGAACACGTTCCCCGCGCCGATCGTCGGCCAGGTCAGCTTGAGCTCCGGTCCCGACAACATCATCGCGGCGTCGAGGTATCGCACCGTCGACCGCACGCTGCCGGTCGGACTCGCGCCGGAGCGCGGCCTTCAGGTGAAGACGATCCTGGCGTCGCGCGCGATCACCGCGGCCTTCCCCGAGATCCAAAGCATCGGCGGGGCTCGCCCCGATGCACTGCGATGGCATCCGAACGGTCTCGCCCTCGACGTGATGATCCCCAACGCCGGCACAGCGGAGGGCATCGCGCTCGGCAATGAGATCGTCGACTACGTGCTGCGCAACGCGTCCAGGTTCGGCATGCAGGACGCCATCTGGCGCGGGGTCTATTACACCCCCAACGGTGCGCAACGAGGTGGCGGCTACGGCCACTACGACCACGTTCACATCACCACCACCGGTGGTGGTTATCCCGCCGGCAACGAGAACTATTACCGCTGAGCTGGATTGACTGAGTCGGTTTGATTACGGGCGGAACGTCACTCCGCCGTCGACGCTGATCGTCTGAGCGGTGATGAAGCTGCCGTCGTCGGAGAGTAGCAGAGCGCCCAGAGCGGCGACGTCGTCCGGATTGCCGAAGCGCGACTTGATCATCTGGCGGGCCCGCGTCTGCTCCACGACGCCTTCCGGCATCCACTGTTCGTCGAACTTGTAGTGCCAGATCAGGCCTGGCGCAATGGCATTGGCGCGAATCCCGTTTGGACCGTACTTGCGGGCGATATGACGCATCAGCGCAAGCTCGGCCGCCTTGCTCATCGCGTAGGAAACCCGCGAGCCCCCGCCGTTGTAGGCCTCGATCGACGCGGTGAACACTATTGACCCGCCGCCGCACTCGATCATCGGAGGGATCGCGTGCTTGGCGCAAATCACGAAACCCCTTGTGTTGACCCGCATCACCTCGTCGAAGGCTTCAAGCGGCAAATCGACGACGCCGCCGGGCAGGTAGGCGTCGGCCGCGTTGGTGAAGTTGACGTGGATACCGTCGAGTCGTCCGAACGTGTCCACCGCCAGCTTGATGATGGCGATGACCGGCTCTTCGTCGGCTCCGTCGAGCGGGGCGGCGCGCACCCGGTCCGGGTCGAGATCGGCGACGGCGCGCGACACCGTCTCCCGATCTATGTCGCCGATGACGAGGCGCGCGCCCTCGTCGGCGTACCGACGCGCCAAGCCATTTCCGATGCCGCCCAGTCCGGCGACGATGACGACCTTGTTCTCCAGCAGTCCCGACACGACTGACATATTGCCCGAGCGTTGTTCCGTTGCGGATGTGGCCACTGCTTTCGGCCCTTAAGGTGGCCGTTGCGGCTTATCGTTTCAGCAAACTGCGATAGCGGGAGGTCGATTTGGCGGGCACGCCGTTCGGACGCTACACGTTGGTCGAGCTACTCGGCCGGGGCGGCATGGGTGACGTCTGGCGCGCCTACGACACGGTGACTGACCGTGTGGTCGCGGTGAAGGTCCTGCCCGCGCATCTGGCCAGCGATCAGACGTTCCAGGAACGGTTTCGTCGGGAGGCTCGGGCAGCGGCGGGGCTCAACAATCCTCATGTGGTGCCGATCCACGACTTCGGCGAGATCGACGGACGCCTCTTTGTGGACATGCGGCTCATCGAGGGGGAGGATCTCGGGACGCTGCTCGCGGCCGGTCCGCTGGCGCCGCAGCGCGCCATCAGGATCGTCGAGCAGATCGCGCTCGCACTCTTCGCCGCACACCGAATCGGGTTGGTCCATCGCGACGTGAAACCGTCGAACATCCTCGTCACCGAGGACGACTTCGCCTACCTGATCGACTTCGGCATCGCGCGGGTGGAAGGCGAGGCGGGGCTTACCGACACCAACGCCGCGGTGGGCACCTGGGCCTACATGGCGCCCGAGCGATTCTCGACCGGCTCGGCCGACGCACGCGCGGACGTCTACGCGCTGACCTGCGTGCTCTACGAAGCGCTGACCGGCCAATCTCCTTTTCCGGGAAAGACTCTCGAACAGATCGCCACCGCGCACATGCTGCAACCACCACCGAAGCCCTCGGCGGTCCTACCGCAGATCCCTCCCGCGATGGACCGCGTCATCAACACCGGCATGGCCAAGGAACCCGGACAGCGGTACGCCTCGACCAAGGATCTGGCGACCGCCGCCCGCGCCGCCATCGGCGGCGAGCAGGATCACACGGTAGCCGCGCACCAAGACCGCACGATGGCGGCCGCGCCGGTGCCGCCGACGCAGCAGATCAACCCGCCCGCCGCGACGCAGTACCGCACGCCGATGCCGCCCACGTCCACCCCGCCGGCGTCGGCTGATCCGCAATCGGGACGGCGCCGGAACATCCTGCTAGCATCGGCCGCCGCACTCCTCGTCGTGATCGTGGCCGTCGTCGCGGTGATCATGTTCACCGGCGGCTCCGACTCACCGTCGAGCAACACGGCGTCGTCGCCATCGTCACCGTCCGAACCGCCACCTGCGTCGGGCGGTGCGATGTTCAGCGGCACTCAGCCATGGACTCTCGACGTGTCCGGCGCACCAAAATCCGAACGCAGTGACGCGATCATCGGTGCGTTGACCGCAGCGGGCGGTTGGGGTACTGAGAACAGGCTGCAGATCGACTTCTCGAACGCGGTCTTCTTCGCCGACGGAAGTACGCCCCGCGTGCAGGTGGTCGGCACAGAGGACTACTGCTTCGGCGGTCCGGCCTGCGACGCGGTGCCCGCCGAGATGCCTGTCCCGGAGAACGCCAACATCGGCGGGTCCCCGGATCTGCAGTGCGACGACTCCGGAAACACCGAGGGTCAGGGTGACTGCCAGCTGCTGGTCGTTGACCGGGAGGGCCAGAAGCTGTACGAGACCTATCAGTCGACGAAAGACGCAGACGCGCTCAAGGCCCGCGGCTTCTTCATCTGGGACCTGAACAAGGAGTACCCGGACAATCTGCGCGGCGACCAGTGCACAAGCGCGGATGCGGGCGGCTTCCCGATCGCCGCCATGACACCCACTGCCGACCAAGTCGCCTCGGGCTCAATCGATCACGCGATCCGGTTCATCTTGCCCAACGACCGGATCAGAGCGGGCGTCTACGTGCATCCGGCGAGCCACGCCGGTGGCCCCGAAAGCACAGACCCCAACGCACCACCCTTCGGTGTGAGGTTGCGACTGAAGGCCGACGTCGACGAGTCGGGTTACACCGATCCGCAGAAGGTGGTGATCAAGGCTCTGAAGACGCACGGGATGCTGCTGGCCGACGGCGGCGAGGTGCCCCTCACGTTCTCCGACGACAGAACCAGCACCGCCAAGTGGGCGGACTTGGGCATCGCCTCGGATACGTTCAGCGCGATCACAGCCGAGGCGTTCGAGGTCGTCGAACTCGGACCGGATGTCCCCTTGACCTACGACTGCGTGCGCAACCCCTAGGCAGCGCTGGCGCTGCCTAGGGCAGCGCTGGCGCTGCGCAGCGTCGATCATGCACTGCATCAGTAGTTTTCGGCGGTCACACGTGCAATGCGGTGAACGGCTCAAAAGGTAGGTTGCGCACCACGAACCAGATGGTGACGACAACCATCGTCACCGTGGCGGCCCAGCGGTGATGCTGCCAGCCGCCGATCTTGCGGCCGACGACTCGACCGTACGTCCACACGAGGTAGGCGACGATCAGAAAGCCCACCGCGACCACGGCGAGGGCGTTGAACCGCACTGCAGACAGGAAGTCTCCGTGCAGAAGCGAGTAGATCATTCGAAGTGTGCCGCAGCCCGGGCAGTCAATGCCCAGAAGGGCTTTCGTCGGACACACGGGAAGAAAACCGCCAGGTGTGGTCGGATCTCCGATCCAGACCACCGCACACGCACCAGCCGCCAAGGCGCCCACCAGAAGTGGGCCGCCGAGGCGGAACGGCACGCTGTGCCGAAGCGGCGTAGAGATCAGTATTCGGTCGTCGTCGATGTGTCGAAGTCCATGTTGACCGCACCGACGGCGATGAGAATGCCGTAGATGACGAACACGACGATGCCGGCGATAAGGGCCCACATCGCCCACTTTTTCGCCGAGTCGGAGGCCGCCTGAGCCTCGGCGTACCGGCCCGATGCCCAGAGACCGTTGACCTGGCTCGCCTTGACGATCGACACGATGCCGAACGGGAGGCAGCAGAACAGTGTCGTCAGAATGGCGAACACCAGATGTGTGCTTGGCTGCGCGCCCTGCGGTTGCGGGGGTGGGGGCGGGGGCGGGGTGTTGCCGGGCGGTGGTTGTGTCATCGTCGTCTTCCTTGTAAGGCCTTCAGGACGCAAAAGCGGTGCTAAATGTACCCGAGCGGCGTCCCAAAAGCGGGGAAAACCAAGGTCAATATCGGGTTGCGGAAGGATGTCGGGATGCACTGCTCACCTGCGATTTTTGCGGAGGCAAGAGTTCGCAGCCGCTCGCGTTGCTCGCCTAGTCTGGCAACATGAGCACGCCAACACCGTCGGATTACCCGCAGATGGCTGCGGCTCGTGGTCGCATCGAACCGGCACCACGGCGCGTCCGCGGGTTTCGCGGCGCCGAGCTGGTCTTCGACACGACCTCGGCGCGCTATGTGTGGGAGGTGCCGTACTACCCGCAGTATTTCGTACCGGTTTCCGATGTCCGCGACGACGTTCTGCGCGAAGGTCTTCCGGGTATGCGGGTGTTCGACGATGGCGACTTCGCCGGACTGGTCCGGTTCCGGTGGGACACATTGAATTGGTTCGAGGAGGACGAGCCGATCTACGGCCATCCACGGAATCCGTACGTGCGGGTGGATGCGCTGCGGTCCCATCGCCACGTGCAGGTTGCATTGAACGGAGCAACGCTGGCCGAGACCCACAGCCCGGTATTGCTTTTCGAGACGGGGTTACCGACCCGGTACTACATCGACCGTACCGATGTGGAGTTCGGACACCTCGAACCGTCGAGCACGCAGACCCTGTGTCCGTACAAAGGCGTCACGTCGAGGTACTGGTCGGTGCGCGCCTCGGACGCGCTTGTGGCCGATCTGGCATGGTCCTACGAGACGCCGCTGCCTGCTGTGGCGCCGATCGCGAACATGGTCGCGTTCTACAACGAAAAGGTCGATATCACGGTCGACGGCGTCGAACTAGCCCGTCCCGCAACTCATTTCAGTTAGGGGAGCGGCGCAGGTGCCGTCGCGGCGCAGGTCGGGCTCAGCCGACCTTTAGCAGCTGGAACGGGCTCTGCGTCACCACGCCGCCTGCGCAGCCGTAATTGGAGTCCGACGACAAGACGCCGGCCAGCGTGGTCGGGTCGACTGACACCGATACCACGGCCGGTTCATAGTGCCCGTCAGCGCAGGTCAACCCACCTGGCTTCGAGACGGTGAAGTTCCAGCGGCCACCGCTCAGCGTGGTGGGAGTGGACCAGCCCTGGTTGCTCGTGACCGTCCCGGTGCAGCCGGCAGCGGCGCAACCCGTCACAAAGGTCCACACGTTGTAAGGGTCACCGTCCGATGAGCCGTAGGTGCCATTGAGTAGTGGTGGGTCGGCAGCCGCCGCGCCGGCGAATGCGACGCCCGCGATCGCGGCGAAAGCGGCAGCTAATGTGCGCAGAACCGTGGTCATAGTGATCAGGAATTTAACGGCCCTGTCAGCCCGCTCGTGGCTAGCGCGGCGTGTGATTCCCGGTTGTGCCCAGCATGAGGCCGAATCGAGATCTGAGGCGTGAGCCGCAAGAACATTCGTGCGACCAGGGGTGCGGCGAACAGCATCAGCACCACACGGATCACCTGGGACGCCATGACGAACTCCACGTCGCAGTCGGATCCGATGGTGTACCCGAGCACCGCATAGATGCCGCCGGGGCTGGTCGCCAGATAGCCGTCGAGTTGGCTGAGTCCGGCGGCATTGGCCAGCACCATGCCGAAGCCGGCCACGATCAGGTTGAGGACCGCGATCAATGCCAGTGCAGTGGGCAGGATCCGGCGGATCGCACGAAGTGATTCACGGTCGAACTCCAGCACGGTCTGCCATACGAAAAGCAGCGCCGCCGCCTGTACCAGCATCACAGGAGCGTCGAGACCGCTGATCAATCCGCTGAATTCCAGCGCAATGGTGATCGCCATCGGGCCAAGGAGCCCGGCACCGGGCAGCCGCACCGCACGGCCGGCCGCCGCGCCGACGGCCACGAGCACCGCGATCAACGGCAGGCTGAAGAACATCGGCAGGATGTCTATGGCATCGGAATGTGCCGCGCCGGAACCGGATCCGCCATAGATGACCGCGGCGACGAACGGCATGGCCGCGGTGATGAGAGCAACGCGTAGATACTGCACCGTAGCGACGACACGATCGTCGGCGCCCAGCTCACGCGCGATAGAAACCACGCCGGACGAACCGCCTGCGACGAGCGAGAGCGCACCCGTCAGCGGGCTGATGCCGCGATGCATGCTCAGCAGCACGCCGCCGGCGATACAGATGGCCAGTGTCGCGACGGCGACGGCCAGTAGCGCCACCCAGTCCGCAGCATCGAGCGAGGAGAACGAAACGTCGCGAACCAGAAGTCCGGTGGCCACCCCGAGCACACCCTGCGCCGCCAGGGTCGACGCCGGCACCGCCCGCGGCACGTGGCGTGACAGGGTCCAGGCCAGGATTCCGCAGACCAGGGCCGCTGCGACGAGCTCGATGGTGTTCACGGACTCAGGTTCTGACGACGTTCTTGGTGATTCCTAAAAGCGACGGTGTGCACGGCTCCAAGAAACTTCAAAGAATTGGCCGTCAATCTCGTGTCACGCATCCCGGCGATACAGAAAGGAGACCGCAGATGCACACGCTGGCGACAGGAGAAGTGATCCGTACCCGCAGGCCGATGATCGGGTCCACGGTGTGGGATCGCGCGACTTTCGACGACGAGTCCTACACGGTCACGGTCGAGCCGCACCAGGCCGAGGCCTGCCTGCACATCGTTTCTGAGCTGCGGCGACACGGCAAGCGGATCGACACCGTCGAGCCCGCCGACTTCGTTCACCCCGGGCTCTCTGAGTTGGCCCAGGTCATCAGCAAGCACGTGCACTCCGTCGCCGGCTTCGTCCTGCTGCGCGGGTTGCCGTCAGGTGGATGGACCGACGAGGAAGCGTCGATGCTCTACTGGGGCATCGGCACCTACCTGGGCAGGCCGCTGCCGCAGAACCGGGCCGGCGACCGCGTGTACCTGGTTCAGGACACCGGCGCGACGCTGATGGAGGCGCGCGGCTCGAAGACAAATCTCGGGATGATCTACCACACCGACTCGGCGGCCGCCTTCGTCGGCAGCCGTCCCGACATCCTCGCGCTGATGTGCCTGCGGAAGGCCCTCGCCGGTGGCGAATCGCTGATGGTCAGCGGTCACACCGCCTACAACATCCTGCTGTCCACTCGGCCGGATCTGGTGGAGGTGCTCTACGGAGAGTTCCTCTTCGACCGGTCGAAGGACACGGCGGAGGGTGAGGACCCGGTGTCGCGTGGACCGGTGTTCACCGACACCGAAGAAGGTGTGGCCGTCCGTTACAACCGCTTGCACATCGAACTGGGACACCATCTTTCGGGCACTCCGCTCACCGCGCTGCAGCGTGAGGCGCTTGATGCATTCGATGCGATCCTGAACGATCCGGCGAACGCGATCGATTTCACGATGGAGCCCGGCGACGTCTTCTTCGCCGACAACAACACCGTGCTCCACAACCGCAATGCCTTCACCGACGCAACCGAGGTCGAGAACCGACGCTGCTTGGTGCGACTCTGGCTTGCCGCCGGGTCGGCCAAATACATGTGGAGCCGATGACGGGAATCGATCGCCGTGTTGTAGGTAGAAGCCGACCGGGTCGGACTTCAGTGATGTCCGCCGTCGTCGCGCTGGCTGTCCACTGGGGCGCCAGGACCGGCCGTCGGCGCCTCCGGCGCGACGGGCGGGGCCACACAGGTTGGCGTGCCGTCAACGATGGATTCGCTTCCGGCACACGCGGGTTCGGCGACCACCTGCACTGTCGTATTGGTCAGTGCGGTCATCGCGGGCGCGGCGGCGACCGCAACACCGATGACGGCTGCACCGACAAGGCTTCGGGCAAGCCTTTCCAGATCGAACATTTCACACCTCCTGCTCCAGGGTCTCGGCAGGAAGAGCGTCGGCATGGGTTGATGTGCTCCACCCGCGAGGCTGAGTCGACCATATCGCCGTTGGCTGAGCCGTGGAGCAGAAATTGACGCATGGGGAAAATAGCCCTGTCGCCGTCGAACTGGAGCCGATGACGGGAATCGAACCCGCGTATTCAGCTTGGGAAGCTGATGTTCTGCCATTGAACTACATCGGCTTGGCTGGCTGTGCCAGTGATCACGAAGGCTAACACTCGAGCGGCTACGCTCGTCGCGTGCTGCTCTCTGATCGCGACATCAGGGCCGAAATCGCCGCCGGACGGTTGGGCATCGACCCGTTCGAGGAAAGCCTGATTCAGCCGTCGAGCGTCGACGTCCGGCTGGACAACCTGTTCCGGGTGTTCAACAACACCCGCTACACCCACATCGACCCGGCGATCCGCCAGGACGATCTCACCACCCTGGTCGAACCGAAGGAGGGCGAGCCGTTCGTACTGCATCCCGGCGAGTTCGTCCTCGGCTCGACGCTCGAGCGCTGCTCCCTGCCCAACGACCTCGCCGGCCGCCTGGAAGGCAAGTCCTCACTCGGTCGCCTCGGGCTGCTGACTCACTCGACGGCCGGGTTCATCGACCCCGGCTTCACCGGCCACATCACGCTGGAACTGTCCAACGTCGCGAACCTGCCGATCACCCTGTGGACCGGCATGAAAATCGGCCAGCTCTGCCTGCTGCGGCTGACCAGCCCCGCCGAGCACCCCTACGGCAGCTCGCAGGCCGGATCGAAATACCAGGGCCAGCGCGGCCCGACCCCGTCGCGCTCCTATCAGAACTTCATCAAGTCCAGCTGAACGGGCACCGCGCATGCCGGTGAGTTTCCGGTAACTGCGGCGAAACACGAAACATGCCGGAAACACTTTTGCCGCGCAGCTGAAACGTAGGGCCGAAATGCTCTTTCCGAACTTCGCCGAAGGAGCTGACGTGTCCGAGATCGATCCCGCCGCCACCGCATGGCTGCTGGCCGCCACCGCGATGGTCCTGCTGATGACCCCGGGTCTGGCCATCTTCTATGGCGGCATGGTCCGCACCACCGGCGTACTCAACATGATCATGATGTGCTTCATCTCGATCCCGGCATGCACTGTCGCCTGGCTGCTGCTCGGCTACACCGTCGCGTTCTCCGAGGACGCGGGCGGCGGGCTGATCGGAAACCTCTCGCACTTCGGCATGCTCGGTATCGATCCGACGACCGTCCGCGGGTCGGTGCCCGAACTCCTTTTCGCCACTTTCCAACTCACCTTCGCGATCGTCACCGCCGCGCTCGTCAGCGGCGCCATCGCCGACCGTGCCCGGTTCTCGGCGTGGGTGGTCTTCGTTCCGCTGTGGACCGTCGCCGTGTACGCCGTCGTGGCGCACTGGGTTTGGGGCCCCGACGGCTGGCTCTTCAACCTCGGCGTACTCGACTACGCCGGCGGCCTGGTCGTCGAAATCGTCTCCGGTGCTTCGGCTTTGGCGCTCGCGCTGGTACTCGGGCCCCGCATCGGCTTCAAGAAGGACGCGATGCGCCCGCACAACCTGCCCTTCGTCCTGCTCGGTGCGGGCCTGCTGTGGTTCGGCTGGTTCGGGTTCAACGCCGGCTCTGCACTGGCGGCCAACGGCACCGCGGCGGCGGTCTTCCTCAACACGTTGGTCGCCGGCTGCCTCGGCATGCTCGGCTGGATCACGGTCGAGCGGTTCCGCGACGGTAAGCCGACGACCTTCGGCGCCGCCTCGGGTGTGGTCGCCGGCCTCGTCGCGATCACACCGTCGTGCGGGACGGTCAACACGCTCGGTGCGATCGTCGTGGGTCTGGCCGCGGGCACCATCTGCTCGTATGCGGTCGGGCTGAAGTTTCGGTGGGGCTATGACGACTCGCTCGATGTCGTCGGTGTGCACTACGTCGGCGGACTCGTCGGTGTGCTGCTGATCGGATTCCTGGCCGCAGAGGTGATGACCGCCGGCCCCGAGGGCCTGTTCTACGGCGGCGGAATCGCCCAGCTGGGCAAGCAGGCCCTCGCGGCCCTGGTGGTGACCCTCTATGCCTTCACCGTCTCTTACGCGCTGGCCAAGATCATCGATCGCGTCCTCGGATTCCGCGTGAGCCCCGAGGACGAGACGACGGGCGTCGACTTCACCCAACACGCCGAGACCGCATATGCCGAGGGCGTGCACGGGCACCAGCCGGTGCGCCGGCCGACACCTGGCGGTCCTGGCACTTTGGGACAGCGCACCGAGACCGCGGACGACAGCGCGGACTGACAGTTTCCAGGACGTCTTTCTTACCGTTTGAACGGGCTCGCGCATCCGGCCGTTGACCCGAGTAGGGTCATGGTACCGGCGTCGTCGGGGCGCCGGAGCTGCCATGGATCCGGCCACGACTCGATCGCGTCAGCAAATGCGTTTGGGGCATGTAACGCACCTGCCGATCAGGTCGATTAAGTACCAGTGGTCGGGCGTGTGCGGATTGCGGGGCCCATCAGCGAACTTGATAGATAACAAACTCATTGGAGGACTCAGTGGACATCGTATTGGGTGTGTCGACGACACCTACGACGGTCCGCATGGTGCTGGTCGAAGGGGAAAGGGGCGACGGGGTAACCGTCGACCACGATTCGTTCGACGTCGCCTCTGAGGAAGGTTCGGCTAACTCGGCGGCCGATCAGGTTGTCGAAGCGGTGCTGGGCACCCAGGAGAGCGCGGCAACCGGCGGCCACCACCTCAAGGCGATCGGCGTCACCTGGAGCGACCACAGCGAGGGCGCGGCACTGCGCGATGCGCTGGCCGCCAAGGGCCTGGACGACGTGATGCTGGTGTCCGCGAGCCACGCCGCGGCGTCACTGGCGCAGGCAGCGGGCCGCGCGGTCGGATACGCGACCACCGCACTGCTGTTCATCGACCGTGACAGCGCCACGCTGTCGGTCGTCCAGACCGACGACGGCTCGGTCGTGAAGGTGCTGAGTAGCAGTCTGCACAGCGAGGACGCGATGGGCGTGCTGACCGAGATGGCCGCCGCCGTCGACGCGCAGGATTCGCCACCGCAGGGCATGTTCGTCGTCGGCTCCGGCGTCGACGTGTCCTCGGTCAAGGAACACCTTCGGCACCTGGTCAGCCTCCCGGTCAGCGCGCCCGACGAACCCGAACTCGCCCTCGCTCGCGGTGCCGCCCTGGCCGCCGCCAACGCTCCAGCCATGGAGTCGTCCACCGTCGGCCTGGCCTACTCGCTCGACCCCGACGGCACCACCGCAGGCTCGGTCTTCGCCGGCCTTGCCAATGCGGAGACGCAGCTGCGGGCGGTCGGCTCCGATGGAGCGGCCCTCGGTGACTATGACCCCCAAACCGACATGCAGCTTGCCGAGCCCGAGCGCAAGCCGTTCCTGCTGGTCGGCAGTGCGCTGACGTCCATCTTCGTCGTCGGCGTTGTGGCGCTGGTCATTTCCCTGGCCGTTAGCATCCGTCCTACGGCCGATCAGCGGCCGAGTCCCGGTCAGAACGCGCTGGTTCCGACCACCGTCGTACCCGCCGCACCGGCTCCCGCACCCCCTCCCGCGGCGAAGCCGGTCGAGGCGCCGCCACCGCCGCCGGCGGCGCAGACCATCAAGCCTCCGGTGCCCGTGGCACAGCAGGTACCGCAGGCACCGCCGCGGACCGTGTACGTCGAGGCGCCGGCACCCGCGGCACCACCGCCGCCCGCGGCACCACCGCCGCCTGCGGCACCGCCACCGGCGCCCGCGGCTCCCGTTCCCGTGCCGCCGCCGATCTACACACCGCCGCCGGTTTACAACCCACCGCCGTTCTATCGGCCGTGGACGCCACCGTGGCGTCCTACGTATGTGCAGCCGAAGCCGTGGACTCCGCCATGGAGCCCGCCGTGGGACAACGACGAGCCCGAGACCCCGCAGCTGCCACAGATCCCACAGGTGCCGCAGGCTCCGCAGCAGCAGTACCCCCAGTCGCCGTCGGGCAACGGTTCGGGCAACGGCTCCAATTCGCGCGGCGGTTCTCAATACCCGGGCTCGGGATATCCGGGATCGGGTTCGTCCGGCCGTGGCAGTGGCGGTGGCGGTGGCGGTGGCGGAAACAGCTGCTTCCTGATCTTCTGCAGCTAGCGGAAGCTACGCGAACGCCCAGTCGCGTTCACTCGTAACCTAGCGTTGGTGTGTTGCTAAGTGTCGCGTAGCAGTCAGCTCATCGCGGCTGCCTAAAGAGGTGGTATGCGATGCGCAGTATTCGGCACGGGCTATCTCGGAGCGACACACGCCGCCGGTATGGCCGAAATCGGGCACGACGTGATCGGTGTCGACATCGACCCCGGGAAGGTCGCCAAGCTCGCCTCCGGCGACATTCCGTTCTATGAACCCGGCCTGCGAAACATGTTGGCCGCCAACATCGCTGCGGGTCGACTCCGCTTCACCACCGACTACGACGCTGCCGCTGAATTCGCCGATGTCCACTTCCTCGGCGTCGGCACGCCGCAGAAGAAGGGTGAATACGGCGCGGATCTGCGGCATGTGCACGCCGTCATCGACACGCTCGTGCCGCGCCTGGCTCGATCGGCGGTCATCGTCGGAAAGTCCACAGTCCCAGTGGGCACCGCCGCCGAACTCGCCGAACGAGCGCGGGCATTGGCGCCCGCGGGTATCGAAGTTGAGGTGGCGTGGAATCCTGAATTCCTCCGTGAAGGCTTCGCCGTGCACGACACGCTGCATCCCGACCGGATTGTCCTCGGCGTGCCGAAGAATTCGGTGACCGCCGAACCCGCCGTGCGTGAACTGTATGCGCCGCTGCTGAACGAGGACGTGCCGTTCCTGGTCACCGACCTACAGACCGCAGAGCTTGTCAAGGTGTCGGCAAACGCGTTCCTCGCCACGAAGATCTCCTTCATCAATGCGATCTCGGAGGTGTGTGAGGCTGTCGATGCCGACGTCACGATGCTGGCCGACGCGCTGGGTCACGACTCCCGGATCGGGCGGCGATTCCTCAACGCGGGCCTCGGATTCGGCGGCGGCTGCCTCCCCAAGGACATCCGCGCGTTCATGGCGCGCGCCGGTGAGCTCGGCGCCAATCACGCGCTGACCTTCCTTCGCGAGGTGGACAGCATCAACATGCGCCGTCGCACGAGGATGGTGGAGTTGGCCACAACCGCTTGCGGTGGTTCACTTCTCGGTGCAAACGTCGCGGTGCTCGGCGCGGCGTTCAAACCCGAATCCGACGACGTGCGCGACTCCCCGGCACTTAACGTCGCGGGTATGCTGCAACTCAACGGCGCCACCGTCAACGTGTACGACCCCCAGGCGATCGAGAACTCGCAGCGCCTGTTTCCGACACTGAACTACTCAACGTCGGTGGT
Source organism: Mycobacteriaceae bacterium (assembly GCA_019749805.1). Classification (GTDB taxonomy): domain Bacteria; phylum Actinomycetota; class Actinomycetes; order Mycobacteriales; family Mycobacteriaceae; genus Mycobacterium. Next base: position 69,839 of record JAIEPH010000074.1, on the reverse strand, counting down.
GGAGGCCTGTGAACGCGCCGACGCCGTGTTGGTGTTGACCGAATGGCGCGAGTTCGTCGAAATCGATCCCGCCGATCTGGCCGACACCGTACGAGCCAAAGTCGTTGTGGACGGGCGCAATTGCCTCGATGGCGAGCGGTGGACCGCCGAGGGTTGGCGGGTCTACTGCCTGGGCAAGAGCCCGCGCACGGTCAGTCCGCCGTCGCTTGTCTGAGCATTCCGTCGAAGCCCTGCCACAGCAGCATGAAAACGAGTTCGACGACCCGCTCGCGCGGTACGTCCCGATTCTCGTACCACCAGGCGGCGACTCCGTGGCAGGCCGCTTGGGTCGCCCTGGCAAGAATCCATGCCGCCTCGTCGACGGTGATGCCCTTCACCATCTTGGAATCGGCCGCGCCGAATCGGATCAGATCGGCGATGCCTGCGGTGCCGCGGTCGGCCAAATCCTGCCGGACTTCGGCGATCTCCGGGTCGGCGGGCACATCCTGATGAAGGACGCGCCAGATGAACGGATCCTCCTCGACGACCGCGAAGTAGTTCTCGATGCTCGCGCGCACCATTTCCTCGACCGTCGCCCCCTCGAGTCGCCGCAGTGACCGCTCCCGCAGCTGCTCGGCGTGTGCCAGCAGGAGCGTCACGTGCAAGTCGCGCTTAGAGCCGAAGTGGTCGTAGAGCACGGACGGAACGACGCCCGCCCGCGCGGCGATATCAGACATCTTCGCGGCCGTGTAACCGCGCTCGGCGAAGACCTCCACCGCCGCCTCGAGAATGCGAATCCGTCGCTCCTCGGCGGGTATCCGCTTCCTTGCCATACCGAATGATAATTCGGTAAGCTCCCCTCGCATAACCGAACGGAGATTCGGTTGCTAACGTGGGTGGCATCGAAGGGGCGGATGGACATGGCGCAGGGCCCGATCAAGCAGCGGATTCACTGGCTGGCAGTACATGGTGCGATCCGCGGGATCTCCAGAGTTTTCGCCCTGCGCGGGGATCCGCGGGGCCGGCTCGTCATCGACGCCTCGGTGCGGACCGATCCGGTCACCTTCATCGAGGAACTCCGTGCGCGCGGTCCGATTGTTCGATGCCGTGCGCTCTTCATGACCGTCGACCACAAGGTCGTCAACGAGATACTGCGCTCCGAGGATTTCCACGTCTTCGGGATGGGCTCGAATCTGCCCAAGGCGCTGCAATGGGTGGCCAATCGCACGAGACCCGACCTGCTGCATCCGATCCAGCCCCCGTCGATGCTGTCGGTCGAACCGCCGCAGCACACGCGCTATCGCAAGCTGGTGTCGTCCGTCTTCACCACTCGCGCGGTCGCGGCCCTGCGTGATCGCGTGCAGGAGTCGGCGAATTCGCTACTCGACGACCTGACCGATGCCGGGACCGTCGACATCGTCGACAGGTACTGCTCACAACTTCCCGTCACCGTCATCGGCGACATCCTCGGGGTACCTGACGATGCCAGACCCCGGATTCTCGAATTCGGTGAGCTCGGAGCGCCTAGCCTCGACATCGGTCTCACGTGGCAGCAATATCAGGCGGTCTACCGCGGCATCAGAGGTTTCAACGAGTGGCTGTCGCAACACGTGCATGAGCTGCGCCGAAACCCGGGCGACGACCTGATGAGCCAGATCATCATCGCGTCCCAGGACGCAGAGGGCGGGCCCCTGACGCATAAGGAATTGCTCGCGACAGCGGGCCTGGTGCTGGCCGCCGGCTTCGAGACGACGGTGAACCTGCTGGGCAACGGGATTCGGATGCTGGTGGATATGCCGGAACATCTCGAGACGCTGACGTCCCGTCCCGAGCTGTGGCCGACGGCCGTCGAGGAGATCCTGCGGCTGGACTCGCCGGTGCAACTCAGTGCGCGGATCGCGACCAAGGACGTCGAGGTCGCAGGGACGCTGGTGCGGCGCAACCAAGGGGTGATCCTCTACCTGGCCGGCGCCAACCGCGATCCGAATGTCTTCGACGACCCACACCGCTTCGACATCGAACGCCCCAACGCGGGCAAGCACCTGTCGTTCTCCGGCGGCCGCCATTTCTGCCTAGGGGCGGCGCTGGCCCGCGCCGAAGGAGAGGTCGGGCTGAGGACCTTCTTCGAGCGCTTTCCGGATGCGCGGCTGGCTGGTGACGGCAGCCGTCGGGAGACGCGGGTACTGCGCGGATGGTCGTCGCTGCCGATCTCGCTTGGTGAGGCGCGCACCGTTGTAAGTTCGTGACGTGGACTTCCGAGCCGCCCTGCTCGATCAGACCCAAGCATTCGGCGAACTGATTCGCGCTACCGATCCATCGACACCTATACCGACTTGTCCCGGCTGGACGCTGAAGCAGTTGTTCCGCCATGTCGGGCGCGGAAACCGTTGGGCCGCGCAGATCGTCGCCGAGCGTCGCAGCCAGCCGCTGGACCCGCGCGATGTACGCGACGGCAAGCCGCCCGACGATCTCGACGCCGCCATCGACTGGCTCAACGGCGGTGCACAGCAGTTGATCGTCGCCGTCGAGCAGGTCGGCGCGGACGCTCGCGTGTGGACGTTCAATGGGCCGCGGCCCGCGGGGTTCTGGATTCGCAGGCGGGTGCACGAGGTGCTCGTGCACTTCGCCGACGCCGCGCTCGCATCAGGCGCCGACTTCAACCCGGCACCCGAACTGGCGGCCGATGCGATCAGCGAGTGGATCGAGCTCATGGTCGTACAAGCCGACAAACACGCACCGCCGGTCGACCGTGGGCGCACGCTGCATCTGCACGCCACCGACGCGGACCTCGGGCCGACGGGTGAGTGGACGATCGGCAACGACGAGGACGGTTTGTCCTGGACCCACGACCACGGCAAGGGGGACGTCGCGCTGCGCGGACCGGTGAGGGACCTACTGCTGGCGATCGTGCGTCGAGGCCAGGCATCAGAGCTCGACATCGAGATTTTCGGGGACGAGGCGGTGTGGGACGCATGGCTGCAACGCACGCCGTTCTGATTGGCGTATTTTCACGACCATGACCACTTCGGAGATCGCGACCGTCCTCGCTTGGCATGACGCGCTCAACGAGCAGGACCTCGACACCCTGATCCAGGTTTCCAGCGACGACATCGAGTTCGGCGACGCGAGCGGCGCGGGACAGGGACATGCCGCGCTACGCGACTGGGCGGGTTCCCTGGCGACGTCGGCTGCCGTCCCCGGCCGGCTGTACGTCCGCGATGGTGTTGTCGTCGCCGAGGAGGAGGACGGAAAGGCGGCGGCGTTCCGTGTCGTACATGACCACGTCACGTCGGTGTTCCGGCACGACGATCTGGCGTCGGCCCTGGCGGCCACCGAGCTGAGCGAAGGGGATCTGGCGGGCTGATGCGAGGGATCATTCTGGCCGGGGGGTCGGGGACGCGGCTGTACCCGATCACGATGGGTGTCAGCAAGCAGCTGGTGCCGGTGTACGACAAACCGATGATCTACTACCCGCTGTCCACCTTGATGATGGCGGGGATCCGCGATATCCAGATCATCACGACCGCCGATGACGCCCCGGCATTTCACCGATTGCTCGGGGACGGTTCACAATTCGGCATCAATCTCACCTACGCCGTACAGGAGAAACCCGACGGTCTGGCGCAGGCGTTCATCATTTGCGCCGACCACATCGGAAACGGCTCGGTGGCACTGGTGCTCGGCGACAACATCTTCTACGGACCGCGCCTGGGAACCAGCCTCGGACGATTCCAAGAGATCAGCGGCGGTGCGGTTTTCGCGTACTGGGTTGCCAACCCTTCCGCGTACGGCGTGGTCGAGTTCAGCGACGACGGCCTCGCGCTTTCGCTGGAGGAGAAGCCCGACACGCCGAAGTCGCATTACGCGGTGCCGGGGCTGTACTTCTACGACAACGACGTCATTGAGATCGCGCGCGGGCTGAAGCCTTCGGCGCGAGGCGAATACGAGATCACCGACATCAACCAGACGTACCTCAACCAGGGTCGGCTCTCGGTCGAGGTGCTTGCCCGAGGTACCGCGTGGCTGGACACCGGCACCTTCGACTCGCTGCTCGATGCCAGCGACTACGTGCGCACCATCGAGCGCAGGCAGGGTTTGAAGATCAGCGTCCCCGAGGAAGTTGCGTGGCAGGTCGGCTTCATCGACGACGAGCAGTTGGCCACGCGCGCAAAAACTCTGCTCAAGTCCGGCTATGGCCGGTACCTGCTGGGGCTGCTGGAGCGCTAGGAGTCGCGAGCACCGCGGCGATCGCCGTCGTCAGCGGCACCGACAGTGCCAGAGCGATGCCACCGACTGCGGACCGTGCGATCTCGATGGCCACGCTCTCGCTGGTCAGCACGTCACCCAACGAGCGGTTCGCGACGCTGAACAACAGCAGCAGCGGCAGAGCGCTACCCGCGTAGGCCAGCACCAGCGTGTAGACGGTGCTGGCGATGTGATCACGTCCCACTCGCATGGCGCCGACGAACACCGCCCGGCGCGAAGTGCCCCCCAGCGCGGCCAACTCGAACGCCGTCGACGCCTGTGTGACGGTGACGTCGTTGAGTACGCCGAGCGAACCGACGATGAAGCCGGCCAGCAGCAGCCCGGTGATCGACACGTTGCCCAGGTACGTCGCGACCGCGTTGTTCTCCTCTTCGGAGAGCCCGGTCAGGTGAGTCAACTCAATTGCGGCCCAGGACAATACGGCGGCCACCAACAGCGACGCCAGTGTGCCGAGCAATGCCGCGCTGGTGCGAAGGCTGACGCCATGCGCCAGGTAGATCACCGCGTAGAGGATCACCGACGACGCCACCAACGCGACGGGGATGGCGGCGGCCCCGTCGCGCAGGGCGGGCAGCATGAAGGCGACCAGCACCAGGAAAGCCACGACGATGCCGATCAGCGCGCGTAGTCCGCGCCAGCGGGCGACCGCGACGACCACCACCGCGAACGCGACGGCCAGCCCCAGCAACGGCCATGTCCGCTCGTAGTCGTAGAACGAGTAGGTCGTGGCGCCGGTCGGGTCGACCTGGCGGGTGATCCGAATCTGGTCGCCGACCGCAAGCTGTGGCTGGCCGGCCCCACCGCCGAACTCCAGCAGGGTGTTGGCGCCCGCGTTCGGCCCCGAGTCGATCGCGATGAACGCCCGCACGCATCGGGCACCCCCGCCTTCGGCCGGCGGCGGAGGGGCCGTCAGCACCGCACCCACCGCCTGGTAGCCGCACGTCGCCTCGGTGCTGGACACCACATGGCCGGCCTCGGTGGTGACGGCGCCGCCGTCGGCGTTCTGGAACGGCAGCGGTATGTCGACCTTCTGCTGGCTCGGCCAGAGCCACGCGGCCCCGGCCAGCGTCACGACGCCGATCGCGATCAGCAGCGCGACGACGACCTTGGCGGCGAGCGGTCCCAGCGGCGAGGGTCCGCTCAGGGAATGCGAATGGGCGTGCGAGTGCGTCACCCGCAACAGGGTAGAGGTTGTTACTGGCGGTAACTGACGAGGAAGTTGCCCAGCCGCTCGATGGCGTTGGCCAGGTCGCGGGCCCACGGCAGCGTCACGATGCGTAGGTGGTCGGGTGTCGGCCAGTTGAAGCCGGTGCCCTGGGTGACCAGAATCTTCTCCTGCAGCAGCAGATCGAGGACCAGTTGCTCGTCGTCGACGATGTCGTACACCTCTGGATCCAACCGCGGGAAGGCGTACAGCGCGCCTTGCGGTTTCACGCACGACACCCCGGGGATCTCGTTGAGCTTCGTCCACGCGGTGTCGCGCTGCTCCAGTAGCCGCCCGCCGGGCAGCACCAGATCCTCGATGCTTTGATGTCCGCCCAGCGCGACCTGAATCGCATACTGCGCGGGCACATTCGGGCACAGCCGCATATTGGCCAGCAGGCTGATGCCCTCCAGGAAGCTGCTCGCGTGTTCTTTGGGCCCGGTGATCACCAGCCAGCCGGAGCGATAACCGGCCACTCGGTAGGCCTTGGACAAACCGTTGAACGTCAGCGTCAGCAGATCCGGCGCCAGCGTCGCGAGGCAGATGTGCTCGGCATCGTCGTAGAGGATCTTGTCGTAGATCTCGTCGGCGAGCAGCAGCAGTTGATGCTTGCGCGCCAATTCGACCATCTGCTCGAGGATCTCGGTGCCGTACACCGCACCGGTGGGGTTGTTCGGGTTGATCACGACGAGCGCTTTGGTGCGGTCGGTGATCTTCGCCTCGAGATCGGCGATGTCGGGCTGCCAGCCCTGGGTCTCGTCGCACAGGTAGTGCACCGGCGTGCCACCGGCCAGCGAGGTCGAAGCGGTCCACAGGGGATAGTCGGGTGCGGGGATGAGCACCTGGTCGCCGTTGTCCAGCAGCGCCTGCAGCGTCATCGTGATCAGTTCGGAGACCCCGTTGCCGAGGTAGACGTCGTCGACGTCGAATCGGGGGAATCCCTCCACCAATTCGTAGCGGGTGAACACCGCGCGGCGGGCCGCTTGGATGCCCTTCGAGTCGGAGTACCCCTGCGCGTACGGCAGGGCCTGGATCATGTCGCGCATGATCACGTCGGGCGCCTCGAAGCCGAACGGGGCCGGGTTGCCGATGTTCAGTTTGAGGATGCGGTGCCCCTCGGCCTCCAGCCGTGACGCGTGTTCGTGCACTGGGCCACGGATCTCGTACAGCACGTCCTGCAGCTTGGATGACTGCGTGAACGTGCGCGGCCGCGGATGCTGCCCGGCGGCCTGAAAAGGCACGTGGTGCGTGGTCACGTCCACAATGCTCTCATTGCCGTCCAGCAAATATCGAAAAACGCTGGTCAGCGCTTGCCGGGTGGGCGCGCACCCTTCGCGATACCCAGACCCTTCACCGGAGCGGCAGGCGCTTCGCCGTCGTCGTCCGCGGAAGGTTCAGCCGCAGGGCTGGATTCGCCGTTGTCCTCTGGTTCCGGCTGCGTCGCAGCAGGTTTCGCAGCAGCCGCGGGTGCTGCCTTCTTCGCGCCGGGGCGGCGTGCGCCGGGCGCGATGCCCAGGCCCTTGACCTCGGGTTCGGGCTTGGCCGGTGCCTCGGCTTCGGCAGGTGCTTGAGCTTCGGCAGGTGGCGCAGCTTCGGCCTCCGGTTCAGCCGCCGGCGCCGCCTTGGGCGCCGCGGCTTTCTTGGCTCCCGGTCGCCGCGCACCGGCGGCGATGCCCAGGCCCGTGACCTCGGGCTGGGCAGCAGGCGCTTCGGCTTCGGCTTCGGCCGCGGGGGCTTCCGTAGGGGGAGCGGCAGCGGCCTTCTTGGCACCGGGACGCTTGGCGCCGCCGGCGATGCCGAGGCCCTTGACCGGTGCTGACGCAGCGGGCTTGTCGTCGGCGGGCTTGTCGTCGGCGGGAGCGGCGGCGGCCTTCTTGGCGCCGGGACGCTTCGCACCACCGGCGATACCAAGACCGGTGACGGGTTTGGTGTCCGCGGTCGCGGTTGCCTGAGCGGCCGGTTGCGGCTTGGCCTCCTCGTCGGCCGGGGTCTCTTCCTCGACTTCAGCCGCCTCGGCCTCGGCACGCGCGCCGCGTTCTTCGGCTGCTCGTTCGGCTTCTCTGGCCGCGGTGCCCTTTTCGGGCAGCGTCACCGAGGTCGTGTCCAGCGACTCCAGTAGCAGCTGTGCCACGTCCTTGACTTCGGCCTTGGGGACGTCCCTGGTCGCGGCGACGTCGTCCACACCGTCGGTGATCATCACCCGGCAGAACGGGCAACCGGTCGCGATCGTCGACGCGGTGTCCATCGCCTCTTCGGTGCGTTCCACGTTGACGCGCTTGCCGATGTGCTCTTCCATCCACATCCGGGCACCGCCCGCGCCGCAGCACAGGCCGCGGTCGGCGTGCCGCGGCATCTCGGTGAGCTTGGCCCCGGACGCGCCGATGAGCTCGCGCGGTGCCTCGTAGACCTTGTTATGACGGCCGAGGTAGCACGGGTCGTGGTAGGTGACGTCTTGTCCGCCGTCGGCGGGCTTCACCGGCACCAGCTTCTTGTCGCGGATCAGCCGGTTCAGCAGCTGGGTGTGGTGCAGCACGGTGTAATTGCCGCCGACTTGCGGATACTCGCGGCCCAGCGTGTTGAAGCAGTGCGGACACGTCACGACGACCTTGCGGTCCACCCGCTCGACACCCTCGAAGAGCCCGTTGAGCGTCTCGACGTTCTGCGCGGCCAGCTGCTGGAACAGGAACTCGTTACCCGAGCGCCGGGCCGAGTCGCCGTTGCACGTCTCGCCCTCGCCGAGCACCAGGTACTTCACGCCCGCGGTCGCGAGCAGTTCGGCGACCGCCTTGGTGGTCTTCTTCGCGCGATCCTCGTACGCGCCCGCGCACCCCACCCAGAACAAGTACTCGTAGCCCTCGAAGGACTCGACGTCCTTGCCGTAGACCGGCACGTCGAAGTCGACCTCGTCGATCCAGTTGGTGCGGTCCTTGGAGTTCTGACCCCACGGATTGCCCTTGTTCTCAAGGTTTTTGAACAGCACACCGAGTTCGCCGGGGAACTCCGACTCCATCATCACCTGGTACCGGCGCATATCGACGATGTGGTCGATGTGCTCGATGTCGACCGGGCACTGCTCGACGCAGGCGCCGCACGTGGTGCACGACCACAACACGTCGGGGTCGATGACGCCGCCCTGTTCGAGGGTGCCGACCAGTGGCCGGGTGGCCTGCTCGGGACCCGAACCCATGATTCGTTCGAAGCCCGATTCCGGAACGTGGTGCTCTTCGTCGTGTTTCTCGCCGCCGAGGTCCTCACCGACGCCACCCTCGGAGGTGTTCTCCAGCGGCGACTCCTTGTCGCCGAGGATGTACGGCGCCTTGGCGAACAGGTGATCGCGAAGGTTCATGATCACGAGCTTGGGGGACAGTGGCTTGCCGGTGTTCCACGCCGGGCACTGCGACTGACAGCGTCCACACTCGGTGCACGTGGTCATGTCGAGGTAGGCCTTCCACGTGAAGTCCTCGATCTTGCCGCGCCCCAAAATGGCGTCCTCGGCGGGATCCTCGAAGTCGATCGGCTCACCGCTGTATTCGACGGGCAGCAGCGGCCCCAGCCCGTCGGGCATCCGCTTGAACGTGACGTTGACCGGCGCCAGGCCGATGTGCAGGTGCTTGGAGTGCAGGACGATCAGCAGGAAGATCAGCATGACCGCGATGTGCCCGATCAGCGCCAGCGTCTCGATCCACTCGTTGGCGGATTCGCCGAGCGGATGCAGGATCCAGCCCATGAACTGTGAGAAGAACGCGCCGTTTCCGTAGGGCAGGGCTCCGGTGTTGGCGGCGGCGCCGCGGACCAGCGCGTAGGTCCAGATGACGTTGAAGATCATGAAGAGGATCAGCCAGGCGCCGCCGGTGTGCGATCCGTAGAACCGGGAATCGCGGCCGTGCTTCTTAGGCTCGCGCACGATGCGAATGATGGCGAACGTGATGATCCCGAGCAGCACCGCGACCGCGAAGAAGTCCTGCAGAAAGCCCAGCGCGTCCCACCGGCCGATGAGCGGAATGTGGAAGTCGTGATCGACGACCTGACCGAACGCCTCGAGGTAGACCGAAGCGAGGATGAAGAAGCCCCACATCGTGAAGAAGTGGGCCATGCCCGGGATCGACCACTTCAGCAGCCGGGTTTGCCCGAAGACCTCCTCGAACTGTGTGGTGATGCGTTTGCCGAGGTGGTCCTTGCGGTTGTTCGCGACGCTGGTCTTCACGCCGGAGCGGATCAGGTTCGTCAAAAAGAGCACGCGCTTGAATGCGAAGACACCGACGAGGGCCAGCATCAGGACCACGGAGATGATCCTGATCAGCATCTGCGTTTCCACCGCGCGCCTCCCGTCATCAAGTTACTCAAGGGTAACTTATCTCATGTTACCGGTCAGTAACTTTCGCTGCATGCCTGCTCATAGTTACACCACAGCTTGATTCAGGTCTACGCAGGCTGACCTAACTACGGTTCACGACACGTACCGGATGGCAGTCGGGGCTGCCGGTTCCGCCGTCGCTGCCGCTGACACTGGTGGCAGGAATCACAGGTGATCAGCCCTGCGGTGCGACCATCGCGCGCAGCATCGACAACATCTCCGAACGTGATTCGGCGCCCAGCCGTCGCCGGATCCGCGCGACGTGATGCTCGACGGTCTTCGCTGAGATGAACAGCTGGGTGCCGATGTCGCGGTACGGCATACCGAGCAATAGGAGTTCGGCGACTTCGCGCTCTCGGTCCGACAGTTTCGTCCCGGCCGGGCGGGTGGGACCGGGGTGGCTGTCGACGGCTGCCGACGTGTCGAGGCTCGGCGTCGCATCCAGTGCGGTGGTCTGTTTCAGGTCGCGAGCCAGCTGCAGCATCGCACCCGACACGCGGCCGTCGGGCGTGTGTAACGCGGCCTGCCCCGCCAGCCGGGTGGCATCCCAGGTGAGCCCGAATTGTGACAGCCCGCGCGCCGCCGCGGCGACTTCGTCGGTGTCCACGTGGTTGGCGAGCACCCGCAGCCACGTGCGGCCCGCGGTGGCCAACGCTTTGGCGAAGGGGCTGTGGCCGGCGGCGGCGGTCAACGCCTGACCGTGCGGCGCCACTGCCTCCGGTGAACTGGTGAGGATCCCGGCGTGCACCCCGGCCCAGCGCAACGGCACCGACCACAACAGCGGGTTTCCGAGCGAGTCCAGCAGGGCGAACGCCTCGTCGAGTGTGTGCTGCAGCCGGTCGATCTGACGAAGCCGGGCCGCGGCCACCCATAGCTCGCCCAACGGCAGCAGGGAGAAGAGATCCATTGAGTATTCGGCGAGCACTTCGGCCGCCGCATACCAATGCTTCTGTACCGCGCCGCTGTCGCCGCTACGGCGCGCGATCGCCGTCTGCAACGCCGACGCCCACAGTGCGTCCCGGCGGTGCAGCGCATCTGCGTCCGCGGCAACGGCGGCGACGTCGGCCGTCGCGGCCTGTAGGTGACCGTCGAGCATCCGCACCCAGCCCAACAACAGCCGGTGTCTGCGTGCGGCGAAGGTTGTGTTCTCGGGGCTTTCGTCGAGGGATGTCCGCACGGCGCGGCCGATCACGCTGCGGGCCCGTACGGGATCGCCGCCGTGCAGGGCGGCGAGTGTCACCAGCGCCGCGGGGGTGTCGGGTGCGACGCCCGTCTGCGACTGATCGGCGGTGATCGACTGGCCCAGGCGTGCGACCGTTGAAGGGTAAGGAGCATCGAGGGACATCAGGAGCCCCTCGGCGAGGCTGCGGGCGGCGCGCGAGGTCGACGTCGGCGGGCCCGCGCTCTCGGCGCTGAGCGCCACTCGGGCTGCGGGCAGATCCCCAACCGCAAGTGACACGATGGCGCCCGCCGAGCCGACGAACGCGTCCGGATAGGCGCCGAGCCAGCGGAAGATGTCGGCGGCCTGCGCGGAGTTGCCGTCGTGCGCAGCGATGCTGGCCGCGATGCGGACCGCGGCAGCGCGCTCGGCCGCGTCGTCGGACCCGAGCAGCTCGTCGGCTATCCGGCCCGCGGTCGCACAGTCGCCCGTCAGGGCGAGCGCGTCGGCCAATCTCGCGTTGAGCTTCGTCGCCCCTGCGTCGGCTGCCGCGCGATAAAGCCTTGCCGCCCTTGCAGGTTCGCCGTGGCTTTCGACCGCGAGCTTGGCCAATGCGCTCGCCAGCCGATCGTCGCGAAGCCCGTGCTCGGCCAGCCGCAACGCGAGATCAGCTGACAGCGTTGATGATTCGATCTGAGAGACGAGCAATGCGATTTCGGTTTCGTGGTGGCGCGCGGTACCGATGATCTGTGCGATGCAGTGGTGCACGGAACGCAGGAAGGTGTGACTGTGCGACGGCTCGATCAATCCGGTTGCGCGGGCGCGGTCGACAAGGAACTGGGCGTCCTGGGCTTCGATGCGCAGCGTCGCAGCGACGTCGTCGGGACCCAGGCCGGGACTCAGCGAGGTCACCAGCAGGGTGTCCAACACCGGTTCGTCGAGTCGGCGTAACCGTTCGATGAGCGCGAAGCTCGCCGCCTGCGCTAGCGCCGACGTCGGCGCCTCGCCCTCGCGGGAGGACGCGGCGGTGATCGCCGGCTCCAACAGGAACGGCAGCCCGGCCGTGGACACCATGAGCGCACGGATGAACTCGGGTGTCGGTGTGGCGCCCAGGATTTCGGCCGCGGCACGCGTCACGTCAGGTGGGCTCAATGCGCCGATCGTCACGACGGGGTTCTCGCGTTCGATCGCGGTGGCCAAGGCACGCAGCGCGGGCCGGTGCGCGAGGGGTTCCGTCGCAACGACAACCGTCGAAGCGGGATCGGCTACGCGGTCGACGAGCTGTCCGAGTTCGACATCGTCGAGCAGATGCGCGTCGTCGATCACAATGGCCGCTGCCGGATCGTCACCACTGCGCGGCGGCCGCGTGAGAAGCGGAATCCCGGCCGTACGCAATGTGTTTCGCACCGCGGCGAGGATCGACGTCTTACCGCTGCCGATGCCGCCGGCCACCAGGAGCTTTACCGGTTCGCCCGGCGCTGCCGTCAGCGCCGCGACGGTGTCACGCGCGGGCGGCGGGATCTCGATTATGTGCTCCGGCGCCGGTTTGGGCATGGATCACGTGCCGTCGTCGGGAACCACCACGTCGGGAACGACCACTGTTGTCGTGATGATCGGATCTTCGGTGGTGGTCGGAGGCTGGGTAGTGGTCGGTTGGGTGGTGGTCGGCTGTGTCGTCGTCGGTTGAGTGGTCGTCGGTTGTGTGGTCGTTGTCGTGGTTGTCGTGGTTGTCGTCGACGAGGTCGTCGACGGGGCGGTGGTCGTCGTGGTCGTCGTCGAGGGAGGCGGCACAACGGTGGTGCTCGGCTGGCCGTCAGATCCCGTGACGGTGATGGTCTGCGAGGTGGGTGGTCCCGCGGGCGACGGGCCGGTCTCGAAGGTCGTCGCCGTCTCGGTAACCGGACCGGTGTTGCTGGACGTGCCGGTCAGCGTGACCGCGAGACCGCCGATGGCCAACAGCACGGCCGCGGCGGCGGCACCGAACAGGATCGTTGGACGCTTGTACCAGGGCAGCGGTCCCGGTTCGGGGGTGAAGCCTTCTTCTTCGTGGCTGAACTCCATCGGCGGCCTGGCCGCCGACCCGGTGGCAGCTGGGTCGAAGGTGTAGTCGTCGCCGGTGTACGGCACGGGCTCGCCGCCCCCGGCAGGGATGTCGTCCTGCGACCATGCGAGCGCACGGAACGTCGAGGAATCCGTCGCGTCGCCGGCCATGCCCGCTGCGGCCGCGCCTGCTGCACCCGCACCGGCCGCCCCCGCGACCCAGCCCGCGGTCGGGGCCATCCCCGTGGGGGCATCGGCAGCGGTGGCCATTCCCGTTGCCGCGTCAGCACCTTCGGCCAGCACCGCAGCGCCCGCGGCCACGTTCACCTGCGATTGCGGGGTTGTGACGACGGGCGCGCGCAGCCGCGTCGAGAGCTGCTGCGTCACCAGCGGGATGTTCGCACCGCCGCCGACGGTTGCCACGGCCGATACATCGGCAGCGGCAATGTTGTTGCGCTGCAGTGCTTCTTCAACGGTATGGAGGAAGCCGGTCAACGGTGCGGCGATGAGCTGTTCCAACTCGGTGCGCGTCACGCGGACATCGGATGCGAAGCCCGGTAGTTCGGCGTGGACGGCCGCGGCGGTCTCGGCGGACAACCGCTCCTTGGCCAGCCTGCAGTCGTTGCGCAACTTGGCCAACGAACCGACGGCCGCCGTGTTCGCGGGATCGGCGTCGCTCGCCTCCGCGATGCCGGCGACGACGTGGTTCAGCAGCGCCTGATCGATCTGATCGCCGGAGAAGTCGGCGTACCGCACGGTCTCACCGATGGTGTCGTAGTTGGCGCCCGCGTCGGCCAGCGTGACGCTGGTACCGCTGCCGCCGAAATCGCACAGCACCACGACGCCGCTGGACGGCAGTCCCGGCGCCGCCTGCAACGCCGAAAGTGCGGCGACCGAATCCGGGACCAACGCCGGCGCGACACCGTTGGGAGCCAGGCTCGGGGTGGCGCGCAACGCGCCGCGCAGTGCGCCGACCGTCGCGGCACCCCAGTGCGCGGGCACCGCGATCGCGATGGGTGCACCGCCGCCGACGGTGCGTGCCATTGCGTCGAGGGCTTCGACGAGCACCTGCTCGCCGCGGTGGGCCGAGCCATCGGCCGCGACCAACGGCACCGGATCGCCCACGCGCTCGACGAACCCCGTCAGCACCATTCCAGACGGCCGGATCGAAGGGTCCCCTGAATATTCGGACGGCACGCCGACTTCGGCTGCTCGGTCCTCGAACAATGTGAGCACGGAACGTCGCATCACCGGGGGACGGCCCATGCGAGCCGCCACCAAATTGGTCATCCCAATCGACAACCCGAGAGAGTCGCTCATCTTTTCCTCTGCGTTTCGGCCGACCATCACGATAGCGGCTCTGCAGCCCAAAACCCGGCACATCCCCCTATGCCGCGAAAACCCCTAACGTCGGGCCCCCTAATGCCCCGGGTGTAGAGGTGGGTTTCGCACCGATCTCTGCGGCGTCCGCGGTGGATAGCATCGTGACAAGCCATCTGGCTCGTGCCATCTGTCTGTCATCTATATCTGTATTGGGAAGGAGGGTGTTTCATGGCCAACTCGCTGCTCGACTTCGTGATGTCCCTGGTTCGAGATCCCGACGCTGCCGCGCGCTACGCAGAAAACCCGGACCAAGCCATTCTCGACGCCAACCTCACCAACGTGACCACTGCCGACGTCAGCAACCTGATTCCGGTTGTCACGGAGTCACTGGGCGCGGCCGTGCCCAGCACGGGGGCCGGGGGCATCGTCGACATGGCCGACAACGTGTGGGCGAGCGGCGCCGCGACGGCGGCGTTCGACGCGTTCGACGACCAAGTGCCTGTTCAGGCGGTCGACGATGTGCACACGACCATCACCGACTATGTCGATTCGCAGGATGACGTGCTGGACTCCGGACTGGATGCGCTGCACGATTCGAACATCCCCGGGGTGGTCGGCGCCAACGATGGGTCGCTGCAATTCGACCAGCCGATCATCGACGATCTGCCGGTGTTCGACCTGCCGGCCGACGGCGATCTCAGCGAAACCGTCATCGAGGTCGCCGATATGGATTCCGACCCGTCCGGATACGACATCTTTTGAATCTTCTGACCCCTCACCATCACGACTGCGCGGCCGCAACCGGCCGCGCAGTTTTGTTTTCGCCCGCCGCGAGCGCACCCCCTAACAACCCCCTAATCCCCTAACGTAGGTCCATGACCCATCCCGAGGTGCCTCGTGACAGGCAGGGGTTTCGACCCCGTTTCAGGGGAGTCGGCTGGTCCCTAACGTGGTCATCAGTTCGCCGGACAGCCCGGTGACCAGCTTCCGACAACATGACTGAAGGACGACAGAAATGACGAACGTAATCGACTGGCTCCTGGACCTCTTCCGTGATCCGATCCGGGCCCAGGAATTCATTACGGACCCGGCCCGCTCGATGGCCGCGGCCAACGTGTCCAATGTGACCGCCGCTCAGGTGCAGGCAGTCGCCGCCACGGTGGCACCGGCCGCCGTCCTGCACGGCGGCGGCGATCCCGTCTTCGGGCTGCAGCAGGCCGTTGCCCAGACCCACGGCATCGCCTTCGCCCCGCAGCGCCAGACCGAGATGTGGTCGAACAACGACACCAGTTTCATGAGCCCCGAGACCAACATGTCGAACAGGACGGGTGAGGACTCGCAGCAGGGCGTCGGCAACTTCGACCTGGAATTCGGTGACATCACCTTGGGTGACAAGACCAGCAACACCGCCACCAACGGCGGCGTGGTCAACACCGGCACGGCGGGCGACATCGACGCGACCCATGTCGACGGCGACGGCAATGTGGTCGGTGACGACAACGAGAACGTCAGCACCGGTGACATCGACGATTCCAATGTCAACATCGGTGAGGACAACGACATCGACGACAGTGGCGACCAGACCGCCGGCGGCGACATCATCTCCGACAACGAGGGACCCGTCATCAACGACAACGACATGAGCGGTGGCAGCGGTGGTGGTGCGGCCGGCGGCGACGGTGGCGGTGGCCTGATCGGCATCGGCAACGACGGCGGCAGCGCGTCCGGCGGGGCCGGTGGTTCCGGCGGCGGCATCGTGATCGTCGACAACGACACGACCACCGTCGGCGGAAACCACACCACGGTCGACGACTCGGTGGACAACTCGGGCCAGGACAACTCGGTCGACGACTCGGTGGACAATTCCGGCCAGGACAACTCGGTGGACAGCTCCGTCGACAACTCGGGTCAGGTCAACAGCAGCATCGACACCAGCGTCGATGTCGACAACAATGTCGACGCCGGTCTGTTCTGACCTCACGCGACAACGCCACTGGCGGGGATCGAAATTCGATCCCCGCCAGTTCGCGCATCTACCGTTAGGTGAACAGGCCACAGGCAGAGGACTTCATGACGCAACCGAGTGACCCTCGCAATACCAAGGTCATCGTCGAGTTGATCGACCACACCAGCAAGATCGCCGACGTCAACGAGCGCGGCGACTTGGTCGAGCGCCTGGCCCGGGCCAAGACGCGGATCACCGACCCGCAGATCCGGGTGGTGGTGGCCGGACAGCTCAAACAGGGCAAGAGCCTGCTGCTCAACTCGCTACTCAACGCTCCGGTCGCGCGCGTCGGCGACGACGAGAGCACCGTGCTGCCGACGGTGGTGTCCTACGGCGAGAACACCTCGGCCCGGCTGATCGTCGCACGCCCCGACGGTGCGGAGCCGGAAGCCATCGAGATCGAAATGGCCGACATCAAGACCGATCTGCGCCGCGCCCCGCAGGCCGGCGGCCGCGAGGTGTTGCGGGTCGAGGTCACCGCGACGGGCCCGCTGTTGAAGAACGGATTGGCGTTCGTGGACACGCCCGGCGTCGGTGGGCACGGCCAGCCGCACCTGTCGGCGACGTTGGGGTTGTTGCCCGACGCCGACGCGGTGTTGATGTGCAGTGACACCAGCCAGGAGTTCACCGAACCCGAAATGACCTTCATGCGGCAGGCTTTCGGTATCTGCCCGGTCTCGACGATCATTGCCACCAAGACCGACCTGTATCCCCACTGGCGCGCGATCGTCGAGGCGAACAAGGCCCATCTCGACCGGGCGGGCCTGTCGATACCGATGATTCCGGCGTCGTCGCTGTTGCGTAGTCACGCCATCCAGCTCAACGACAAGGAACTCAACGCGGAGTCGAACTTTCCGGCCATCGTGAAGTTCCTCACCGAGCAGGTGCTTTCGCGGCAGCGGGATCACATCCGGGACCAGGTGGTTGCCGAGATACGGTCGGCTGCTGAACATCTGACGCTCAAGGTCAGCACCGAGCTGGCGTCGCACAACGATGCGGATGTGCGGGCCCGGCTCACCGAGGATCTGGAGCGGCGCAAGGAGGAAGCACAGGAGGCGCTGCAGCAGACAGCGCTGTGGCAGCAGGTGCTCAACGACGGAATCGCCGATCTCACAGCCGATATCGATCACGATCTGCGCGGCCGCTTCCGGATCATCGGCCAGCACATCGAGAAGGAGATCGACAACTGCGACCCGACGCAGCACTGGGCCGAGATCGGGACCGAGCTGGAGAACGCGATAGCCACCGCGGTCGGAGACAACTTCGTCTGGGCGTACCAGCGTGCAACGGTGTTGGCCGAAGAGGTGGCCCGCACCTTCACCGAGGCCGGCCTGGAGGCCGTCAAGATGCCGCAGATCGATGCGCGCGAGATGGGCGCCAGCCTCGGCGAGATCAAGTCGCTGGCCAATCTCGAAGCCAAACCGGTCGGCAAGGCACGCAAGGTCGGGATAGGTATGCAGGGCTCGTACGGCGGTGTCCTGATGTTCGGCATGTTGACGTCGTTCGCAGGTCTGGGCATGTTCAATCCGCTGTCCCTCGGTGCCGGTCTGCTGATGGGCCGCAGCGCGTACCGCGAGAACATGGACAACCGCATGATGCGGGTGCGCAACGAGGCGAAGCTGAGCACGCGCCGGTTCATCGACGACGTTTCTTTCGTCGTCAACAAGGAGTCGCGGGATCGGCTCAAGGGTGTCCAGCGCCAACTGCGGGATCATTACCGTGGTATTGCCAACCAGACGACGCGATCGCTGAACGAATCGCTGCAGGCGACGATCGCCGCGGCCAAACTCGAGGAGAACGAACGCAACACGCGCGTGAAGGAACTCGAGCGCCAGCTCAACATCCTCAAGCAGGTGACCGACCACGCGGAGAAGCTGCTGTCGGAGGCTCAGTCGGCGCCCAGCTGACAGGCTTTAAGCTGGTCTGTCGATGAGCACGAGTGACCAGGTGCGCGCGATCCTGGGCGGAACCATCCAGGCCTACCGCTCCGATCCCGCCTACGCGCAGCGTCCCGACGTGCACAACGAACTGGACCGCATCGGCCGCCGGCTCAACCAGCCCATCCGCATCGCACTGGCGGGAACGCTCAAGGCGGGAAAGTCGACCCTGGTGAATGCCCTTGTGGGCGAGGACATTGCGCCCACCGACGCCACCGAGGCCACCCGCATCGTCACCTGGTTCCGGCACGGTCCGACACCGAAGGTCACCGCCAACCATCGGGGTGGACGGCGCTCCAATGTGCCGATCGGCCGCGACGCCGTCGAGGGTGGCCTCACCTTCGACTTCGCCACCCTCGATCCCGAGGACGTCGTCGACCTGGACGTCGAGTGGCCCGCAGCCGAACTGATCGACACCACGATCATCGACACCCCCGGCACGTCGTCGCTGTCCAAGGACGTCTCTCAACGCACGTTGCGACTGCTGGTCCCCGACGACGGCGTCCCACGCATCGACGCCGTGGTGTTCCTGCTGCGCACCCTCAACGCCGCCGACATCGCGCTGCTCACGCAGATCGGCGAGCTGGTCGGGGGATCGGCGGGGGCGCTCGGAGTCATCGGTGTCGCGTCGCGCGCCGACGAGATCGGTGCCGGCCGGATCGACGCGATGTTGTCCGCCAAGGACGTGGCGGCCCGGTTCACCAGCGAGATGGACAAGACCGGCATCTGCCAGGCGGTCGTGCCGGTGTCGGGGCTGCTGGCGCTCACCGCGCGCACCCTGCGACAGAGCGAGTTCGTCGCGTTGGAGAAGCTGGCCGGGGTCGACGCAGGAGAGCTGACCAAGGCGATGCTGTCGGTGGACCGATTCGTGCGCGAGGACAGTTCGTTGCCTGTCGACGCCGCCACCCGGGCCGCGCTGCTCGACCGGTTCGGCATGTTCGGGATCAGGATCTCGATCGCCGTGCTGCGTGCCGGCGTCACCGATTCGGTGGCCCTGGCCGACGAACTGCTCGAGCGCAGCGGACTGATCGCCCTGCGCGACGTGATCGACCAGCAGTTCGCGCAGCGGTCTGATCTGCTCAAGGCGCATACCGCGCTGCTGTCGCTGCGGCGCTTCGTGGAGAACAACCCGATCTACGCGAGCCGCGCCATCATCGCCGACATCGACCCGCTGCTGGCCGACACCCACGCGTTCGAAGAGTTGCGGTTGCTCAGCCAATTGCGTTCGCGGCCAACCACGTTGAACGAGGACGAGATGGCGTCGCTGCGGCGCATCATCGGTGGCTCCGGCACCGACGCCGCCAGCAGACTCGGCTTGCAACCCGATGCCCCCTACGACGGGCCCCGGTCCGCGTTCGCCGCCGCCCAGCGCTGGCGCCGCCGCGCCGAACACCCGCTCAACGATCCGTTCACGACACGCGCCTGCCGGGCCGCCGTGCGTAGCGCCGAGGCGCTGGTCGCCGAGTACGCCGCCAGGCGCCGTTAGGGGGCCGGCGTCACCGTTTCGGTGACCGTGCTCGTTTCGGTACTCGTGCTGATGCTGGTGCTGACGCTCGGCGTCGTGGTGGTGGTCGTGGTCGTGGTCGGTGGTGTCGTGGTGGTCGTCGGCAACTCGGTGGTCGTGGTCGGCGTGTACGTCTCCGTCACGGTCTCGGGCACCGCGGTGGTCGTCGGCGTGACCGACCGCGAGGTCGTGGTGAGCGGAGTCAACGTCGTCTGCTCGGACGGCGCGTCGCCACCGGTGATGAGCTTGGCCAGGCCGAACACGATCAACGCGATGATGACCGCGCCCAGAGCCCCGAACGCGACGAGCGCGCCCGGCTTACGGAACCACGGGACCTCGTCACCGGGCGGTGGGCCAGGCGGCTCGTCATATCCACCGCCGCCGTAGTTGAGGTAGGCGGTGGGGTCGTCGTCCGGATGGTTCGGGTCGTCAGGAGATCCGTATCGCGCCACGGGCTCCGATAGTAGGCGCTCAGGGGTAGGGATTGAGCGTACGCGTGATGTTGGTACGTGGCGTGCGCCGTGTCGTTCGGGTGGTGGGGCCTTCGTCCTCGTCGTCATCGTTGCGGGTCGTCGGCCGTCTGGTCGAACTCTCGCTGCTCGACGTCGTCTCTGACGATGACGTTGGAGATGTCGAAGGGCCGTCGATGTCGGTGGTCTCCGGCGGACTCGTGCTCGTAATCGTCTGAGTAGTGGTCGTGTCAGTAGACCGTGACGCCGTTGCCGAGTACGAGGGTGTGACGAAGTCGAGAGGGGCTTCCTCGGTTTCGCCGAACTGGCGGGCCACGGCGGTCGCCGCGACGATCAATATGCCGATCACCAGGATCGCGAGAACGCTGGCCCCGAGGAGCGTTGAGGTGCGATTGTGCCAGGGCTGCCCGCCGTCGTCGTCGATCTCCCGGCGGGCCACGGCGCTGATAGTAGCGGCGACATGCAGGTCAGCGCCTGCTCAGCGGAGCTGCGGGATCACCTCTGCGGCGAAGAAGTCCACGTGGTCGAGGTCCGACATATCGAGAACCTGCAGGTAAACCCGCTGCACGCCGATCGTCAGGTAAGCGCCGAGCTTGTCGGCGATCTCGGTGGGGGTCCCCACCAGCGGAGAGTTGCTGCGCAGCTCGTCGACCTCGCGACCGATCGCGGCGGCCCGCCGGGAGATCTCCTGCTCATTTCGACCCGCGCAGATCACGAAGGCCGCGGAGTACGTCATCGACTCGGTTGCGCGTCCGGCATCGGCCACCGCCGAGGCGACCCGCTCGAACTGAGTCTGAGCCGTTTCGAGCGGCGCGAACGGGATGTTGAACTCGGCGGCGAACTGCGCGGCGAGCGCCGGTGTCCGCTTGGCGCCGGCGCCACCGATGATGATCGGCGGATGCGGCGACTGGACCGGTTTGGGTAGGGCGGGAGATTCCGCGACGGCGTAGTGGGCGCCGGCGTAATCAAACGTCTCGCCGCTCGGTGTCGTCCAGAGGCCCGTGATGATGTTCAGTTGTTCGGTCAGCCGGTCGAAGCGTTCGCCCAGCGGAGGGAACGGGATGGCGTAGGCCTTGTGCTCGGCTTCGAACCAGCCTGCGCCGATGCCCAATTCCACACGGCCGCCGCTCATTTCGTCGACCTGTGCGACTGCGATCGCCAGGGGGCCCGGATAGCGGAAGGTGGCCGAGGTGACCAAAGTGCCGAGCCGTATCGAGGTGGTCTCGCGGGCGATGCCGCCCAGCGTGACCCAGGAGTCGGTGGGTCCAGGTAGGCCGTCACCGCTCATGGCGATGAAGTGGTCGGAGCGGAAGAACGCCGAGTACCCGGCGGCTTCGGCCGTGCGGGCGACCGCCAGTTGGTCGTTGTAGGTGGCGCCCTGTTGAGGTTCGACGAAGACCCGGAAGTCCGGTGGTGAAGCCACGCGCTCCACCCTAATGGCGGTTCAGAAGACCTCGACGCCCGAGGTGTTGACGAACATGCCGTGACCGGTGCCGTCGTTGGTGAACCGGGTGCCGTCGCTGGTCGCCGCGATGGTCCAGCCGAGAGCACGGTAGGTCTGGTAGTCCAGCGGGATGGCGGGGATGTTTCCGAGATTGCCGACGACCCAGGTCATGCTGCCGTCGGCGGTGACTTTCACCCCGTTGGCGGGCATGCCGTTCACTTCGACCGAGTTGGTGAACTGCGATTCGCAGCCGACCTCGGCCTCGGAGATCTGGCAGCGCGTCAGACCGGATTTGGTTTCGATGAACACGTAACCGGACTCATCGGGTGGCAGTGT
Source organism: Mycobacteriaceae bacterium (assembly GCA_019749805.1). Taxonomy (GTDB): domain Bacteria; phylum Actinomycetota; class Actinomycetes; order Mycobacteriales; family Mycobacteriaceae; genus Mycobacterium. Next base: position 47,818 of record JAIEPH010000074.1, on the reverse strand, counting down.
CGTCGCGCCGGGCAGCCCCGTCGGCGGCGGCGTGGACGGTGGTGTGGACGGCGGTGCGCTGCTCGGCGTCGGCGTTCGCGTCGGCCTGGATGTCGGAAAGCTCGGTTCGGTCGGTGAGGCGCTGGACGCGACGGGGTTGCCCTCAACGGTTGTGGAGCAACCGGCCAGTACGGCCGCGGACAGCAGAAGCCCAGCGGCGACGCCGCCCTTCACAGGCCTCTTCGTGCGGCGCGCACGGCTTGAGCGGCTTGGGCGTCGGAGAAGGTGAGCCGGGCTTCGTCGCGACCGGCGACGAACAGCGTGAGCTCGCCGATGTCTCCGGTGACGGTCAAGCCGGGACCGCTGCCGACGACGGCGACTGTTTCGCCTTCAGCCGTCTGCAGCGTCACCCGGGCGGGCACTTTCCCCATGGTCAGCCTGGCCATCATGCCGACGGGGCGCCGGAGCGCCGCGATTGTCTCGGCGTCGAGAGACCTTGGCTCCCAACCGGGTTGGGCCCTGCGGACGTCTTCGTGATGGATGAACATCTCATCCATGTTGGCCACCGAATCGAGAAGCTTGAACGGAGACAGCAGTGGCGGGCCCGACGAGATCTTGTCCACCAACTCCTCCCAGCCGGTGGCCGATGCGGTCCTGCGCTGCACCTTGTCGGTGTAGCCGGCGAGGAACGGGATCGCGATACCGGGCGCGGCGTCGAGTCTGCGCTCCCGGACCACCAGATGCGCCGCGAGATCGCGGGTGGTCCATCCCTCGCACAGGGTGGGCGCGTCAGGCCCGATCTCGCTCATGGTCGCCACCAGGGCGGCGCGCTCACGTTGGGCTGCAGTCATGCCTAACCCTAGGACGACACCCAGGTTTGACTACAGCCCGGCGTGAGGATTCGACGGTCCGCTACTCCGGGTCGCTGGTAGCGAGGCTGCCGCGCAGGATGCCCTGAACCTGCACCCGGAACGCACTACCCCTCCGGTTGGCCCTCTCCCCGGGGTTCGCGGGCGCGCGGTGAAGGACCCTGGGGTGTGCATTCGTCAGCCATCATCGGTGTCAAGGCCGGTCGCCGCGGCGTCGTCGGCGAGGGTGAAGTAGTTCTCCTCCTCTTGCAGGAAGTGCAGTCGCAGCACCGCGTGCAGCCCGTACAGACACGCGAGTAGGTCATCGACTTGGTCGGGTTGGATGCCGTTGCTGGCCCGGGCGAGTTCGACGTGGGCCGCGATGCGGTCGGACAAGCGGCGGATTTCGGCGTGCGTCCTGCTCATGGTGGCCGTCGCTTCACCGCTTCCGAGCGGACGGGCCAGCGCCGGGTACAGGCCGGACTCCTCGGCCTGCTCGTGCGGCAGGATCCGCTCCTCGAGAAAGGTGTTCGCGCGGATCACCGATTCCAGTGCGCCCCGGTCGGCGCCGGTGACCAATCGGTCGGCCGCGTCGCGAAGGAGATCGACGGTGTCGCGCAGTTCGTCGTGCTCGGTTGCGAAGCGCCGCAACATGTTCTCTGTTTCAGCGGGTAGATCCACCTCGACGTCGGGGTTGCCGCGCAGGGCGCGAAGCGCGTTGAGGATGACGGCCACATCGATGCCCTCCTGCAGCAGCGCGCCGACGGCCGGAGGCAACCAGCCCAGGGCGGCAATCACCATGGCCGCCAACGACAGTGCCATGCCGACCACCGCACTCTGCACGGCGATTCGCCGTGACCACCTGGCAATGTCCATCGCATCGGCGAGGCGGTCCAGGCGATCCGTCGTCAACACGATGTCGGCGGCTTCCGAGGACGCGGTCGCGCCGCGCGCCCCCATCGCGACGCCCACCGTGGCCGCCGCGAGCGCGGGCGCGTCGTTGACGCCGTCGCCCACCATCACGGTGCCGGCCCGCTGTTTCTCCTCTCGGACCGCGGCCACCTTGTCGGCCGGGGTCTGCTGGGCGTAGACCTCGTCGAGTCCCAGCACAGTGGCGACTTCACGGGCGGGTTCGGCGCGGTCACCGGTCAGCATCACCAAGCGGTTCAGGCCAGCCGCTCGCAGCCGCCGTACCGTGCGAGGGGCGTTCCGACGCAACGGGTCTCGTAACAAGACGGCGCCTGCCAGTTCGCCATCGACGCACACCCACGCGATCGCCGCCGAATCCAGGCTCGCCCGGTTCACCGCGGCCCGTGCCCAAGCTGCGTCTCCGGTTTGGCCGGACAGCTTCCCGACTTCAATGTGGTGACCGTCGACGGTGCCGGTGACACCGCGGCCGGCCTGCTCGCCGACTTCAGTGGGCAGCGACGGTTGCAGTCCACGGGCCAGCGCTTCGGTGACGATCGCCTCGGCGAGCACGTGCGGCGACATCTGGTCCACCGACGCCGCCCGCTGAAGGATCTCTGCGGCGTCTCGGCCCGGCGCGGTGAGCACACCCACAACCATCGGGCGGCCCATCGTCAGCGTCCCGGTCTTGTCCATCACCAAGGTCGTCGCACTTCCCAGAGACTCCAGCGCGCCGCCGCTGCGGATCACCACACCGTGGCGTGACGCACGCGACAGGCCGGACACGATCGCCACCGGTGCCGCGAGTAGCAGCGGGCAGGGGGTGGCGACCACCAAGACGGCGACCGCTCGCACCGCTGATCCGGTCGCGAGCCAGGCCCCACCGGCGATGACGAGCGTCAGCGGCAGGAACCAGGCCGCATAGCGGTCGGCCAGCCGGACGATCGGCGCAGTCTCCGCACCGGCGGCTTCCGCCAGCCGCACGATGCCGGCGTAGGTACTGTCCTTGGCGATGGCGGTGGCACGAAGCTCGAATGGGCCGCCGGCGTTCACCACGCCGCTGCGGACCGGCTCCCCGGCCCGCCGCTCCACCTGCTCGGACTCACCGGTCAGCACGGATTCGTCCAACACGGCCAACGCGTCGGCGACGCGTCCGTCGACCGGCACGGTCTCGCCCGGGCCGACGATCAACAGGTCGCCGACCACGACGTCGGCGATCGGGACGACCCGGACCTCCGTGCCGACCCGTCGGCGAGCGAATCGCGGCGCATGCTCGAGCAAAGCGCGCAGGTCATGAGTGGCCCGACGCTCCGCGGCGGCTTCGAGAGCGCGCCCACCGGCGAGCATCACCGCGATCAGGGAGCCGGCCAGATACTCGCCGACGAGCAGAGTGCCGACCAGCGCCAGCACCGCGATGACGTCGACGCCGAGGCGTCCCTGACGCAACGTCGAGATCACCCACCACACAGCAGGTACCAGTGCGACCGCCGTCCCGGCGATCCAGCAGACGTCGGCCGCCTCACGCAGACCGATCAGCCAGAGGATGCCGCCGACGGCCAAAGCGCAGACGGTCAGCACCACCAGGACGGGCTCGCGCAGCGATCGCCAGCGCGCCTCAACCACACGTGTCTGCCCCACACCGGGAACTGTCCTCGCGTCGTCGTCGACGGGGTAGCGGCTTGGGCCACTTTCCGCTCGGTGAAAGTCCTCGACGGACAGGGCAAAAGGCCCTATCAGCCGTCGGGGGAACAAACTCGAACTGCCTGCCGTTGACCACTTCGACAGTTGAGCGTGCTTGACTCAAGTCTGGGTTGACAGGATATGGTTGGCCGGAGCAGTCTTGAGTGCGGTGCACTCAGCCCGAATGAGTGCCACGCACTCGTGACCCAAAGTTGGACTAATTCAGGAGGAACAACCATGGCTCGTGCGGTCGGAATCGACCTCGGGACCACGAACTCGGTCGTCGCGGTATTGGAGGGTGGCGACCCCGTCGTCGTCGCCAACTCCGAGGGTTCCCGCACCACGCCGTCCGTCGTCGCGTTCGCGCGTAACGGCGAGGTGCTGGTCGGTCAGCCCGCCAAGAACCAGGCGGTGACCAACGTCGACCGGACCATCCGTTCGGTCAAGCGTGAAATGGGCACCGACTGGAACGTGGAAATCGACGGCAAAAAGTACACGCCCCAGGAGATCAGCGCTCGGGTGCTGATGAAGCTCAAGCGCGACGCCGAGGCTTACCTGGGCGAGGACATCACCGATGCGGTGATCACCGTGCCCGCGTACTTCAACGACGCCCAGCGCCAGGCCACCAAGGAATCCGGCCAGATCGCGGGTCTCAACGTGCTGCGCATCGTCAACGAGCCGACCGCCGCGGCGCTGGCCTACGGGCTGGACAAGGGCGAGAAGGAACAGACCATCCTGGTCTTCGACCTCGGTGGCGGCACGTTCGACGTGTCGCTGCTGGAGATCGGTGAGGGTGTGGTCGAGGTCCGCGCCACCTCCGGTGACAACCACCTGGGCGGCGACGACTGGGACGACCGCATCGTCGAATGGCTCGTCGACAAGTTCAAGGGCACCTCGGGCATCGACCTGACCAAGGACAAGATGGCGATGCAGCGGCTGCGTGAGGCGGCCGAGAAGGCCAAGATCGAGCTCTCGAGTTCGCAGGGCACGTCGATCAACCTGCCCTACATCACCGTCGACGCGGAGAAGAACCCGCTGTTCCTCGACGAGCAGCTGACCCGCGCCGAATTCCAGCGGATCACGCAGGATCTGCTGGATCGCACCCGCAAACCCTTCCAGTCGGTGATCGCCGACGCCGGCATCTCGGTGGCCGACATCGACCACGTGGTTATGGTCGGCGGCTCCACCCGTATGCCCGCGGTGTCCGAGCTGGTCAAGGAAATGACCGGCGGCAAGGAGCCCAACAAGGGTGTCAACCCGGACGAGGTTGTCGCCGTTGGCGCCGCGCTGCAGGCCGGCGTGCTCAAGGGTGAGGTGAAAGACGTTCTGCTGCTTGACGTCACGCCGCTGTCCCTCGGTATCGAAACCAAGGGTGGCGTGATGACCAAGCTGATCGAGCGCAACACCACCATCCCGACCAAACGGTCGGAGACCTTCACCACGGCCGACGACAATCAGCCGTCGGTGCAGATCCAGGTCTTCCAGGGTGAGCGCGAAATCGCCGCGCACAACAAGCTGCTCGGCAGCTTCGAGCTGACCGGCATCCCGCCGGCCCCGCGCGGTGTGCCCCAGATCGAGGTCACGTTCGACATCGACGCCAACGGCATCGTGCACGTGACCGCCAAGGACAAGGGCACCGGCAAGGAAAACACGATCCGAATCCAGGAGGGCTCCGGCCTTTCCAAGGATGAGATCGACCAGATGATCAAGGACGCCGAGGCGCATGCCGAGGAGGACCGCAAGCGTCGCGAGGAGGCCGACGTCCGCAACCAGGCGGAGTCGCTGGTCTACCAGACCGAGAAGATCGTCAAGGAACAGCGCGAAGCCGAAGGCGGATCGAAGATTCCCGCGGAGACGCTGGACAAGGTCGATTCCGCGGTCGCCGAGGCCAAGTCGACGCTCGAGGGCAGCGACATCGCAGCCATCAAGACGGCGATGGAGAAGCTCGGCGTCGAGGCCCAGGGTCTGGGTCAGGCGCTCTACGAGGCCACCCAGGCAGAGCAGTCCGCGGGTGCGGGCGGCGCCGAGTCGGCGGCCGGCTCGGCCGACGACAACGTCGTGGACGCCGAGGTAGTCGATGAGGATGACCAGGAGCGCAAGTGAGCCAGAACGATTCGCACGAGCCGGTGACTGTCACCGACAAGCGGCGCATCGATCCTGACACCGGCGAAATCCGTGAACATTCCTCCGGCCCGGCCCCCAGTGGGCCGGCGCCGGGGGAGTTCGCGGGCGAGAGCCCTGAGGAGGCCGGAAAAGCCGCCGAGCTGCTCAGTGATCTGCAACGGGTGCAAGCCGACTTCGCCAACTATCGCAAGCGCGCCCTCCGCGACCAGCAGCTCACGGCAGACCGTGCCAAGGCGTCAGTGATCACCCAGCTGCTGCCGGTGCTCGACGACCTCGACCGGGCGCGCAGCCACGGAGACCTGGAGTCCGGTCCGCTGAAGTCGGTCGCCGACAAGCTCGCGACCGCACTTGAGGGACTTGGCCTTTCGGGGTTCGGTGACGAAGGCGACGATTTCGATCCCGCCCTGCACGAGGCCGTGCAGCATGAGGGCGACGGCACCCACCCCGTGGTGGGGACCGTCATGCGTCGTGGATACAAGGTCGGCGATCTTGTGGTGCGGCACGCCCTGGTCGGCGTGGTCGACACCGTGCCCGACGCCGATAACACCGACCCCGCCTCGCCAGAGGCCGCACAATCAGACGACGACTAGACACCGAAAGGAGGTGACGCGGTATGGCCCAGCGTGAATGGGTCGAAAAGGACTTCTACAAGGAGCTCGGCGTCGCCTCCGATGCCAGCGAACAGGAGATCAAGCGGGCGGCCCGAAAGCTGCTCGCGGAGAACCACCCCGACCGCAACCCCGGCAACCAGACGGCCGAAGACCGGTACAAAGCCGTGTCGGAAGCCAAGGAAGTGCTCTCGGATCCGGCCAAGCGCAAGGAATACGACGAAACGCGAAGACTTTTCGCGAACGGCGGGTTCGGTCGTGGTCGTTTCGGCGGCGGAGGCGGCGGAAATTTCGGCGGTTTCAGTTCCGACGGCGGCGAGTTCAATCTGAACGATCTGTTCGATGCGGCCGGCCAGACCGGCGGAGCCAACATCGGCGATCTGTTCGGCGGACTGTTCGGGCGTGGGGCGCAACAGCCGAGGGCAAGTCGGCCACGGCGCGGCAACGACCTCGAGACCGAGACCGAGTTGTCGTTTCTGGAGGCCACCAAGGGCGTGATGATGCCGTTGCGGCTCACCAGCCCCGCTCCGTGCACGAACTGTCACGGCAGTGGCGCACGGCCGGGCACCAGCCCGAAGGTGTGCCCCAACTGCAATGGATCCGGTGTCATCAACCGCAATCAGGGCGCATTCGGGTTCTCCGAGCCGTGCACTGAATGCCGGGGCAGCGGTTCGATCATCGAGCACCCGTGCGACGAATGTAAGGGCACCGGCGTGACCACGAGGACACGCACGATCAACGTGCGGATCCCGCCGGGTGTCGAGGACGGCCAGCGCATCAGGCTGGCAGGCCAGGGTGAAGCCGGGCTGCGTGGCGCACCGTCAGGCGACCTGTATGTGACCGTACACGTCAAGCCGGACAAGGTCTTCGGCCGCAACGGCGACGACCTCACGGTGAGCGTGCCGGTCAGCTTCCACGAATTAGCACTCGGAACAACGCTTTCGGTGCCTACGCTGGAAGGCAAGGTCGGTGTGAGGGTGCCGAAGGGTACCTCCGACGGCCGGATCCTGCGGGTCCGTGGTCGAGGCGTGCCGAAACGTTCCGGCGGACATGGCGATCTGCTCGTCACCGTGAAGGTGGCGGTGCCGCCGGACGTCGACGGTGAGGCCGCCGAAGCGTTGGAGGCCTACGCGAAAGCCGAACGGGCCAGTGGTTTCGACCCGAGAGCGAACTGGGCCGGTGCATGATGCCCAAGCGAGCCAATGACGAAGCGCGGACCTTTCTGATTTCGGTCGCCGCGGAGTTGGCCGGTATGCATGCGCAGACCCTGCGCACGTACGACCGGCTCGGGCTGGTCAGCCCGCAGCGGACGTCCGGTGGTGGTAGGCGCTACTCGCAGCACGACGTCGATCTGCTCCGCGAGGTGCAGCGACTGTCGCAGGACGAGGGCGTGAACCTCGCGGGTATCAAGCGGATCATCGAGTTGACCAATCAGGTCGAGGCGCTGCAGAGCCGCCTGCAGGAGATGGCGCGCGAGATCGAGCAACTGCGTTCACAACCCAGGTCCAAGAGCACGGCCCTGGTGGTCTGGCAGCCGCGAAACAAGCGCTAGGTCACCGTGATCGAAAAGCGTGCCGTGGAGGGCTTTCCAGGCATCGCGCTGCGATAGTCGCCGCGGCGCAGTGCGTCGGTCGGTGCGGCCATCGGCTCGATGGCGATGAGGCTGTCCGTACCGGGCGCGAACAATTGTGCCGCCGGGTAACCGGTCTCGAACACGACGTCGACACGACGGTCGCCACCGGCCAGTGAGAACACCGCCCCCTCGGGTACCTGGTCGAAGCCGTCGTCGTATGTCACGGACTGCAAGGACTGGGTGCCGCCTGCCCAATCGTCGTGCTCTCCAGTCGGGATACCGCGCCCATCCACCGGCAGATGCCGCATCACCGGTGTCGTGAGCTGCCATTCGTCGCGCGGCACACCGGGAATCGTGAAGTACGGGTGGTATCCGAAGCACAGTGGTACGGAGGTCGACGCCGTCGGCGTCACGGTGGTCTCGATCGTGAGCCTGCGGCCGGCCAGCGCGACGTGTTGCGTGAGTACGTGGGGGAAGGGGAACGCCGCGAGCAACTCCGGCGTCGCCCCGAAATCGACGGTTGCGGTCAGCGTGTTCTCGGAATGCGCGGTGACCTGCCAGCCCGAGTAGGCGGCGAGTACGCCGTGGATGGGCAGACCGTGTTCGTCGGCGCGCACGCCACCCTGACCGGGAATGAGGTTGACAACGGTCCCGTTGCTCTCATAGTCGCTGGCGCTCAACCGGTTTGCCCACGGGTAGAGAATCGGTATGCCCATCGTCTTACCCGCGGTCACATAGGCTGCCAGCCCGCGGCGCTGGCCGAGGAACTCGTCATCGCCGTCGGCGAGTGAGGCCCCGATCATGCCTGCGGTCGGCACGAAGGTTGCCGTCAGCGATGAGGACGGATCGCGAAGCGTGACGGGCTCGAAGTCGGGCATGCAGGAGATCCTCCCACGCATGCCCTGTCTGATCAGTCACGACGATTGTGAAGTCACTGCGAAAGTTGGAGCATAGTTTAGGGCTCACGCGAGCGGATCGTGCTGGATCCGTTCGGCCGGAGCGCCTTTGGCGAGTAATGCGGCCTTGGTGGCCTCGACCATCTCCGGGCTTCCGCAGATCAGGATCTGCCGGTCGCTCCAACTGCCGTACCGCGTGACGACCGCCGGCAGCGTACCGGTCTGGCGGACGTGCAGGCCGCGCGGCGGCTGCACGTCGGGGAAGTCGGCCGCCCACGGCGGATCTGTGTTGTACTCCGACACCGGCGTCACGGACAACCACGGGTTGTGCGAGGCGACCTGCCACAATGTCTGCAAATCGTAGAGCTCGCACGGATAGCGGGCGCCGAAGAACAGATGCACACGCGGGTTGACGGCCTTGCGGGTGAGATCCATGATCAGCGTCCGCAGCGGTGCGAGGCCGGTGCCGCCCGCGACCATCAACACGTCACCGCCGTCGCGGTCGATGTGCATCCCGCCGTGCGGGTTCGACACCCGCCACCGGTCGCCCGGTCTCGTCTCGGCGACGATCGCCGGGCTCACCATGCCGCCGGGCACCGAACGGACGTGGAACTCGATGCCCCCGCCGCGGTCGGCTGGAATGGACGGACTCAGGTAACGCCACCGCCGCGGCCACTGCGGGACCTGGACGGTGACGTACTGGCCGGGGTGGTAATAGAGCGGACGGTCCAGTTGCAAGCGGATCACCGAGACATCCCGGGTGGCGCGGATCAGCTCGATCACCGTGCCGTCGCAAAAGGGCGGGCGCTTCTCCGCGTCCGCGGCCCCTCGCATCACCCCTACGAGCAGTGCGACCGCGTCGTGGGTGGCCTCGGCGAGCCTGTCGTCCCACTGTGCGATCAACTGGGTGCGCAGCGTCGTCACCAGCGCGTCCTGCAGGCTGTCGTAATGCCGTTGTGTCACACCATATTTGCGATGGTCGCGGCCCAGCTGCGCCAGGAACGCCACCGGCTCCTGGGCCCGCTGGTCGACAAGTTCACCGAGCAGCCAGGTCAACGCCTTGGCAAAGGCTTTTCGCTGAGCCGTCATGTCGGGGGGGAACAGGTCGCGGACCGACATGTCGATGGCGAACCAGCGGGTGTAGAAGCGACGGATCAGTTCGTCGGAGCCGAACGCGGGGTCGACGGTGTCGCGCAGTATGCGCAGCGCGTCACGATCATCGAGTCCCACGTCGTTCGATAGTAAGCGCCGCCGCGACGATCAGTGCCAGACCGAGCAGCGACCAGCAGATCAGCACCACGACCGGCAGTGTTCCGCCGGCTCCGTCGAAGTACGCCGTCGACCGCAGCAATGTGGCGTTCGCGCCCTGCGGCAGCCATTGCCCCAGTTGACCCCAGCCGCTGGGCAGCATTTCCGGTGCGCTGCTGAGGCCCGATAGCGGATTGCCCAGCAGCATCGCCACCACCGCCCCGCCGATCAGCCCGGCCCGACCGAACAGTGATCCAAGCCCCAGGATGAACAAGGCCATGGCCAGCACGCCCAGCGTCAAGCCACCGGCCACACCCCAGAAGTTCGCGTCGATCGAACCAAGCACGTACTTCAGAAGTGCGGCCACCGACACGCCTGCCACCCCGGCGAACACCACCGTCGCGATGAACCGGGTCCACACCTCGTGCTTGAGCGCGAGCATCAATGCGATCGCCGGTAGCAGTCCGGCCAGTGTGATCGGCAGCGCGGACGCGGCGAGCCCGACGCCGCGCGGATCATCCGCGGTCGGCGGAGCCAGGTCCTCGGCGGCTATCGGCACCCCAGCGTGCTGGGCGATGCCGTTGCCGATCTGTGTCAGCATCTGCGCGATCATCGGACTTCCGCCAGTCGCGATCAGCATGCTTTGCCCGTCGGGGCCGAATGAGATGCCGCCGTAGACATCGCGCTGGCGGATCGCGTCGCGAAGGGCGGCCTCGCCGGGGTAGTAGGTGATGGCGAAGGCGCCAGGCGCCTGCTCCTCCAGGGTTGCGGCGACCTGTCCGCTCGCCGCCTGCGGGCCGGCGACGCCGATGGGCACGTCGCGCGGCGCGGTGCGCGCGGCGGGCAGCGCGAACGCGATCGCGACGAGGGCGAGCGCGATGGTGAGCACCGCGACGACGCCGGTCGCGCGGATCGCCGCGGGGGGTTCGTGCGCGGGTATCGCGTGAGTGTGCCGGGGCGCGGTTTTCGTGACCATCAGCCGACCTCTTTTCAATCGTCGTTGAATTAATCGTCCAGTGGAGCGTATCGCGGCGCAACTAGCATTTCAACAGGTATTGAAATGCTAGTGTCGATAGATGCCTTCACCAGCGAAAACGACGAAGCGGCGAGGGCGACGCCAGGGAGATCCGGTGTCGCGCGAGGCCGTCCTGGCTGCGGCCAAGGCGCGGTTCGCGACCGAGGGGTATGAGAAGACGACGCTGCGGTCGATCGCCGACGACGCGCACGTCGACCCTTCGATGGTGCTGTATCTGTTCGGGTCGAAGGCAGAGCTGTTCCGCGAGTCACTGCGGCTGCTCCTCGATCCCGACCTATTGGTCGCCGCTCTCAGGGGAACTACGGACGACGAACCAGATATCGGCACCCGGATGGTGCGGACCTACCTGCGGATCTGGGAGGCCCCTGAGTCGGGTCCGACCATGGTGGTGATGCTGCAGTCGGCCACCTCGAACCCCGACGCGCATGAGGCCTTCCGCAGCTTCATGCAGAACTACGTTCTGACAGCGGTGTCCGGCGTGCTGGGCGGGGATGAACAGGCCCGGCTGCGGGCAACGCTCGCCGCGAGCCAACTCGTCGGCACGGCGGTGCTGCGCTACGTCATGAAAGTGCCGCCGCTGGCGACCTTGTCGGGCGATGAGTTGGTGCGAGTTATCGCACCGACCGTCACGCGCTATCTGACCGCGGACGCCAGCGAGCTCGGGCTCCCTTGAACCTCAAAGGGCAAGGGCGTGAATTCCCTTGTACAGCACCATGAGACCGATCACGACCAGGATTATCGCGACGAGGACGGCATGCTGAGCCTCCATCCAGTTCTTGAGTCGCGTCAGCGGTTCGTTGAGCCGGTCGCCGGACACGGCGTAGGCCAGGATCGGCAGCGCCACAGTCGAAGCGGCGACCAGGACGTACCACAGCTCGGCGATCCAGATCTGTGACGACCCGAGTCCGGCAGTGCCGATCGCCAAACCCGCTGCGGCACAGATGAACAGCACCTTCGGGTTGAGGATGGTGAGCACGAACCCCGTGGCACCGGCGCGAGCGGGTGTGAGTTTCGACAGGCTTTGCATCCACTTGGGCGTGTGTTCCGATTTTTTGCGCGTAAGCCACTTGTAGATGCCGTAAACGATCAGCGCCGCACCCACCACAATGCGTAACCAGGACGCCCAGCCGGGAGGCTTGCCACCGAGTCCGCCGATGAGGCCCGACACGGCGAGGAAGATGCTGGTCAACGCCGCCAGGCCGATCAGCCAGCCGGCCAGGAATGCCAGGCCCGTCGGACGTGGGCGGGCAGTGTGCAGCACCAGCACTGCCGGGATGATCGACAACGGCGAGAGTGCCACGACCAGTGCGAGCGGTATGAGCTCGATCAGCACCGATCCCCAATTGCCCGACAATGCTCGCCCTTTCGTCGCATCATTCGATACGCAACCTAGCAATCATTGACCGAGGGAACGGATCTTATGAGCCGATGGACACGTGACAGGGCCCAAACCCTCACGACTGGGCTGGCCTTTTCGGCCGCACTCTCGGCTGTCGCGATCTTCGCCCCGGCGTCCGCGGCTGCCGCCGACACCTGCCTTGATGCGGCGACGGGCGCTCCGCTGCCGCTCGAGGCGGGGCCGTGCGCAGACGTCCTTTCCCAGGAGATGCGCTGGCTGACGGCGATCACCGCCGGTGACGCCCCGACCGTCGAGGCGATCCTCAGCCCGACCTTCTAACACGTCGACTCGGAAGGGCGGTTGATCAACCGTGCCGAAGAGATCGCGAGTGTGGCGCCGCTGTCGTTCACAATGAACCCATCGGACCAGATCGTCGACATCACGGGCAACACTGCGGTGGTCCACGGAATCAACACGTTGCTCAAAGACGGCCGGGTGATGGGCATCGAGCGATTCACCGACGTATTCGAGCTTCAGAACGGTCAGTGGATGGCCCTGTCGGCCCAGGAGACCGCCACCTGACCCGTCCAGCGCGACACATTGCGGCAAATTTGCCATTTGCAGCACTGCACCCATATAAGCTGCGCAATGTCGATCGCTCGTTTTAGCTAGTTTCGTTGAGAAATGGAGAGGCCATGCGGCTTCGTCCCGCTTCACGAGTCTTCACTGCCTTGATGTTGGTCATCGCGATGATCGCCGCGATGACGGCTTGCTCGCGCGACAAGGAGGCGCCCGCGCCACAGGCCGGAGTGAACGCGGGTCCCGACGGCAGGCCCGCGCCTTTCAAGGAACCAGTGCGGCTCACGAGTAAGGACGGGGTGCTCGAGGTTCGACTCTCGGCGCACCAGGGCACCGTCAACCTGGACACCGTCAAAGAGCCTGTCACCAATTTCCTCGTCTTCGGATACGACCTCATCAAGGGAAGCGCTTCGGACGGAACGACGAAGGGCGACAACCTCTACCCCGCGCCCACGCTGCGCGTTAACCCCGGCGAGAAGCTGATCATCCACTACGACAACGACCTTCAAGATCTGAGCATCCCGGACTTCTACGACCCGGCGATGACGCCCAAGGGCGGCGAGGTGCCGTTGTACCCGCCCGCTCTCACGGAGTCGCCGCTGAACCTGCACACCCACGGTCTGCACGTCAGTCCGTCGGGCAACGCCGACAACGTGTTGCTCTCGATTCCTGCGGGGATGGGAAACACCTACACCTATGACGTGCCCAAGAACATGCCCAGTGGGTTGTACTGGTACCACAGTCACCGTCACACGATGACGTCACAACAGACCTACGCCGGCTTGGCCGGTTTGTTGGAGATCGGCCGTCCCGACGGCAACCTGCCGCTGGTGACGCAAAATGATATTCCCATACGCAACATGGCGATTCAGTACAACTACGTGTTCGACCGCAATGGGAAGGGGCACCAGCTCAACAACTACAGCTGGCCGCAGTGGGCGAGCACGCTCAAACCCCCGCAGGGTTCGCAACTCGCGGACGGCACGTACCAGCCGAGTCTGGCTCCGGTGAACATCGCCGACACCGCGATGGGGTCCCAGTATCTGACGCCATGGTGGGAAGGGCCGCTCTCGCCCAAGAACAATCGCGGTCAGACCCAGTTCATCCCGTCGAACCTGATGAACTTCGACAGCCCGACCACAAAGGTTGCCGAAAAGCCTGATCTGCCAGAGAATCAGCGCGATGTGCAGTTCACGGTGAACGGCCAGTTCCAGCCGGAGCTGAAGATCAAGCCGGGCCAGACGGAGATCTGGGTGGTCGCAAACATCAGCGACATTGCGTATATGACAGTCAGATTGACCGAGACGGCCACCGGCAACCATCCGAAGTTCTCGATCGTCGGGCAGGACGGTAACCCTTACACGCAGGTCGGCCGGCCGGTCTACGGTGACGGAACGACGCTCAGCGTCCCACCCGGCTCCCGCTATGCGATCGCGGTGACGATGCCTTCCGAAGGCGACCTGGTCCTGGAGTTTCCGCCGGACCCCAATGCGAAGCCGATCGTGAATCCCGGTGTGCTGTACACGAACAACGGCACCAAAAACACGCCCGCGGTGCTCGGCACGCTCACCGTGGATCCGAAGTTCCTCAGCTTCGCCGACGGCTTCTTCGTGTTCCCCACCCAGACGCTGATCCGCGCGACGCAGGACACCAGCGGAGAGGGAAGGACCACGGCATTCGAGCCCGGCCAGAACCTCGATGCATACACGTCCTTCGTGGACACCGCGGTGATGACGCCGGCCGTCAAAAGGGAGATGACGATCACCGACACCATCGGCGGCGACCTGGCCAGCAACAGTGATCCCAAGGCCGTCATCTACATGTTCGAGCCCAGCGGGTTCCCAAATGTCTCGCTGATCCAGCCGCGGCTCAACTCGGTTGAGGAGTGGAAGATCGTCAATATGAACAATGATGCGCATCCGATGCACATCCACGTCAACGACTTTCAGGTGATGGGCATCGACGACCCGAACCGGGGCAAGACCGGCGTGCAACCCTGGGGCCTCGACAACGTCAACGTGCCCGCACCAATATTCAACGACATGCACGTTGTGAGTACCCCGGCGACACTGACCCTGCGCCAGGAGTTCCAGGAGTACGCGGGCACCTACGTGATCCATTGCCACCGTCTCAACCACGAAGACAACGGGCTCATGGCCACCATCAACGTCATCCCCGAAGTGTCGACATATGCCGTGGCGATACCCGGATCCAACGGGAAGCCGGCTTCGGTTCAGGTCCGGGATGGCAACGGCGACAAGGTGCTGCAGACCGTCGTCCCGTTCCCGGACTTCGAGGGCACGCCGTCGGTGGCGATGGCCGACGTGAACGGCGACGGAATTCTCGATCTGGTCGCGGGCACCGGCAAGGGGGCATCTCCTGAAGTGGTCGCTTACGACGGCAACGACACCGACCTGGGCCTGTTCAAGACCGAGATCACCCGGTTCGCCCCGTTCGACTCCGACTTCACCGGCGGTGTTACCGTCGCCGGGGCGGACATCGACGGAAACTCATTGGCCGACAACATCATCGTCGGCACCGGTCCGGGAACAGAGTCACGGGTGAAGGTGTACTCATCGACCTTGCCGTCCGAGTCGGGCAAGGGTCCAGATGTGTTCTCCACGTTCACGCCCTATCCCGGATCGCAGTCCGGAGTCTCGTTGGCCACCGGAATGGTCGAATTCGGATCGGGTCGCGAGACGATCGTGACTGCGCCGGGTCCCGGTGATGCGCCACTGGTCAAGTCTTTCCGTTGGGACCTCTACACGCCGACCGCGCGGGCGCAGGCCAACGGTACGGCCACCGAACATGCCGCCAAGCCCAATGAACCGAGGATGACGTCGAACTTCCTGGCCTACGACGAGAACTACAGGGACGGGGTCGCGCTGTCCACCGGATGGGTCGCGGGCGGCGAGGGCGGAGCCAAGAGCATCATCACCAGCCAACTCGCCGGGGCAGGCACGGTGCGGGTGTGGTCTACCGGATCAAAGCTCGACGGGCAGCCGAGTATGTACCTGGAAAGTCCGAACCACCACGAGGAGAACATCGAGTACGCCGAGATCGCTTCGTTTGCACCGTTCGCCGGGGAGACCCCTGGCGCGACCGTTGCGACGTCCAGCACCGTCTACGGAGCCGATCTCCTCGTGGCGGGGACGACCGCCGGCGGCCAGGAGGTTCGCAAGTACACCCTCGAGCGCCCGGCATCGGACGCAACGACGTTGGTGCCGAAGCTCATTGCCACATTGCCGAAGATGCCAACGGGGCCGACACCGCTCGCAGGGCGTTAGGGCAGATGCCAGAAGACCCGCGTCACGAGGTAGAAGGCCACCACCCAGAACAGGTTGAGTCCGGCGACCATGGCGATACCGCGCCAGAACGTACGCGCCTTGGGCGCGTCGGGCGGTGGGCGCAGCCAGTTCTTCAGTAACGGGTTCACGTAGTACGGCATCACCAGGAAGCTGATCGCGAAGCTCGACAGCAGATTTCCGACGAGCATGCCCAGCCATATCGGCATCTTCAGCGGGGACAGCAGGAGAGTCAGTATCACCACGGTGGGGTACAGCCCCACCCACACTGCTATCGATGTCCTGGTCTCAGATGGTGGTGGCGCCTGTTTTCCGTTGTCGTCGAACGCGAACCAGCTGCCGAACGAGTTGTCGATGGTGCGTAAGCGAAAGTCGGCGAATTGCTTCCCCTCGTCGAGCAGCCGCTTGCGCTCGCTCGAAACAAGCCATCTGTCAAGACTTTCGGCGTTGTCGAAGCGGTAAAGGGTGGTCCATTCCTCCTGTACCCCCGACACCGGACGAAACAACTCGGTGCCACGAAAGCCGGCGAACTTGCTTTCCGCCTGGCGAAGTCGCTCCTGCCACGCCAGGAAGTCCTCGACCAGCTCGGCATCGACGCGGTGGGTCACGGCGACCGTCACAAGTGGATCGCTGTGCCGCCCACCCCCGCCGAGGACTTGTTGTGTCCCGATCCCGTCGAAATACTGCCGGCCTTCGGCAAGACGTTCCTGCCGAGCCGCGCTGTTCATCCATGCCTGGACGTGGGCGACCGAGTCGAAGCGGAATATCGTCACCCACTCGGGCTGGACCGCGGTCGGCGGATTGATCTCGGCACCGATGAAACCGGGGTACTTCGACGCTTCCCTGTTCATCTCCTGTTGCCAGGCTTCGAACGCCTGCTCTGAACCCTGTCGAACCTTCTGGCCGATGACGACCGTGGCGGCGGTATCAGTGGGGTTTCGGGTGTCCATGTCCTGCCAATCAGGTTGCGGGAGAGAGCCTGTGCTCGATCAGACGTCGATAGATGCGTTCCGGGGTGAAAGGCAACTCTCGATACCGGACTCCCGTGGCGTCGTGCAGTGCGTTGGCCAGTGCCGGTGCCACCGGATTGACGTTCGACTCGGCGATGCCCTTCGCCTTCATGGGTCCAACCGAATCCTGGGTTTCGACGAGAAGGACTTCCGTGCGCGGCACATCGGCGTAGGTGGGAATGCGATAGTTGCGCAGGTTGGGATTGACCACCGCTCCGTAGCTGTCGACACGGAAGTTCTCGGTGAGCGCGAAGCCGATGGCCTGTGCGACCCCGCCTTCGATCTGTCCGCGGACCTGCTGCGGATTGATCACGACGCCGGGATCGGCGGCGTGCACGCTGTAGAGAATGCGCACTTCGCCGGTTATCCGGTGGACGGCGATACGGAAGCCGTGCGCGTTGGACGTCACGCTGCGCGGCGAGCCGTAGGCCTTGCGCGCTACGGTGAACCGCCTACCGCGCTCACGGGCGGCTGCCAATACCTCGGCCAGCGTCAGTCTGGTGTCGTCGCACAACACCCCGTCGTCGTCCATCGCGCACGCACTGACATCGACGCCGACGTGCCCAGCGGCGAAGTGCAGAATGCTCTCCCGGAGAGCAGTCGTCGCCTTCTGGACGGCGTTGCCCGAGACGAACAGGCCGGCGCTCGCGAATGCGCCGGTGTCGAAACCCGTCCTGTCGGTGTCGGCCTGCACGAGGTGGATTCGAGACGTCGTGGTGCCGAGCACGCTCGCCGCGATCTGCACATGCGCAGTCGAGGTACCCTCACCGAATTCAACTGTCCCCACTGCGATCTCGTAGACGGCATCGTCTCGCAGGGTGGCCCACGCATTGGATACATGGTCGGTCGGCGGGGCGGTCTCGTGGATGGAGCTCGCGGCGCCGGTGCCGACCAGCCAATCCGGTCCGAGGCTCGGCTCGGGAGGTCTGCGGCGCAACGCGCCGTCCACCAGGTCGATGCAGGCGGTCAGCCCGTCCTCGGTGAAAGTCACATCTTCTGGGTGCTCACCGACCGCCACCAGCGCATCGCCGGGCACAATCACGTTGCGGCGGCGCAATTCCAGCGGATCCATACCGAGCGCCCGCGCCAACTCGGTCATCGCGGACTCGACCGCGAATGACGGCTGGGTCATACCGTACCCGCGCAGCGCACCGCTGGGCACGGTGTTGGTGTACACCGAGTAGCCGTCGAATCTCTTGTTGGGGCATCGGTATTGCATCACGGCGGCACCGCCGGCGAACAGCGTCTCACCGCCGTGGTTTCCGTATGCCCCGGTATTGGAGACGTTTCGGAATTGGAACGCGGTCAGCGTGCCGTCGGCCTTCGCGCCGAGTTTCACGGTGATCTTCATCGGGTGTCGCGGTGAGGCCGTGGTGAACGCCTCTTCCCGGGTGTACTCCCAGCAGACGGGTCGGCCGGTGTCCAGCGCCGCCAGGGCGACCAGGTCCTCGGATATCACTTCCTGCTTGCCGCCGAACCCGCCGCCGACCCTCTTGCAGAACACCCTCAGCTCGTCGGGGCGGAGGTTGAACAGATGGGAGAGTTTGAGTTTCGCGACCGACGGCGATTGCGAACTGGTCCGCACATGCAACCGCCCCTCCTCCATCCAGGCGATCGAACCATGCGTTTCGAGGTGGGCGTGCTGGACGCGGGGCGTGAAATAGGTGCCCTCGTGGATCACGTCGGCCGCCGCGAATCCGGCCTCGACGTCGCCGACCTCGCCGTGCAGTTCGAGCAGGATGTTACGCAGCTTGTCGTGCGCGAACGGGTCGTCGTAGCTGTGCAGTTGCGGCGCGCCGTCGGCCATCGCCTCCTCGGGGTCGAAGACGGCGGGCAGCACCTCGTACTCCACGGCGACCTTGCGGCAACCCTCTTCGGCGGCACCGACGGACTCGGCCACCACCGCCACGACCCGCTGGCCGACGAACCGCATGACGTTGTCGAGTATGTAGGTGTCGTCGGGATCGACGAGGTGGTCGGTGTGGATGGCCGTGCTGAATCGTTTGCGGGGGACGTCCTGCCACGTGTACACGCGCTGCACGCCGGGAACCTCGAGCGCGGCGGACGCGTCGATGGAGACGACGCGCGCATGGGCGTGCGGTGAGTGCAGCACCTTGAGATGAAGCATTTCCGGCATCGCGGTGTCCATGGTGAACTCGACCGTCCCGGTGACGACCCCGGTGGCTGCCGGCGCGACGACGTTGGCCCCTACGGCCTCACCGGGTGCCGCGTCCTCGATTCCCTTGACACCGTGGATCGCGTCCTCGATGGCGCGATACCCGGTGCAGCGACACAGGTTTCCCTTCAGCGCGCGCGGCAGGTCGCGCTTCTGCTTGTCGGTGAAGGTGGCCGACGTCATGATCATCCCCGCGGTGCAGAAACCACACTGGAATCCCGGGCCGTCGAGGAACTGCTGTTGCATGGGATGCAGGTTGTCGGGCGTGCCGAGGCCCTCGATGGTGGTGACTTCCCGTCCCTCCGCGCGGAAGGCGGGGGTGATGCAGCTGTGCACCGGATCTCCGTCAAGCCACACCGTGCAGGCACCGCAATCACCCGCGTCACAACCTTTTTTGACACCGAGGCAGCCCAGCGAGCGGACGAAGGTACGCAGACACTGGCCGGGTCGGGGCTGCTCGTCGAAGGCTGCGCCGTTCACGGTGTAGGTCACGAACCCCCCCGCGAGAACTCGGCGCGGATGTCTTCGGCGTAGTGCGCGGCGAGATGGCGCCGGTGGTCCGGACTGCCGTTGGCGTCGTCGAACCAAAGCTCCTCGGGCAGTTCGTCGATTCGTTGTGCGAGGGCGTCGGCGTCCGGCATCGAATCGAATCTCATGCGAACCGGGCGGGTGGTGCCCGCGGTGATGGTCAGCAGCAGGTCGTCCCGGTGTTGTGTCGCGACGAGGAAGATCGTCGATCGGCCGAGCTTGGTCAGGGTGAACCGTCGGTGGGTGTGCCGCTTTCGCAAGGCACTCGCCGGAATGTCGACGTTCCGCAACACCTCTCCGGGCGCCAGGATGTTGGCGTTGTTTCCGGTGACGAAGTCGGCCGCGTCGACGGTGCGCTCGGAGCCGTCGGGCGCGCGCAGCGTGTAAGTGGCCTCCAGCGCCACTGTCATCGTGATCATCGGGCCGGCGGGCAGCGACATACAGATGTTCCCGCCGACCGTCGCGCTGTTCCACACCTTGAACGAGGCCAGGAACGCCTCACAGCTCGTCTGCAGCAGCGACGCGGCGGGCCAGTCGCTCGGCGCCGAGAGCGCGTACAGGTCGCGGATCGTGCACATCGCGCCGATCGCCAGCCCAGTCTCCTCGACCGAGAGGCCGTCCCAGCCCAGCGACGCCAGATCGATCAGCCGCCGCAGGTGTGGTTGCTCGTCGGAGAACAGCCAGGTGCCGCCCGCGAGGAAGGCATCCCCGTCGCGCCACTGCGCCCCTGGTGGATCGAGCGGTTGGCGGACCACATCGGTGACGGTGTTGAGGTCCAAACGTCTTCCCCCATGCGGCTTTGCCCGAGTTGGATTCCGCCATCGTAGAGGGACGTGGTGGTTGGTTGCTGGATCAGCGGCTCGGTACCCGCTGGCGTTGTACTGGCAAAAAAGTTAAAGTTGAGCGGAACAGACTCAACCTTGACGGCGTTGTACAACGCGACAAGCATTCCAAGGGCCCTTTGTGCGGCCCTGAAGTACATAGAAAGGGAGGCGTCGTGGACTCGTTCAATCCGACGACCAAAACCCAGGCGGCCCTGACTTCGGCGCTGCAGGCGGCTACCGCCGCCGGCAACCCGCAGATCACGCCCGCCCATTTGTTGATGGCACTGCTCACTCAGAACGATGGCATTGCCGCACCGTTGTTGGAGGCCGTCGGCGTCGAACCCGCGACAATCCGTGCCGAGACGCAACGACTTCTCGACCGCCTGCCCAGCGCATCGGGGTCGAGTTCGCAGCCGCAGCTGAGTAAGGACGCGATCGCTTCAATAACCGTGGCGCAGCACCTGGCCACCGAGATGGACGACGAATACGTCTCCACCGAGCACTTGCTCGTCGGCCTGGCCACCGGCGACTCCGACGTCGCCAAGCTGCTCAGCGGCCACGGCGCGTCTCCGCAGGTGCTGCGCGACGCGTTCGGAAACGTGCGCGGCAGTGCGCGCGTCACCAGCCCAGACCCGGAGGCCACGTACCAGGCGCTGGAGAAGTACTCCACCGACCTGACCGCGCGCGCCAAAGAGGGCAAGCTGGATCCGGTTATCGGGCGCGACAACGAGATTCGCCGGGTCGTTCAGGTGCTCTCACGTCGCACCAAGAACAATCCGGTGCTGATCGGTGAGCCCGGCGTCGGCAAGACCGCGATCGTCGAGGGCCTGGCCCAGCGCATCGTCGCAGGCGACGTACCGGAGAGCCTGCGCGACAAGACCGTCGTGTCACTGGATATGGGCTCGATGGTCGCCGGTGCCAAGTACCGCGGCGAGTTCGAGGAGCGGCTCAAGGCCGTCCTCGACGACATCAAGAACTCGGCCGGCCAGATCATCACGTTCATCGACGAGCTGCACACCATCGTCGGTGCCGGCGCGACCGGCGAATCGGCGATGGACGCGGGCAACATGATCAAGCCGATGCTGGCCCGCGGCGAGCTGAGGCTCGTCGGCGCGACCACCCTCGACGAGTACCGCAAGTACATCGAGAAAGACGCCGCGCTCGAACGTCGCTTCCAGCAGGTGCTGGTCGGCGAGCCGTCCGTCGAGGACACCGTCGGCATTCTGCGCGGGCTAAAGGACCGCTACGAGGTGCACCACGGCGTGCGGATCACCGACTCCGCACTGGTTTCGGCGGCGACGCTGTCCGATCGCTACATCACCAGCCGCTTCCTGCCCGACAAGGCCATCGACCTCGTCGATGAGGCCGCGTCCCGGCTGCGGATGGAGATCGACTCCCGGCCCGTCGAGATCGATGAGGTGGAGCGCCTGGTGCGCCGGCTGGAGATCGAGGAGATGGCGCTGGCCAAGGAGGAGGACGACGCTTCCAAGGAGCGGCTGGAGAAGCTGCGCGCCGAACTCGCGGACTACAAGGAAAAGCTGGCGGAGCTGACCACCCGGTGGCAGAACGAGAAGAGCGCCATCGACGTCGTGCGTGAGCTCAAGGAGCAACTCGAGACGCTGCGTGGGGAGGCCGACCGGGCCGAGCGCGACGGCGATCTGGCCAAGGCGTCCGAACTCCGGTACGGCCGTATCCCCGAAATCGAGAAGAAGCTCGATGCCGCAGATTCGACCGCGAGAGCCCATGAAGATCAGATGCTCAAGGAGGAGGTCGGACCCGACGACATCGCCGATGTGGTGTCGGCATGGACCGGCATTCCCGCCGGCCGCATGCTCGAAGGCGAGACCGCCAAGCTGTTGCGCATGGAGGACGAGCTGGGCAAGCGCGTCGTCGGGCAGAGGAAGGCCGTACAGGCCGTGTCCGACGCGGTGCGGCGCAGCCGAGCCGGTGTCGCCGACCCGAACCGGCCGACGGGATCGTTCATGTTCCTCGGCCCGACCGGTGTCGGTAAGACGGAGCTCGCGAAAGCGTTGGCGGAGTTCCTGTTCGACGACGAACGTGCCATGGTCCGCATCGACATGAGCGAGTACGGCGAGAAGCACTCGGTGGCCCGCCTCGTCGGTGCGCCTCCCGGCTACATCGGTTATGACCAGGGCGGTCAACTGACCGAAGCGGTGCGGCGGCGTCCGTACACGGTGATTCTGTTCGACGAGATCGAGAAGGCCCACCCGGACGTGTTCGACGTGCTGCTGGCCGTGCTCGACGAGGGCAGGCTGACCGACGGTCAGGGCCGGACGGTCGACTTCCGCAACACGATCCTGATCCTGACGTCCAACCTCGGCGCCGGTGGCACCGAGGAACAGGTGATGGCCGCGGTGCGCTCAGCGTTCAAGCCCGAGTTCATCAACCGCCTCGACGACGTCATCGTCTTCGACCCGCTGGACGAGGGCGAACTCGTCCAGATCGTCGATATCCAGTTGCAGCAGCTGGCCAAGCGACTGCAGCAGCGCCGGCTCACCCTCGAGGTGTCGCTGCCTGCCAAGCAATGGTTGGCCGAGCGCGGTTTCGACCCGCTCTACGGTGCGCGTCCGCTGCGGCGGCTGATCCAGCAGGCCATCGGCGACCAGCTCGCCAAGATGCTGCTTGCCGGTGAGGTGCATGACGGCGACGTGGTACCGGTGAACGTCAGCGCGGACGGCGATTCGCTGGTCCTGGGCTGAGCCTGATATCGATGAGGGATGAGCACTCGCGTCTCGTCCCTTCCCGGTAGACCCAGCCTGCTCCTCGGCGCCTACGACCTGGCCACGCTGGGTTACGGCGCCGAGGAGTTCGTCGTCTCGGGCACCGCACGCTCGTATGCCACCGACGACCGCGCCGACTACACCACCCGCATCGTGGTGTGCCGCCCGAACGGCGCGTTCAACGGCACCGCCGTCGTCGAATGGCTCAACGTCAGCGGCGGCATCGACGCACCCGCGGTCTGGCTGATGGCGCATCGCGAGATCGCGCGCGCCGGCTACGCCTACGTCGCAGTGTCCGCCCAGTACGTCGGCGTCGAGGGCGGTGACAACCTGATCGGCATCGACATGTCGCTGAAAGCCCAAGATCGAGAACGCTATTCGCAGCTCGACCATCCGGGCGACCAGTTCGCCTATGACATCTACTCCCAGATCGGCCGGCTGGTCAGGGAGGGTGGCATCGACAGACTGCAGCCGGAAGCGGTTCTCGCGGTGGGGGAATCGCAGTCGGCGATGTTTCTGACCACCTATCTGAACGAGGTGGATCCTCTCGCGGCGGTGTTCGACGGCTTCCTCGTGCACTCTCGGTTCGGTCCCGCCGCTCCACTCGGGGGCGGTAGCGCGCTGGAAGAGTCACGGCCTGCGCCCTTCCTGGACGATCTGCGGGTCCCGGTGCTATCGGTCATCACCGAAACCGACCTGGTCGACGGCCATCTGCTCGGCTACCACCACGCCCGCAGACCCGACAACGACCGGTTGCGGGTGTGGGAGATACCCGGCACCGCACACGCCGACAACTACACGATTCGGGTCGGCTTCATCGACGACGGCTCGATGCCGGTGGAGGGCCTTGTCGCGGCCTACGCACCCACGAACGAGTTGATGGGGGCGAACCTGTCGTACTACATCAACTTCGCACCCCAGCATCACTACGTACTACAGGCCGCGATAGCGGCCCTGAACGACTGGGTTCGTACCGGCGCGCCTGCGGCCACGGCGCAGCCGATGGCCCTGACCGGCGGGGACATCCCGGCGCTGGTGCTCGACGATCACGAACTCGCCGTCGGTGGGGTCCGTACGCCATGGGTCGACGTGCCGATTGCGCGGACATCGGGGCTCGCGCCCGACGAGAGCCCCATGTCCTTCTTGTTCGGTACCGGGGAGGTGTTCGACGCCGACACCGTACGCGCGCTCTATCCCGGCGGCGCCGCCGACTACCTGGCGCGTTTCAGCGACGCGCTGGATCGCGCGATCGAGGCGGGCTTCCTCGTGGCGGCTGACCGGACCGAGATCATTCAGCTCGCCGAGGCGTCCTTTCCCGTGTAGGCCCATAAAAACAGCTATGTGACGAGCCTGTGATCTGCTCGAGTTCGGACTTGAGGGCTACCTGCAAGTAAGCTACGACTCAATGGTCCCGCTCTGGTTCACGCTGTCCGCGCTCTGTTTCGTGGGTGCGGCGGTACTTCTGTACGTCGACATCGACCGTCGACGTGGGCTGGGTCGTCGCCGCAAGTCGTGGGCGAAGTCGCACGGTTTCGACTATGAACACGAGTCGAGCGACATCCTGAAGCGCTGGAAGCGCGGTGTGATGTCGACCGTCGGCGACATCAACGCCAAGAACGTCGTCCTCGGACAGATCCGCGGCGAAGCGGTGTTCATCTTCGACCTCGAAGACGTCGCGACCGTCATCGCCCTGCACCGCAAGGTCGGCACCAACGTCGTCGTCGATCTGCGGCTCAAGGGAATCAAAGAGCCGCGGGAAAACGACATCTGGCTGCTCGGCGCGATCGGTCCGCGGATGG
Source organism: Mycobacteriaceae bacterium (assembly GCA_019749805.1). Lineage (GTDB taxonomy): Bacteria > Actinomycetota > Actinomycetes > Mycobacteriales > Mycobacteriaceae > Mycobacterium. The sequence continues at coordinate 22,619 of JAIEPH010000074.1, read as the reverse complement.
TGTACTCGACCAACCTCGACGCGGCCCGCCGCGCCTGCGACCGCCGCATGGTGACGTTCGCCCACACCGCGCCGGATTGTGCGGAGATCATGTGGAACGAGGAGCACTGGACGCTGGTCTCGATGCCGGTGACCAGCACGCGGGCACAGTGGGATGAGGGCCTGCGCACCGTGCGCCAGTTCAACGACCTGCTGCGCGTGCTGCCACCGACGTCGCAGGCCACCGTCGGTCAGCCCGTGACGCGCCGCAGCGGGTCGCCGAGCCGTCCGCTCAAGCCGGCGCCGGCCCGCTCCGAGGTGCCTGCCGGCAGGGCCGAGGCTCCAGGCGGCAGGTATGCCCAGGCGCCCCCGCGACCCGAACAGGCTCGTCGGCCCGCGTCGCCCCCGCCGCCACCGCAGTCGCGCAACGGACGGCAGTCCCCGCACTATCAGCGGTAAGTAGTCTCTAGGGCATGTCACGCCCCGTCGCCCTGATCACCGGACCCACGTCGGGGTTGGGCGCAGGATTCGCCCGCAGATATGCCGTGGACGGCTACGACCTCGTGCTCGTCGCGCGCGATGCGAAGCGTCTGGACGCGCTGGCCGCCGAACTGCACGACGAGGCAGGCGCGAACGTCGAGGTGCTCGCCGCCGATCTGGCGCAGGCCGCCGACCGTTCGAAGGTGGCCGACCGGCTTGCCGCCGGTGTGCGTGTTCTGGTCAACAACGCCGGTTTCGGAACCTCCGGTGAATTCTGGACCGCAGACCTCGCGGTGCTGCAGTCCCAACTGGATGTCAACGTCACGGCGGTCATGCATCTGACGCACGCGGCGATGCCGCCGATGCTGGCGGCCGGTGAAGGCACCGTGATCAACGTGGCCAGCGTGGCCGGATTGCTGCCCGGGCGTGGTTCGACGTACTCGGCCTCCAAAGCCTGGGTGGTCGCATTCTCCGAGGGCCTTGCCAACGGTCTGGGTGGCACCGGCGTCGGCGTGCATGCCCTGTGCCCCGGTTTCGTGCACACCGAATTCCATGAACGAGCGGGCATCGACATGGCGAACACGCCGTCGTTCCTGTGGCTGGAGGTGGACGACGTGGTCCGCGAGACGATGGCCGACGTCGCACGGGGCAAGGTGGTGATCGTACCCGGCCTGCAGTACAAGGCGCTGACCACCGGCGGCCGCATGGTGCCACGCAGCGTGGTGCGGGCGGTGACGAAAGTCGTTGGCCGGGGCCGGGATAGAACCTGAGTCGCGCTCAGTGTCCGCCCGTTCAGTTTTCGCTGCCCTCACCGCGGTGCTCCTGGTCGCCCCGGCCTGTTCGAGCGATGACGCGCAGGTCGACACCTACTCCGCCCAGACCGCGACCATCGGCGAATCACTGGCGTTCCTGGGCTGGAACATGTCGGTGTCGAATCTGCGTTTCGAGGGCGAAAACGTCCTGATCGACATCGACGCGGCGCTATCGGGTGAAGGTCCGCACGCCGACCCGAAGGACCTGAGGTTCGGGCTTTACGGGGCGTTGGCACACCCGCTCGAGGCCCCCGCCATCGGCGGGTGCCGTGACGTGACAGACCTTGACGTACAGCCGCTCTCAGCGGAAACGCCGGACCGGCTGACGGGAACGGTATGTGTGGGGCCACAGCGTGACGAGCTCCAGGTGCGCGGGGTCTACGTCTATTCGACGCGTGACCGCACGCCCGGTACCACAACGGCGCACGGCGTGGCGTTTCCCGTCGGGCTGCCCGCGGTCGAGGACGAGGCCACCGGACTGTCGCTCAAGACGACCAGCGTCGACGCGTTCCGTGCGGACGGCTCCATGCTCGACGCGGCCGCGCTCGGAGACCCCAACGAGTTCACCGGTAACGGCTACATGCTGCTCGGCCTCGAGATCTCCGGTCAGGCAACGCAATACCGTGAGGAGTCGAAACGCCGCGGCGGACCGACGATGGTGGTGATGGCTCCGACGTTGCCTCCGCCCGGGCTGAGCCACGCCTGCGACGTCTACGGCGCGTCGACTCTCGTGCTGCCTGACAGCACCCGCGATGCGGTCTTCACCCGCGTGACGTTGTGCACCCAGGGAGAGATGAACGAAGCGCTGCTCTATCCGACGCTGTCGGTGGTCGGCACGCACGCCGCGATGTGGACCAAGGGTGAGTGAGGCGGGTCCGACCGAGTGGGGCGAGAGTCCCGGGGTAGGCCCATGGCAGGGGCCGCTGCCCGACGATCCGCGTTACGACCCCGCGCTGCTGCGCGACGGCGATACCCGCAATGTCGTTGATGCATATCGGTATTGGACACGCGAGGCAATCATCGCCGATATCGACACCCGTAGGCATCCTCTGCACATCGCGATCGAGAACTTCGGTAACGACGCCAACATCGGAGCGGTGGTCCGAACGGCCAACGCGTTCGCGGTGGACACCGTGCACATCGTGGGTCGCCGCCGGTGGAATCGGCGCGGAGCAATGGTGACCGATCGTTACCAGCGGCTGTGCCACCACGACACCACCGAAGAACTGTTGGCCTTCGCCGTCGATGCGGGGCTGACCGTTGTCGCCGTCGACAACGTGCCGGGTGCCGCGCGGCTGGAGGACGTCGAGTTACCGCGAGCATGCCTACTGGTGTTCGGGCAGGAAGGTCCGGGAATCACCTTCCAGGCCAGTGCAGGCGCCGAATTAACAGTGTCGATCGCACAATTCGGCTCCACCCGCAGCATCAATGCCGGAGTCGCCGCGGGCATCGCCATGCACAGTTGGATCCGAACCCACGCCGACCTCGACCGGGCCTGGTAGCCGCTCGCGCAGCAACAGCCACACCGCGATCGCCGAGACCAGCATCAGCGCCGCACCGACGCCGGACGCGATCGCGAGCCCCGAGGTGAACGCGTGCTTCGTCGCGTCGAGCAGGGCAGACCCCTGGTCGGCGGGCAGTGTCTGTGCGGCCTCGACCGCAGCGGCGAGGGAGTCGCGTGATTCAGCGACCACCGAAGCGGAAATACCTTCGGGCGCAGCGAAATTGCGATACACCCCGGTAACAATCGATCCCAGTGTGGCAATGCCAAGCGCCATCCCGAGCTCGTACGCGGTCTCCGAAACCGCGGCCGCCGCACCGGCGCGTTCCTTCGGAACGCTGGCCAGGATGACGTCGCTCGCCACCGTGAACGCGAGGCCGAGACCGACACCGACGACGAACAGCGTCACGCCGAGTTGGGGGTAGGAGGTGCCGGGTGTGAGCACCGTCAATGTCGCCATGGCGGCACCAACCATTGCCAGCCCCGAGGTGAGTACCGCGCGGCGGGACCAGTAGCGCACCACGAATCCCGCCAGCACACCGAACACCGTCGCCGCGACTGCCGCGGGTAGTTCGGCGAGCCCGGCCTTCAACGGGCTGAAGCCTTGCACGAGTTGGAAGTACTGCGACAGGAAGAAGACCAGACCGGATAGTCCGAGCACGGACAGCAGGTTGGCGCTCACGACGCCGGTGAATGCGCGGTTGCCGAACAGCCGAACGTCGATCAGCGGGTGTGACAGCCGGAGTTGGCGGCGGACGAACAGTGTCAGTGCACCGCCCCCGACCAGGGCTGCGACGGCAACATCGAGGTGAAATCCCTGCGCGGCAACCTCTTTGATCGCGTACACGGCACCGAGGATGCCCGCCATCGACAACACAACGCTGAGCAGATCCCACGGCCCGGGGGCGGGGTTGCGGTGCTCGGTTACCAGTGCGATGCCTCCGATCACCAGGACCACCATCACCGGCACGTTGATCAAGAACACCGAGCCCCACCAGAAATGCTCGAGCAGTATCCCGCCGAGAATCGGGCCGAATGCGGCGCCGGCAGAGAACGCCGAGGCCCAAATGCCGACGGCCAGTGTGCGTTCCCTGGGATCGGCGAAAATGCCGCGGATGAGGGCCAGTGTCGCAGGCGCCAGGGTCGCACCCGCAATGCCCTGCAGGGCCCGCGCCGCGATCAACAGTTCCGCGGAGGGGGCATACGCCGTTGCGGCGGAGATCACCGCGAAGGCCGTCGCGCCCCAGAGCAACATCTTCCTGTGGCCGATTCGGTCACCGAGACCGCCCATCGTGATCAGGAGGCTGGCGAGCACGAACGAGTAGATGTCGCCGATCCACAGGATCTGGATTCCGGTGGCATCGAGATCCCGGCTGATGAATGGTGTAGCCAGCGCCAGGACCGTACCGTCGATGCCGATGAGCAGAACCGCGAGCGTGAGGACGCCGAGCGCGGACCAGCGGCGAATCATGATGTCAGTACTCCGTGCATTAGCAGTTCGGTGATCATGTGGTCGAACTCGCGTCCTGCGACGCGTCCGACCTGAACGGCCCACGCCGCTCCTGCCACCAGTGAGTAGAGCGCCTCGGTCAGCCATGCCGCGGTGAGGTCGGGACGGAAATCGCCGTTGCGCTGGCCGCGTTGGAAGAGCGCGGTGATAGCGGCGTCGATGTCGGCCCAGCCCTCCAGCGACTTGTTCACGTCGAGTTCCTGGGTCTGGCTGTAAAGCAGTGCGAGGTAGGGCGAGACCGGTTGGCATGCGGTGACCAGCCTGCGCAACGCCTCGACGGCCGAATCATCCTGCAAGCGAGCAATGTCGAGGGCATGTGCCATCTCGCTGATCGCGAGCTCGTCCAGGGCGGCCAGCAGGGCCGGCTTCCCCGCGAAATGGCGATGCAGCGTGGCTCGGCTCACCCCGACCGCGGCCGCGATCTCGTCCTGCGTCGCATTGGGCCTGCGGCCGAGGAAGTCGGCCGCGGCGCGCAGCAGCGTTTCGCGATCGGACGGCATGAGACGATGATAGCTCAGATGAGACAAATTTGTCTCATATGGAATATGGACCTACCCTCTCAGCCGAGCACATTTCGCAGGCCGGTTAGGGCAGGATCGAAGCCATGGATCAGCTATGGGCCAACCGCGCGGCCAGCGCAGAGGCCGCGATCGCCAAGCGGCATCTCAAGAAGCTGTGGGCCATACCGGGAACTCAACTGGGCGTCGTCGCCTGGCCGTCGACGCGCAAGTACCGGCTGTTCGGCACCTGGCACTACTGGTGGCAGGCCCATCTACTGGACTGCCTGATCGACGCGCAGCTGCGCGACCCGCAGCCTGAACGCCAGCAGAAGATCGCCAGGCAGATCAGGGGCCACCGGCTACGCAACAACCTGCGCTGGACCAACGACTATTACGACGACATGGCGTGGCTGGCAATCGCACTCGAACGGGCGGGGCGCCTCGCAGGTGTCGAGCGACCCAGGGCGCTGGACACACTGTCCGAACAGTTCCTCAACTCGTGGGTGCCCGAGGACGGCGGCGGAATTCCATGGCGCAAACAAGACCAGTTCTTCAACGCCCCGGCCAACGGTCCGGCGGCGATCTTCCTGGCCCGCCACGACCGGCTGCGCCGGGCCCAGCAGATGTCGGACTGGCTCGACGAAACGCTGATCGATCCGGAGACCCATCTGGTGTTCGACGGGATCAAGGGCGGTTCGATGGTGCGCGCGCAGTACACCTACTGCCAGGGAGTGGTGCTCGGCCTGGAAACCGAACTCGCGATGCGCACCGAGGACGCCGACCACGCCAAGCGGGTGCACCGACTGGTCGCCGCGGTACGCGACAACATGGCTCCCGAGGGCATCATCCGGGGTGCGGGCGGCGGTGACGGCGGCCTGTTCAACGGAATCCTCGCGCGCTATCTGGCGCTGGTGGCCACGTCGCTGCCGCAGCACGACGACGACGACGCGGCCGCCAGGGACAGCGCGACCAAGCTGGTGCTGACGTCGGCGGAGGCGGCGTGGGACAACCGGCAAACCGTCGACGGCCTGCCGCTGTTCGCGGCGTTCTGGGAGCGCACCGCCGAGATACCCACTGCGGCAGGCCAGGAGGCCCAGTTCGTAGAGGGTGCCGTCAACGCGTCGCAAGTTCCAGAGCGCGATATGTCCGTTCAGCTGGCAGGGTGGATGCTCATGGAAGCGGCCCACGCGGTATCCGACACGTGACGTCTGAACCGGCTTCGCGCGTCGTTCATTCTTTTCCCACGCGGTTCGGCCGCGACCTCAAATCGATGAAGCCTGGGGAAAACGCCGCGGCGGGCCTGCTGCTGCTGTCCACCGTCATCGCCATCATCTGGGCGAATTCGCCATGGGCGGACAGCTATTGGACCCTGCTGGACACCCACGTCGGTGTTTCGTTCGGCGAGCATCACTTCGACATGAGCGTCAAGCATCTGATCAACGACGCCCTCATGACGTTCTTCTTCTTCATCGTCGGCCTCGAAGTGACACGGGAGTTCGCCATCGGCGAGCTCACCGACAGAGCGAGAGCCGCGGTACCCGTCGTCGCGGCGATCGCGGGTCTGGTCGCGCCCGCCGTCATATTCCTGGTGCTCAATCCCTCCGGCGAGAACGCCCACGCCTGGGGTGTGGTGATCTCCACCGACACCGCTTTCCTGGTGGGTGCGCTCGCCATCATCAAACCGAAATTCCCTGGGCGGCTGCGGATCTTCCTGCTCACCCTGGCCATCGTCGACGATGTCGGTGCGCTGATCGTGATCGCGGTGTTCTATTCGGATTCGATCCAGGTGGCACCGCTGGTGGTGTCGGCGTTGCTGCTCATCGCCATCGCGCTGGTGCGGTTTCTGCCGATCGCCCGCGGCCCCGCGTATGCGGTGCTGGGCTTCGCGTTATGGGTCGGGCTGTACCTGGCGGGAATCCACCCGACCCTCGCCGGTGTCGCGCTCGCGTTACTCATTCCCGTATTCGCCCCCGAGCGTAGACAGGTCGAGGATGCCGTCGCGGTGATCCGCGCGTTCCGGCAGTCACCGAACTCTCAGTACGCCCGCACGGCCACCCGCCGTCTGCGGCAATCGATTTCCATCAACGAACGACTGCAGACCGACATCGGTCCGTACGTGTCGTTTCTGGTGCTGCCGTTGTTCGCGTTGGTCAACGCCGGGGTCAGGCTCGACGCGGAGAGCCTATCCGCTGCAGCGCGCTCACCGTTGACGTGGGGCATCGTCGCCGGGCTGGTGCTGGGGAAGTTCATCGGCATCACCGGTGCGACGTGGCTGATGAGCCGAACGGGTCTCGGCCAGCTGGCTCCCGGTCTGCGATTGCGCCGGGTCACCGGTGGTGCCGCGCTGTCCGGAATCGGTTTCACCATTTCACTTTTCATCGTCGACATCGCGATCAGCGAACCCGCGCGGCAGGATCAGGCGCGTATCGGCGTCATCGCCGCGTCGCTCGTCGCATTAGTTCTCGGCTGGGCCATCTTCCACATCACCGACCTGGTCAGCCCGCCGGAACCCATCGGCCTCAAACTGATTCGACCCGTCGACCCCGAGCGCGACCACGTCCGCGGCACCCCCGACGCTCCGCTCACGCTGGTGGAGTACGGCGACTTCGAATGCCCGTTCTGTAGCCGTGCGACGGGCGCGATCGACGAAGTCCGTTCGCATTTCGGCGACGACCTGCTCTACGTGTGGCGACACCTGCCGCTGGAGCGGGTCCACCCGCGTGCCTTCGACGCGGCACGCGCCGCCGAGGCTGCCGGGTTGCAGGGCAAGTTCTTCGAGATGGGTACGGAGTTGTTCGCGCACCAGGACGACCTCGAGTGGTCGGATATCTATCGCTATGCCAACGCGGTCGGGATCGATCTCGAACAGTTCGATCAGGACGTTCGGGTTCATCCGTCGAAAGTGTTACACCGCGTGCAGGACGACGCGCAGGACGCCGAGGCGATGGATCTGAACTCGACGCCGACGTTCTTCGTCAACGGTAAGCGGCACAAGGGCCCGTGGGATTCGGCCAGCCTGATCCGGGCACTGGAGGCGAGCCGGCCGGTGAAGCGGAGCTAGGCGACTTCGCCCGCCGCGCGCTTGGCGGCCTTACGCCGCTTGTACCACTCGAAGACCATCGGCAGGACCGACACGACCACGATGCCGACGACGATGGGCTCGAGGAGGTCCTGGATCATCTGGAACCGGCCGAGCCAGTATCCGAGCAGTGTCAGCCCGACACCCCATACGACGGCACCCAGAACGTTGAAGAACGTGAACACCGGGTAGCTCATCCTGGCGGCGCCTGCGGTCAGCGGCGCCAGCGTTCGAACGATCGGCACGAATCGCGCGATCACGATCGCGAACGGGCCCCGCTGCTCGAAGAACGCGTGCGCCTCGTCGAGGTAACGCTGCTTGAGGACCCTGGCGTCGGGTTTGAACATCGCCGTGCCGACGTTGCGCCCGATCCAATAGCCGACCTGCCCGCCGAGCACCGCGGCGATGGGGATGAACACCAGTAGCTGCCAGAGCTGGAAGTTGATCACCTCGCCACCGTCGGCCTGCAGCGCCTGGGTGCCCGCGGCGAGCATGCCCGCCACGAACAGCAGCGAGTCACCCGGCAGGATCGGGAACAGCACGCCAGACTCGACGAAGATGACCACCAGCAGTCCCACCAGGGCCCACGTACCGAAATACCCGAGCAACGTCATCGGGTCGAGGAAGTCCGGCATGAGTGCCAGCTGGTTGGCAGCGGCGGAGGTCGTCACAAGGCCCCAAGATACCGGTCTGAGCGGTTGCTGCCGAAATGTCGATCCGGCTTGACCGTGTGCGGTGGCCCCACCCCTGCGAGAATCGCTATACGTCCGGATCGCCGAGAGGAACACATATGCCCATCGCAACGCCCGAGGTTTACGCGGAGATGCTGAGCCGGGCCAAAGAACATTCCTTCGCTTTTCCCGCCATCAACTGCGTCGGCTCGGAATCGGTCAACGCGGCCATCAAGGGTTTCGCGGACGCCGGTAGTGACGGCATCATCCAGTTCTCCACCGGCGGGGCCGAGTTCGCCTCCGGGCTCGGCGTCAGGGACATGGTGACCGGCGCCGTGGCGCTCGCCGAGTTCGCCCACGTCATCGCCGACAAGTATCCGATCACGGTGGCCTTGCACACCGACCACTGCCCGAAGGACAAGTTGGACACCTACGTCAGGCCGTTGCTCGCGATTTCGCAGCAGCGGGTCGCCGGTGGGAGTAACCCGCTGTTCCAGTCGCATATGTGGGACGGTTCGGCGGTGCCGATCGACGAGAACCTGGACATCGCGCGCGAGCTGCTCAAGGAGGCCGCGGCCGCCAAGATCGTCCTCGAGATCGAGATCGGTGTGGTCGGCGGCGAAGAAGACGGTGTGGCCCACGAGATCAACGACAAGCTCTACACCACACCGGAGGATTTCGAGAAGACCATCGAAGCGCTCGGCGCGGGTGAGCACGGCAGGTACCTGCTGGCCGCGACGTTCGGCAATGTGCACGGCGTCTACAAGCCGGGCAACGTGAAGCTGCGGCCCGACATTCTCGCCGAGGGTCAGAAGGTGGCGGCGGCAAAACTCGGATTATCGGACGACGCAAAGCCTTTCGACTTCGTCTTCCATGGCGGGTCTGGCTCGCTGAAGTCCGAGATCGAGGACTCGCTGCGCTACGGCGTCGTGAAGATGAACGTCGACACCGACACCCAGTACGCGTTCACCCGACCCGTCGCAGCGCACATGTTCTCGAACTACGACGGCGTGCTCAAGGTCGACGGCGAAGTCGGCGACAAGAAGGCCTACGACCCGCGCAGCTATCTGAAGAAGGCCGAGGCGTCGATGACCGAACGCGTCATCGAGGCGTGCCGCGACCTGCACAGCGCGGGTCGGTCGGTCACCGCCGGCTGAGCCATTAGCTGGACGGTGCCTGGCAGATTTTCCACTGGTCGTCGCGGAACTCCAGATCCAGGCTGCGCGTCGAGCGGGTCTGCGGGGCGTAGGCCATGAACGTCGTGACGTTGGCCTCCGCGTGATCGCCGTTGACCACCACCTGGTCGATGCTGGCGATCACGGGATACCGCTTGGCGGCCGCGATCCGCGAGTGGGTGTCGGACCACACCTTGTCGTTGTAGGTGACATAGTCGTCGCGCGCCTTGCCGCAGGTGATGCTGCGCAGCGTGGCCAGGTCGCCTTTCGCGATCGCGGCGTCGTAGTCCTCGATGGTGGAGCGAACCCGATCCTCCTGGGACACCGTGGGCTCCGAATCGCGGGTCAGCAGCAGGGTGCCGAGCACCGCGACGGCCACCAGCGCAGCGATCACCAGCACGATCGCGATCACCCAGCCCCAGCTGCGGTTTTTCGACGGCGGCGGCTTGGGCACATCCCCGCGCGGCGGAATGACTTGTGGTGAAACGGGTTTCGCCACCGGTGCGGCCGCAGTCGCCATGACCTCGGTTGCGGGTTCGGACGGTTTGTCGATCCTCGTCGTCACCCCGGCGTCGAAACCGGAGGGTGCGGTGAACCGGCGCTCGGGTTCTTCCGGCGCGGCGGGCTCTTGAGACAAGGCCTCGGTCGAGATCACCTCCGTTGCCGCTTCGTGCTCGGTTGCAGGCGCAGACTCGTCGGCCCCCTGGTCGGTGACCTCGTCCGGCTGGTCCGGCCCCTGTGGATTCGACATCGGTGCTGCAGCCCTTCGTTACAACGCTTCGGCCGCAAAGCTTAACCATCCGGCGGGACGACCGCCGGGAGCCGCACGGCACAATGGGGCACATGACACGGATGGGTGACCTTCTCGGGCCGGAGCCGGTCCTACTTCCCGGCGACCCGGCGGCAGAGGCCGAACTGGCCGCCGCCGAAAACCCGGCCATCGTGGCCGCCGCACATCCATCGGCATCGGTTGCGTGGGCCACACTCGCCGAAGACGCGCTTGCCGCCGACCAGGCCGTGACGGCCTATGCCTATGCGCGGACCGGCTATCACCGCGGACTCGACCAGTTGCGCCGCAACGGGTGGAAGGGCTTCGGACCAGTTCCGTACCGTCACGCACCCAACCGCGGATTCCTGCGTTGCGTGGCCGCGTTGGCGCAGGCCGCGGGCCAAATCGGCGAAACCGACGAGTATCAGCGTTGCGTGGATCTGCTCGACGACTGCGATCCCGAGGCCAGGCCGGCGCTCGGGTTGGCGTGAGCATTTACGTCTCCGCCTCGCACTTGCAGTCGGCGGCGCCCTCGGGCGGTTCCACCTGAACCGTGGCGTGGTCGAGGCCGTGCTCGGCGAGCACGGCGCGCGCGTCATCGAGCACCAGGGCGGCATCCCGCGTGCTGGTCAGGTGCGCGGTCACCATGTCCTTGCCCGGGACCAGCGTCCACACGTGCAGGTCGTGTACCTCGGTGACGCCGTCCACGTCGCACAGCGCCTGACGTAATTCGTCGACGTCGATGTGGGCGGGCGACGTCTCTGACAGGATCCGCAGCGCCGCACGGGCCAGCGCGATGGCGCGCGGCAAGACCCACAGCGCGACGAACACCGCGACCACGACGTCGGCGTAGGGCCAGCGGGTAGTCACCGTCACGATTCCCGCGATCAGCACACCGATGCTGCCGACGGTGTCGGCGACGACCTCCATGTAGGCGCCCTTGACGGCGAGGCTGCTCTCGGAGTGCGACCGCAACAGCAGTACGACGATGGCGTTGGCGACCAGGCCGGCCAGTGCCACGACGATCATCGGCACACCGGGGATTTCCGGCGCGTCACCAAGACGTTTGAATGCCTCGTAGAGGATGAAAGCGGCGACCCCGAGGAGCAGCACCGCGTTGGCGACGGCGGTGAACACCTCGGCCCGATGCCAGCCGTAGGTGCGCGCCGGTGACGCGCTGCCGTGTCGGGCGAGCAGAACCGCGGTCAGGCCCATGAACATCGCGACGAGGTCGGTGAGCATGTGACCGGCGTCGGCCAGCAGCGCGATCGAGTTGATCCACAGCGCGGTCACCAGCTCTATCACGAAGAACGCCGTCAAGATCGCGGCGGCGATCAGCATCCGGCTCACCCGCGCATCGCGCGTTCCGTGGTCGTGCCCAGCGCCCATACCGACAACCTATGCGCAAACGTGCATATGTCGCAAGGGGCTCGCTCAGAACCAGGCGGACCAGAATCGGGTGAGGTCCATACCTGCCATCGCCAGTCCGCCGGGCGTGCCGGAGAGTTCGACGAACCAGAACACCAGCTCGAAGAACCATCGGTTGAGCTGGGGGGTGAACAGCAGAACGATGAGGACCAGCAGACCCCACTGTTTGGCAGGTTCCAGCGCGCGTTGGGTCTGCGGGCTCAGATGCGGCTCGAGAGCGCCGTATCCGTCTAGCCCGGGCACGGGCAGCATGTTCAGCACGAAGGCGGTGACCTGGAGAAAACCCAGGAAGGCCACGGCCGCCCAGAACACCGCATGCTCCTGGTCTCGCAGGAGTGCCGTCGGTACCAACAGAAGTACCGCGAACACAAGGTTGGCGAATGGGCCCGCGAGGCTGACGAGGGTCCGTTGGGCTTTGGTCATGAACGACGTTCGCACCCATACCGCGCCGCCGGGCAGCCCGATGCCCCCGATCGCGATGATCACCACCGGAAGCACGATCGACAGCAGGGGATTCGAGTACTTGAACGGGTTAAGGGTCAGATAGCCGCGCACCGGGACGTCGTGGTCGCCGAAGCGCCACGCGGTGAACGCATGGCCGAACTCGTGCAGGCACAGCGTCACCACCCAGCCGGCGACCACGAATATGAAAACCCCGAAGTAGGCGAGAGGCCCGACCGTGCTGGTCGACATCCAGGCCAGCCAGCCGCCCGCCACTGTCAGCGCGATGATCGCCAGAAAAACCGGGCTCGGGCGCACCGAGGCCCGCGGGTGCAGCGGACGGACGTTCACGGTTTGACGCTACCGAACCGACAGCCAGCCCTCGGTGTGTCGATAAAACGTCGACCGGCGGACCGGCCGCTGTCCGGCCACCCCGTCGCGGACGACGAGCGCGCCTTCGGTACCCAGCTGGGCGGCACGGCCCGCGACCCAGCGCTTCGGGCGCATGCGCGACGACAGCGCGGCCGCCCGCAGCCCGGGCATGGTCGTGGTCGGTTCGATGCGCACTGCGGTCACCTCGCCGTGGAACAGCACGACATCGTCGACGGTGGCCTCACCGCGGATCGTGGCGGTGTCGTCCGGCGGCAGCCAGTGCGCGGCCCCGACGATCACCTTCCCGGTTTCGTCCCTGATCAGCGGGATTCGGGTGGCGGCGCCGGTACGCGCGCGCCTGGCCTGCCACGGCCACCGCAGGTGCGCGACCTCCACATCGAGGCGGTCGGCCTTCAGCAACCGGCTCAGTACAGCGGCCAGGTCGGCCTGCGAACCCACCACGATGACGCGCCGAGATTCGGTGACGGCATCCTCGCTGATCGTGGCCTGCCCCCGCAGCGACCGGGGCATCCTTCTGCCGCCGGCCAGCAACACCGCAACGTCAGCGGCTGTCAAAGGGGCTCCTCGGCGTCGGCTGGGATAGGGTGGGTCACCGGCTGGACCCAGACTTTGGGCAGATCAAGCGGGAGAGTACGCGATGCCGGCAATCGTGCTCATCGGCGCTCAGTGGGGCGACGAGGGCAAAGGAAAGGCCACCGATCTACTCGGTGGCCGAGTGCAGTGGGTGGTGCGCTACCAGGGCGGCAACAATGCCGGCCACACGGTGGTGCTGCCAACGGGCGAGAACTTCGCCCTTCACCTGATCCCGTCGGGCATCCTCACCCCCGGCGTCACCAACGTCATCGGCAACGGTGTCGTGGTCGATCCGGGAGTCCTGCTCAACGAGCTCAAGGGTCTCGAGGACCGCGGCGTGGACACCGAGCGCCTGCTGATTTCAGCCGACGCGCATCTGCTGATGCCGTATCACGTGGCGATCGACAAGGTCGTCGAGCGGTACGCGGGCAGCAAGAAGATCGGCACCACCGGCCGCGGCATCGGTCCGTGCTACCAGGACAAGATCGCCCGTATCGGGATCAGGGTCGCCGATGTGCTCGACGAGGGCCAGTTAGCCGAAAAGATCGAGGGCGCACTGGATTTCAAGAACCAGGTGCTGGTCAAGATCTACAATCGCAAAGCGCTCGAGCCCGCCGAGGTCGTCGACAACCTGCTGGCCCAGGCCGAGGGTTTCAAGCACCGCATCGCCGATGCCCGCTACCTGCTGAACACCGCGCTCGAAAAGGGCGAAACGGTGCTGCTCGAAGGTTCGCAGGGCACGCTGCTCGACGTCGACCACGGCACGTATCCCTTTGTCACGTCGTCGAATCCGACGGCGGGAGGCGCGGCGGTCGGTTCCGGTATCGGTCCGACACGCATCACGACGGTGCTGGGGATCCTCAAGGCCTACACCACCCGCGTCGGCTCGGGACCGTTCCCCACCGAGCTGTTCGACGAGTTCGGCGAGTACCTGTCGAAGACGGGCGGCGAGGTCGGGGTGACGACCGGGCGGCGGCGCCGCTGTGGCTGGTTCGACGCCGTCATCGCCCGCTACGCGACCCGGGTCAACGGCATCACCGACTACTTCCTCACCAAACTCGATGTGCTGTCGAGCCTGGAGACCGTGCCGGTGTGCGTCGGCTACACCGTCGACGGGAAACGTGTCGATGACATGCCGATGACCCAGTCCGACCTGCACCGCGCCGAACCCATCTACGAGGAACTGCCCGGCTGGTGGGAGGACATCTCCGACGCGCGCGACTTCGACGACCTGCCCGCCAAGGCCCGCGATTACGTGCTGCGTCTGGAAGAGCTTGCCGGCGCCCATGTTTCGTGCATCGGCGTGGGCCCCGGGCGTGAGCAGACGATCGTACGCCGCGACATTCTGGCAGCTAAGTGACCGACGATCCCAGGCTGGTCGATCCCGACTACGACAAGCACGGCGGCTTCCCGAATTTCCAGGCGGCCGAGCCCGGTCCGGGATTCGGTCGCTTCCTCTCCGCGATGCGCCGGGCGCAGGACCTTGCCGTGTCCGCCGATCCGGACAGCGGTACCTGGGAACAGGCCGCCGACCGTGCCGAGGAACTGGTCAAGCTGCTGGACCCGTTCGAAGCGGCCGAAGGTGTCGGTCCGGCCAACCGCGTCCCGTCCCTGCCCGGGTCGGGCAGCCTGCTGATGCCGCCGTACCGGGTCACCCGGTTCGAGGCCGACGGCGTCGAACTCGACGTCCACTTCAGCCGGTTCTCCGTCGGCGGCAACTACGCCGTACACGGCGGGGTGCTGCCACTGTTGTTCGACTCGGTGTTCGGCATGGTGATCCACGCGGCGGGCCGGCCCATCAGCCGCACCGCGTTCCTGCACGTCGACTACCGCAACGTGACACCGATCGACACCCCGCTGGTGGCGCGCGGGTGGGTGCGGGAGGTCGAGGGGCGCAAGGCGTTCGTCAATGCCGAGTTGCGCGACCGGGAGGAGAAGCTCCTCGCGGAGGCGAACGGCCTGATGATCAGATTGCTCCCCGGCCAGCCGTAGAAGTGCCACGATGGGGCGTGACCTCCCAACCGATCGACCGCGTGCATAGTCTGTCGACTCCGCGGGCGGCGGCGTTCGCGGGCGTTTTGTTCGCGCTGTTGTTCGGCACCGCACTGGTGATGATCCGCAAGTCCCTACCCGAGGGCGCCGAGCCCGGCTCGCAGTGGGCCGACGGCGGCCACGGCATCAGGGTGTCAGCCGTTCTGATGCCCTTCGCGGGCATCGCCTTCCTGTGGTTCATCGGCGTCGTACGCGACGGCTTCGGCGGTTTCGAGGACAAGTTCTTCTCGTCGGTGTTCATCGGAAGCGGATTGCTGTTCCTGGCAATGATCTTCGTATCGTCGGCGGTGGGCGTGGCTCTCACCCACAGCGGGCCCGACGGCGCCGTGTTCGGGCAGGCGCTGCTGCTGTCGTTGAGCAAGACGTATGCCCTGCGGATGGCGGCGGTCTTCATGATCTCGCTGGCCACCATCTGGCTGAGAACCGGTCTGATGCCGAAGTGGCTGGTCGGCGTGACTTATCTTGTCGCCGTTGGACTTATCCTGTCCGCCGACATCAGCATGTGGCTGACGATCACCTTCCCCGTGTGGGTGTTGGTGGTCAGTGTGCTGTTGCTGACGCGTGCGGGAGTCATCGACCTCAAGCGCGACGGTATCTAGTCAGACAATCGCAAAGCCTCTGCGGGGCAGAGCTTTACGGCCTCCCGGGCGTGATCCAATTCGGCGTCCGGGATCTCGTCGACGAGAACCACCACGATGCCGTCGTCGTCCTGATCGAACACCGCCGGTGCCGACATCACACAGTTGCCCGCACTGATACACAGATCGCGATCGGCTGCGACTTTCACGGCGTCACCTCCCAAGTGACCCCCAACGACTTCAGGCCGTAGATGAAATGGAACGACCTGAACTGCACGTCGTCGAAATCCTCGGCGAGCGCCAGGGTGGGGAACCGGCGCAACAACGCCGGGAACGCGATCCGCATCTCCATGCGCGCGAGTGGGGCGCCGAGGCAGTGGTGCACTCCGTGCCCGAATGCCAGGTGTCCGATCGCCCCTCGCCCGATGTCGAATGTCTCGGGGGAGTCGATGAAGTCGGGGTCCCGATTGCCGGACGGCATCGACACGAAAACCATTTCGCCCTTGGGGATCCGTACGCCGGCCACCTCCACCTCGGTGGTGGTGAACCGTGGGATGGCGCTGTGCACGATCGAAAGCCAGCGCAGCAGCTCCTCGACGGCGGGCCCGACGGCGTCGGGATCGTCACGGACCGCGGCGAGTTGTGCGGGGTGCCGCAGGAGGGCAAGGGTGCCTAGGCCGAGCATGTTAGACGTGGTCTCGTGCCCGGCGAGCAGGAGCAGACCTGCGATGCCGATGAGTTCGGCGTCGGTGCACTCGTCGCCGTGCTCGCGGACGAGCATCCCGAGGATGTCGTCGCCTGGATGCCTGCGCGCACGGTCGACCAGCGACTGCATGTAGTCGCGGCCCTGCCGTTGCAGGTCGATGCGGTCGGCTATCGGAATGGACAGATCCAGCTGGCGGAGGCTGCGTTGCTGAAAGTCGTCGCGATCGTCATAGGGGACGCCGAGCAGCTCGCAGATCACCAGCGACGGGATCGGCAACGCGAAGTTCTCCACCAAATCGACCGGCGGCCCGGCACTTTCCATCGCATCGAGGTGCTGCTCGACGATCTCGACGATTCGCGGTTCCAGCCGCTTCATCCGGCGGATGGTGAATTCGGGGGTGAGCATGCGCCGCAGCCGCTGGTGCTCAGGAGGGTCGAGCCCGAGCAGATTACCCGCGCGCGAAGCGGCCAGCTCCTCGTTGGATATCGGCGGTGCCCCCGGCATGAAGAACCCCGGCGGGCGTCTGTTGGAGAACCGCTCGTGGTCGGACAGCACCGCCTTGACGTCTTCGTATCTGGTGATGAGATACACCGTCATACCGAACGAGCTGGTCGCGGTGCGAACCCCGGTGGTCTCGCGGATCTCGCGTAGTTCCGGAGTCGGGTCGAACGCATTGCGCCGCATGTGCAGCGGCAGCCGCGGGGCCTGGGTTCCGGAGGTGCCGGTCATCTTTTGACGCTACCCGCGAAAAACGAACTGCTGGATCAACTTGTTGACCAGAGACGGATTCTCGAGGCCGGCAAGGTGTGCCACCCCATCCAGCACGACGAGCTGCGCACCCGGGATGGCCTCGGCCATCGCGGCCGTCTCGGGCACTCCGAAGGTGGCGTCCTCGATGCCGGCGACCACCAGCACGGGCGTCGAGATTTTCGCGAACAGCGAACGCTGGTCCGGACGGCTGGGCACCACACTGCGCACCGCCCACGCACCGGACCGCATGTCGACGGCCTGCACGGTGTCCCGCACGAATTCCACGACGTCGGGACGGGTCCGAAACGTCGTGGGCCCGAGGAACGCCTTGAGGACCGAGCGGGTCAGGGGCGGCCGGACGCCGCCGAGCAGGTTCGCCAAGCGCAACAGGAATCCGTACTCGAGCTTCTGCCGTGCGCCCGCGGCCGATGCGGTGCAGTTCATCAGCACCGCGCGACCGATGCGGCCGGGATGGTTCGCGGCGAACGTGCCGCCGATCATTCCGCCCCACGAGTTGCCGACGAAGTGTGTCCGCTGCACGCCGAGGGTGTCGAGTATGTCCACGATGACGCGCGCACAATCGTCGAAAGTGAATGGCGCAGTGAGCTTCTGGCTACCACCGTGGCCGGGCGGATCGACGAGGATCACCTGGCGCGTCGAGCCGAAGTGGTCGGCCTGCGATGACCACATGTCGCCGGTCATCAGCAGGCTCGGCCAGAACATGATGGCTTCGCCGGTTCCGCTAGTGCGGATGCGCACTTTCCCGAGCGCGGTGTCGACCCGCTGTTCGCCCACCAGGTGCACGGTAGTCGTCGGTCCTGAGACTGGGCCACCAGATCGCCGGGCCGATGAGCGTGAACAGCGCAGGGATTATCACGGTCCGCACGACGAAGGTGTCCAGCAGGATGCCGAGGCCCACGATGATGCCGACCTGGGTGAGGACGATCAGCGGCAGCACTCCGAGTACACAGAACACCGCGGCCAGCACGATGCCAGCACTGGTGATGACGGCCCCGGTCGCGGAGACGGCGCGGACGATCCCGTCACGGGTGCCGTGGCTGGGGGTCTCTTCGCGGGCACGGGTGACCAGGAAGATCGTGTAGTCCACGCCGAGCGCCACCAGGAACAGGAACGCGAACAGCGGCGCCGTGTTGTCCAGCGCCGGGAAGCCGAACAGGTGGACGCTGGCCCAGCCGCCCAGCCCCAACGCCGCCAGCGCGCTGAGCACCGTGACGGCAACGAGGATCAGCGGCGCCAGTGCCGAACGCAGTAGCACGTAGAGCACCGCGAGCACGACGACGAGAATCGCGGGGACCACCACGAGCCGGTCGCGCCCGGCGGCCGCACTCGCATCGCGTGCCGTGGCGTCGGACCCGCCGACCAATGCGTCGTCATCGACCGCGTGCACTGAATCACGCAGCGCATCAATGGTTTCGAAGGCCCGATCCGACGCCGGCTCGGCGTCGATGACCACCGACCACTGCGACAGCCCAGCGGGACTCTGTCCGGCCGGGCTGGCAGACAGCACGCCGGGGGTGTCCGCGATCGCCTGCTGGATGTCGGTGGCCCGGTCCGTCGGCGCGATGACGCGCGCGGGATCGGTGAGACCGCTTGGGAAATGATTCGCCAAAGTCTGGTAGCCGCTGACGGATTCGGCCTGTACCCGGAACTGCTCGGTCTGTGTGAGTCCGACGGGGGTGGTCAACAAGCCGGTACACAGCAGCGCAAGGCCCGCGATGGATACGATCGCGACCCGGCCGGGCCGCTTGGCCACCGCTTCGGCGATGCGGTGCCAGATTCCGCTGTCGGTCAGGGGTTCCGCCCCGACTTGCGGGATGAAGGGCCAGAACAACCGCTTTCCGAACATGGCGAGCAGCGGCGGCAGCACGAGGAGCACGAAGACCGCGGCGACCACCAGACCCGAAGCGGCCTGTACGCCCAGGCTGCGGACGCTCGGCGACGACGCGAACAGCAGCGTCAGCAGCGCCAGCACCACGGTCGCGTTGCTCGCGATGATCGCCGGGCCTGCGCGTCGCACCGCGATATCCAACGCGTCACGATGATCGTTGTTGCGGCCCAACTCCTCTCGATAGCGAGAGATGAGCAGCAGTGCGTAGTTGGTGCCGGCGCCGAATACCAGCACACTGGTGATGCCCGATGTCGAACCGTCGGGATCCATCCCGAGCCCGCTGGCGACCGCGGTGCCCACCACGGCGGCCACCCGGTCGGCGAAGCCGATCACCAGCAGCGGTACCAGCCAGAGCACCGGAGATCGGTAGGTGACGATCAGCAGCAGCGCCACCACCGCCGCGGTGACCGCGAGCAGCGTGATGTTGGCTCCCGAAAAGGAGTTCGCGATGTCGGCGCCGAATGCGGGCCCACCGGTGACCTCGGTCCGCAGATCGCCGGGCAGCCCGTCGGCCGCCGATTGCCGAAGCTCCTTGACCGCGTCGCTGAGTGCGAATCCGGTTAGGTCGGCGTTCAACGGCACGACGGTCAGCGCGGCCGCACCGTCTTCGGATACCTGGGCCCGCCATTTCTGCTGGATGGCGGCGAGTTCGGCAGCGTCCAGTCGGGCACCGTCGTCGCGCGTGATCACGATGATCGCCGGGACTTCGTCACCACCGGGGAACTGGGAGCGGACCGCGTCTGCGCGCGCGGATTCGGCGTCCTCGGGTACCGCGACCGGGGAACGTTCGCTGGAGTCATCACCGGCGAAAAGCATCAAGAACGCGCCGGAGACGACCACCACCAGCACTGCCAGTAGCCATGACAAGCGACGCGACATCCCTCCAATATTTCAGGTACTTAAATATTAATCAAATGAAAGTTCTCGGCCTATGCTTCCCCTGTGGACGACGACCGCGAGGCACTGGAGGCGATGATCGCGGCCGATGTGCGGGCTATGAACGCGGAGTCCGACCAGATCGGCAGGCACTTCGCCGGGCAACACGATGTCGCGGCCAACGACTTTCGTGCGTTGCTGCACATCATGGTCGCCGAGACCGCAGGAACCCCGCTGACCGCGGGCGAACTGCGCAAACGGATGGGTATGTCCGGCGCGGCGATCACATACCTGGTCGAGCGCATGATCGCATCGGACCACCTGCTGCGCGAGTCCGATCCGGCCGACCGTCGCAAGGTCATCCTGCGCGTCGCCGACCACGGAATGCACGTCGCACGCGGCTTTTTCACCCCGTTGGCCGAGCAGACCCGCACCGCGCTGGCCGGAGTCTCCGACGACGATCTACGCGCCGCACACCGCACGTTCACGGCGCTCATCGCTGCGATGGATGCGTTCCGCAACCAGCTCGACGCTACGTCCGGTTGAGGGTCGCCTCCTCGAGATCGAGCCCGTATCCGCCCAGTTGGTGCGACATCGACGCGCGCCTGCGCTGACATCTGGCAGGCTGGACCCGCGATGAGTGAAACGACCGACAGTGACGAGTTAAGGGCGCAGATCGACTCCGACGAGGTCGAGACGGCGCCCGAACCCAGTCCCGAACCCGCCCCCAAGCCCACCGTCATGCTGCTCGGATCGGGCGAATTGAGCCGGGAGCTGACGCTGGCGTTTCAGCGGCTCGGCGCCACCGTCATCGCGGTGGACCGCTATGCCGATGCGCCCGCGCACGGCGTCGCCGACCGATCGGCCGTCGTCAAGCTGAACGACGCCGAGGCGGTAACGGCGGTGATCGAGAAGGAGCAGCCGAGGTACGTGGTGGCCGAGGCGACCCTGGTCGCCGCAAACGCGCTGATCGCGGTGGCCGAACGTGGCGACATCGAGGTGTTCCCGACGCCGCGCAGCACCCGGCTGTCCCTTGACCGCGAGGGGCTGCGGCGGCTCGCCGCCGACGAACTCGGCCTGCCGACCGCCCCGTTCTGGTTCGCGGGTTCTGCGGAGGAGCTGACCGCCGTAACGCGGCATGCAGGCTTTCCGCTGGTCGTCAAGCCGATCGCGGCGGCTCCAGGTGTGGGCGAATCGGTGCTGGTGCGTCCCGAAGACGTCGAGCCGGCCTGGCATCGCGCCGTCGCGGCGGGCCGGATACCGCACAACCGGGTGATGGCCGAGGCTGTCGTCGAGGTCGATTTCGAGGTGACACTGCTCACCATCCGCACCATCGGGTCGACCGGGCCCGTGGTGCACTTCTGTGAACCGATCGGGCACCGGCAGCTAGGCGGCGACATGCTCGAGTCCTGGCAGCCTCAGCAGCTGTCGCCTGCTGCGCTGGATGCCGCGAAGTCGATCGGGGCCCGGATCGTCAACTCGCTGGGCGGCCGCGGTGTGTTCGGCGTCGAGGTGCTGGTGCGCGGTGACGAGGTCTACTTCGACAACGTGCGGCCGCGACCGTATGACAGCGGGCTGGTGACGCTTCGCTCGCAACGACTTTCGCAGTTCGAGCTGCATGCGCGCGCGATCCTCGGCCTGTCGGTGGACACCATCATGATCTCGCCGGCGGCCGCGGAGGTCAGTTACGCCGGGGCCGACGCGACCGAGAGTAGTGGCGCTGCGCTGAACGCGGTGCTGACCGAGGCGCTGGCCGTGGCGGAAAGCGATGTCCGACTGTTCGGCAGGCCCGACGAGACCGAGGGGCGGCGCCGCCTGGGGGTGGCGCTCGCGACGGCACCGGACCCGATCATCGCCAGGGACCGGGCCCGCCGGGTTTCCGCGGCGCTGCGCAGACTCTGGTAGCCATGAACGTGCCCGAGCCCGATTCCGAACCCGAGCCCAGCGCGGACCGGCCCTCTGCGGCGCCGTTCCTGGGTGCGCTGGCAATCATTTCGATTGTCGTGATCGCAATCGCGCTGGTGAATTTCTTCCAGGGCGACGAGTTGTCGCCGGAGCAGCAGATCGTGCGTGCGGCGGTGGCGCAGAACGATGCGCTGCAGAAGGAGAGTTACGGCGACTTCCGCAGCAACACGTGCCGTTCGGAGCAGGGCACCGAGGCTGAAGTGCTTGCCGATCAACGCGATTCGAAGGAAAAACAGGGCACGCGACGCATCGCCGACGTGACCGACGTGGTGGTCAACGGTGATCGCGCCACGGCCAAGGTGAGCTACCAGTTCGACAAGGCGTCGGACGTCACCACCGATGTCGAAACGACGTTCGTGCTCGAGGACGGGGCATGGAAGGTCTGTACACAGGGCCCCAGCTAGACATCCCAGGTTCGTAAGTTGTCAAGCGGCTTGGGTGTCGGGGGTGTTTTGACGGTGTGCCCAGGCTTT
>JAIEPH010000050.1 GCA_019749805.1 Mycobacteriaceae bacterium | reverse complement strand
CACAAAGCCTGGGCACACCGACAAACTCCCGACACCCAAGCCGCTTGACAACTTACGAACCTGGGATGTCTAGCGCGGTCATACTGCCGCGTCGCCTACGCTAGCCGCCGTACTGGCGCCCTGCGATGCTCCAGCAAGCCGACTAGAGCCTGGTCGTGAAGGTCGAAAGCCTCGAGCTGAGTACGCTTCCGCGGGTCCCGAAGAATCGGCCCTCGTATTGGCAGACAGTGCGTGCTGTCAGGTCGTTGCACTGCGGCGTCGAGCACCTGCGCAATGCCGGAGGCCCGGTGACGCGATTCAGCCTAGCCTCAGGGCATTCGCGGCATTCTGGGCCGTAAGGACGACAGCATCGAAAAGACGATCGTCCATCAGGAAATGCGGCACCTGCTCGGCGGGAACCTGTTCGACCTTATGCACGACGAATGGTTGCCTCGAAGATGTGCGCTGCAACCGGTTTTCACCAAACCGCATGTCCGTCAGTTCGGTGGCCACATGTTCCACGCCATGTTCCACGCCGCGGCGACGGTTGCGGCCCGCTGGCCCGACGGTGGCGAAGTGGACCTCGACGCGCAGTGCCGCACCCTCACCATGCGTGCGTTGGGTCGCTCGGTGCTCGGATTGGACCTCGATGAACGCGCCGAGACCACGATTTTCCGGTCGAGACGCCGTTCACGACCGTTGCCGCCGCGCCGAGCCGTGCTCTCGTGAAAAGCGCGCTCAGTGAGTTCGTGGTGACCCCCGCCTGTCGCCGCTAATCCGGCACCTCTAAGACAGCGTGGCGCGGGTGCACACCGTGACGTACGGCAGCGAAAGGCCGTTCGAGTTGGCCAGTGCGGGATGGGTGGCCAGCAGTTCACGCACCCGGTCCAGTGTCTTGGTGCGTACCTTCTCCGGCGACGTGATGCAGTAGCTGCGTGAGGCGACCAAATCGATGACGGCTTGCGGTGTCACGTAATTCGTCCAGTCGACGCGGTGCTGTTCGATATCCGTGAACACCTCTGGCAGCGTCGTTTTTTCGTTGAAGTGCGCATCCTCGTGGCCGATGATGGCGCCCAGATCCTTCACCCAGCCAAGCCGTTCGTCGCGGGCATTCCACACCAGGCCCAGCCGGCCACCCGGCCGCAGGACACGCGCCACCTCCTTGACGGCACGCTCGGTGTCGAACCAGTGCCAGGCTTGGGCCACCAGCACCGCGTCGATGCTGTCGTCGGGCAGCGGGATCTCCTCCGCCGTGCCCAGCAGTGCGGGGGTATCGGGAAGCGAATTGCTCAGTAACTCCAGCATTTCCGGGATCGGGTCAACGGCGACGACATCCAGTCCGCGTTCGACAAGTCGCGTGGTCAGCTTCCCGGTCCCGGCGCCGAGGTCGAGGACATCGCGCGCCCGTTCCGGCAGCAGCCAGTCGATCGCCTCCGGGGGATAGGACGGCCTGCCGCGCTCATATGCCGCGGCTTCCGCACCGAACGACAGCGAGCGCTGCTGGTTGCTCGTCACCGCGCGGCCAACTCCAGCGTCTTGCGAATCAACTCGCCCACCGCCTCCGTCTCGACCAGGAACCCGTCGTGGCCGTAGATCGAGTCGACCACATTCAGTTCGGTGCAACCCGGAAGCAGCTCGGCCAATTCCTTCTGCAGTCGCAGAGGGTACAGCCGGTCCGAGGTGATACCGCCGACCACCACCGGCACCGGGCAGCTGCGCAACGCCGCCTCCACGCCTCCGCGGCCGCGTCCGACGTCGTGGCTGGACAGGGAGCCCGTCAGCGCCACATAGGTGCCGGCGTCGAACCGGGCCGACAGTTTGCGTCCCTGATACTCGAGATAGCTCTGCACCGAGTAGCGGCCGCCCGCCGCGGGATCCTCGTCGCCCTGTGGGTTGTTGGCGAAACGGTCATCCAGTTCGGTTTCGCCGCGATAAGTGAGGTGCGCGAACCGGCGTGCGATCTCCATACCGGTTCTCGGTGCGAGACCGGTGTCGTAGTAGTCGCCGTCGCACCAGTTCGGATCGGACTTGATTGCCGCGACCTGGGTGCTCTGGGTGCCGATCTGGTCGGCGGTCGCGCGGGCCCCGACGGCCAGCACCAGCGCGGCGCGCACCTTGTCGGGATGGCCGACGATCCACTCCAGCGCCCTGGCGCCACCCATCGAGCCGCCGACGACGGCGGCGACCTCGGTGATGCCCAGCGCGCACAAGGCGGCGACATCCGCTTCCACTTGGTCGCGCACCGAGACCGGCGGAAACCGGGAGCCCCACGCCTTGCCGTCGGGATGCGGCGAGCTCGGACCGGTCGATCCGCGGAAGCCGCCGAGCACATTGGTGGCGATGGCGCACCAACGGTTGGTGTCGATGGGCGCGCCGGGTCCGGCCACGCCTTCCCACCAGCCCTCGGTTTCGTCGCCTGGACCGGTGGGCCCCGTGACGTGGGAATCGCCGGTGAGCGCGTGCAGGACGACCACCACGTTGTCACGGTTGGGCGAAAGCTCACCCCAGCGCTGCATGGCGATCGTGACGTCGTCGATGACGGCGCCGTTCTCCAGCGTCAGCGGGCCGATGTCGACGTAGCCGACTTCTCCTTCGGCGGGCAGCGTTGCGGGAGCATGCTCGTCGCGCTCATCGATGTTCACGTCGAGTTCCTTATCGAGCAACGTCATCAGAATGCCGCCGCGGATTTCGGATCGGCCGACCCTCTGATCTGTTTGGCGGCGGCGAAGCCCTGTTCGAGGTCGGCAAGGATGTCATCGATACCTTCGATGCCGACCGCGAGGCGCACGAGCCCCGGAGTGACGCCGGTGGCCAGCTGCTCCTCGGGCGACAACTGCGCATGCGTCGTCGACGCCGGATGGATGACCAGCGACCGCACGTCGCCGATGTTGGCGACATGGCTGTGCAATGTGAGCGCGTTGACGAACGCCTTGCCCGCGTCGATGCCGCCGGCCAGCTCGAACGCCAGTACCGCACCGGTTCCCTTGGGAGCCAGCTTCTTTCCGAGCTCATACCACGGGGAGGTGGGCAGCCCAGCGTAGTTCACGGAGATGACGTCCCCGTGCCCGGCGAGGTAGTCGGCGACGCGCTGCGCGTTCTGCACGTGCCGTTCGACCCGCAGGCTCAATGTCTCCAGCCCCTGGGCGACCAGGAACGCGTTGAACGGCGACGCCGCCGAGCCAAGGTCGCGGAGCAGTTGCACGCGCGCCTTCAATGCGTATGCGGGAGGGCCGAGTTCGGCGAATACCACACCGTGATAGCTCGGGTCGGGTGTGGTGAATCCGGGGAACTTGCCGTTGGTCCAGTCGAAAGTGCCGCCGTCGACGATCACGCCGGCGATCGCCGCGCCGTGCCCGCCGAGGTACTTGGTGGCCGAGTGCACGACGATGTCGGCGCCGTGGGCAAGCGGTTGGATCAGGTACGGCGTCGCGATCGTGTTGTCGACGATCAATGGCACGTCGTTGTCGTGTGCTACTGCGGCTACCGATGGAATGTCGAGCACATCTATTTGAGGGTTGGAGATCGTCTCGGCGAAGAACGCCTTGGTGTTGGGCCGCACCGCCGCCCGCCAGGAGTCCAGGTCGTCGGGGTCGTCGACGAAGCTGACCTCGATCCCGATCTTGGGCAGCGTGTAGTGGAACAGGTTGTAGGTGCCGCCGTAGAGCCGTGGGCTGGAGACGATGTGGTCGCCCGCGTTGGCCAGGTTCAGGATCGCGAAGTGCTCGGCGGCCTGACCGGATGCCAAAAACAGCGCGGCGACGCCGCCCTCCAGCGCCGCGATGCGCTGCTCGACGACGTCCTGCGTCGGATTCATGATCCGGGTGTAGATGTTGCCAGGCTCGGCGAGGCCGAACAGCGCGGCGGCGTGATCGGTGCTGTTGAACGTGTACGACGTGGTCTGGTAGATCGGCAGAGCACGTGCGTTGGTCGCGATATCGGGGGTCTGGCCCGCGTGGACCTGCTTGGTTTCGAACGCCCAATTCTGGCTCGGGTCTTCTGGCGCGCTCATGAGACGGCCCTCCATTTGTGTCAGGGGGCCCGTCAAACGGACCCGCGCTTGCCGGCAACCGCTCGCTAGCGGCTACTCAACCTGGTCTTCACCCGGAGCACCCCACCGCGGTTGGAGGGTTGCCGGCCAGCGAGCCGGGGCTTGACGCTGGCGCTCATGACCGAGCACAGACTATCGCATGGGGCTGACTGCGTGCCAGCAGCCTGTTTCTGGCGGCCGCGATGCGGCGAATGAGGCGGGCCGAAAGCTACCCGCCAGTAGCCGAAGTCCGCCCGGGAGTACAAGGTGGCCCACGCGTAGCGTCGTGTTCGACGCAATACTTATAGCCGCCGCGCACAACGCGGAGCTTTGTCGAACTGACCGAGAAGACGCCGGGAGAAACATCACATGAGCGAAGAGCAGCCGACCATCATCTACACCCTGACCGACGAGGCGCCGCTGCTTGCGACCTATGGCTTTCTACCCATCATCCGTACCTTCGCCGACCCGGCCGGGATCAACATCGAAACCAGTGACATCTCCGTGGCGGCCCGCATCCTTGCCGAGTTCGGTGACTACCTGACCGAAGAGCAGCGGGTACCCGACAACCTCGGCGAGCTGGGCAAGCTGACGCAGTCGCCCGACACCAACATCATCAAGCTGCCCAACATCAGTGCGTCGGTGCCGCAGCTCTACGCCGCGGTCAAGGAGTTGCAGGAGAAGGGCTACGCGGTACCCGACTATCCTGCGCAGCCCAAGAATGACGAGGAGAAGGCGCTCAAGGAGCGGTACGGCAAGATTTTGGGCAGCGCCGTGAACCCCGTACTGCGCGAAGGGAATTCGGATCGACGCGCTCCCAACGCGGTCAAGGAGTACGCCCGCAAGCATCCGCACAGCATGGGTGAGTGGTCGATGGCGTCGCGCACCCACGTGGCAACCATGAAGGGTGGGGACTTCTACCACGGCGAGAAGTCGATGACCCTGGATCGCGATCGCACGGTGCGGATGGAGCTGAAAACCAAGGGCGGCCAGACGATTGTGCTCAAGCCCGAGACGGCGCTGGAGGACGGCGACGTCATCGAATCCATGTTCATGAGTAAGAAGGCGCTCGTCGAGTTCTACGAACAGCAGATCGAGGATGCCTACAAGACCGGGGTGATGTTCTCGTTGCACGTCAAGGCGACGATGATGAAGGTCAGCCACCCCATCGTGTTCGGTCACTGCGTGAAGGTCTTCTACAAGGACGCCTTCGCAAAGCATCAGGACGTGCTCGACGAACTCGGAGTGAATGTCAACAACGGGATGGTCGATCTCTACAACAAGATCGAGGCGCTGCCGTCGTTCCAGCGCGAGCAGATCATCCAGGACATCCACGACGTCCACGAGCACCGTCCCGAGTTGGCGATGGTGGATTCGGCCAAGGGAATCACCAACTTTCACTCGCCCAGCGATGTGATCGTCGACGCTTCGATGCCCGCCATGATCCGACTCGGCGGCAAGATGTACGGCGCCGACGGTCGCACCAAGGACACCAAGGCGGTCAACCCCGAGTCGACGTTCTCCCGCATCTATCAGGAGATGATCAACTGGTGTAAGACCAACGGCCAGTTCGATCCCACGACGATGGGCACCGTGCCGAACGTCGGCCTGATGGCGCAGAAGGCCGAGGAGTACGGGTCACACGACAAGACCTTCGAGATCCCCGAGGACGGCGTCGCCGACATCGTCGACATCGCCACCGGCGAGGTGCTGCTGTCCTGGGATGTCGAAGAGGGCGATATCTGGCGCATGCCCGTTACCAAGGATGCGGCGATCCGCGACTGGGTCAAGCTGGCCGTCAGCCGTGCCCGCGCGTCAGGGATGACGGCGGTGTTCTGGCTGGACACCGAGCGTCCGCACGAGGCCGAACTGCGCAAGAAGGTCAAGGCGTACCTACAGGACCACGACACCGAGGGCCTGCACATCCAGATCATGCCGCAGGTCTGGGCCATGCGGTACACGCTGGAGCGGGTCACCCGCGGACAGGACACCATCGCCGTCACCGGAAACATCCTGCGTGACTACCTCACCGACCTGTTCCCGATTCTGGAGCTGGGCACCAGCGCCAAGATGCTGTCGATCGTGCCGCTGATGGCGGGCGGCGGAATGTACGAGACGGGCGCGGGTGGATCGGCGCCAAAGCATGTGCATCAGCTGGTCGAGGAGAACCACCTGCGGTGGGATTCGCTCGGCGAGTTCCTCGCGCTGGGCGCCTGTTTCGAGGATCTGGGCAACAAGACGGATAACAAGCGCGCCACCCTGTTGGGCAAGACGCTCGACGGCGCGATCGGCAAGCTGCTGGAGAACGACAAGGGGCCGTCGCGCAAAACCGGTGAGCTCGACAACCGCGGCAGCCAGTTCTACCTCGCCATGTATTGGGCACAGGAACTCGCCGAACAGAGCGAGGACAAGGAGCTCGCCGACCACTTCGCCGCGCTCGCGAAATCGTTCGCGGAGAACGAAGAGGCCATCGTGTCTGAACTTGCAGAGGTGCAAGGGGATTCGGTGGACATCGGTGGTTACTACTGGCCCGACGCGGAGAAGACCACGGCGATCATGCGGCCGAGCAAGACGCTGAACTCGACCCTGGAGTCCGCGCGCGGCTAGCCGATCGCCTGGTGGGGCGGAGGCGTCGCGTGGCGGTCGGTGAACTCGACGATCAGGTCGGCGACCCGGCGCGGCGCCTCGAACATCGGGATGTGCCCGACGTCGTCGAGATGGGTGATCTGCGTCGACTCTGGCAGGTGAGTGGTGAAGTGCCGGGTGAACCTCGGATGCGGAAGCACCCGGTCTTTCTCGCAGATGACCAGATGCGTGGGCGTCTTGGCCTCGGCCAGTTCCACCAGGCCGGGCATCAGCAGCGACTTGACCAGCAGCTGGTAGTAGGCCGGGCAGTGGGTGACGTCGTCGATGATGTCGCGCCACTGGTCGTCGTTGAGGCGGTCCGCCGTCGCGCTGATCGGCACGAAGCCCAGCTGACGGACGAAAGGCAGCTTGAGCGCACGTTCGCCAAGTAACTTGGCGCCCAGGTAGACGGGTAGGCCGGCCACGAATTTGAACACGATTTCGAATTTGGCGGGCGTATAGCGGGTCCAGCCACCGGCGGGGGCGATGCCGGTCAGGCTGCGGGCCCGCCCTCGCCGCGCCAGCTCGAACGCCACCCAGCCGCCCAGCGAGTTGCCCACGAGGTGCACGGTGTCCCAGCCCAGCGCGTCCATCCGGCGTTCCATGTCGTCGGCCAGCTCGACGGTGTCCAGGAAGAACCTGCCCTTGATACCGCCGTTGTGGCCGGGCATGGTCGGTGCCAGCACCTCGTACCGACCGGTGTCAGCAATCAGCGGTGCGACACCTTTCCACACGTTCTGCGACATCATGAACGGGTGTAGCAAAAGCAGTGGTTCGCCGGAGCCCAGGTGGATGGGTGCGCGCTCGATCATCTGCCCGACACTAAAGGTGGTACCGCCGGTACCGCAAGCCCGTCGCCCCGGGCGATGGTAACGGCCACCGGCGAATATTCACCTGCTGTGGACTGTGAGCGGGACACATGACCGTTAGGGTCGGCCAATGACCGTCGACAACATCGCTCCCCGGCGTCATCGCGTCGTCATCATCGGGTCCGGCTTCGGTGGACTGTTCGCGGCCAAACAGCTCAAGCGCGCGGATGTCGACGTCACCCTGATCGCGAAGACGACCCACCACCTGTTCCAGCCGCTGCTCTATCAAGTCGCCACCGGCATCCTGTCGGTCGGTGAAATCGCACCGGCGACGCGAATCATCCTGCGTAAGAACAAGAACACCGAAGTATTGCTCGGGGATGTGGCCGGAATCGACCTCGAGAACAAGACGGTCACGTCGAAGCTGCTCGATTGGGAGCGGGTCACGCCGTACGACAGTCTGATCGTGGCCGCAGGCGCCCAGCAGTCGTATTTCGGCAACGACCATTTCGAGGCGTTTGCACCCGGCATGAAGACGGTCGACGATGCGCTGGAGCTGCGTGGTCGGATCCTGGGCGCGTTCGAGGCGGCCGAGGTGACGACATCAGAGGCCGAACGCAAGCGCCGGCTGACCTTCGTCGTCGTCGGCGCCGGACCGACCGGGGTCGAGGTCGTCGGACAGATCGCCGAGCTCGCCGATCGGACCCTGGCCGGTGCGTTCCGCACCATCGACCCCACCGAGGCCCGGGTGATTCTGGTCGAGGCCGCCCCAGCGGTGCTGCCCCCGATGGGGCCCAAGCTCGGGCTCAAGGCGCAGCGCCGGCTGGAGAAGATGGGCGTCGAGGTCAAGCTCAACACGTTGGTCACTGATGTCGACTACATGGGCCTGACCGTCAAGGAAGGTGGCGCAGACGGTGGCGAAGCCAGAATCGAAGCCGCCGTCAAGGTTTGGTCGGCCGGCGTGCAGGCCAGCCCGCTGGGCAAGCTGATAGCCGAGCAGTCCGACGGCACCGAGGTCGACAGGGCCGGACGCGTCATCGTCGAGCCTGACCTCACGGTCAAGGGCCATCCGAACGTCTTCGTCATCGGCGATCTGATGAGCGTTCCCGGCGTCCCGGGGATGGCGCAGGGCGCGATCCAGGGCGCGGTCTACGCCGCCAAGCAGATCAAGAGCGAACTCAAGAGCTCGGACGCGGTGGAACGAAAGCCGTTCAAGTACACCAACAAAGGCAGCATGGCCACCGTCTCGCGGTTCAGCGCGGTATGCCAGATCGGCAAGGTCGAGTTCGGCGGTTTCCTGGCCTGGCTCGCGTGGCTCGGTCTACACCTCTACTACCTGGTCGGCAGCCGAAACCGCATCGTCGCCGTGTACTCCTGGTTCATCACCTTCCTGGGCCGCGGCCGCAGCCAGCTGGCGATCACCGAACGGTGGGTTTTCGCACGCAGGGCCATCGAGGAGTCCCGGGAACAGAGCGCTCAAAAAGCCATTGGCTGACCATGCCAAGATTGGTCCATCATGAGCACTGCGCGTCGCGTCTTTTCCGGTGTCCAACCCACATCTGACTCCCTGCACCTGGGCAATGCCCTGGGCGCCATCAAGCAGTGGGTGGGCATGCAGGACGACTACGACGCGTTCTTCTGCGTGGTCAACCTGCACGCGATCACCGTCCCGCAGGATCCCGAGGAGTTGCGTCGGCGCACCATGGTGACCGCAGCGCAATACCTCGCGCTCGGCATCGACCCGTCACGGTCCACCGTCTTCGTCCAGAGCCAGGTGCCCGAGCACGCCGAACTCGCTTGGGTGCTGGGCTGTTTCACCGGATTCGGGCAGGCGTCGCGGATGACCCAGTTCAAGGACAAGTCGCAGAAGGAAGGTGCGGAGGCCACGACCGTCGGCCTGTTCACGTATCCGGTGCTGATGGCCGCCGACGTGCTGCTCTACGACACCGAACTGGTTCCGGTCGGGGAGGACCAGCGCCAGCATCTGGAGCTGGCCCGCGACGTCGCGCAACGGTTCAACGCCCGCTTTCCGGACACCTTCGTGGTGCCCGACGTACTGATCCAGAAGGCCACCGCCAAGATCTACGACCTGCAGGATCCCGCGTCGAAGATGAGTAAGTCCGCGGCCACCGACGCCGGGCTGATCAGCCTGCTCGACGATCCGAAGAAGACCGCGAAGAAGATCCGGTCGGCGGTGACCGACAGCGAGCGCGAGATCCGCTACGACCCGGCCGCCAAGGCCGGCGTGTCGAACCTGTTGAGCATCCAGTCCGCGATCACCGGCACCGACGTCGACAAGCTCGTCGAAGGTTACGACGGCCGCGGCTACGGCGACCTGAAGGCCGACACCGCCGAGGCCGTCGTCGAGTTCGTCACGCCGATCCAGGCGCGCGTCGACGAACTGATGGCCGA
Source organism: Mycobacteriaceae bacterium (assembly GCA_019749805.1). Taxonomy (GTDB): domain Bacteria; phylum Actinomycetota; class Actinomycetes; order Mycobacteriales; family Mycobacteriaceae; genus Mycobacterium. The sequence continues at coordinate 85,064 of JAIEPH010000050.1, read as the reverse complement.
TCCCGCCGAGCTGGAGGCGGTGCTGGCCACCGGCGCCGAGCGTGCCAGAGAGGTGTCTTCAAACACTCTGCAGCGGGTATATGACCGTTTAGGGTTTCCCCGGGGGACCTAGCCAACGCACGCAACTCGCTTGGAGGCACGAATGACACCTCCGGTCGAGCCGGGCAACTCGGACGAGTCCAAACCCGGGATTCTCGATCGCTTTCGCGCGCGGTACCACTGGTTCGACCACGTGATGCGGGCCCAAGAGCGATACCAGCAGAGCAAGGGCGACTTCTACGCCGCAGGCATCACGTACTTCACGATATTCGCGCTCTTTCCGATGCTGATGGTGGCGTTCGCGATCGGCGGCTTCATCCTGGCGAGCCAGCCCGAGCTGCTCGCCGAGATCCAGGAGCGGATCAAGTCGACGTTCTCGGGCGACATCGGGCAGCAACTGGTCGATCTGATGAACTCGGCGATCAAATCGCGCACCTCCGTCGGCATCATCGGCCTCGCGACCGCCGCATGGGCCGGTCTGGGCTGGATGGCGAACCTGCGTGAAGCGCTGAGCCAGATGTGGGGACTGGCGCGGCATGACACGAAGGGGTTCGTGCGCACCAAGCTGTCGGATCTGACGGCGATGGTGGGTCTGTTCCTCGCGCTGGTCGTCACGATCGGGCTGACCGTCTTGAGTGGCTCGGGCGCGATGAAACAGGTGCTGAAATGGTTTGGGATGGAGGATGTTCCGGGCGTGAGCATTGCGCTGCGGGCGGCTTCGCTGGCGGTGTCGGTGCTCATCACCTGGCTGCTGTTCACCTGGGTCATCGCCCGACTGCCCCGCGAGTCGGTCAGTTTCCGCAGTGCGCTGAGGGCCGGGCTGATGGCCGCGGTGGCCTTCGAGATCTTCAAGCAGGTCGCGTCGATCTACCTGCGCTCAGTCGTGACCGGACCGGCCGGGGCGACGTTCGGTCCGGTGCTGGGTCTGATGGTGTTCGCCTACATCACCTCTCGCCTCATTCTGTTCGCCACGGCGTGGGCCGCGACGTCATCCGATAACTTGGCGGCGGCCCCGGTCGATCCGCCCAACCCGGCACAGATCACCCCGCGCGTCGAGTTCCGAGAGGGCCTGGGGATTCGCGGTGCGTTGGCCGCGGCTGCTCTGGGAGCCGTTGGTGCACTGGGGATTTCGCGGTGGAGCCGCCGCCCGTGAGTCTCGGCTACCCTATACGGGCGCAGCCTCCCCCGCGAGGACAGGCTCCGTCTCGGTCTCGACTGTCGTGGAATCAAGGGCATCGTCGACATCCTGCGCGACCTGAATGTCCAGACCGCGCAACGTTGCCGGCGGTGTCATCAACGACACGACGACATAGGTCAGCAGGCCGGCCGCGAACGCGATGAACGTCGGCCACCCGTCGAACGACGCGCTGATGAGGTCGTTGGGGATGTAGAGAATCGTGTTCTCGACCCCGAACATCGTCGGGGTCATGACGAACAGCCCGATCCGGACGACGAAGCCGACGGCGATCGAGGCAACGGCGGCCGTGGTGGTGCCGCGGCGCCACACCAGCCCGAGGATGAATGGCACGACCAGGCAAGCGAGCATCAGGTCGAAGGCGAGCGTCAGCAAGATTCCGGTCTGCTGCACATATATTGCGAACACGATGGAGAACAAGGTCATCGGAACCATCGCGATCCGGGTGGCCCGCAGCAGCGGATCCCTCTTGCCGGGCTCGTGCACCCGGCGGACGCCGCCGAGGTTGCGCACGCACACATTGGAGATCGCCAGGATCGCGCCGTTCGCGGTGGACATCGATGCGCCGACGAGCCCGCACAGCACCAGTACGGTCAACCCAACCGGTGCGTATTGGTCCAGGAGGACAAACAGCACCGGACCGTCGAGTTCTTCGGGCAGGAACGAATGTGCCGCCAGCACAACCAATCCGAACGGTACGCAGATCGCAACGGTGCCCGCGGCCGCGGTGAAGCAGGCCTTACGCGCAGCCTCGGGTGACTTGGCAGAGAACACGCGGGCCATGAAATCGATCGCGACGATGTCACCGATGCCTAGCGCGATCAGCGTCGCCCAGTTGATGACTGCACCCTGGGCCGGATCGGAGAGTTGCCCGAGCGCGAACGGCCCGGTTCCCCCGGCGATATCGAGACCGTGGGTGCTTGTCATCCACACGAACAACCCGATCGCGCCGATCAGGATCAGCGACATCTGGATGATCGCCGTGTAGGCGTCAGCGATCAGGCCGCCGGTTCCGGTGTAGGCCACCGCGATCGCCGCGATCAGGACCACACCCAGCCAGTAGGGCATGCCGAGGAAGTAGTTGAACAGGAACCCGCCCGCGACGAGATTGCCAGCCACCAGCATGCAGAACGCGACGGCCAACAGTACCGAGGCGCCCACCTCCACCGAACGCCCGAACCGCAGCCGGTAGTAGTCGGGAAACGACGTCAGCCCCATCCGGTTCATCGGTTTGGCGAAGAAGATGCCGGTGATCGTCAGACACAGCGCCAGACCCAGCGGCAGCGCCGCGCCGGCCCAGAAGCCGAACTCGAAGGCGAGGTCGGTATTGCCGAGGGTGGCGTTGGTGTCGACGGCCGCGCCCATGAGTGCGCCGCCGACGAGCCAGAAGGGCAACATCCGGCCGCCGACAAGGAAATTGGAGCTGTCGCCCTCGATACGCTTGGACACATAGAAGCCGACGGCCACGACAACGGCGATGCTGATCGCCACGCCGAGAAGAATCATTTGGGATCTCCCGAGGTGATGCGCGGAAGCGGAGCCTCCACACTTGCGGAAGTCTCCCGGGCTTTTGTCCCGCCGTGGAACGGTCGTGCGTCGGTGCCGGCCGCCTGCGTCTCTCGGACCAGACCCGGCATGCCGGCGGAACCCTAGACGCGCCCCACAACTTCTGTGAGTCCATGCCAGAAAAGACGCAGCTCGTTACGACCGATCGCGACCGGTGTTAACGATGCGTTTCATTCAGCGCTGGACAGGGATACGGCGTCGTGCCGACAATGGCGGCAGGCGCCGTGCGATCCGGCGCCCCGGACGAGGTGCGTCGTACCCGGTCAGCGACAAGACGGCGCGTAAGGAGATCTCGTGTCCGATGGTCCCGAATTCAGCGGCCGACCCGATCCGTCCTTGCCGAACTCCGAAGGCGCGTGGGCGCAGCAAGCAGAGGCAAATCTCGGCGACCGCCGGTTGCGTGAGGAGATCGAACGCGGCCTGAGCTACGGCCTGGAGGCCGCGCCCACCATCAACGACCGGACCATCTCGACGTTCGTGCGCGGCGAGAAGCCGCACTTCGCCGGTGAGCGCGGCACCTTTCTGAAGTGCCCGTTCATCGAGGACGTCAACGAGGTCGACGACGCCGAGGTGGCGATCTTCGGTGTGCCGCTCGATGCCGGTGCCACGTACCGGCCCGGCACCCGTTTCGGGCCTCAGGGAATTCGTCGTTCCACGAACCTGTTCGGCACGTACAACTACGAGTCCGGGGTCGACCTGCGCGAGCAGCTGAACATGGTCGACATCGGCGACGTGTTCACGATCCCGGGCAATCTGGAGAAGTCGTTCGACCAGATCAGTCAGGCGATGGCACACGTGGCGCAGAAGGGCGTCATGCCCATCGTTCTCGGCGGCGACCACTCGATCGGCTTCCCGACGATCCGCGGGCTGGCGCCCTACATGGACGGCAACATCGGGATCATCCACTTCGACCGCCATGTCGACACCCAGGAGACCGACCTCGACGAGCGGATGCACACCACCCCGTGGTTCCACGCGACCAACATCAAGAACGCGCCGGCGACCAACCTCGTGCAGATCGGTATCGGCGGCTGGCAGAGCCCACGCGAGGGCGTGAAGGTCGGCCGCGAACGCCAGTCGACGGTCATCACCGTCGGCGACGTGGAACGTGTCGGGGTCGAGAAGATCGCTGAGATGGCGCTCGAAATCGCTTGGAAGGGTGCCAAAGCGGTCTATCTGTCGTTCGATATCGACGTGATCGACGCCGGTTTCGTGCCGGGCACCGGCTGGCCCGAGCCGGGTGGGCTGCTGCCGCGCGAAGCACTGAACCTGGTCAAGATGGTGTCCGAGCCCGGGTTGGCCGGTATCGAGGTGGTGGAGTGCTCGCCGCCCTATGACTGGGCAGAACAGACCGCGCTGATGAGCTCGCGGGTGATTCTCGACAGCCTCGCCGCGCAGGTCCGGTCCGGAAAGCTCGGCAAGAAGGCCGCCGCGTTGCCTCGGCCCGCTTGGGGGCCGTGACCGGATGTCGCCGCCGCGGCTGAATCAGTGCTGGGGGCGGCGATTGAGTGATCGGGCGCCCATGATGAGCCCGAATACGATGATCGAGCCGACGATGCCGACACCCACGCGCACGGGCGTGGCGTCGATGTCGGGCAGCACCGGTGCGGCGTTGAGAGCCTCGGCTCCCGCGGCCGCTTCAGGCTTCGGCGCGAGCAGAGAAGGGTCGGGTTCGATCAGCGTGCCGACCTTGGTGCCCGGCGCCGTCGCGAAGCCGTAGTCAAGTAGATGCGCCGCCTGCTCCCAGGGTGCGATCGGCTGGCGGGTTCCGCGCAGCAGCACCGCGACCAGTCGGCGTCCGTCACGGTTGGCCGCACCCACGAACGTCTGGCCCGCGTCGTCGGTGAAGCCGGTCTTGCCGCCGAGAGCGCCGGGATAGTTGGCGAGCAGCTTGTTGTCGTTCTCGATCGGATAGCCGGCATCACCACGACCGGGGAAGTCGAAGGTGCGCGTGCTGACGATGTCGCTGAAAATCGGGTTCTGCCACGCATATCGGTAAAACAGGCCGATGTCGTACGCAGACGTGCTCATGCCAGGACCGTCGAGACCCGACGGCGTCGCGACCCGCGTGTCGTGCCCGCCGAGCTTGTCGGCAAGGACGTTGAGCTTGCCGATCGTGGTTTCCATTCCGCCCATCTGGGCCGCCAGTGCGTGCGCGGCGTCGTTGCCCGAATACATCAGCAGACCATGCAGCAGGTCGTTGATGGAGTAGTGGCCGTTTTCGCCGACGCCGACCTTGGTGCCTTCCTGCGCTGAATCCTCGGCGGTGCCCGGTACGACCTTGTGGATCGGTAGTTCCTTGATGGCCTGCATCGCGACGAGGACCTTGATGATGCTGGCGGGCCGGTGCCTGCCGTGCGGATCCTTGGCGGCGATGACGTCGCCGGTGTCGAGGTCGGCGACCAGCCACGCTTCGGCCGAGATGTCGTTGGGCAGCGGTGGGGTGCCGGGCGCGGTGATGATGCCGCAACCTGCGAGCGCATCGCCGCCCATCGGCTTGGCCGGAACGGGCAGCGGACCGGGTGCGGCCTGGCCGGGTTTGGGCACCTCGGACGCGTCGACGGCCGGTGGCGTCGATTGCTTGTACGGGCAAGCGTTGGTGTCCGGCGCGGCATCCGGCGCGGCGGCGGCCACCGCGGGCGAGGTCAGCAGAAACAGGGCCGCCACCAGGGCCGCAGCGCGTTTGGACGAGGTTCGTACGTTCGCCATGGTGAGCGCAGATTAGGACGTTGCGGGCGGGTTTCCCAGGAGGCGCGCTGTGACTGGTGTGATTGGAGTTTCAAATGTGACTCGGCGGGTACGGTCACCGTGCCGAAATCGGACTTTTGTAGAAGACGTGCGAGAAACCGTCTACAAAACTCGGATTTCGGGGCGCCCGATCTCAGCGCAAGGCGGTGGCCGCGAGGTCGACGTGCGCGACGGCCGGGAAGCCGATGCTGCCCATCCACAGCTTGCCGCCGGCTTCGACCAGACCGGTCACCAAACCGAACCCGGGATGCTCGGTGCGCACACCTGCGACTGGGTTGCCGGTATCGGGGTCGAACGCCACCGCCCACACCGTCGGCTTGATCTTCGGTTGTGCCCGGTCCGGTAGTCGCCACAGCAGCTTGCGCAATACCGGCGGACTCTTCGGCAACCACTCCGCGATCGGATTGGTAGCCGACACCATCGCGCACCAGATGCGTCCGTCGGCACCAGTCGACAAGTTGTCCGGACTGCCGGGCAGATTGACCGCCAGCGGTGTCACCGTGCCCGCCATGTCACCGGTGAGCCAGTACTTCGACAGTCGCCGCGCCTGGGTTTCGGCGAACACCAGCGCCGACCCGTCGGCGGTAGGAGTGATGCCGTTGGCGAAGTACAGTCCGGCGACCACGGTGAGCACCGTGCCGTCGGGGTCGCGACGGAAAACGCTGCCGCGGTTGCGGGCCTCGAAGATCGGCCCGAGAAAGTGCTCGTAGGTGAAGGCGCTCGTCGACTCGGTGAAATAAATTGTGCCGTCGGGTAATTCGGTGACATTGGAACAGAACTGTAGCGGGCGTCCGTCGACGTCAGAGACCAGCGTCTCGATGGCGCCGCTGGCCGGATCGAGCGCCAGCAGGCCACCGGGACTGCTACAGATGAGCAACCGGCCGTCGCGGGCGACGTGTAGGCCCAGCGGCCGGTTGTCGATCTCGGCGACGACCACCGGCGCGCCGCCATCCGGCGGGATACGCACGATCTTGCCGTCGATCAGGCCGGCCCAGATGTGGCCGTCGCCGTCGACCACCACATCCTCGGGCGCATCACCCGGCACGGGTACCACCGTCACGTCCGCCGACGGAAACTCCGGCAACGGGTCGACCGGCGGCGGATTCCAGCGGACGGGGTCGATCGGCGGCTTGGGCTGTTTGGCAGGCACGCCGCCGACGTTAGCGCGGTTCGCTAGAGCAACCGACCCGCTTCTTCGAGGACGCCGCGAAGGATCTCGTAAATCGCGTCGAACTCCTTCTGACCGCTGATCAACGGCGGCGCCAACTGCACGACTGGGTCGCCCCGGTCATCGGCACGGCAGTACAGGCCCGCCTCGAAGATCGCGGGGGTAAGAAAACCACGGAGTAACCGCTCAGATTCCTCGTCGTTGAAGGTCTCCTTGGTGGTCTTGTCCTTCACCAACTCGATGCCGTAGAAGAAGCCCTCGCCCCGGACGTCACCGACGATCGGGAGGTCATAGAGCTGCTCGAGAGTCGCGCGGAACGCCGGTGCCATCTCCTTGACGTGGTCGTTGAGACCCTCGCGCTCGAAGATGTCGAGGTTGGCCAGCGCCACCGCCGACGACACCGGATGCCCGCCGAATGTGTAACCGTGCGCGAACGTCGTCTTGCCGTCGTTGAACGGTTCGAACAGCCGGTCGGAGGCGATCATTGCGCCGATAGGCGAGTAACCCGACGTCAAACCCTTTGCGCAGGTGATGATGTCGGGTACGTAGCCGAAGTCGTCGCAGGCGAACATCGAGCCGATCCGGCCGTAAGCGCAGATCACCTCGTCGGACACCAACAGGACGTCGTACTCGTCGCAGATCTCACGGACCCGCTCGAAATACCCTGGCGGCGGCGGGAAGCAGCCGCCGGCGTTCTGTACGGGTTCCAGGAACACCGCGCAGACGGTGTCGGGGCCCTCGAACTCGATCGCTTCGGCGATGCGGTCCGCACAGTACCGGCCGAAAGCCTTCGCGTCGTGCTCGAACTGGGCGGGTGCCCGGTAGAAGTTGGTGTTGGGCGCGCGGAATCCGCCCGGTGTCAGTGGCTCGAACTGCTCCTTGAACGCCGGCAACCCGGTGATCGCCAGCGCACCCTGCGGGGTGCCGTGGTATGCGATCGCACGCGAAATCACCTTGTGCTTACCGGGTTTGCCGGTCAGCTTGAAGTAGTTCTTGGCCAGCTTCCACGCCGACTCCACGGCTTCACCACCGCCGGTGGTGAAGAACACGCGGTTCAGATCGCCCGGTGCGTACCCTGCGATGCGCTCGGATAGCTCGATCGCCGACGGCGTTGCGTAGGACCACAACGGGAAGAACGCCAGCGTCTCGGCCTGCTTGGCCGCCGCCTCGGCGATCTCCTTGCGACCGTGGCCGACCTGGACCACGAAAAGCCCTGACAGGCCGTCGATGTAGCTCTTGCCCTTGCTGTCCCAGATGGTGACGCCTTCGCCGCGAGTGATGATCGGCGGCGTGATGCCGGCGCCGTGGCGAGCGAAGTGCCCCCACAGGTGGCGATCGGCGGTGGCGCCCAGCTCGGCGGAGAGGTCGATATCGGTAGCTGTCATCTTGTGCCCCAATTGTATTGCTGTTTAACGAGTTTCAGGTAGACAAGGGTCTCTGTTGATATCACTCCCGGCAGTGCGCGGATCTGGGTGTTGAGGAGGTCGAGAAGGTCGTCGTCGTCCGTGCAGACGACTTCGACGATCGCGTCGAACGAACCCGCCGTCAGCACCACGTAGTCGACGGATTCGATGGTGGCCAGCTTCTCGGCCACTTTGGTGGTGTCCCCGGTGCACTTGATGCCGATCATGGCCTGGCGCGCGAAGCCCAGTTGCATCGGATCGGTGACCGCGACGATCTGCATGACACCCGCGTCGACCATGCGCTGCACCCGCTGCCGGACCGCGGCCTCGGAGAGGCCGACTGCCTTGCCGATGCCGGCATAGGAACGTCGGCCGTCCTGCTGCAGCTTCTCGATGATCTGTTTGGACAAGTCGTCGAGTTGGAACGCCGCGCCAGGTTTGGACTGGTTGACACGGAACGACACGGGTCCAACACCCGGGTTAGCCATGCATGAGATTGTGCACGGAATCCGTCGTAGCAAGCAACTATGACCATGAAATCACGCGTTTTGACGGCTTCGCGCTGCAGGAATGCGTAGCTTGGCCGATCGGAGTCGGTTAGCGTTGAACGATGACCGTGTCTTCTCCCAAGACCGTGCCCACGACGTTGGCAGGCAGCTGGATCGACGGGGCGCCGGTGGTCACCGACGGCGGCGTACATCAGGTGGTCAACCCCGCGGACGGATCGACGGTGGCCGAGATGGCCCTGGCGACTCCGGCCGACGTCGACCGCGCCGTGGCTTCAGCCCGCGCCGCGTTGCGCGGCTGGGCGACGGCTCCCCCCGTCGACCGCGCCGGGGTGCTCGCCAAACTCGCCGAACTCGTCGACACCAACGCGGCGGCGATCATCGCCGAGGAAGTGAGCCAGACCGGAAAGCCGGTGCGTTTGGCCACGGAGTTCGACGTGCCGGGCAGCATCGACAACATCTCGTTCTTCTCCGGTGCCGCACGCCATCTCGAGGGCAAGGCCACCGCCGAGTACTCCGGTGATCACACGTCGAGCATCCGTCGCGAGGCCGTCGGCGTGGTTGCGACCATCACGCCGTGGAACTATCCGCTGCAGATGGCGGTGTGGAAGGTGTTGCCGGCGTTGGCCGCCGGGTGCAGCGTGGTCATCAAACCCGCCGAGCTCACACCGCTGACGACGCTGACCCTGGCCCGGCTGGCGACCGAGGCAGGTCTGCCCGACGGGGTTTTCAACGTCGTGACCGGTGCAGGCGGGGATGTCGGCACCGCCCTGGCCGGGCACCCCGACGTCGACGTCGTCACGTTCACGGGCTCGACCCCGGTGGGGCGCAAGGTGATGGCGGCGGCCGCGGTGCACGGCCACCGCACGCAGTTGGAATTGGGTGGTAAGGCGCCGTTCGTGGTGTTCGACGACGCTGATCTGAATGCCGCGATCCAGGGCGCGGTCGCCGGTGCGCTCATCAACACCGGACAGGACTGCACGGCCGCGACGCGCGCGATCGTGGCGCGAGATTTGTACGACGACTTCGTCGCCGGTGTCGCCGAGGTGATGGGCAAGGTGGTGGTCGGCGATCCGCACGACCCCGACACCGACCTGGGCCCGTTGATCTCGATGGCGCACCGCGCCAAGGTCGCGGGCATGGTCGAGCGGGCGCCCGGTCAGGGGGGACGCGTCGTCACCGGCGGCGTGGCGCCCGATCTGCCGGGGTCGTTCTACCGTCCGACGCTCATCGCCGATGTCGACGAGGCCTCCGAGATCTACCGCGACGAGGTCTTCGGCCCGGTGCTGACGGTGCGGCCGTTCACCGATGACGACGACGCGCTGCGGCAGGCCAATGACACCGCGTTCGGTTTGGCGGCTTCGGCGTGGACGCGCGATGTGTACCGCGCGCAGCGGGCGTCACGGGAGATCAACGCGGGCTGTGTCTGGATCAACGACCACATTCCGATCATCAGCGAGATGCCCCACGGCGGCGTCGGCGCGTCAGGATTCGGCAAGGACATGAGCGACTATTCGCTCGAGGAGTACCTCACGATCAAGCACGTCATGAGCGACATCACCGGGGTGGCCGATAAGGAATGGCACCGGACGATCTTCACGAAGCGTTAACAGGGTCTCGCGGCGATGGAGCGCTAATCGCCCTTCGGGACCACGATCACCGGGACGTCGACGCCGGCCAGAATGCGTGCGGCGGTCGATCCAAGGAAGATCCGCCGTGGTGCCGCGAAGCGCGCGGAGCCGACGACCAACAGGTCGCCGTCGTCCCACCGCAGCTTCTTCAGCGCGGACTCCAGCGTCATGCCCTCGGCGACAAGGGACTTGATCTCGGGGGCGTCCGGAAGTACCCGCGCCGCGACGGCGAGATTCTCTTCGGCGGCGGCCCTTTGGAGCTGGCGCACCTCTCGCGCGTTGGCGGCCTCGGTGAGATTCTCGGAAGACACCAGCGACACCATCCGGATAGCCAGGCCGGCTGCGCTGGCGAGGGTGATCGCGAACGGTAGCGGGTTGTCGTCGCCCGGACGGGTCGGCACCGCAGCGGTCACGGCCGCGAACGTCTCGTCCGGGTCGTCGGCGTATCCACGCGGGGCGAGCGCCACCGGAATCGGCGAGGAGTGCAGCAGCGAGCCGGTCACCGGTCCGATGGTGTGGCCGCCGAAGAACCCGTCGCGCGCGCCGCCGACGACGATGAGGTCCGAATCCTTCTGTTCGGCAAAGCCGACGAGCGATTCGGCGAAAGACTCTCCCACCATCACGGTGGACGATGCGCTGACACCTTTGGCGGTGAGCCGGTCGATTGCCCGGGAGATCCAGTCCTCGCCGCGTTCAACGAGCAACTGCTGGTACTCCACGCGACCGGGATGGCCGTCCGGAAGTTCCTGCCGCACAACAAGAACGACGTCGACCTGCGCGTCGAAGGTTTTGGCGAGAGCGCTCGCAAGCGCGACGCCGTCGTCCCCGGTCGGGGTTGCGAGATAGCCGACTGTCAGATGCATTGCTTCTCCTAGAAGGCGTCAGGGACCTTGACTTCGGTGTTCGCGTTGAGAGTCTCGCCGCGGAAAAACCGTTTGGTCCCAAATGCGAAGCACGCCAACATCAACGGGATGCCGAGCACGAGCATGCCGACACCGAGCACGAAGACGCCGCCGATCGGGCCGAACGCGGTGTAGCCGTAGTCCGGGGCGATCATGTCCTTGGCGCTGATGCCGAACGCCGCCGCCATCGCGATGCCTCCGATCAGCGGGAAGATGCCCCGGAAGAACAGGTTTCGTGCCGAGGTGAACAAAGTCCTGCGGAAGTACCAGACGCACGCGAACGCGGTGATGCCGTAGTAGAACGCGACCGCGAGCCCAAGCGATGCGACCGAGTCGGCGAGCGCGTTCTCTGACAGGAAGGTCAGCAACAGGTAGAAGAACAGGGCCGCCAGCCCCATCACGATGGTGCCGAAGGCCGGGGTCATGTAGCGGGGATGCACGTACGAGAACCGTTTGGGGATCGCCTCATAGACCGCCATCGACAGCGTGCCGCGGGCGGTGGGCAGGATGGTCGTCTGGGTCGACGACAGCGCCGAGACGGAGACGGTGAGCAGCAGCAGGGAGGCCGCGATGGTTCCTGCGACCGGCTTCCCGAGCACGGTCAGCACATCGTCGGTGTTCATCGGATTGTTCAATCCGATGCCCACGTCGCTGAAGCCGGAGAACGACTGCACCGCATAGGCGACCAGCACGTAGGTACACACCAGGATCAGCGTGGTGATCACTGCGGCGATACCGGGGGTGCGGCCGGGGTCCTTGGTTTCCTCGCCGACCGCCAGACAGGCGTCCCAGCCCCAGTAGATGAAGATGCAGAGGATGATCGCGGCGGCGATCGAAGACATGTCCAAGCCGCTGGGCCAGAGCCAGGACAGTTGCGGCGTGATCGCCTGGGCTCCGGCGGTTCCGGAGAACACGCGCACCAGCGCGATGATGCTGACGATGACCAGCACGCCGAACTGGATGGCGATCAACACATTCTGAAACCGCTCGGACACCACGATGCCGCGCGCACTGATCAGGGTCATCGCGATGATGAAGAAGGAGCCGAGCAGCACCTTGGCAAGGATGTTCTCGGCGAGGTCGTCGAGGCCGAGGAACTCGAACAGGTAGATCGCCGCAATCTCGGCCACGTTGGCAAGCACGATGATCGCCGACACCGCCAGGCCCCAGCCGCCGATCCATCCGATCCACGGGCCGAACGCCTTGGTGCCCCACGTGAACGTGGTGCCGCAGTCCGGGGTGTCCTGGGACAATTCCTTGTAGGCGAATGCGACGAGGAGCATCGGGATGAACGCGAGCACGAACATCGACGGTGCCTTGTCGCCGACCGCGAGGACGACGTAGCCGAGGGTGGCGGCCAGGCTGTACGCGGGAGCGACGGCGGCGAGACCGATGACGATGTTGCCGACAAGGCCGAGGGCGCCTGCCTGCAGCCCCTTGTCACCGACGGCGGGGGCGTCGGGTTCCTTGATTGCCATGTGCGGAATATACGGTTTGCGCGGTTTCCGCGGGGGTCCTAACCGGGAATCGAGGAATAAGCGCGATTTGGCGACGGAATCAGTGCACGACTCGGCGGTTCTAGACTTGGGCCATGACCCGGCTTTCGGGAACCACGCGGATCGACGAATTCGAGGAATTGCGGCCGCACCTGCTGTCGGTAGCGTATCGGCTGACCGGGACGATCGCTGACGCAGAAGACATCGTCCAGGATGCGTGGCTGCGATGGGATCGCGCCGACTCCGATGCGATCACCGATCTGCGGGCCTGGTTGACGACGGTGGTCAGCCGGTTGGCGCTCGACCGGCTGCGTTCGGCCGCCCATCGACGCGAGATGTACTACGGCGAATGGCTGCCCGAACCCGTCGTGACCGCGCTGGACGGCAACGATCCGCTGGCCGCCGTGGTAGCCGGTGAGGACGCGCGGTTCGCCGCGATGGTGGTACTGGAGCGCCTGAGCCCCGATCAGCGGGTGGCGTTTGTGCTGCACGACGGGTTCGCCGTGCCGTTCGGCGAGATCGCGTCGGTGCTCGGCGTCACCGACGCGGCCGCACGCCAGCTGGCATCGCGAGCGCGGCGCGCGGTGGCGGCCGCACCGCCCGCGGTCTCCGACGATGTGCACAACGAGGTGGTCGGCAGGCTGATGCTGGCATTGGCCGCTGGTGACATGAAAGCCGTTGTGGCCCTCCTGCATCCGGATGTGACGTTTACCGGTGACTCGAACCGCAAGGCACCGACGGCCGCGCGCGTCATTCACGGTCCGGACAAGGTGGCGCGTTTCCTGTTCGGGCTGGCCGCACGTTACGGGCCGGGATTCCTGTCGTCGAGCCAGATGGCGAACATCAACGGCCAGCTGGGCACCTACCTCGCCGGGTCGCCCGCAAACGACGGCTATCCGGAGGTCATGCCGCGCGTGACGGCGATGACCGTGCGCGACGAAAAGGTTTGCGCCATCTGGGATATCGCCAATCCGGACAAGTTCACCGGCTCGCCGCTCAGGTCAGATGCTCCTCGCTAGCCCACGGCACCCGGCACGCATCGCCGGAGTTGAAGCCCTGCTCGGTGATGCCCAGCGCTGAGTACATTCGCGCCCGCATGTTCTCCACACCGATCTGGTAGGTCAGCTCGATCACGCCGTCGTCGCCGAAGCGGCGCTGAAGATCGGCGACCTGTTCGTCGGTGATGGTGTGCGGGTCGGTGGTCATCGCGTTGGCATAAGCGATGGCGGCGCGCTCGTCGTCGTTGAAGAGCGGGGACGTGGCGTAGTCGTCGATGTGCTTGAGCCGGTCGACGTCGAGTCCGTCGAGACGCTGCAGCATCGAACCGAAGTCGACACACCACGAACAACCGACGGTGCGCGCGGTCCAAAACACCGCCAGCTCGAGCACGTTCTTGGGCAGCTTCTTGGACGCCGATCCCAGCATGCCCTCGTGGACCACGTTGGCCAGCATCAGCCGCGGATGATGCGCCGCCACGGCGAAGGGTTCGGGTACCTCACCGAACTTGCGCTTGGCGACCCGGTAGAAGACCTTGGTCATCAGCGATGCGTGCTTCGGGGATACGGGTTCGATGCGAGATGTCTGAGTCATACCGGTTAGACGAGACAGCCCGCGAAAGTGTGACACCAGTCCTCGCGATTTCGGTGCCCCTACGATCGCTGGCGGGCGTTTGCGCACCGAAATCACGTCAGCGCGCGGTCAGGGAATTGGCGTGTCCGACGGATTCGGTTGCTGGTTGCAGCGGTTCAGGAAGTCGACTGCGGGTTGCTTGATGCCCTGAAGTTCGGCCCTAACCTGCGGGTTGGCGTCTAGATACGCCTGCACCTGAGGTTGCATTTCCTCCCGGGATTGGCCTTTCAGGGTGGCGAAGAAGTCATTCACGGGAGGGTGGGTGAACAAATAGGTCGACGCCGCTGCGGCAACGCCCGCCCTGACGCCCGCCCAGTCCGCCGGCGAGCAATTCGGCGGCGCCGGTGGCGGCTGAGCGCTTGAAGGCGCGGAGGTTCCGAGAAATATCGCACCGACCAATGTGACAGCGGCGACGGCACCCACTCCGGCCCGATGCTCAGGACGTCCCGACCACAGCATCATTGCCGACCTCCTCCATGAATGCGCTATTCGCGCAATCCAAGCGTTAAGGCTTCCTGCACCGTATGAAGGCACGATAGGTCCGCTGACCCCGGCGCGTAAGCACATTCGCCAATGAGGCGTCGGCCCGAACCTTTCGGTTCACCCCGGGTGGAACCCCTGGCCCGGCGCAGGCTTCTGCACACCCTCATGACACGGTTGCAGCGGCCGCGCCTATTCGAGCCCCCGCACAGCGCACGAATCGTAGGATCTCCACGCAGAAGGCAACTGAGAGAAGACGCCGATGAAGCCTTGGCTCAAGCGCAGTGCCGTGTCTGCCATCGTATTCACAATTCTGCCGCTGATTGAACTCGCGAGCCCGGCGGTCGGCCGCGCCCAACCACCACCACCGCCACCTTGCCCGCCGGGCATGTACTGGAACTTCGCGACAAATATCTGCGAATGGCCACTACCTCCGGCCGTGTACGTCGATCCCTGGTTGCCCGTTTATGTCCCGGACATCGTCGATGTCGACCTCGACCTCGACGTCCCGATTCCTGGCCCTCCAGGTATCGGGGCTCCAGGGCCTCCAAATATCGGGCGCCCAGGGCCTCCGAATATCGGGCGTCCAGGGCCAGGTCCTCGGCCTCCCATGCCAAGGCCCGGCGGCGGTCGGCGACGCTAGGAAGGCTGCTGGATGTGCCAATGCGCCTGCGGCGCTGGTGCGCTCGGGGTGTCACCTCGGCAACCGATTCCCTCAGCGCGCGAACATCAGCGCGCGCTTGACCTCCTGGATGGCCTGCGTGACCTGGATGCCGCGCGGGCAGGATTCGGTGCAGTTGAACGTCGTGCGGCAGCGCCACACCCCGTCGACCTCGTTGAGGATGTCGAGGCGTTCGGCGGCGCCCTCGTCACGGCTGTCGAAGATGAACCGGTGCGCGTTGACGATCGCGGCGGGCCCGAAATAGCTTCCCTCGCTCCAGTACACCGGGCAGCTGGTGGTGCAGCACGCGCACAGGATGCACTTGGTGGTGTCGTCGTAGCGGTGACGGTCGGTCTGGCTCTGGATGCGTTCGCGGGTCGGCTCGTTGCCGGACGTCATCAGGTACGGCTTGATCGCACGGTAGGCGTCGAAGAACGGCTCCATGTTCACCACGAGGTCCTTCTCCACGGGCAGGCCGCGGATCGGTTCGATGGTGATGGTGAGTTGCTTGCTCGCCTTCTTCGGAAGCAGGTCGCGCATCAGGACCTTGCACGCCAAGCGGTTGACGCCGTTGATACGCATGGCATCTGAGCCGCAGACGCCGTGTGCGCACGAGCGCCGGAATGTCAGAGTGCCGTCCAGATACCACTTGACGTAGTGCAGCAGGTTGAGCAACCGGTCCGACGGCAGGCACGGCACGCGATAGCTCTGCCAGCCCGACGTGTCGGGATCCTCCGGGTTGAAACGGGCGATCTTCAGCGTCACCAGCACCGCGCCGTCCGGCACCGGTGGCAGCTCGGGGTCCTTGGTCGAGACTTCGGGAGCGATAGTCATCTCAGTACTTCCGTTCCATCGGCTCGTAGCGGGTCTGCACCACCGGCTTGTAGTCCAGCCGGACGTCGCTCAGCAGATCACTGCCTTCTTTGTAGGCCATGGTGTGGCGCATGTAGTTGGTGTCGTCACGGTTGGGGTAGTCCTCGCGGGCGTGGCCGCCGCGGGACTCCTTGCGGTTGAGCGCACCGACGACGGTGACCTCGGCCAACTCCAGCAGGAAGCCCAGCTCGATCGCTTCGAGCAGGTCGCTGTTGTAACGCTTTCCCTTGTCCTGCACGGTGATTCGGGAATAGCGCTCCTTTAGCGCATGGATGTCGGTGAGCGCCTGCTTGAGGGTCTCTTCGGTACGGAACACCGCGGCGTTGTTGTCCATCGACTGTTGCAGCGTGCCGCGGATGTCGGCGACGCGTTCGTTGCCGTGCTCGGAGAGGATGTCGCCGACCCAGCTGACGACCGTGCCCGCCGGGTCCGTGGGCAGGTCGACGAAGTCGTGGCCGAGTGCGTAGTTGGCCGCCGCGATCCCCGCGCGCCTGCCGAATACGTTGATGTCCAGCAGCGAGTTGGTGCCCAGCCGGTTGGCGCCGTGCACCGAAACGCATGCGCACTCGCCCGCGGCGTAAAGGCCGGGCAGGGGAGTGGTGTTGTCGCGCAGCACCTGACCGCTGATCGTCGTCGGGATCCCGCCCATGACGTAGTGGCACGTCGGGTACACCGGCACCAGTTCGGTGACGGGGTCGACGCCCAGGTAGGTGCGGGCGAACTCGGTGATGTCGGGCAGCTTGGCCTCGAGCACGTCCGCGCCCAGGTGCCGGACGTCGATGTACACGTAGTCCTTGTTGGGACCGGCGCCGCGGCCTTCGAGCACCTCGAGCACCATCGAGCGGGCCACGATGTCGCGCGGCGCCAGGTCGACGATGGTCGGCGCGTAGCGCTCCATGAACCGCTCGCCGTCACCGTTGAGCAGCCGACCGCCCTCACCGCGTACGGCCTCGGAGATCAGGATGCCCAGGCCGGCCAGACCTGTCGGGTGGAATTGGTGAAACTCCATGTCCTCCAAGGGAAGTCCCTTGCGAAACACGATACCGAGGCCATCTCCGGTCAGTGTGTGCGCGTTAGAGGTCGTCTTGTACATGCGGCCCGAGCCGCCGGTGGCGAACACGATCGCCTTGGCGTGGAAGACGTGGATGTCGCCCGTGGCCAGCTCATAGGCGATGACCCCGGTGGCCACCGGACCGGACTGCGTTTCGGTGATCGCGATGTCGAGTGCGTAGAACTCGTTGAAGAACTCGACGTCGTGCTTGACGCAGTTTTGGTACAGCGTCTGCAGGATCATGTGGCCGGTGCGGTCGGCGGCGTAGCACGCCCGGCGCACCGGTGCCTTGCCGTGGTCGCGGGTGTGCCCGCCGAACCGGCGCTGATCGATGCGCC
The DNA here is from genome assembly GCA_019749805.1 of Mycobacteriaceae bacterium. Taxonomy (GTDB): domain Bacteria; phylum Actinomycetota; class Actinomycetes; order Mycobacteriales; family Mycobacteriaceae; genus Mycobacterium. The sequence goes on along the minus strand of JAIEPH010000050.1, from coordinate 67,378 downwards.
CTTCGGGGGTGCGGTTGAACGGCATGCCCATCTTCTCGAGGTCGAGCACCGCGTCGATGGCTTCCTTGCACATGATCTCGACGGCGTCCTGGTCGGCGAGGTAGTCGCCGCCCTTGACGGTGTCGAAGGTGTGCCATTCCCAGTTGTCCTCTTCGACGTTGGCCAGTGCAGCGCACATGCCGCCCTGCGCCGCGCCCGTGTGGCTGCGGGTCGGGTACAGCTTGGTCAGCACGGCGGTACGGGCCCGTGGACCGGCCTCGACGGCGGCGCGCATACCCGCGCCCCCTGCGCCGACGATCACCACGTCGTAGCGATGTTCTTGAATCATGAGGTGAGCTCCCCGTAAAAGGTCATGCGATGCTCGCGTCGAAGGTGACGAGCACGTAGCTGCCCAACACCAGGGTGAAGCCGGTCGCCAGCAATAGCAGCGAGTTCAAATAGAACTTCGTGGTGTTCTTGCGGGCGTAGTCGCCGATGATCGTGCGCATGCCGTTGGCGCCGTGGATCATCGCCAGCCACAGCAGGGCCATGTCCCAGATCTGCCAGAACGGTGAGGCCCACCGCTGCGCGACGTAGTTGAAGTCGATGCGGTACACCCCGCCGTCCCAGATCAACATGATGAACAGGTGGCCGAGCGCGAGAAAGACAAGGGCGACACCAGAAAATCGCATGAACAGCCACGCGTATTTCTCGAAGTAGGGGATGCCACGCGGACGCCGCGGCGCCCGAGGATGGTCCAGGCTGGCCGGGCGGTCGTACTCCTTCTCCATCACCGGGGCGATACGGCCCTCCTTGTGATGCGGCGTCCAGGCGCCGGTCGGGCCGCCTGGCGCGCTCATAGGAACCGCTCCACCATGTGCATCCCGATCATGCCGAGGGCGGGAATGAAGACGGCGAGAAAGATGCCGATGACGACCCACAGCATCTGCTTTTGATACCGGGGGCCCTTGGCCCAGAAGTCGATGAGGATCACCCGGATGCCGTTGAGGGCGTGGTAGAGGACCGCGACCACGAGTCCGATCTCCATCAGCCCGACGATCGGTGTCTTGTACGTCTCGATGACCTCGTTGTACGCCTGCGGGCTGACCCGCACGAGCGCGGTGTCGAGCACGTGGACGAACAGGAAGAAGAAGATGGTGGCGCCGGTGATGCGGTGCAGCACCCAGGACCACATCCCGGGGTCACCGCGATAGAGGGTGCGTCTGCGCGACGGTTCGGATCGCGGAGCAGGCACATCCAGGGCCGCGGCCGGTCCCCCGGTTGTCTGAGTACTCATCTGGCCTCCAACGCCTTCGGTGGACGCTTGGGCTCGGAGCCGCCACGGCGGCCGGACGCTGGCCGTGGCTGCGAACCGCTGCCCAAACCTCGGGGCGACTCTAAACCCACTTCTACTCCTTAACGAACTACCGTTTAGCCGTCGGTGCACGTAAAACGGAAAAAGTTAGGGTTACCTTGGTCACTGGCCGGCCGCGGGACGGGAGCTTCGGAATGCATTCAGAATCGATCCAGGCAAGGGCGACATGACTTCCGAAATCGACTGGAAAATGCTGCGCCACAAGGCAACTGAGGCGTCCATCCATGCGTATGCGCCGTATTCGGGCTTCTCCGTCGGGGCTGCCGCGCTGGTCGACGATCACCGAATGGTGTCCGGCTGCAATGTGGAGAATGTCTCATATGGCCTAGGTCTCTGTGCTGAGTGTTCAGTGGTGTGCGCCCTGCATTCCAGCGGGGGCGGAAGGCTCATCGCGCTGTCGTGCGTGGACCGTGCGGGAGAGGTGCTGATGCCATGCGGGCGGTGCCGGCAGGTGCTGCTCGAGCATGGCGGGCCTCAGATGCTGATCGACCACCCGATGGGGCCACGGCCGCTTGGTGAGTTGCTGCCCGACGCGTTCGGACCGCAGGACCTGGCACGGCGTGAGGGACCTCAGGAAGAAGTACCGTAATCCCGTGATGCAGTTCACATTCGACGCGCCGACGATCATCAGGACCAAGCGCGACGGTGGCGTGCTCTCTGACGCGGCGATCGACTGGGTGATCGACGCCTACACCCACGGCCGGGTGGCCGATGCGCAGATGTCGGCGCTGTTGATGGCGATCTTTCTCCGCGGTATGACCCGATCGGAGATCACTCGCTGGACGGCGGCGATGGTGGCCTCCGGCGAGCGCCTGGACTTTACGGATCTGCGCCGCGATGGAAAGCCATTGGCGTTGGTGGACAAGCACTCCACCGGCGGGGTGGGTGACAAGATCACCATCCCGCTCGTGCCGGTCGTGATGGCGTGCGGCGGTGCGGTGCCGCAGGCGGCAGGGCGCGGACTCGGCCATACCGGCGGCACCCTCGACAAGCTGGAGTCCATCCCCGGGTTCACCCCCGAGTTGCCGAAAGCACAGATTCGTCAACAACTTTGCGATATCGGTGCCGCGATCTTCGCCGCCGGTGAGCTGGCGCCGGCGGACCGAAAGATCTATGCACTGCGCGACGTCACGGGCACCACCGAATCACTGCCGCTGATCGCCAGCTCGGTGATGAGCAAGAAGATCGCCGAGGGGGCCGCGTCGCTGGTGCTCGATTGCAAGGTGGGTTCGGGCGCGTTTCTCAACACCGAGGAAGAGTGCCGAGAACTGGCCCACACGCTCGCCGAGCTCGGCACCGCAGCCGGGCTGGTGACCCGGGTGTTGCTGACCGACATGTCGACGCCGCTGGGGCGCACGGTGGGCAACGCCATCGAGGTCGCCGAGTCCCTGGAGGTGCTGGCCGGCGGAGGCCCGTCAGACGTCGTGGAGCTGACGCTGGCGCTGGCTGAGGAGATGCTCGACGCCGCCGGCATCAACGGTGCCGACCCGGCTCAGACGCTGCGGGATGGCACCGCCATGGACCGGTTCCGCAAGCTGGTCGCCGCGCAGGGTGGCGATCCCGGCGCCCTCTCTCCGGACACGTTGCCCATCGGCGCCTATACCGAGGCCGTCACCGCGCCGCGTGGTGGCACCATGGAAAGCATCGACGCGATGGCGGTGGGTCTTGCGGTGTGGCGGCTCGGTGCGGGTCGCTCTGTGCCCGGTGAGCGCGTGCAGTCCGGTGCGGGTCTGCGTATCCACCGCCGTCCCGGCGAGCCCGTAGCGCCGGGTGAGCCGCTGTTCACGCTGTACACCGAGACGCCGGAGCGTTTCGAGGCCGCGATGGCCGAACTGGACGGCGGCTGGCGCGTCGGGGACCATGCGCCACCAGAGCGCCCGCTGATCATCGATCGGATCACGAGCGGAGGTTGAAGTGGCTGCACTGACGTTGGAGTCGATTCGGCAGGCGCCCAAGGCGCTGCTGCACGACCACCTCGACGGCGGGCTGCGACCGGCCACCGTGCTCGAGCTCGCCGACGCGACCGGCTATGACGAGCTGCCGGCCACCGACGTCGACGGACTCGCGTCGTTCTTCCGTACCGCGGCGCATAGCGGATCGCTGGTGCGCTACCTGGAACCTTTCGCACACACCGTCGGGGTGATGCAGACACCCGAGGCCCTGCACCGGGTGGCCTTCGAATGCGTCGAGGACCTTGCAGCAGACAACGTGGTCTACGCCGAGATCCGGTTCGCGCCTGAACTTCACATCGACGCCGGCCTGTCTCTGGACGCGGTCGTCGATGCCGTGTTGGCCGGTTTCGCCGATGGTGAGAAGGCGGCCAGCGCCGAGGGCCGCTCCATTGTGGTGCGATGCCTGGTCACGGCGATGCGGCATCAGGCACGGTCGCTGGAGATAGCCGAGTTGGCGATCCGGTTCCGCGATAAGGGCGTGGTGGGCTTCGACATCGCGGGCGCCGAGGCCGGGTATCCGCCGACGCGACACCTCGACGCGTTCGAGTACATGCGGGGCAACAACGCCCGGTTCACGATTCACGCTGGAGAGGCGTTCGGACTTCCGTCCATCCACGAGGCGATTGCGTTCTGCGGCGCCGACCGCCTCGGTCATGGCGTGCGGATCGTCGACGACATCACCGAGGGGCCGGACGGGACCGCGGAGTTGGGCAGGTTAGCGTCGTTGTTGCGGGACAAGAGGATTCCGTTCGAGATGTGTCCCAGCAGCAACGTGCAGACCGGTGCGGTCGGCAGCATCGGCGAGCACCCGTTCGATCTGCTTGCCCGGCTGCGGTTCCGCGTCACCGTCAACACCGACAACCGGTTGATCAGCGACACGACGATGAGCCAGGAGATGCTGCGACTCGTCGAGACGTTCGGTTACGGGTGGAGCGACCTTCAGCGATTCACCATCAACGCGATGAAGTCCGCTTTCATCTCGTTCGACGAACGGCTGGCCATCATCGACGACGTGATCAAGCCGCGTTTCGCGGTGCTGATCGGCTGAGCTGCAACCTTATTCGGCGCGCAGGCGCGATTCGAGGAAGGCTTCCAGCGACTCCCACTGTTCAACCGCCTTCGCGTACGGGGGTGTCGGTTTCCGGACTTTTTCCGGATCCAGCACGTACGAGACGATCTTGCCCAGCGGCTGGTCGGCGTCCAGGGACTCTTCGACCACGGTGTCCTCGGCGTAATCGCCCACGTCCCTGAGCAATTCGACGGCCAGGTCCAGCTGGTCACGGTCGATCGCGTCGGGTCCTTCGGCGAGATAGTCGACGATCTCGGTGAGTACGTACACGTTCTCGTCGGCGACGTTCACGCGCAGCGACCCATCGTTGGCGGCCGTGCGGATGTCGTCATATGTGGCCAGGTTCGAAATGTCGTGGTCGTGCTCGTCGGCCAGATACCGCGCCAATGCGCGCTCGGATCCGAACACGCTGATGCGGCCGTTGCGACCGAGGAAGACCGGCTGGTCGTCGAGGTAGCACCGCAGGGTGTAGTACGTACCGCCGGTGGTCATGATCCGCACCGGGTCGATGCCGACCTTGACCCAGAAGTCGTCGTCGCTGCCGAGGACCGCACCGCCGGCGTGGTCCTCGAGTTCGTCGGTTTCGTCGACGTCGTCCTCGTCGGTCTCTTCGACGTCGTCGACAACCTCCTCCTCGAATTCGGGAGCCTCCTCGGCCAGTTCCTCGGCAGCCTTCTTCGAAGCCGCGGCGTCGACGTCGGGGGTGCTGATGAGTTCATCGATGGCGTCCACGACGTTGTCCCAGCTGCGGCCGATCGCCGACTCGATCTCGGCCCACCGCTTGCGGCCTGCACGGCCAGAGAACGCCTCGGCCCCGCCGCCCAGCTGAGCAAGGCCCGGGTTGCCATTGAAGAACTTGCTGATGGCGGGGAGTTCACACACCGATCCGATGGATGATGCGATGGCCAGCGACCGGTGCAGCTGCGACACCGTTTCCTCGCTGGGCTTCTCGGCGGCCAGCTCCGGAACGCCTACCACGTCGTACTGGCGTTCCTCGGTGGGGTCGAACCGGTGGGCGTTGGCCTCGGTGAGCTTTTCCCATGCGGGATGGTCGGTCAGGTCGTTGTCCTTGTTTGTCCTGACGAATGCGACCAGGTCGGCCACCGTCTCGAAGGCATAGAGGTCCTCGTCCTTGCCGAGGAACGCCTCCCACTCGTCGCCCTCGTCACGCCACCGCGGCGCCCAAAGCGTGTAGAAGTCGCCCTTGGTCAGCCCAAGCCGGATCGGCACGATGTCAGCAGCCATGGCGCACAGAATAGCCACCGGGTTTGAGGGTGAGTTCGGCGAGCGGCCGTACGGAGCCGTACCGCGCGCGTTACGGACATCGCGGCGGCCGCCGATACGACCGGGCGGCGGATCACCGCAAGAAGTTTCCGTTGGCGTCTACCGCGACCACCTGCACCAACGCGCTGGCGCTATGCGTTGGATCTTCGCTATCGGCGACGGTGTAGTAGAAGCTGTCGAGGCCGGTGAAGTTGGGGGGAGGCGTGTAGTAGTACTTGGTGCCGATCTTTGTGATGGTGCCGCCACGGGTCGGCCCGAATACCGGATCGGTGAGCGCGTTGCCGGTGAGGTTGACGTCGTTGTAGGTGAAAATCGGGTCAAACTCGATTGTCTCGCCCGGTGACGCATAGTAGAAATCGTTGTTGGCTGTGATCGCATCGGTCACCGTGAGGGTGACCAGCGTCGGAAGCGACACAATGCTCGGGTCGCCGCTGTCGGCCACGGTGTAGATGAAGCTGTCCACGCCGTTGAAATCGGTGTTCGGGGTGTAGGTCAGCGTGCCGTTGCTCTCGCTGAGCGTGCCGTGCACGGGTTGGGTCAGCAGATTAATCGGACCCGGTGGATTGTCGGCCGGGAATCGGTCGTTGTAGAACAGCCTCGGCGTGAGCGCCGTCGGTTCGTTGGTGAAGACAGTGATGTTGTCCTCTCCCGCGTAGACGGGCGGGGAGTCGACGACGGTCAGGGTGACCGTCGCAGGATTCGACACGATGTCGGTGTAGGAACTGTCCGAGACGGTGTAGGTGAAGGTATCCGTGCCGGTGAAGTCGTTACCCGCGCGATAGGTCAGGACCCCGTCCTCTTGGACGAGGTAACCGTGCGATGGACCGGTGACGATGGTGATCGGACCGAGTCCGTTGATGCTGCCGGTGTCGTTCGCGGTGATGAAGGGCAGCAGCTTGGTGAACGTGCCCGTGAGCACCGTGTACACGTCGCTTCTCGCCACGATCGGGCTGAACGGATGGACCGTGAGCGTGACGGTGCCGGGCGCCGACACCTTCGTCGGATCGACGCTGTCGCGCACGGTGTAGATGAAACTATCGGTGCCCGAATAGCCTGCGTCCGGTGTATAGGTCAGCACGCCGTCCGACGTGCTCACGGTACCGTGGGAAGGACTGCCGACGATCGACACGTCGCCCAGCGGAGTGCCCAGATCGGTTGTGTCGTTGAAGGTTACGGCCGGGGTCAGGACGGTCGGAGTGTTGAACGGGATCGAGTACGTGTCCTCGTTCGCGAGGATCGGGTTGTAGGCGATGACGTTGAGCGTGACCGTGGCGGTGTTTGACACCTTCGTGGGATCGACGCTGTCACTGACGGTGTAGTTGAAGGTGTCGGTTCCGACATAGCCGGCGTTCGCCGTGTAGGTCATGACGCCGTTGGTCTGGCTCAGTGTGCCGTGCTGTGGACCATCGGCGATGGTGATGGCACCGAAGGGCCTATACAGATCGGTGGTGTCGTTGGCGGTCGGAGTCAGCACCGTTGGCCGGCCGAGAATCGTGTAGGCGTCGTCGGACGCGGTGAGCGGGTTGTAGGGAACGACGGTGATCGTAACGGTGGCGACATTGGAGACGATGTCGCCTGAGTACGCGTCGGCGACGGTGTAGGTGAAGGTGTCGGTTCCGAGGAAGCCGTTCCAGGACCGGTAGGTGAGCACACCGTTGTTTTCGAACAGGAGGAGGCCGTTGGCCGGTTGTGTCCCGATCCTGACGTCGCCTAGGGGACTGTTCAACAAGGTGGTGTCGTTGACGGCTGGGGTGAGTTCGATGGTCGCGCCGGTGACTGCTGTGTAGGCGTCGTCGTTTGCGGTGATCGGCCGGACCACGTTGATGGTGACTGTCGCGGTTTTGGACACGATGGTGGGGTCGGCGCTGTCGGCGACGGTGTAGGTGAAGGTGTCGGTCCCGAGGAAGTCGGGGTGCGACCGATAGTTCAGGACGCCGAACGACTCGTAAACGAATCCGTTGGCGGGTTCGGTGAGGCGCCTGATGTCGCCCAGCGGGCTCGCCAAGCTCGTGGTGTCGTTGGCGGTGGGGGTGAGGGTGATAGTGCTTCCGGCGATCGCCGTGTACGTGTCGTTGTTCGCGGTGATCGGTCTCGGGGTGATGGTGATGGTGGCGGTGGTGGTGTCGCTGAAGGCCGCGCCGTCGAATGCGCGGTAGGTGAAGGTGTCGTCGCCGGTGTAGTTGGCGGCGGGGGTGTAGGTGAAGGTGCCGTTGGGGTTGAGGTCGAGGGTGCCGTGGCCCGGTGGGGTGACGATGGTGGCGGTGAGTGCGGTGTTGTCGTCGGGGTCGCTGTCGTTTCCGGTGACGCCGTTGGGGACGGTGACGATGAGTGCGGTGTCTTCGGTGGTGGTGTAGGTGTCGGGGTTGGCCACGGGGGCGTCGTTGACCGGGGTGACGGTGATGCTGACGATGCCGGTGGCCACTCGATTGGTGCCGTCGTGGATCCCGTAGGTGAAGCCGCCGGTGCCGGAGTAGTTGGCGTTCGGGGTGAAGACGAAGTTGCCGCCTACGACGTCCAGCGTGCCGTTCGTGACTTGGGATGCGGAGTAGACGGTGATGGGGTCGCCGTCGGCGTCGGTGTCGTTGGCTGCCAATTGAGCCAAAGTGATTGTTACTGGGGAATCTTCGGCGGTGGTGAATGAGTCGGGGTTGGCCACCGGGGTGTCGGGGACGGGGGTGACGGTGATGGTGGCGGTGGTGGTGTCGGTGAGGGTGCCGTCGGAGACGCGGTACGTGAAGGTGTCGGTGCCGTTGAAGTTGGCGGTGGGGGTGTAGGTGAAGGTGCCGTCGGGGTTGAGGTTGAGGCTGCCGTGGTTGGGTTGGCCGATGACGGTGGCGGTGAGCGCAGTGTCGTCGTCGGGGTCGCTGTCGTTGCCGGTGACGCCGTTGGGAATGGTGACGACGAGTGGGGTGTCTTCGACGGTGGTATAGGTGTCGGGGTTGGCCACGGGCGCGTCGTTGACCGCGGTGACGGTGATGCTGACGGCGACGGCGTCGCTGTAGGCGGTGCCGTCGAATGCGCGGTAGGTGAAGGTGTCGGTTCCGCTGAAGCCCGCGTTAGGGGTATAGGTCCATGCGCCGGCGTTGGGGCCGTCGTTTATCTCGGCGAGGGTGCCGTTAGTGGGCGCGGTGACCAGCTTGCGGTCCAGGACGTCGCCGTCGGCGTCGAGGTCGTTGCCCAGCGCGTCGACGAGCACCGCCGTGTCCTCGGCGGTGGTGACGCTGTCGGGGTTGGCCACCGGGGCGTCGGGGACCGGATTGACGGTGAACGTGACGGTGGCGGTGGAGTCGCCGTTGACGGTGTAGCTGAAGGTGTCGGTGCTGTTGAAGTTGGCATCGGGGGTGTAGATGATGGCGACACCCTCAATGATGGCGGTAGTGCCGTTGGTGGGCTGGGTGACTGCGGTGATTTCTTTGGGGCCGGCGTCGATGTCGGTGTCGTTGTACAGCACGTCGACGATGAAGGCGTCGTCTTCGTATGTCGTGGGGAAATCCGGATTGGCCACAGGGTTGTCGTCGACCGCGGTGACGGTGACGGTGACGGTGGCGGTGGAGCCGCCGGCCTTGAGGGTATAGGTGAAGGTGTCGATGCCTTCGAAGTTCGCATCGGGGGTGTAGACGACCGCGCTGTCCCAGTAGGTCACCACGCCGTGGGCGGGCTGGGTGACGCCAAACACCGTTTTGGGTCCGGGGTCCGGGCTGGTGTCGTTCGCCGTCACGTAAATCGTAGTGGCGGCGCTGTCCTCGGCGACAGTGGCGATGTCGTTGACTGCGGTCGGGTAGTCGAACACCGAGGTGACGGTGAGTGAGACTGTGGCGGTGGAGCCGCCATTGAGGGTGTAGGTGAAGGCGTCGGCGCCGTTGAAGTTCGCTGTCGGGGTGTAGGAGACGGCGGTGCCACTGATGGTGGCGGTGCCGTGGGTGGGTTGGGTGATCGCGGTGATTTGTGTGGGTCCGGCGTCGATGTCGGTGTCGTTGGCCAACACATGGATCAGGGTGGCGGGGCTGTCTTCGGTGACGGTGGCGGTGTCGTCGACGGCGACGGGGGTGTCGTCGGCGGGGGTGGTGGTGATGGTGGCGGTGGTGGTGGAGGTGTGGCCGCCGCCGAAGAGCAGACCCTCCAGGCCGTGGACGTGCCAGGGGCTGGCTTCATCGGAGACGGTGTAGGTGAAGGTGTCGGTGCCGGTGTAGTTGGCGTTCGGGGTGTAGGTGAAGGTGCCGTCCGCGTTGAGCACCACCGAGCCGTGGGCGGGTTGGGTGTAGTGGGTGACGGTCAGCACGTCGCCGGCGGGCAGGCCGGCGACCGAGGTGGTTATGTCGGCGTCGGTGTCGTTGGCTAGTACCGCGATGTTCACGCCGGTGTCTTCAGAGGTGGTGATCGCGTCGACCACGGCGGTGGGGGATTGGTTGAAGAAGCTGCGTTGCAGTTCGCGTTGTGCCCAGCCGAGTACGACGAACAGCATCATCGGCGGGGCGGGGGTGGCCGGGGCGGGGGCGAAAATTGAGGTCAGCAGGGTGGTGATGGCGGTGATGGCGATGTTGGCCAGCACCACCGGGGCCCACAACAGCGCTTCGAACAGGTTGGCTGGCTGAGCCTTCAGCGGCGCGGGGGCTGGGGTGTCGGGTGCGGCTGCGGCGGCGATGAACATCTGCGGTGCGCCGGTGGGGTCATCGATGGTCAATGTGTTCAGTGTGCGTGCGCTGGGTTGCCCGTCGCTGAACTGTCCGGCGTTGGCGTCGTTGTCCTGGTCGATGGGGTCTTTGGGGTCGTTGGGGTCCTTATTCAGGGTGGGGGTGTTGGTGTCGGTGTCGGCGGGTGGGAGGTAGTCGGTCGGTGACTCGGTGGGCGCCGGTGGGTCGGGTGGCACGACCGTGGGGTCGGTTACTGGGGCCTGCGTGGGGGTTTCGGTCTGCGGTGTGGTGGCCGATGCGGTGTCCACCACCGGGATCGGGATGATGGCGTCCTGCTCGGTGCTCTTCTCGTCCAGATCGGAGTCTTCGTCGAGATCGGAGTTCTCGTCCAGATCGGTGTCCTTGTCCAGATCGGATAGGTGCGCGCCGCCGGTGTTGGAGAATTGCATTTGTGGTGCGGTGGGACCGCTGCCGAGTGTGGAACCCGGTTGCGGCGCGTTGCCAGCATCTAGCTCCGGTGTATCGGTGTCGGTCGGATCATCGGAGGGTTTATCGGCAGGGTCGGGCGCGTTGTCCGAGGATTCGGTTCCGTCGTCGGCCCATGCCGCCGCCGGGTTGCCGATGCCGTATCCGGTGGCCGCCGCCACCCCGACACCCAGCGCCACCGCCAACGCACCGACCCGACCGATATAGATCCCATGACCCATGTCTGTATCCCCGACGACCCAGACGTCGCCGCGAAACCGGGGTCGATGAAGTTTCGGTCGGTGCCAGCCCGATCGCGCCACCCAGACAGTGACAGCAAATTGACCGTGCCGTCAAAGTCTAGCGGACGCCTGCAGGCAGCGGTGCATTACCAGCCATTGATCTTTGATGCTGCGCAACGTGGTCCGACCGGTCAATTCAGCGAACGGTCGCCGGTAGAAAAGACGATGCCCCGGACGCGTTGTCACGCCGTCGGTCGCTAGAAGCCTTGGACCGGCATTCGTGATCCGGTTCGGCGTCAGTTGCACCTGGGTCGCCGGCCTCGACCAGAGATCAGTTGGGTGCAGATCGCGGCCGCGGCGGGGACGGCCAGGGCGCCCTGACAGCCGCGATGTCCTGCTGCGGATCGCCCGCTCGTCAACGTCTACCTGGCACAGAACGGGCGCGGCGTGGAGATCGCGACGAGGCAATACCGTTGATGCGCGCCGCCGTCGACCAGTTGGTGACCGAGAGACAGCTTCTGGCGTGGGGAATTCCAACGACGGGTGTATTGGTGGAGACACTACTCCGTCGTGCGGCTGAGGGTGACATGGGCGAAGCCGAGGCTGCGATCGATCGCTTGGCCGCCACGCCAGGTGGCGATGGACTGGTGATACGCGACGTCTGGCTACTACGGTTACGCGTACTGCTAGCCAGAGCGCGCGGAGACGAGGCCGCCTACCGCGATTATCGGGATCGCTACCGCGCGATGGCGACAGAGCTGGACTTCGAGGGGCATATGGAGTGGGCCGAGGCGCTACCCTGATCACGGTCACGCCGTCGGCCGCCAGAATCCCTGAAAACCCTGCCCGGCGTTATCTGTTCGAATTGCCGACAGTTGCACCGGGTCGCCGGCCTCGACCATCTGGCCGTTGCCGACGATCATCGCGACATGGCCATCCCACACGGCGAGGTCGCCCGGCCGCAGATTGCCTGCTGCCACAGGCGCTCCGACGTCTTGCTCCTGTGCCAGACGCGGAAGACTCAGTCCCGCTTCGGAATACGCCCACTGGGTGAGTCCGCTGCAGTCCAAACCGACTCCCGGCGTGGTGCCGCCCCAGTCGTACGGCACTCCCAGCTGTGTCAGAGCATGCCGGACCGCGCTGGCCGCCATCGCATTCGGCGCCGTGGCGGTGCTGCCATCGGGGAGCCGGATCGCGACGCCGTCGCCGAAGACACCGGCTTCGGGCAACGCGGCCGGCGGATCCGGCTTGAACAGCGAAGCCAGATCACCGAATCCCGAACCCGAGGTGTCACCGGACATGGGGCTCATCGGCGCAGCTCCGCCCATCGCCGAGCCCATCGACGGCAACGCCGACCCGATCCCGGACGGCGCCGTTGACGCCGGTGGCGGCGCCGACGGGCGAGCGAGTGCCGAGGCGTGCCCGTCCAGCTCGGCCTGAAGTTCCTCGACGACTGAGAGGGCGTCGGCGAGCGACCGCTGCGCCTCGGCTCGCAAGGCCGCAACGACCTCGGGTGAATCCAGGAACGGCTCCAGGGCTGCGGCGTGCGATTCGAAGTCCGCGATGATGTCGCGCAGCCGCTCATGGGCGCGTGTCACTGCGGTCCCGGCGGTGCTTGCCACCGCATTCATCCGGTGGGCACGATCAGCCAGGCTGTCGATGGCCGACTGCGTCCTCGCCATGAAGACAGCCGCCCCGTCGGCGCCCGCCCCGGTCCATTCGGGCTGACGCCACGACCGCCTGGTCGCCGCGGAAATGTCGGAAAGCGCGTCTCGCGCCCTGGCCAAGGCCGCCACTGGCTCGGCAGCAGCATCTCCGGACCATCCCGGACCGACCATCGACTGCACCGCTCGCAGTTCTGCCGTCAGCGCAGCGACCAGAGCGCCGGTCATGGTCAGGCGCCCGCGATGCGGGTGCCCGCGGCGTTGTCGGCCGAGTCGTAAGCGGACGCAACGGAGTACGCAGCGGCATCCGACGCCCACAGTCGCTCGCTGAGTGTGGCGGCGGCGCGGGATCCGTCGGCCACGGCCTCGGTGAGGGCGGACACGAAACCGGCACCGATGGGTCCCAGAGACTGTCCGGATGCCGCAATCGGCAGTGCCGCCAGCGTGGCGGCAACGTCGGCGAGGTCGTCGGCATGAGCCGAGTTGGCGGATCCCAGCGCTCGTATTGCATCGGTATCGGCGAACATGCGCTTATGACGCCCTCCGGGCCTGATCGGTTCCACTAATGTGCGCCCATGGACGTTCGTGTCATCGATCATCCGCTCGCCGCGGCGAGGCTGACCACGCTGCGCGACGCCAATACCGACAACGCGGCGTTCCGGGCGGCGCTGCGTGACCTCACCCTCATGTTGGTCTACGAGGCCACCCGTGACTGCGCCGCCGAAACCGTCACGGTTCGCACCCCGCTCGCGGAGACCACCGGGCACCGACTGGCCAATCCGCCGCTGCTCGTCCCCGTCCTGCGAGCCGGGCTCGGCATGGTCGATCAGGCACACGCGTTGATCCCGGAGGCGCGCGTCGGCTTCGTCGGCGTCGCTCGCGACGAGACAACACACCAACCCAGACCGTATTTGGAGTCGCTGCCCGACGATCTGAGCGCCCAACCCGTCATCGTGCTCGACCCGATGCTGGCCACCGGCGGGTCGATGGCCCACACGATCGGACTGCTACAGGCCCGCAATGTTGTTGACGTGACGGCGATCTGCGTGGTGGTCGCACCCGAGGGCCTCGCGGCGCTGGAAAGCGTGGCCCCGGATCTGCGTCTGTTCACCGCGACGATCGACGAACGACTAAACGACATCGCCTATATCGTTCCCGGCCTCGGCGACGCGGGGGACCGACAGTTCGGGCCGCGTTAGCGCTTACCAACTGCGTGCCGGACCCGAGGGGTTAGCGGAAAGGCTTTACCGTCGGTCACAAGAAATTGGCTAAAAAGTCGTAGCCTTTCCCAAATTTGGGAATTCCGGACCCGCAACGCTGCGGCATCTCGGAGTTTGTGTTATTTCGCTTTGCTAAAAAACCACTATGACGTCACTTGCGGTGGCTGCGCCATGTTGAATCCAGTATCGATGCATGTTTGCGTGACAGCCGTACTGCTTGGCGGTGGCTAACATCGGCTGCGGCGATGGCACGCGATCTAACGCTACAAAATCGAAACTGCCAGTAATCAATGGCAATATTCTTGCACGTAAATCAGCGATCCGGGGGTAGCTTCTCGCGCATCGGTATTGCATCGATTCCCTTGCCGGGCTAACCTTGGTCCGCGCATGAGGCGCTGAGGTGTGTCACCCACGGCGCCCAGGCGGTCGAGTTGAGTTCGTCACAGCGCGGTGCGGCAAGACTGGCTAAGTGTTAGCCTCCGCGCGTAGCAATGAATTTGTCTGACTCGCAGTTTCTGTTCAGAAGCGAGACGCGGTAACGGCGTAGCCAGCTAGTGACTAAATTGGTAGGGGAATGCGTTGCTGAAAGTGTGCAGATGCGTCGAGTTTGCACAGTGCGCTGGTGTCGTGGTCGCGCCGTGAGTGCCGAGATGGAGCTCATGACCATGTTCAACAGCGAACTCGTCGACATCGTCTGCATCGGATCGGGCAGCGCCTGCCTGGCCGCCGCCATCGCCGCCGCCGACGCCGGGCAGTCTGTTTTCGTGGCCGAACCGCGTCGGCGGACACCGCAGATCGGGTCCCTCGCCGAGTCCGCCGAGTCCTGGGCCGCACTGCTGCAGAAGTATTGGGGCACCAATGAGTTTGATGGGCCCACAACCGCCTATCTCGGAGAGCTGACGGACGAGCTCGGTCCGGCGTGCCGAATCCACGCCAACGGCCAGCTGCCGACCGCTGCCGTGCAATCTTTCGAAGAGGCCGCCACCGATCGGCGGGCGCCGGTGCCACCGTTCTATGGGCACGCGTTGGCGGACTGGGCGCGCGACTGCCTGAACTCGCCGTTCGGTCTGGTGTTCAGCAGGTTGTCAGCGTTGGCGATGTCCGAAATGCGACTGCAGGACGGCACGTCGATCCTGGCCAGCGTCGTCGCGGACATTCCTTCGGCTCGGCGGTCCGGGGTGACCCTGCGCCAGTGGCTGCGGGATGTGGCCAAAGAGCGCGGGGTAAAGACCCAGGCGTGCAGCGCGATTCAGCGACTGATCTTCAACGACGGCCAGCCCGTCGGGGCCTTGGTCGACACACCCGACGGCGACCGCCACGTGCGGGCCCGCCATGGCGTGCTGCTCGGCACCGGCAACTCGGTCTCCGATGATCTGCTCGCCATGCACCCGGCGTCGGTGCTGCGCGATGGCAGGGTGAGCCTGGTAAGCAGGGCCGCAAGTCGGTTCGCCCGATTGGAACTGCTGACCACCGCCGAGAGCATGAGTCTGTGCGCACCGCAGAGTCAGCTGGCGTGACCTGACGAGCGGTTCACCACCGCTGCGCCTGGTGCCGCAGTTGTGCGGCCAGCGCTTCGGCACGTGAGCGCGCCTCACCGAGATCGTGGACGTCGCCGCGGCGAACTTCGATGTAGCACTTCACTTTCGGCTCTGTTCCCGACGGCCGCACGACCACCCGGATCGTGGTGGGCCCATCCGCGCCCGAAAGGACCACCGCGTCGGTGCACAGCGGCCCGGTCGCATGCCGCAGATCGGTGAGCGTCACGTCGAACCCCGCGAGTACATCCGGTGGCGCCGCGCGCAGTCGGGCCATCACTGCTTCGGCCTCAACGGAATTCGCGACCTGTCGCGACACCGTGGTCGTGGTGTGCACACCGTGGCGGAGGGCCAACTCATCTAGCGCATCGAGCAGCGTGTGACCGCGACGTCGGAGTGCGACCACCAGATCACAAATCAGCACCGCAGCGCTGATGCCATCCTTGTCGCGTACGGATGCGGGATCTACGCAGTGCCCGATCGCCTCTTCGTACGCATAGACCAGCGTGCAGGCCGGCAGGTCGTGGTCGGCGCGCGCCAGCCATTTGAACCCGGTCAACGTCTCCACATGACGTGCGCCGTGCCCGGCGGCGATGGCCGCGAGCATTCGTGACGACACCACCGAATTCGCCACCACAGTGGCCGCCATGATGGGGCCGGGTTCGATCTGGGAGAGGATGTAATCGCCTAGCAACCAACCAGTTTCGTCGCCGGTGAGCATCCGCCAATCGTCGGATGTGGGTACGCCGACTGCGCATCGGTCCGCATCGGGATCCAGCGCGACCGCGATGTCGGCGTCGATGTCGGCGGCCAGTGTCAGCAGGGCGTCCACGGCGCCCGGTTCTTCCGGGTTGGGTAGCGCCACCGTGGGGAAGTTTGGATCGGGGGCGAACTGACTTTCGACGACGTGCACGTCGTCGAAGCCGGCACGAACCATCGCGTCGAGCACGAATTCCCCGCCGACACCGTGCAACGGCGTGAGCGCTACTCGTACCGATCCGTGGGTATGTCGCACCTGGGCCGCGCGTTCGACATAGCGCTGAACGACGTCGACGCCCGACGGGGTGACCGCCTGCCGGCGAATCTCGTCCGCGTGCGGGGCGTCGACCATCGCCTGCTCGATCTCCCGGTCGACCGGCGGCACGATGGGGAACCCGTCGTCGAAGTAGACCTTGAAGCCGTTGTCGGTCGGCGGATTGTGTGACGCCGTGATTTGGATGCCTGCGACCGCACCGCCGTGCCGGACAGCGAACGCAACGATCGGAGTGGGCACCGCGGTGAACATCAACTGTGGGGAGAACCCATGAGCGGCAAGCACTTCAGCGGCGGCGAGGGCGAAATCGTCAGAGCCGTGCCTGGCGTCACGGCCAACCACGACTTCGTGGCCCTGCAGGCCGCGGTTGGTGAGCACCTTGGCGAGGGCCCAGGTGGCGCGCAGCACAACCGCGAGGTTCATCCCGTTCGGTCCGCCGCGCAAGGGCCCGCGCAGTCCGGCTGTCCCGAACGTCAGGGGGTGTGCGAACCGCTCGTCGAGATCGGCGGCGGTGCATTCGAGAAGTTCGGCGACGGTCCTCGGGTCGGGATCGTGTGCGATCCACTCCTGCGCGGCGGTCGAGGTCCACTCTCGCGCTGTCATTCGTTCAGTGTGCCCACTTTGGAGTCGGCGTATGCGAGCTTGCGCAGCACCGGCGCCACGAGCATTACCAGGTCGAATTCGAGCTCCGAGAGATTGTCGCGCATGGTCGCGTGGAGCCACGCGTCGCGCTCGGCGCGGTCGGCTTCGAGTAGTTCGGCGCCTGCGGCGGTGATCTCGATGAGCTGGCGGCGGCGATCGGCCTCGTCGGGTCTGCGCGCGATCAGCTCACGGCTCTCCAGCGCGTTGATGCTGTCCGTCAGCGACTGCACCCGGACGCCCAGCCGGACGCCGAGCTCGGCCGGGGTGGTCACACCGGCGCGGCTCACCTCTGCGAGCAGTTGCATCTGGCTGAGCGTCAACCCGTGATCCGGGCGGTGTCGGCGCATCTGCTGATTGACGGCGACGATCGATTCCCGCAGCTCGGTCGCAGCAGATCTGCGCGCGGGTTCAGCCTTGTGCATATCCAAGTTATACCTTGGTAATTGTCGATAGTCTACGACAATAGCCGCAGTTTGCATCGCGAACTTAGTAAGAGGATGCTTGGAACCAATGGTGATAAGAACGTTGCTGAGATGGTCGCTGCTGGTAGCGGTGACCGTCGCTGTCACCTACCCACTGACCCTGGTTGGGGTGCCGTCGGCAGCGCTGTTCGCCGCGCTTGCCGTCGGCATCGCATTGGCGCTTTCCTCACTGGCCCCCAGCCGGGTACCCCGTCCGGCTGGCATCGCTGCGCAGGGCGTGCTCGGCGTCTACATCGGCACGATGGTCGACCAGAACGCCGTTCACGCGCTCGGTCCGCACTGGCCGGTCGTCGTCGCCGTCGCTGTCGCCACTCTGTTGCTCAGCGTCGTGTGTGGTGCGCTGCTGTCGTTGCACCGCGACGTCACTCCACTGACGGGGTCACTGGCGCTCGTGGCAGGCGGCGCGTCCGGACTGGTCGCGATCACCCGTGAGCTCGGCGGTGACGACCGCGTCGTGTCGGTGGTGCAATACCTGCGCGTGGCGTTGGTGACCGCGTCGATGCCCGTGGTGGTGACGCTGGTGTATCACGCCGACAAGTCGCATCCCGGCCCGGCCATGACCCAATCCGACTCCGCTCCTTGGTATCTGAGCATCGGCATGCTCATCGCACTCGTCCTGGTCGGCGCCACCGTCGGCAAGCTGATCCGGCTGCCCGGCGCGGGTCTGCTGGGGCCGCTGGCGCTGACGGTTCTCCTCGAGGTGACCGGCCTGGACTTCGGATTGTCGGTGCCGATGGTGCTGGTGCAGCTGGGCTATGCGTTGATCGGGTGGCAGGCCGGGCTGGCGTTCACCCGCGATTCGATGCGCGCGGTGGGACGCATACTGCCGACGGCCATCGGCCTCATCGTCGTGCTCGGCGTCGCGACCGTCGGGCTGGGCGTCGTGTTGGCGCACTTCGCAGGTCTCACCCCCCTCGAGGGTTACCTGGCCACCAGTCCCGGCGGCGTCTACGCCGTGCTGGCCACCGCCGTCGAGACGGGGTCCAACGTCACGTTCATCATCGCCGCGCAGGTGGTGCGGATCCTGTTGATGCTGTTCGCCGCGCCACTGCTGGCCCGCAGCATGGTGTGGCTGAACTCCCGGCTCACCCGTCAGAGCCGGGCGATGACCCCGGCGAGCAGGGAGCCCATCAGCGTCGCGGACTGACGGCCCGCCGCCAACACCTCGTCGTGGCTCAGCGGCTGACCCGTCATACCCGCCGCGAGGTTGGTCACCAGCGACACCGCCAGCACCTGTGCGCCGGCGGCGCGCGCAGCGACGGTTTCGTGCACGGTCGACATGCCGACGAGGTCCGCCCCGAGCGTGCGCAGCATGCGGATCTCGGCCGGGGTCTCGTACTGGGGTCCGTTCAAACCGGCATAGACGCCCTCGGCGAGCGTCGGGTCGATCTCGCGGGCGACGGCGCGCAGCCTGGGGGAGTAGGCATCGACCATATCGACGAAATGCGCCCCGATCAGCGGTGACCGGCCCGTCAGATTGAGGTGGTCACTGATCAGCACCGGTTGTCCGACAGCGAAATCCTCACGCAGGCTGCCCGCTGCATTGGTCAGCACGATCGTGCGCGCACCGGCGGCGCACGCCGCGCGCACGGGATGGACGACATGGCGCAGATCGTGGCCCTCGTAGGCGTGGATTCTGCCGACGAACACCAGCACCCGACGGTCGCCGACGCGCAGCGACAGCATCTGGCCGCCGTGTCCCTCAGCCGTGGGGGGAGTGAATCCGGTCAACTCGGCAACCGGTACCACCGCCACCGGATCGCCGAGTTCGTCGACCGCGGGAGCCCAGCCCGAACCAAGACAATCGCGACGTCGTGCTGGTCGACGCCGGTGCGCGCGCGGATCTGTGCCGCAGACTCGGCGGCAACCGCATCCGGCGTCGTCACGGTGGGCAGCTTAGCCGTCGAATCAGCACCCTTCGGTGCAGTGAGATACTTCGAGGATGCCCAGAGCCACCGCGTCGAGTCGCGTCGAGGACGCCGTCAATCGACGCCGCGGTGATTTGGTCGAGCTGTCGCACTCGATTCATGCCGAACCGGAACTCGCGTTCGCCGAACACCGCAGCTGCGCGAAGACGCAGGCGTTGGTCGCCGACTTCGGTTTCGAGATCACGAAGGGGCTCGGCGGCCTGGACACCGCCTTCAGGGCTGACTACGGCAGTGGCCCGTTGGTCATCGGGATCTGCGCCGAGTACGACGCGCTGCCCGGCATCGGGCATGCCTGCGGCCACAACATCATTGCCGCATCGGCGGTCGGCACGGCCCTGGCGCTGGCCGAGGTGGCTGACGAGCTCGGGTTGACGGTGGCGCTGCTCGGGACTCCCGCCGAGGAGGCCGGCGGTGGAAAAGTGTTGCTGCTCAACGCGGGAGCGTTCGACGACATCGTCGCCACCGTGATGCTGCACCCCGGTCCGCTGGACATCGCGGCCGCGCGTTCGCTGGCGCTTTCTCAGGTCGCCATCGACTATCGCGGGCGAGAATCGCACGCGGCCGTGGCGCCGTACCTGGGCATCAACGCCGTCGACGCGATCACCGTCTCGCAGGTCGCGATAGGGCTGCTGCGTCAGCAGCTCGCGCCCGGCCAGATGATGCACGGCATCGTCACCGATGGCGGACAGGCCACCAACATCATTCCGGGCCACGCCCAGATGCAATACACAATGCGGGCCAACGATGCCGCGTCGCTGCGTGAACTCGAGCAGCGGATGTCCGACTGTTTCCTCGCGGGTGCCGTCGCGACGGGCTGTGACTACACGGTGGCGGAGACCGAGCCGCCCTACGACGAGCTGGCCCCCGATTCGTGGCTCGCCGACACCTTCCGCGACGAGATGGTGCGGGTGGGCCGCACGCCGGTGCCGGCCGAGGTCGAAGCGGCTTTCCCGCTGGGCAGCACCGACATGGGCAACGTCACCCAGGTGATGCCCGGTATCCATCCGATCGTCGGGATCGACGCGGGCGGTGCGTCGGTGCATCAACCGGCGTTCGCAGCGGCCGCAGCGGGCCCCGGCGCGGACACGGCGGTGGTCGAGGGTGCGATCATGCTGGCTCGTACGGTGGTCAGGCTCGCCGAGACAGCGGCCGAACGAGATCGCGTGCTCGAGCTGAAGGCGAGGCGAGCGGCATGAGTCTGCACGACGCAACGGAACTCTGGCTCGACGCCCACTACCCGGACCTGGTCGCTTGGCGCCGCCACATGCACGCCCACCCCGAGTTGGGGCGTCAGGAGTTCGCGACCACCCAGTTCGTCGCCTCGCATCTGGCGGACGCGGGCCTCAACCCGAAGGTGCTGCCCGGCGGCACGGGTCTGACGTGTGACTTCGGACCCGAGCATGGGCCCAGGATTGCGTTGCGTGCCGATATGGACGCGCTGCCGATGGCCGAGCGCACCGGCGCTCCGTACGCGTCGGTGGTTCCCAACGTCACCCACGCCTGCGGACACGACGCGCACACCTCGATCTTGTTGGGCACCGCCCTGGCTCTGGCGTCGGTGCCGGAGCTACCCGTCGGTGTGCGGCTGATCTTCCAGGCCGCCGAGGAGCTGATGCCGGGCGGCGCGGTCGACGCCATCGCGGCGGGAGCGTTGTCGGGGGTGTCGCGCATCTTCGCGCTGCATTGCGATCCGCGGCTGGCCGTCGGCAAGGTCGCGGTTCGGCCCGGTCCGATCACCTCGGCCGCCGATCAGCTCGAGGTGACGCTGCACTCGCCCGGCGGGCACACGTCGCGACCGCATCTGACCGGGGACCTGGTCTACGGAATAGGCACACTGATCACGGGCGTCCCGGGGATCCTGTCCCGGCGCATAGATCCGCGCAACAGCACGGTGATGGTGTGGGGTGCTGTGAATTCGGGCACCGCGGCCAATGCGATTCCGCAGACGGGCACCCTGGCGGGCACCATCCGCACGGCCAGCCGCGATACCTGGGAAACGCTGGAAGACATTGTGCACGAGGCGATTACGGCGCTGTTGTCGCCGTTGAACATCGACCACACCGTGCAGTACCGGCGTGGAGTGCCGCCGGTGGTCAACGAGGAGATCTCGACACGCATCGTCACCCACGCGATCGAGGCGATCGGCCCCGAGGTGCTGTGCGACACCCGCCAGTCCGGTGGTGGCGAGGACTTCTCGTGGTACCTCGAGGAAGTGCCCGGCGCGATGGCGAGGCTGGGGGTGTGGTCGGGTCGCGGGCCGCAGCTGGATCTGCACCAGCCGACATTCGACCTCGACGAACGCGCGATGGCGGTCGGGGTGCGGTTCCTGGTCAACCTCGTCGACCAAGCGGCGCAGTTCTAGGTTCAACCCATCTGCCGCGAGCGACCGCGTTTGTACGCCAACACGCCGCTAGCTGCGTGCATTTCGGGGTCGCTCATCCCCTGTCACTGTCCACAAATCCCGACCCATCCACAGATGGTCTTCAGGCCCTGCTGGACGAGCGTGCGCTATCCAATGCTGTTGACTCATGGATCCAGAACTTCAGCTGCTGTTCGATAGGCAACGGGGCGTAGCGACGAGCCGTCAGATCCTGACGTACATGACCAGGCGTGCATTCGAGTCTGCAGTGGATTCCGGTGTCCTGGAGCGGATTTGGCAGGGCATCTATTGTCTCGGTGAACCGGACGACGGTCTGCGCCTTCGCGGACTCGATCTGTCCTGCGGAACCACGGTCGCCACCTGTCTCGGCACCGCCGCGGCGATGTACGGCTTCGACACCGAAGAGCCGGCCGACCTTCATGTGCTCAGTCCGCCGAATTCGCACCTGCGATCGGCCGATGGACTGGTGGTGCATCGCCGTGTTGGTGCGCCGCTGACCGTGGTTGACGACCGTCCGGCTACGGCGCCCGCCTGGACGGCGGTCGAAGTGGCGCGCTCACTGTGGCGGCCGCGTGCCTTGGCGACGCTGGACGCCGCGCTGCGCAGCGGTACCTGCGCGCGACCAGAAATGTGGCGAGCAGCGATTGAACAGGCGGGGCGCCGAGGCATCGTTACCGTCCGGGACCTGATCCCGCTGGCTGACGGGCGCGCGGAGTCGCCCATGGAGAGCGAGGCGCGGTTGGCGATGATCGTCGGTGGCCTGCCCATCCCCGAGCTGCAATACGAGGTCATCGACGGAAACGGCGAGCTCAGACGCGTCGATTTCGCGTGGCCGGACCAGCGAGTTGCCGTCGAATACGACGGTCTTGACTGGCACAGCGGGCCCGATGCCATGCGCCGCGATCGTCGGCGCACATCGGCGCTGCTGGACGTCGGTTGGACGGTCGTCGCGATCGTCTTTGAGGACGTCCGCTATCGCAGCAAGGAGTTCGTGGCTCGTATCGATGCGCAGTTGCGGCGCGCTCAGGCCGCGTGAGGGGCCGCAAAATGGACGCAAATCACGGCGTGTCGGCGTACAAACACGCACACTCGCGCCGCAGGCGGCTAAGTGGTGCCCGGCCCGATGTTGCGGGCCGGGCGGGTGCGCAGACTGTGCACGTATTCCTCTGGCGCACCGGCGATTTCAGCGGCATCGGCCATGACGCCGATATAGCGCGCCGAGGGCAGGCCGCCCTCCCACGCGTCGACCACGTACAGCCACGCGAGCACCGGCTCGAAGCTGGTGTCCGACGCGGTGCGATGCACGCGGCACCGAATTTTCTTGTGGATGCCGAGCTCTGAGCCCTCCCAGCGGTCGAGGTTCTGCTCGTCGTCCTTGGTCATGTCGTAGAGCACGACGAACACGCTCGACGTGGGATCCTCGACGACAGTGGCCAGCGCGCCCTCCCAGCCGATGTCCTCGCCGCCGAACGTCAGCCGCCAGCCGTGCAGCCACCCGGTGCCGGCCATCGGTGAATGAGGGGCCCGCTCTTGCATCTGCTCTGGATGCATGTTGGAGCCGTAGGCGGCGTAGAGCGGCACCAGGAAACTCTAAGGCTTGGAGGCCGGACTTCGCCGACAGGCTGGGCGATCGACCGTCGGCTTGGCTAGCGTTGAGCCCGTGGCAACGCGCATCGTCATCATCGGCGGCGGTCCCGCCGGCTACGAGGCCGCGCTGGTGGCCGCCGCTCGCGGACCCGAGGTCGCCGAGGTCACCGTGGTCGACGCCGACGGTATCGGCGGTGCCTGCGTGCTCTGGGACTGTGTCCCGTCCAAGACGTTCATCGCCTCCACCGGCGTGCGTACCGAGCTGCGTCGTGCCTCTGGGCTCGGGTTCGACATCGCGATCGAGGACGCCAAGATCTCGCTGGACCAGATCCACAACCGCGTCAAGACGCTGGCGAAGTCGCAATCCGCCGACATCGGCCATCAGCTGCTGCGCGAGGGCGTCACGGTCGTTCACGGACGCGGCGAGCTGGTCGACGACACCTCGGGCATGGCCCACCACCGGGTCAAGGTCACCACGGCAGGCGGCCGGGTCGGCACCCTCAAGGCCGACGTGGTGCTGATCGCGACGGGGGCCAGCCCGCGGGTACTGCCGAACGCGAAACCCGACGGTGATCGGATCCTGAACTGGCGCCAGCTCTACGACCTCACCGAACTGCCCGAGCATCTGATCATCGTCGGGTCCGGTGTCACCGGAGCCGAGTTCTGCAACGCCTACACCGAACTCGGCGTGCAGGTGACCGTGGTCGCCAGCCGCGACCAGATCCTGCCGCACGAGGACCGCGACGCGGCGGCTGTGCTCGAGGAGGCCTTCGCTGATCGCGGCGTGAAGCTGGTCAAGAACGCCCGCGCCGACTCGGTGACCCGAACCGCCGACGGCGTGCTGGTCACGATGGCCGACGGCAGAGCCGTCGAGGGCAGCCATGCGCTGATGACGGTCGGCTCGGTGCCCAACACCTCGGGCCTTGGCCTGGAGAACGTCGGTATCGAGCTGGATTCTGGCAACTATCTGAAGGTCGACCGGGTGTCGCGGACGTCGGCGTCGGGGATCTATGCGGCGGGCGACTGCACCGGTCTGCTGCCGCTGGCCTCGGTGGCCGCCATGCAGGGACGTATCGCGATGTACCACGCGTTGGGCGAGGGAGTGACGCCGATCCGGCTTCGCACCGTCTCCGCGGCGGTGTTCACCAGGCCCGAGATCGCCGCAGTCGGGGTGCCGCAGACGGCCATCGACAGCGGCAATGTGCCTGCGCGCACGCTGATGCTGCCGCTCAACACCAACGCCAGAGCCAAGATGTCGCTGCTGCGTCTGGGCTTTGTGAAAATCTTCTGCCGTCCAGCGACCGGGGTGGTCATCGGCGGCGTCGTCGTCGCCCCGATTGCCTCCGAGCTGATCCTGCCCATCGCCCTGGCGGTGCAGAACAACCTCACCGTCACCGACCTGGCGCAGACGCTGTCGGTGTACCCCTCGCTGTCGGGATCGATCATCGAGGCGGCACGCAGATTGATGGCACACGACGATCTGGACTGACTCCACGTAGCCTGGGACACGGCGGCGTACCGACCAGTAACTAGGAGCCATTTCAGTGAGCGACCCGATCCCCGCGAACGGGCAGACACTCCTGAGTCCGGAGCAGCGCGCAGAAGCCTGGGAGCGCCTCGGCAGCGAGCAGTTCGACGTCGTCGTCGTCGGTGGCGGGGTGGTCGGCGCGGGTGCCGCCCTGGACGCGTCGACGCGCGGGCTCAAGGTGGCCCTCGTCGAGGCGCGCGACTTCGCGTCCGGCACGTCGAGCCGCTCGTCGAAGATGTTTCACGGCGGCCTGCGCTACCTCGAGCAGCTGGAGTTCGGGCTGGTTCGCGAGGCGCTGCACGAACGTGAGCTCTCGCTCACCACGCTGGCGCCGCATCTCGTCAAGCCACTGCCGTTTCTGTTCCCGCTGACCAATCGGGTGTGGGAGCGGCCCTACGTCGCGGCCGGGATCTTCCTCTACGACCAGTTGGGCGGCGCGAAATCCGTTCCGGCGCAAAAGCATCTGACGAAATCCGGCGCACTGCGGTTGGCGCCCGGGCTGAAGCGGTCGTCGCTCATCGGCGGTATCCGCTACTACGACACCGTCGTTGACGACGCGCGCCACACCATGACCGTCGCGCGCACTGCGGCGCACTACGGAGCGGTGGTGCGGACCTCGACGCAGGTCGTGTCGTTGTTGCGCGAAGGTGACCGGGTCGTCGGCGTCGAGGTGCGTGACTCCGAAAATGGCCGTGTGACTGAGGTGCGCGGACACGTCGTCGTCAACGCCACCGGTGTGTGGACCGACGAGATCCAGGCGTTGTCGAAGCAGCGCGGGCGTTTTCGGGTGCGGGCGTCCAAGGGCGTGCACATCGTCGTTCCGCGCGACCGCATCGTGAGCGAGGTGGCGATCATTCTTCGCACCGAGCAGTCGGTGCTGTTCGTCATTCCGTGGGGCACGCACTGGATCATCGGCACCACCGACACCGACTGGAACCTGGACCTTGCCCATCCGGCGGCGACCAAGGCGGACATCGACTACATCCTTGAAACCGTCAACACGGTGCTTGCGACGCCGTTGACACACGACGACATCGACGGCGTGTACGCCGGTCTGCGTCCGCTGCTGGCGGGTGAGAGCGAGGAGACGTCCAAACTCTCGCGCGAGCACGCGGTGGCGGTTCCCGCGCCCGGCCTGGTGGCGATCGCCGGCGGCAAGTACACTACCTACCGGGTCATGGCCGCTGACGCGATCGACGCTGCGGCCGAATATGTTCCGGCCCGGGTGGCACCGTCGATCACCGAAAAGGTGCCGCTGATGGGCGCCGACGGCTACTTCGCGCTCATCAACCAAACCGAACACGTCGGGGTGCATTACAAGTTGCATCCCTATCGGGTGCGGCATCTGCTCGACCGGTACGGCTCACTGATCGGCGAGGTGCTGCAGATGGCCGAAGGCCGCCCCGAACTGCTCACGCCGATCACCGAAGCGCCCGTGTATTTGAAGGTGGAGGCGTGGTACGCGGCCGCGGCCGAGGGAGCGCTGCATCTGGAGGACATCCTGGCGCGGCGGATGCGCATCTCGATCGAGTACCCGCACCGCGGCGTGGACTGTGCGCGCGAAGTCGCCGAAGTGGTTGCGCCCGTGCTGGGCTGGAGCAACGAGGACATCGACCGCGAGGTGACGACCTACCTGGCGCGGGTCGAGGCCGAGGTGCGCAGCCAGCAGGAACCCGACGATGAATCCGCCGACGCGCTGCGGGCCGCCGCGCCGGAGGCGCGTGCCGAAATTCTCGAACCGGTACCGCTCAATTGAGGCGTCCCGCACCGTTGCCGGTCCGCGACGGACTCGGCCCGGCACGGGTGCGGTTGCGGGGCGGATCGGTGCTCGTCGAATTGGCCTCTCGGTTTGGGGAGGGTGCCGCGGCCAAAGTGCTTGCGGGCGAGGTGGTTTGTGCTGATGGCAGCGTCGTCGGCGTAGGGACGATTCTGCCACCCGGCGCTTTCGTATACCTGTATCGCGAACTGCGCGAAGAGGTTCCGGTCCCGTTCGACATTCCGGTCCTGTACCGCGATGACGACATCGTCGTGGTCGACAAACCGCACTTTCTGTCGACGATGCCGCGGGGCAGGCACGTCGCGCAAACGGCGCTGGTGCGTCTGCGCCGTGAACTCGACTTGCCTGAGTTGTCGCCGGCGCACCGGTTGGACCGGCTGACCGCGGGCGTGCTGTTGTTCACGGTGCGGCGTGAGGTGCGCGGTGCGTATCAAACGATGTTCGCGCGGGGTCTGGTTCGCAAGACCTACCTGGCGCGGGCGTGCGTCGATCCGGGCATCGCACTACCGACAGTGCTGCGCAGCCGGATCATCAAGCGCCGTGGGCAGTTACAGGCGGTCGAGGAGCCCGGCGAACCAAATGCCGAGACGTTCGTCGAACATCTCGGTGATGGCCTTTACCAGCTGACGCCGCGCACCGGGCGCACGCATCAATTACGGGTGCACATGGCCTCGCTGGGGTTGCCGATCACGGGAGACCCGTGGTACCCCGAGGTGGTCGAGGTGGCGCCCGACGACTTCTCCACACCCCTACAGTTGCTGGCCCACCGCCTCGAATTCGATGACCCGCTCTCCGGTGAACGGCGGGTGTTCGTCAGCACGCGATCGCTAGCGTGAACCCGCGGCGATCACCGCGCGGTTGCGCCCCGCGACCACCGGTAGGTCGACCTTCATGATCTGCCGGTCATAGGTCAGGTAGCCGTTGACTTCGTTTTCGACATCCGTGGTCTGTGTGTAGATCGCGCCTGACAAGCCGATCTCGTGCACGACTCGCTCGAGATCGAGGCTGACCTCAACGTAGCGCTGGGTCAGCCGCGCCTTGCTGTCGGTCATCTCATAGGCCATCGGCGGTCCCGGCCACCGGTTACCCTCTTCGATCAGGCCCAGGCCCCCGTACTCGCCATTGACGGTCACCCGGCCGTCGCGCACCACCGGCCGACCCGGACCCACGTAGGTGTGGTCGTCAAAGATGTCGCCGGTCCGACTGTCGCCGCGCGACTTACAGCAGTTGGCCCCGCTGTTCGGGACCACCAAGCGTGTGCGGTCCACGGCCTTCACCGCCCGGGCGATCCTGGCCGTGTCGTACTCGCCCCAGCCTTCGTTGAACGGCACCCATCCGACGATCGACGTGACACTGCTCAGCTGATGGACCATCTCGGACAGCTCGTTTTCGAAGCGCGCCTGGGCGTCCCGACGCGGAGTCGGTGCCGGCCCCGTCGGGATGTCGAGCGACACGTCCAGTGACGGCATGTCCTGCCACACCAGCAGTCCCAGCTTGTCGGTCCAGTAGTACCATCGCGCGGGTTCGACCTTGGCGTGCTTGCGGACGAAGTTCATGCCGAGCGCCTTGATCTGTTCGAGGTCGAACTTCAGTGCTTCGTCGGTGGGCGCGGTGTATATCCCGTCGGGCCAGTAGCCCTGATCCAGCGGGCCGTGCAGGAACGTGATCTTGCCGTTCAGCGCCATCCGCGCACGGCCCTGCGCGTCCTTCACCGTGCTGATCGTGCGCAAGCCACCATAGCTGGACACCTCATCGACGACCTTGCCCGACCGGGTCACTAGCCGGGCCGTCAGGTCGTAGAGGTACGGATCTTCCGGCGTCCACAGATGCGGCGACGGCACCAACAGGCGCAGTGTGGCACCCGGCTTTCCCAACGCACGTGCGACGACCTCGCCGCTGGGTTTGGAGACGACGACTTCGGCGCGCTGATCGCTCGCGCCCGAAACGCGCGGCGTCACAGTGAAACTGGTCAGATCCGACGTGATGTCGAGCTTCTCGATATGCGCGGCCGGCACCGGCTCCATCCACACCGTCTGCCAGATGCCCGACGCTCCGGTGTAGAACAGTCCGGCGGGGTTGTACCGCTGCTTGCCGACGGCGAAGCCGCCCCTCTCGTTGCGGTCCTCGACGCGCACGGTCAGCTCCTGCGGTCCCGATGGGCGCAGCGCGCTGGTGACGTCCGCGCTGAACTCCGTGTAGCCACCCTCGTGACGCGCCACCTGCTTGTTGTTCACCCAGACAGTGGCTATCTGGTCGACGGCGCCGAAGTGAAGCAGGACATGCCGGTTGTCCCAGTCCCGAGGGATCTCAAACACCTTGCGGTACCACATTTGATCGTCGTGGCGCTGTATCCCCGACAGCGCGGACTCCGTCGGAAACGGCACCAGGATCTGCTCGCGATAGTCGCTTTCCGGCGGCGGCGCGGTTGCCCCGGCTTTGGCGGGCCTGCCGGTGTAACCCCACAAACCGTTGAGGTTCAACCACTTCTCCCGCGACAGCTGTGGGCGCGGATACTCGGGCAGCGCGTTGTTCGGCCCGACCAAGGCGGTCCACCTCGTCGACAACGGCGGAGTCTTCGGCTGCCAGACGTCGGCCGCATGGGCCGGAGCCGTCGCGATCGTGAGGCTGCCCAGCAGTGCCACCCCCACCGTCAACGCGATGCGGGGGAGTCGAATCCTTGTCATTGCGTGGGTGCCGGATGGGTACGACTGGTGGCGCGGGCAGGCATGGACATCCCCCAGGGATCGAAAGAATCAGGACCTGACGTGGCGGCGCCTACCTCGAAGGTCCCCCGGCACACCGATGCGTCGCAGCAAACATAGCGGGAAGTTGTCGCCGTAGGAAGTAGGAGAGCCTGGCAATTTCCGAAGAATCGGCTTACGCAGGCGTTCGGCCCGCGGACGCCCATCCTGCGCGTGGGGCGTGGCGAGGGGCCTGAAACGCTATCTAGCTGGGTGTTATCGATGGGTATCCGCGTTGCGAAGGTCGCCGAAGCATGATCTCGGCTCTCGAGGGACCGCCATGCGGTCCCGGCGGCCCGCGGACGCTGGTGCAGGTCGGTGTACGGCCGCGACGCCTAGCACACAGCAAAGTGGGCGTAGGCGGTTGGGTGACACTTTCGGCCGACGCTGATCCACTTGTCCGTCAACTCGCCTGGTTCTATCCGATCGTGATGCGGGTGCGGGTGCGACAATTTCTTGGGCGTCGTCGTGTCGGCGGCCCCTTTCAGAGGAGCGAACGTGCGCAAGACATTGCTTTGTGCCGCGGCGGTGTTGTTCGCAGGCGGTCTGGTGAATGCGGGTACGCCCACGGCCGACGCCACACTGTGCGGATCCGTCGGTGGCAGGTTCGTCGACGTGACCGGCTGCGGCGACCCGTTGTCCTATCTCAATGACGCACTTCCTCCGCCTCCGCCACCGCCGCCCCCACCACCACCTCCGCCGCCTCCACCGGGCGCGCCTCCACCCCCACCCCCACCACCTCCGCCTCCGCCGCCGCCCCCGCCTGCCTACTACGTACCGCCGGCACCGAATGTGGACGTCTGCGCCAGCGTGGGCCGGCGCATCAGCGTCAGCGGTTGCATCTAGCGTGGACCGGCTTCTGTTTGACTGACTTCGTGGACCGCGCAACGTTTGACCGCTTGTTCGACCTGACCGACCGCACCGTCATCGTGACGGGCGGTACCCGCGGCATCGGGTTGGCCCTGGCCGAGGGTTTCGTGCTGGCGGGTGCCCGGGTGGTGGTCGCCAGCCGCAAGCCCGACGCGTGTGAGCAGGCCGCACAGCACTTGCGCGCGCTCGGTGGTGAAGCCATCGGAGTCTCTACCCACCTCGGAGACGTCGGCGCACTCGAGGCCCTCGTGGACGAGACGGTCGACGCGTTCGGCGGCATCGACGTTCTGGTGAACAACGCCGCGAACGCGCTGGCGCAGCCGCTCGGAGAGATGACCGCCGACGCGCTGGCGAAGTCGCACGAGGTCAACCTCCGCGGACCGGTGCTTCTTGTGCAGGCGGCACTGCCGCACCTGAAGGCCAGCTCACACGCTTCGGTGGTGAACATGATCTCCACAGGGGCGTTCAACTTCGCGCCGGGGACAGCCATCTATTCGTCGAACAAGGCGGCGTTGATGTCCTTCACCCGATCGATGGCCGCCGAGTACGCCTCGGCCGGTATCCGGGTGAATGCCATCGCACCGGGGCCGGTCGACACCGACATGATGCGAAACAACCCGCCAGAGGCGATCGCCCGCATGGCCGGCAGCAACCTGATGAAGCGTCTTGCCAGACCGGACGAAATGGTAGGCGCCGCATTGTTGTTGGCAGCCGACGCGGGGAGCTACATGACCGGAACGGTGATCATCGCTGACGGTGGCGGAACGCCTCGGTAGCGTCTGCCATCACCCCGCCCGTCGACGCCAGGATCTGGCTGCGATTCTCCAGGTGTAGCGCCGCCTCGAGGCTTGACGCGTCCAGATTGGCCCACAGCACCTGCTTGGTGGACTCTACGCCGAATTTGCCGTAACCACACAGTGTTTCAGCGATCGCTAGGGCGTCATCGACCACTGAGCCGTCCACGGAGACGCGAGAAACCAGTCCGAGCCGCAGCGCCTCGGCGGCGTCGACCACGCGCGCGGTCAGGATCAGGTCGAACGCCGCGCCGGCCCCGACGATCCGCGGCAGTGTGTAGCTGACGCCGATGTCGCAGCCGCCGAGGCCGAGCTTGATGAACTGCGTGCAGAACCGCGCGGATTCCGACGCGATCCGGATATCGCAGGCCAGTGCGATCCCCATGCCGCCGCCGTAGGCTGCCCCGTTGACCGCTGCGATCACCGGCTGCCGAAGACGATGTATCTTCGCGGTGAGGTCGGCAATTCTTTCCTGCCAACGCATTCCGGACCGCGGGAACTCGGTCCCTCCGCCGGCCATGTTGGGGTTCGGATCGGCCAGGTCCAGCCCCGAGCAGAACCCGCGTCCGGCGCCGGTGAGCACAAGGACGCGCACGTCGTTGTTCGCCCGGATCCCGTCGAGGGCCGTGTGCAGGTCCTCCACCAACTCGTAGGACAGTGCGTTGAGCTTCTCCGGCCGGTTCAGCGTGAGAACGGCGATGTCGGGCCTGGGGTAGGTCAATTCGAGATGAGGCATGGGCGACACGTTAGCCCTGTGCCGGATGGCCTCAGACGGTGCTGCGCCAGCCGGTGACGCCCACGACGATCATCCGCAGCTGCTTGACCGCAATGCGCCTGATCTCGTCGAGCGCGACGGAGTCGTTGGCGTCCTCGATGGCCTCCGCGATCGAGATCATCGCGTTGACGAAGAGGCTGGCCAAGATGTTGAGATCCTCGCCGCTCCATGTATTGAGCCCGGGGAAGCGCGCGAGGTCGATCGCCAGTTCCGACGTGATCAAACGGATCTCGGTACGGATGGCGTACCTCAGCACGGTCACACCGCTGGATCGCTCACGGCCGATGAAACGCCAGTGTTCACGACGTTCGTTGACGCCCTCGATCAAGATGTCCACCGACGACTCGATGACCCGGTTCGGATCGAGCTTGCCCGCCCGCGCACCGCGCAGCATGTCGCGAAGGGCGCGGAAGGACTCGTCGATGAGCACGAGGCCCAGCGCCTCCATCGACTCGAAGTGGCGGTAGAAGGCCGCAGGCACAATGCCCGCCTCACGAGTCACCTCCCGCAGACTGAGCGCCGCGAAGCTGCGCTCCTCCAGCAGGCGCAGGGCAGCGGCCACGATTGCCCGCCGGGTGGTCTCCTTGCGTTCCTCTCGGGAGAGGGTGTCGCGGGACCGGGACTTACTTGACCTGCTCGAACGGCGCGTTCGTGAACTGGGCGTACGATCGTTCACTTTGTGAAACCTACCACAACCTGCGCCAATCGGTTGACGCGCACCCCGTGAACGGCGCACGGTATACACATGTTCACTCAAACTTTGACACGCCGCGTGCGACGGTCGCCTCTTCTGGAGTTGCTGACCGGCCCCCACGGCGTGGATCGATACACCGAGCTGGTCGACCCGACCTGGACGCGGTCAGACGCCCGCGCCAAGGTGATCGCGGTGCGACGGCAGACCCCCCGCAGCGTCACGCTGACGCTGGAACCGAATCAGGCGTTCACTGGTTTTCAGGCCGGCCAGCACATCAACCTCACCGTCGAAATCGACGGGCGTCGCCGAACCAGGCCCTACTCGCCGGCAAGTGCCGAAGGCTCCCCGTACATCGAGCTGACGATCGGCCGCCACGAGGGCGGACTCGTCTCCACCTATCTCTGCGATCACGCCCGCCCGGGAATGGTCGTCGGACTGGACTCCGTGGGCGGGGACTTCGTGCTCCCGACGGTGCGGCCCCGCCGCATTCTGTTCGTGTCGGGCGGCAGCGGCATCACCCCGGTGATGTCGATGCTGCGCACGATGCGCAACGAGGGATCCGACCGCGAGATCGCCTTCATTCACTACGCACGCAACGAGCAGGAAGCCTGCTACGCAGACGAGCTCGGCGCGATGTCCGGTGTCCGGGTACTGCACGGCTACACACGCGCCGGACAGGGCGATCTCACCGGCTACTTCGATGCGGAACACCTGTCCGTCGCGATGCCTGAGCCGGACGCGGTCTACGTGTGCGGTCCGCAGGCACTCGTCGATGCCGTCCGGACGCACTTCCCGAACGCGTTATCGGAAAGCTTTGTCCCACCTGTTTTCGACCCGTCGACCGAGACGTCCGGCGGCCGAATCACATTCACCGATAGCGGTGTCGAGCTGACCGACGACGGCCGGCCACTGCTCGAGCAGGCCGAGGCATCGGGCCTGACGCCCGAAAGCGGATGCCGGATGGGCATCTGCGGCAGCTGCACCCGCCGCAAGACCAGCGGCGTCGTCAAGAACATGATCACCGGAACCGTATCCAGTAACGAATCTGAAGACGTGCGTATCTGTGTGTCCGCTCCTGTCGGCGACGTCGACATCGCGCTTTAGATCCGAAACGGACCAGAAAGGACAAGCCATGACTACAGCCACCACCCCACAACCGAAGACCATCTCGAAAACCGTTGGCGGCAAGACCGTCACCATGAGCCCCGAGCAGGCCGACGCGTTCGGCCGCGAACTCGACGCGCTGAAGGACCGGGTGATCGCCGACCTCGGCGAGCGCGACGTGACCTACATCCGTCGGATCATCAAGGCGCAGCGCGGTCTGGAGGTTGCCGGACGCGCGATGCTGTTCGGCGGCATCTTCCCACCGTTCTGGCTCGCAGGCACTGCGATGCTGGGCATCTCGAAGATCCTCGACAACATGGAGATCGGCCACAACATCATGCACGGCCAGTACGACTGGACTGGCGATCCGACGTTGGCGGGCAAGAACTTCGAATGGGACACTGCCTGCCCGGCCGATCAGTGGCGACACTCGCACAACTACATGCACCACACGTACACCAACATCGTCGGCATGGACCGCGATGTGGGCTACGGCATCCTGCGGATCACCGAGGACCAGAAGTGGAAGCCGTACTTCCTCGGCAATCCCGTGTGGGCATTCCTGCTGATGGTGCTGTTCCAGTACGGCGTCGCGCTGCATGAGATGGAGACCGAACGCATCACCGCGGGCGAGATCTCGATTGCGGACAAGCGCGAGATCCTCGAGGGCATCTGGCGCAAGACCAAGAAGCAGACCCTCAAGGACTACGTCGCGTTTCCGGTGCTGGCCGGTCCGTTCGCGCCGTGGGTGTTCGCCGGGAACATGACGGCGAACCTGATGCGCAACGTCTGGTCCAACGTGATCATCTTCTGCGGACACTTCCCTGAGGACGTGCAGGAGTTCTCCATCGAGGAAACCAAGGCCGAGACGCGTGGCCAGTGGTACTTCCGACAGATTTTGGGGTCGGCGAACCTGACCGGCGGCAAGCTCTTTCACATCTTGAGCGGCAACCTGTCATTCCAGATCGAGCACCATCTGTTCCCCGACATCCCGGCGCACCGCCACGCCGAGATCGCGCCCCAGGTACAGGAGATCTGTAAGCGATACGGCATCCCCTACAACATGGGACCGCTGCCGCGGCAGATCGCCACCGTCTGGCGCAAGATCTTCAAGCTCGCGCTGCCCAGCTAGTCGTTACGTCTGACAGGCCGGACACCAGTAGGAGACACGCTCTCCGCTGGTGTCCGACTGTATGAGCGTGCCGCAGCGCCGGCACGGCCGTCCCACCCGGCCGTAGACCCACAGGTCGCGGCCGGCACGGGTGTCTCCGGTAGTCGTTCGGTTGATCCGAGAGCGGTTGAGCCACAACATGTCACGAGCCCGCTGCACCATGCGCAGCGGGTCTTTGACGTCTCTCACCGGTGTCGTCGGCAGATACCCGGTGACAAAGCACAGTTCGTTGGCGTAGACGTTGCCGACGCCGGCCATCACCCGCTGATCCAACAACGCCTCGACGAGCGGGCGCTGCGGGTCGCGCACCAGGTTGTCGCGCGCGATACCCGGTTCCCAGTCGTCGCCGAGCAGGTCAGGTCCGAGATGTGCGACGACGTCCATGTCATGGTCGCGTTTGAGAATCTCCAGTACTCCAAGATCGACACCAGCGGTGCGGGAATCCTCGGTTTCCAGGATGATTCGGATCTTGTGGGGCTGCACGCGGCGGATCTGTCCGCCGACCAGCCAGGCCCCGTCCATTTTCAGGTGCGAGTGGATACTCGCATCGCCGACGCGGATGAAGAGGTGCTTACCCCTGCTGATCACCTCGTCCACGACGCAGCCCGTCAGATCCACCGTCGCAAACTTGGGAACTCGCACGTCGCACCGTGTGATTGTCTTACCGGCAAGTGCCTCCCGTAGCTTGGTTGCAGCACGAAAGACGGTGTCACCCTCAGGCATTGGCCGTCACCGCAACCTGAGTCCTCGCGGGGTGCGTGAGAAGCCGGCACCGATCAGTGCGTCCTGAACGGCGGCCCGCTGACCGCCCGCACCCGGCTCGAGCACCGGCACGCCGTTGACCTTCTCGACGAGGAACGACTGCACCCGCCCCGCGCTCACCAGATCCGCCAGCGCGGCCGCGGCCGCGATGTGCGCGTCGGCGTCCTCGGTGAAGCTCAGCAGCGAGCGTCCACCGCGTTCGAGGAACCACACCAGTTCACCGTCCACCAGCGCGACGAGAGCTCCGGCTTTACGGCCCGGCCGTCCCCCACTAGCGGGTGGGCCCCCGCTAGCGGGAGGTGCCCCCAGCGCGACGTCTTCGTCGGAGGTGGCGCGAGTGGGCCACGGCAGCGCTGCTCCGTACGGATTGGCCGGGTCGGCGGCCGCCATCGCGACCGCGTGGTACTCGCGGTGATCGGGGTCGATGCCGTCCAGGTAGGACCGCAGCCTGTCGACCGTCGACGCCACCGCGAACTGGGCGCCGCCGAGTGACTCGACGAAGTACCCGCGCTGACACTGGCCGGCATCCTCGAATGCCGTCAACACCTTGTAGAGCATGGCGAAGCCGCCAGGCACCTGTTCGGATGTCACGGCGCCCTTGGTCAGCACGCCGTGCCGGCCAAGCAGCAACTCGGCGTGGAAATGTGCGCGCACCGTCGATTCCGGTTCGGCCGCCGGCAGCGCGGACCAGCGGCCGGCCACCACGGGGTCCGAGGTGCGCGTCTGCGCGTGCGCGACGCTGTATCGACTCAGCCGCGGCGGGCGCTGACGCTGGCGGTGTGCCGGCCGGCCCCCAGCTTGCGAGGGGACACCATGGCGGCTCGACGAGCGGCGGGGACCCGTCAGCATCGCCCGCACCGGCGCGAAGGTATCGCCGCTGACCCAGCCCGCCCAGATCAGTTCCCACAGCGCCTGTTTCAGTTCGTCGCCCGGGTTATCGGCGAGCTGGCGGAAAAAGTAGGCGCCGCCGCCGCCGAGCGTCTCCATGATCTGGCGGTGCTTGTCCGTGAACTCGATATCCGTCGGTGCCGCCAGCGTCATCGGTGCCGAATCTGCCGGGTGGAAGGCGATCCACCCGTCGCCGCCGCCGATCTGTCCCGCACCCGACCAGGTGACCTCTCCGGACGCCAGCAGCTCGTCGAGCATCGCGGGCTGGTAGTCGCGCACCCGCAGCCCGAACACCAACGGCTCCACCGCTGAGGCCGGAATCGGTACGCCGGCCAACTGATCGACGACCGCCGCGAGCCCGTCGACACCGCTGTTGTGGGTCGATCCGACCTGCTGCCACGCGGGTAGGAAGCGCCCATAGGCGGCGGTACTGACCGGCTCGACCTGCGCCCGCAGCGCGGCCAGTGATCGCCGGCGCAGGATCTTGAGGATGTCGGAGTCGCACCATTCGGTGGAATCGCGCGCTGTGCTGGATGTCGCCGCCGGGGCGGCTCCGTCGCCTGATGTCGCCGCCGGGGCGGCTCCTGCGGTGAACTCCCCGCGAATCAACCTGCCGTCGGTCGCCATACGGCCTAGCACATCCGCGGTGACCCGCAGGCCGAGACCGAACCGGGCGGCCGCGTCATGGGTGGTGAACGGACCGCGGGTGCGGGCATACCGGCTGAGCAGTTCACCCAGCGGATCGTCGACCGATTCGGTGAAGGCCGTCGGCACCCCGACCGGGACAGCGACCCCGACCCCGTCGCGTAGCAGCCCGATGTCCTCGACGGCCACCCACCACGTCTGGTCGGCGTACGTCACCGTCAGCGCGCGTTTGCTGGCCAGTAACCCGTCGAGCCAGCCGCCAACCTCGGAAGTGGTGCAGCGTTCTGCGATTTCGGCCTCCGTGAGTGGGCCCAACACCCGCAGCAGGTCGGCCACGCCTTCGGCATCGCGAGCCTGCCGGTCGTCACTGAGGTGTTGCAACTGACGCCTGGTCGACGCGATGACCTGCGGATCGAGCAGCTCGCGCAGCTCCACCCGGCCGAGCAGTTCGGCCAACAGCACGCTGTCCAAGGACAACGCGGCCGCGCGCCGCTCGGCCAGCGGGCTGTCGCCCTCGTACATGAATGCGCCGACATAGCCGAACAGCAGCGACGCCGCGAAGGGTGAGGGCGTCGATGTCTCGACCTCGACGAGCCGTAGCCGTCGTTGCGCGACGCGGTTCATCAGCTCCGTCAGCGCCGGCACGTCGTACACATCCTGCAGGCACTCGCGCACCGCCTCCAGCACGATCGGGAAGTCCGGATACTTGCGTGCGACGTCCAGCAGCTGGGCGGCCCGCTGCCGCTGGTGCCACAGAGGCGACCGCTTGCCGGGGTGGCGGCGGGGGAGAAGCAGTGCGCGGGCAGCACATTCGCGAAACCGCGAGGCGAACAGTGCCGAGCCGCCGACCTCCGCGGTGACGATGGGCTCGATCTCGTCGGCGTCGAAGACGAAAAGGTCGGCGCCGGGCGCGGTGTCTTCGGTGTCGGGCAGTCGGACGATGATGCCGTCGTCGGACGCCGTCGGCTTCTCGTCGATGCCGTAGCGCTCGCGGAGACGGCGCGAGACAGCCAAAGCGAGTGGGCCGTGCACCCGCAATCCGTACGGGGAGTGCAGGATGACGCGCCAGTCCCCGAGTTCGTCGCGGAACCGTTCCACCACGAACGTCGTATCCGTCGGCACAACCGACGTGGCTTGACGCTGCTCGTCGAGCAGTTGCCACAGATTGTTGGCGGCGTACTCGTCGAAACCCATTGTGTGACAGTGCTCGTCGAATTCATCACGGCCGAGTCGGGCCAGCTCGCCGGTGAACGCGCCGACGGCCTCTCCGAGTTCGGCCGGTCTGCCTACGCTGTCGCCGCGCCAGAACGGCAGCCGGGCGGGCTGCCCAGGCGCGGGAACGACCAGCACCCGGTCATGGGTGATCTCGGTGATGCGCCAGCTCGTCGCACCGAGAGAGATGACGTCGCCGGGTCGCGACTCGTAAACCATCTCCTCGTCGAGTTCGCCCACCCGCGAGGGCTTTTCCGAATCGGTGGCCAGATAGACCGTGAACAGGCCGCGGTCGGGGATCGCGCCGCCGGACGTCACGGCCAGGCGCTGCGCACCGGGCCGGGCGGTCAACGTCCCCGCATCGCGGTCATACACCAGTCGTGGACGCAGTTCGGCGAACTCGGTGGACGGATACTTCCCGGACAGCAAGTCCAGGGTTGCCTCGAATGCGCTGCGCGGCAACGTCGCAAAGGGCGCACTGCGGCGAACCGCGTCGAACCAGCGGTCAGCGTCCAACGGCTCGAGCGCAGAAGCCGCGACGGTGTGCTGTGCGAGGACGTCGAGCGGATTCGTCGGCACCCGCATGGTCTCGATGTCACCGCTGAGCATCCGCTTCACGGTGACCGCACATCCGATCAGATCCGTGCGGTGCTTGGGAAACAGCACACCCTGGGAGATCTCGCCGACCTGGTGACCCGCACGGCCGATGCGCTGCAACCCGCTGGCGACCGACGGCGGTGCCTCGACCTGGATCACCAGATCGACCGCGCCCATGTCGATGCCCAACTCCAGGCTGGACGTCGCGACAACGGCTTTCAGCCGCCCGGACTTCAGATCGTCCTCGACCTGCGCACGCTGCTCCTTGCTGACCGAACCGTGGTGCGCACGGGCGAGCAGTGTCGGGGCACCGAAGGACGCTCCACTGGCCATCAGTTGTGCCGGGTAACCGGCGCCCACCTTCGGGTTGTGCTCCATCGACAGTTCGATACCAGTGCGTTCGGCGTGAATCTCGTTGAGCCGCGAGGTGAGTCGC
Organism: Mycobacteriaceae bacterium; assembly: GCA_019749805.1. Classification (GTDB taxonomy): domain Bacteria; phylum Actinomycetota; class Actinomycetes; order Mycobacteriales; family Mycobacteriaceae; genus Mycobacterium. Next base: position 27,916 of record JAIEPH010000050.1, on the reverse strand, counting down.
TCGGCCAGCCGCCGGGAGTTGGCGAAGACGATCGACGAATTGTGCGTCTCGATCAGGTCGACGATGCGTTCCTCGACGTCAGGCCAGATGGTGTTGTTCTCGAGGTTGGCCATATCGGGAACGGGCACCGTCACCGACAGGTCGAAGGTCTTGGCGGCGGGCGGCGCCACGATGGTGGTGCGGGCCTGGCCGGACAGGAACCGCGCGACCTCCTCGGGCGGGCGGACCGTAGCGGACAATCCGATGCGTTGCGCAGGCTGGTCCAGTAGCTGGTCGAGCCGCTCCAGCGACAACGCCAGATGCGCGCCGCGCTTGGTCGCAGCGACGGCGTGCACCTCGTCGACGATGATCGTCTGCACCTCGGTGAGCGTCTCGCGGGCCGCGGAGGTGAGCATCAGGAACAGCGACTCCGGCGTGGTGATCAGGATGTCCGGCGGCCGGGTGATCAGCTCGCGGCGCTGGGCGGGTGTGGTGTCACCGGAGCGGACGCCGACGCTGATCTGGGGTGCGGGACTCCCATTGCGCTCGGCGAGGCGGCCGATGCCCGTCAACGGGGTCCGCAGGTTGCGCTCCACGTCCACGGCCAGCGCCTTCAGGGGCGATACGTAGAGGACCCTCGTGCCTGCCGACGCGGGCCTGGGCTCTGAGGAGGCGAGGCGGTCGATCGCCCACAGGAACGCCGCGAGCGTCTTGCCGGAGCCGGTGGGCGCGATGACCAGTGTGTTGTCGCCGTCGGCGATGGCCGACCATGCCTGCGTCTGCGCAGGGGTCGGCTCGGCGAACGTTCCCGTGAACCAGTCGCGGGTCAGCCCACTGAACCGGGCAAGGGGACCGGTGCTCATCTAGCCATCGTGCAGCAGGGCACCGACAACTGTCAGGGACGTGCGGCCGCGATGGTCTCTGCCAGCGCTTCGGGGATCCCGGGAACCCGCGAGACCGTGTCCAGCAGAGCGTGCGTGCACGCATCGGCGACGACGTCGACGTCGGTCGACGGGTCCATCATCCGTTGCCTGCACATCTCGAGGGTGAAGGCCAACCATCCGTAGACGACGATGCGCAGGTCGCGTTCGACCTTGGCGTCCAGCTGATCGCCGGCGAGGCCGGCGACGATGCGTTCGGCCTGCCGGTCATTGTCGACGTCTTCGATGCCGCGCAGGACAGGATCGGTGCGGCCGAGGCCCACGTGGGCCGCCCACGCGACGTTCGGGTTCTCGTCGTAGTAGCGGAGGTAGGCGATGACACCTTCACGCAACTGGTCGAACAGGTTCAGGTCGGGTCGCGGCTGCGCGTTGGTCGCGTTGAACAGGCGCTCACTCTCGGCGCTCACCACCGCCGCGAAAAACGCCCGCTTGTCCGGAAAGTAGTGGTACATCAGCGCGCGCGATACGCCCGCCCGCTCGGCGATCTCGTCGATGCGGACCTCGTCGTAGGGTCGCTGCCCGAACACCTCGGCGCCGAGGGTGAGAAGTTCGTTGCGGCGCTCGTCGGGAGACAACCGCCGTCGGGGCCCAGCCATCAGGCCATCTTAGTTGACATATGTACAACAGTGCGAACGTGTCACGCCGGCTCAGCCGAAGTGCACACCCTGGGCCAGCGGCAGCTCCGACGAATAGTTGACGGTGTTGGTGGCCCGGCGCATGTACGCCTTCCACGAGTCCGAACCCGACTCACGCCCGCCGCCGGTCTGCTTCTCGCCACCGAAGGCGCCGCCGATCTCCGCGCCTGAGGTGCCGATGTTGACGTTGGCGATGCCGCAGTCCGAACCGTCGGCGGCCATGAACCGTTCCGCCTCGCGCATATCCGTGGTGAAGATCGACGACGAAAGACCTTGCGGCACTGCATTGTTCATCGCGATCGCGTCGTCCAACTCGTCGTAGGTCAGCACGTATAGAATCGGTGCGAACGTCTCGGCGTGCACTACGTCGGTCTGCGCGGGCATGCGGACGACGGCCGGCGCGACATAATAGGCGCTGTCGTCACCCAGTTCGTGGCGCTCGCCCCCGAACACCTCGCCACCGTCGGCGCGCGCCCGCTCGAGTGCCCTGACCATGTCGCGGTAGGCGGTCTCGTGGATCAGCGGACCGACCAACGTGCCGTCGGCCGCCGGCTCACCGATCGGCAGCTGCCGGTAGGCCGCGACGATCCGGCCGACGAGTTCGTCGGCGACCGACGAGTGCACTATCAGCCGGCGCATTGTCGTGCATCGCTGTCCGGCGGTGCCCGCGGCGGAGAACACGATGCCGCGCACCGCGAGATCCAGATCGGCCGACGGCGTGACGATCGCGGCGTTGTTCCCGCCGAGCTCGAGCAGCACCTTGCCGAATCGCTGAGCCACCCTCGGCCCGACCTGCTGACCCATCCGCACCGAACCCGTGGCGGACAGCAGGGCCACCCGGGGATCGTCGACCAGGCGCTCGCCGACCTCGCGGCCACCCTGGATCAGTCGGCTGACCTCCCGCGGGACGCCCACTTCGTCGGCGGCTCGCTCGATCAGCGCCTGGCACGCCAGCGCCGTCAGCGGCGTCAGCTCCGAAGGCTTCCACACCACCGTGTCACCGCAGACCAGTGCGATCGCCGTGTTCCACGCCCAGACCGCCACCGGGAAGTTGAACGCGGTGATGACCCCGACCACGCCCAGCGGATGCCAGGTCTCCATCAGCCGGTGCCCCGGGCGTTCGGACGCGATGGTCTTGCCGTAGAGCTGACGCGACAGTCCGACGGCGAACTGGCAGATGTCGATCATCTCCTGCACCTCACCCAGCGCCTCGGACGTGATCTTGCCCGCCTCGAGAGTGACGAGCGCCGCGACATCGGCCTTGTGCTCGACCAGCAACTCGCCGAGGCGTGCGACCAACGCGCCGCGGACCGGCGCGGGGGTGGTCCGCCATGTCGTAAATGCCTGCGCCGCTTCGGTAATCGCGGCATCGGCCTCCTGCGCGCTGGTCTCTTGGAGGGTGAACAGCACGTCGCCGGTGATCGGGGTGCTGGCCGGCACGCGTGAGCCGGATGTCGCCGGGAACCCGGCTCCGTGCCCGCCGGGTTCGCCGAGTTCGACGGTGGAGCCGACGGCTGCCAGGGCGTTGCGTGCCAGGGCGCGCAAATCGTCGGCGGACCGAAGCTGAGACTTCTGCATGGTCGTCATTGTGATGCGGCTTTCTGGTAGAGCTCGTAGGGATCGTGGATGTGGTGACCGATTTGTCCGGCCATCCAGTGCAGGCTGTACTGCGAACTGTCCGCCTCGTCTGCGGCGTGCGCATCGGAATCGAGGTTGGAGCGGAAGATCCCGGCCGCTGACGCGGGTAGAAAATCTTCGTAGACAACCGGTTTCGAAGGGTCACCGCCACGGTAATAGGCCAGGCCCGACGCAGCCATCGCCTCGTCGGTGGTGGGGAAGTACGTGCTCCACATCGCAGCCGGGTCTGCTTCAGCCATCGCCTGGTCGTAGCGTCGCCTGCCCTCGGCGGTCAATGCGATGCCGCGCGACTCGACCTCCCCGAAGCGCACGCGCAACGTGCCCTCGGATACCTGGCCATCCCCGTCGCGGAAGCGTCTCGGTTCGGACAACGCCCGAAACGACGTCTGCCGCAGCAGTACCGCGGGCCCGTCGCATCGCGGGGGTCCGTGAATCGCGTCGATCATCGCGACGCCCCGCTGCGACATCCGCAGGTACAGCTCGTCGATGTCGAGAACCCGCGGCGTCAGGTGATTGATGTGTGTGGTGCGCACCCCGGCGATGTCGGCGGCGACCGCGGACACGTGGGCCAACTCGTCGTACCACGCCCGGTCGATCGGCTCGCGTGACAGCGCGAACGCGTCGACGGCGGCGGCGATGAACCGATCGGCGCTGTCGCGATCGGTGCCTGCGTCGGATGCAATGCGCCGCGCCTCGGCGATCAGTGTGGGGTCGAACAGCTGCCTGCCGGCCAGGAACCCCTCTACTCGGGCGCGCAGTTCAGGGGCGAAGAATCTTTCATCGGCCGTGGCCAGCATCGAGGTGAACACCCGAAACGGGTTGTGCTCCAACTCGTCTGAATCGATCGGCCGAAAAGCCGTCGACACCACCGGCACCGGGGAGCCGGCGTCGCGAAGGTCGTAGAAACCGACCGGGAACATACCGAAGGCGGCGAACAGGTCTGCGACGTCGGCGAGTTCGCGTGGGCTGCCGACCCGGATCGCGCCGTGACGCTCCGTGATCACCCGTTCGGTAGCGCCCAGTTCGCGGTTCACCTCGGCGTTGACCTCGACGAGCGTCGAGTACATCGGTACCTCGGCGGCGTACAGCCGAGACAGCGCGGCGGCGAACTCCGCACGCAACTGCCAGGTTTGAACGCGTGCCGTCATTTTGCGCCTGTGCTCGGATACAGTGCCGCCATGAGCGAACCGCTCGATGACATCGACCGTGTGCTGGCGCGTGAGTTGGTCGCCGACGGACGCGCGACGCTGGCGCATCTAGCGGAAACCGCTGGACTTTCGGTGTCGGCGGTCCAGTCCCGTGTCCGAAGACTGGAGTCGCGCGGCGTTGTGACGGGATACACGGCGAGAATCAACCCCGAAGCCGTTGGGAAGATGTTGTCGGCGTTCGTGGCCATCACTCCTCTCGATCCCTCTCAACCCGATGATGCTCCTGCGCGGCTCGAACACATCGACGCCATCGTGTCGTGCTATTCGGTGGCCGGCGAGGAAAGCTACATCCTGCTCGTGCGTGTCGGGACCCCGCGGGCGCTCGAAGACTTGCTGCAACAGATACGCACAGCAGCGAACGTACGCACCCGAAGCACCGTCATCTTACAGACTTTTTACGATGGGCGCGACTATGTGCCGTAATAGTTACGGCATTGAGGTCATTTGACCGTAAAACTTCTGCTAACATCGGCTCATGACCGCTGTCCTGACGCAATCTGCCCAAGATGTCTCCGCGGCCTCGCTGGTCCGTCCGGACGACGTGCACGACGTGCTGGCCCGCAGCATCCTGGCCGACGGTATGGACCTCGTTCTCGACATCGACCGCTCATCCGGCTCGTATCTGGTCGACGCCCGTACCGGCACGCGCTACCTCGACATGTTCACGTTCTTCGCGTCGTCGGCCCTCGGGATGAACCATCCGGCGCTCGCGAATGACGAGGAGTTCCGCGCCGAACTCGCCCAGGCGGCGGTCAACAAACCCAGTAACTCCGATATCTACTCGGTGCCGATGGCGCGTTTCGTGTCGACCTTTGCGCGCGTGCTCGGCGACCCGGCGCTGCCTCACCTGTTCTTCGTCGACGGGGGAGCGCTGGCCGTCGAGAACGCGTTGAAGGTCGCGTTCGATTGGAAGAGCAGGCACAACGAGGCGAATGGGATCGACCCCGCCCTTGGTTCCAGGGTGCTGCATCTGCGCGGCGCCTTCCACGGCCGCAGCGGCTACACGCTCTCGCTGACCAACACCGACCCCAACAAGGTCGCCCGGTTCCCGAAGTTCGACTGGCCGCGCATCGACGCGCCGTACCTGAGGCCCGGCGCCGACATGGATGCGGTGGAGGCGGAGTCACTTCGCCAGGCCCGAACGGCGTTCGAGGCCTACCCGCACGACATCGCGTGCTTCATCGCCGAGCCCATCCAGGGTGAGGGCGGCGACCGCCATTTCCGGCCGCAGTTCTTCGCAGCGATGCGTGACCTGTGCGACGAATTCGATGCTCTGTTGATCTTCGACGAGGTGCAGACCGGCTGCGGAATGACCGGAACCCCTTGGGCGTACCAGCAATTGGGCGTTGCGCCCGATGTGGTCGCATTCGGCAAGAAGACGCAGGTGTGCGGCGTCATGGCCGGCGGCCGGGTCGACGAGGTGGCCGACAACGTATTTGCCGTCAGCTCCCGCATCAACTCGACGTGGGGCGGCAACCTCGTCGACATGGTGCGCTCTCGGCGCATCCTCGAGGTCATCGAGTCCGACCAGCTGATGGTCCGGGCCGCCCATGCGGGTCGATACCTGCTCGACCGGCTCGCTGAACTCGCGGTGGAGTTCCCGGATCAGGTGTTCGATGTCCGAGGGCGCGGCCTGATGTGCGCATTCAGCCTGCCCAGTGCGGCACAGCGCGACGAGCTGATCGCCAGGCTGTGGGACCGCGGCGTGATCATGCTCGCCAGCGGACCGGACAGCGTGCGGTTCCGGCCCGCGCTGACAGTATCGCGCCCAGAAATCGACACCGCGGTCGACGCGGTGCGGGACGCGCTGCGTTAGACCTCGGCGCTGGCCGTGAGGCGCCTGATGGTCGCCCGCAGGCGGGGCAGATCGGAGCCGCCGACCAGTTCGCAACCGTGCAGCTCCGCGAGTTTGCGGGCGGCAGGGGTGAATTCGTGGTTTGTGACCACCATGGAGCTGGCGCAGTCGTGCATCGGCGCACCCGCAACGACCTCCTGGACCGCGCCCGCGCCGACCGGGCGCGCCTGGCGTTTGCATTGGATGGCAACGCGATTCGGGCGTTTGCCGACGATGATGTCGACCCCCCAGTCGCCGGTGATCGACGTCATGATCACCGGTGCCCCGCTGGACCGCGCGATGCGTGCAACGTAGTCCTCGAACTCGGTGCCCGACATCGCCGCGGCCACATCCTCGCGGCGATGGGGGGTACTGATGCCGTGGATCGCGCCGCGGATGAAGTGCGGCGCCGCGACGATGACCAACGGAGCCGCGGCGGCGATCACCAAGCTCCACTCCGGCGTCATGCCCAGTATCCAGGCGACCGCGCCGAGGCCGCCCGCAGCGAGCAATTGCCACTTCAGCGACACGCGCCGAATGGTAAGGGCGCGCACCGACACAGCTGACCAGCCACGCCGCACACTGTCCGATATGCGAAAGGTCGTACCAGCTGCAATACGCACTCGCAGAATCCCGCGATAATCTGCAATATGACCGATGAGCTGGCCGAACTCGGAGGGCAGACGCCCATCGAGCAGGCGCTGGCCGGCGGCGATCCCCAGCGTGTGGGTTCGTTCAAGTTCTATTTCGCGCACGAACGCTGGGAGTGGTCACCCCAGGTTCAGCGGATGCACGGCTACGAGCCGGGCAAAGTGCAACCGACCACCGATCTGGTGCTCTCGCACAAGCACCCTGACGACTACGGCCAGGTCGCCGCGACGCTGGACGAGATCCGCCGGACGTCGGGGGCCTTCTCCACTCGGCACCGCATCATCGACACCCACGGTGAGATTCACCACGTCGTCGTGGTGGGTGACCAGCTGTTCGATGACGCCGGGTCGGTGGTGGGGACGCACGGTTTCTATGTCGACGTGACACCCTCCATACAGCAGCGTCACGACCGGATCCTGAGCGAGGCGGTCGCGGAGGTAGCGGAGGCCAGAGGCGGCATCGAGCAGGCAAAAGGCATGCTGATGGTCGTCTACCGGATCAGCGCCGATTCTGCATTCGAGCTGCTCAAGTGGCGCTCACAGGAGACCAATACCAAGCTGCGGGTGCTGGCCGAACAGATCAGCAAAGATTTCCTGGAGCTGCGGTACGACGAGGAGCTGCCGCCGCGCAGCGCGTACGACCGCCTGCTGCTCACCGCGCATCAGCGCATCTCGACCTAGGGTTTACCAGTTCAACGCGCAGGGAATCTTTTACCCGTTCCCATCGGTGACTTTCGGGAGAGTCCAGCCGTGTACCAAAGTCCTGAGCGTGTGCGACAAGACGACGCCAACGTGCGTGATGCTGTGCGTTTCGGCGCGGCTTTCGCGGTGGCAGGCATCGCGTTCCTGTTTACCGCCGCCCTCTGGGTGAGTACCTGCAGCGGCGCGACCGCGGACACGGTTGCTTGCGGCGTACCCCAGCGAACTCTGCTCGCCCTCGGGGCACCCGTCATCCTGCTGATCGGGGGGCTGCGCGCCTTCTTCCGCACGTATCGGACGTGGCGCAGGCAGGAAACATGGTGGGCATGGCAGGGCGTCGGCTGGTTCCTGCTGACGATGATGCTGCTGGTCCTGACCATGAGCATGCCGCCGCTGGCCGGATCGGCGGTGTTCGGCGGGTGACTGATCAGCCGCTGACGGCGGTTGCACTCGTGTGCAGCCTCAAGCCCAGCCCGGCACCATCCAGTAGCGAGTTGATGGCCGAACATGTCTGCGAACAGCTGCGCGAGCACGGCGTGCAGACCGAATCGCTGCGTTGCGTCGATTTCGCGATTTCACCCGGTGTCGAGGCCGATATGGGTGACGGTGACGAGTGGCCGAAGATCCGCGAAAAGGTGCTGAAATCCGACATTCTATTGCTGGCCACGCCGGTGTGGCTGGGCCATCCGTCGAGCGTCACGCAGCGAGTACTCGAACGCCTCGACGCCGAACTGTCCAACACCGACGACGCCGACCGGCCGCTCATGGTCGGCAAGGTGGCGGTGGTTGCGGTCGTGGGCAACGAAGACGGCGCGCACAAGGTCATTGCCGATTGCTTCCAGGGACTCAACGACATCGGATACTCGATACCCGCGCAGGGTTCGACGTATTGGAACGGTGAGGCCATGCAGTCCAAGGACTACAACGACCTCGACGAAGTGCCCGAGGCGATCGCTTCGGCCACGGCCGCGGCGGCCCGCAATGCCGCGCACCTGGCGAAAGCGCTACGGGACGGACAGTACCCGCCCTACGTGTGATGTTCGTTTCTGCCACAACGGCGTCGGGTAGTTCTACCGTTGATATCAGCCCAAGTTGGGCGGCCGCAGGTATCCGAGAGAGGAGTACCGATGAAAGGCCCAAAGGATCCCGTTGACCATGCGCGAACGACACGTCCGCATGCCGGGGAGTCAATGAAAGACAACAAGATCATGCCGGGGTTGATCGTGATCGGCGTTGCACTTGTTCTGTTCGTCTCGTGCTTGGCGGCGTTCGCCACGAAGCATCATGACGTCGGAATCATGCTTGCGTCCCTTGCCGGTGCGGGATTTGTCGTCGGCGGAGGGTGGCTGCTGATCGAGCACCTCAGGGTGCGACGAATCGAAGAGCGTTGGTATGCAGAGCATCCCGATGCGCTCCGGCAACGACCGAGTAGTTAGAGCGACAGGAAAAGGCCCAGCCGACTGGCTGGGCCTTTTCCGTGGGGCTCGAGACTACTGCTCGGACTTCTGACGCTCCTCGGCTGCCTTGGCGCCACCTCGTGCGGCGTCAGCCTCGGCTTCCTTCTTGGCGGCGTCCTGCTGGGCGTCGGCCTTGTCCTGCTGGGCCTTGCCTTCGCGGACCATGTCATCGCGGCCGGTCACCGTGCCGACGGCTTCCTTCGCCTTGCCCTTGACGTCCTCAACGGCACCCTTGATGCCTTCTTCAGGGCCACTGTTCTTCTCAGTCATATGTTGCCTTTCCGCTATCTAGTGGAATTGGTCCAGCCCACTCCTTGAGCGTGGGGCGGCGGGATTGCCCCGCGATCCAAGGGTTACCCGGGGCTGTGGACGCTAAACGCGATCGTCGTCGGGGTCGATGTCGACCGTTTCCAGCTGTTCCTGCCAGTCGGCGGCGGCGGCCTCGAGGGGCAACTCGTCGGGGGGCTCGGCAGCTGCTTCCTCATCCAGACCCGGCTCGCTCACCGGCCGTTGTTGGTCGGCAGCGTCGGCGTCGGGAATGTCGTAGGGGAGGTCTTGATCGTCGCGCATGATGCTGGACAATACCCTCGTCCCGGACCCGAAAACGTTTTGGTGCTTGAGTTTTTGGTCTCGTAGGGCCTCGGCGCTAGCTTTTCGCGACCTTGCGGATCAGGCGTGCGGTGCTGCGGTCCAGAATCTCTTGCCGCCTGGCTGGGGCTCGGGTCTTCGCCGCGCGCCTGGCGGCGGCCGCGATAGTCAGGCCGGATTCATACCCCTCGACGACGCGGGGATCCACATACGAACGGCGCGCCACGGCCGGGGTATTGCCGAGTTCCTCGGCGACCTCTTTCATGACCGCCGATTCCACGCGTTTGATCACGGACTTGTTTTCCGGCGGATCGGCGTCGACGAATGCCGCCGCCGCCAGCACCGTGCCGTGCCATGTGCGTAGATCCTTGACGGTGTACTCGTCGCCGACGAGTTCCTTGAACCGGCTGTTGAGATCGTCGGCGTGCAGGTCGGCCCACCCGGAACCGTTGCGGCACACCAGCAACCGCTCGCCGCGATGCGGTCTGCGCATCAGCGCACGCACCGATCTGACGACCTCAGGATCCTCGATCAGCAAGGTGCGGCGAACCCCGCTCTTGGCCGGATAGTCGAACTCAACCGCGTCGCTCTGCAGCGTCACGTGTTCGCAAAGCAACGTCGCGAGGCCGAAGGAGTTGTTCTCCTCGACGTACTGTTCTGACCCCGAACGGAAGTAGCCGAGGTCGAGCAGTTGCAGCGCCAGAGCGATCACCCGGTCGCGGGTGAGCCCCCGGCCGCGCAGGTCCGACGCGACCTGGCGCCGCATGTCGGGTAGTGCCGCCGACATGTCCAGGGCCCGGTCGAATTTCTCCTCGTTCCGGTCCTGCTGCCACTTCTGGTGGTAGAGGTACTGGCGTCGGCCGGCGGCGTCTGTTCCGACTGCCTGGATGTGGCCGTTGGGATGAGGACAGATCCACACCTTCTTCCAGGCCGGTGGGATCACAAGCTCCTTGATGCGGTCGAGCGTCGTGGCATCGGCGATCGGCGCACCGTTGGCGTCGTAATAGGAGAACCCGCGGCCGCGCCGGACTCGGCGCAGTCCGGGGCCACGGAGTTCGCTACGACGCAGCCGCATGTTTGGCGGACGACCACGTGAGGGTAAGGAACGTGGACCATGGCGAATCACGAACCACGCTGGACGGGCTCATCTGCGGCATCACTGCATCATCGGCGCGAGGATGAGGAACGCCCCGGCATATATCGCCACCAAGATCAAGATCAATGCCAACAGGACCAGTCCGGCAGTCACGATGACTCGGCGCAGTCCCCGGGTGCCGCCCGGGTCTGCGTCGTCGAGCCGGCTGCGCGACCCCATGTGCTTCATGACCGGGGTTTACCCGGCTTGAGCGCATGCCACACTTTGGTACCGACTGCTCGCGGGAACGCCCGTGGTTAGCCGGCAGCGGACCTGGGGTAACCTCGCTTCGATATTGCCGGGAGGTCAAATGGCCGACGTTGCCAACACGAACAACGGGCACCTACGGAACGCCGGGTCGGTCGAACTCCGGGTCGCCGCCACACTGGAAAACCTTGCAGTGCTGCGCACGCTCGTGGCGGCGGTCGCCACATACGAGGATTTGGACTTCGACTCCGTCGCCGATCTGCGGTTGGCAGTCGACGAAGCGTGTACGCGCCTCATTCGCTGCGCGGTCCCCGATGCCACCCTGCTGCTCGTCGTCGATCCGCGCGACGATGCGGTCGTCATCCACGCATCGGCGCCATGCAAGAGTCCCGACATCCTGGCCCCCGGCAGCTTCAGCTGGCACGTGCTGAGCTCGCTGACCGACGATGTACAGACTTTCCAGGACGGGCAGGGCCCTGAGGAAGGACAGGTCTTCGGGATCTCGATGACGACAAGGCGAGCGAGCTCGTTGCAGTGAGCCCATCGACGTCACAGGGTTCGTCATCGCGATCGAACTCTGAGTACGCGGATGTCGCGGACATGTTTCGCGAGCTCGAGGGCGTACCCGAAGACAGCGCGGCCTTCCAGCGACAGCGAGACCGCATCGTGGAACGCTGTCTGCCCCTGGCCGACCACATCGCCCGTCGGTTCGACGGGCGCGGCGAATCCCGCGACGATCTCGTCCAGGTCGCCCGTGTCGGTCTGGTGAACGCGGTGATCCGCTTCGACGTGAACGCCGGATCGGACTTCGTGTCGTTCGCGGTGCCGACGATCATGGGCGAGGTCCGGCGACACTTCCGGGACAACAGCTGGTCAGTCAAGGTGCCCCGCCGGCTCAAAGAGCTGCACCTGCGGCTGGGCGCCGCCACAGCCGAACTGTCTCAGCGACTCGGCCGCGCACCCACCGCCTCGGAACTGGCCATCGAACTGGAGATGGACCGCGACGAGGTCGTCGAGGGTCTGGTCGCAGGCAGCTCCTACAACACGCTGTCCATCGACAGTGGTGGTGGAGGTAACGAGGACGCACCCGCGATCGCCGACACGATCGGCGACGTCGACCTGGGACTAGACCAGATCGAGAACCGAGAAGCGTTGCGGCCCTTGCTCGCAGCGTTGCCCGAGCGGGAACGAACGGTTCTGCTGCTGCGCTTCTTCGAATCGCTCACGCAGACCCAGATCGCCGAACGGGTAGGTATCTCGCAGATGCACGTGTCCCGGTTGCTCGCGAAATCTCTAGCGCGACTGCGGGACCAACTGCAGTAGGCGGGGCGGCTCACCCTGAACCGCCGACAGAGCGGTGTCGACGCCGCCGAAGAACGGCAGGAGCGAATCGGGATCACAGATCTGCAGCAGCCTCGTGACCGCCGGGCTGGGCACTGACGCCCAGGTGATCGATTCGCCGGCGCAGCGGACGTTGAGTGTGTGCAGCGCCGAAAAGCCGGATGTGCCGAAGAATTCGACGCCGCTCAAGTCGAGCACCAGCCGGTTGATGCGATCGCCGTGTCGCAGCGCGTAGTCGACGAGCGCCTGCGCGTTCGCCGCGTCGATCTCGCCGTGCGCCGTGACCACAGCGGTGTTCGGCGGTAGCGAACGGGTCGCGAAATGCGCCGAATGCGACTCGGCGCCCTCGATCAGGGAGTCCGGTGGCGTCGGAGCATCTTGGGTTGGGGTAGGCGTTGGGGTAGACATTGGGGTAGACATTGTGACTCCATCAGTGGTGAATACATCGATTCGTACTGTGGCTCACGTCAAATTGGGCCCTGCGCTTTTGAAAGCCTGGCTGCAGGGCCACAGCCCTGCACGTCGATGACGTTTGCAGCTGGCTGTGATTTCAACCTGATTCGAACCCTACGCCCCGTGATCGAAAACGACAACGTGAATGACGCGGACGTCATAAGTCCAGTTCACAGCGTTGGAAACGGCGCGCGTTTGTCTGAAACGCCTGGTGGACCCACACTTGTCGACATGTCGACCACGGCCGCCGGTATTTTGCTCGCCGCCGGGGCGGGTGAACGGTTCGGTATGCCCAAAGTGCTTTCCGCACAAGGTGAGTGGCTGAAATCAGCGGTGGCGGCCTTACATCATGGCGGGTGCGACGACGTGGTCGTCGTGCTGGGCGCGGCGATCGTTGATGTGCCTGCCCCCGCCCGAGCCGTCATCGCGACTGGCTGGTCAGACGGGTTGTCCGCATCGTTACGTACGGGTCTGTCGGCCGTTCAGGCCGACTTCGCGGTGCTGCACCCCGTCGACACCCCCGACGTAGGCGCCGACGCTGTGGCGCGGGTGTTGGCGGCAGCGCGATCGTCGTCGTCAGGGCTGGCAAGAGCGGTCTTCGGCGACAGGCCCGGCCACCCCGTCGTCGTCGCCAAGCGGCACTGGACCGAACTTCTCCGAGGACTGCGCGGCGACGAGGGCGCGCGCGCGTTTCTCTCGGCACGCCCAGACGTCGCCGAGGTGGACTGCGCCGACCTGGCGACCGGCCGCGACATCGATACCCCGTGATCAGCCGCCGATAGGACCAGTGATCGTCAGGCCCAGCATCGCCGTCGCGAAGCGTCGCACCGACTGCTCGGCAACCGCGACGGCGTCGTCGTGGCCGTCGCGCGCTCTGGTCCGCAGAGTGCCGGCCACCGGATCGATACTCACCTCGGCCAACATCTCACCCGTCGTTGGTTCGCAGACCGCCCACGTGTATCCGGTGTCGGAGGCCCATCGCGCCGTACAGCGCGCCACATAGCCCGGATCGGACTCGCCCATTGCGGCGAGCGCAAGACGGTCGTCCATCAACTCGTCCTCACGCAATGCGCGCAGATACCAAGCGCCGGCATTAATCTCCACGGGCTCCACCCGTCGATGGTAGGCATGGTCTATGCGGATCACAGTGATCGGTGCGAGCGGTCTGATCGGCACCAAGGTGGTGGCTGTACTCGAGGCTGACGGGCACGATGTCGTGGCAGCATCCCGTGGATCTGGTGTCGATGTCCTCAGCGGCGACGGGCTCGGCGAGGCGCTGGCGGGGGCCGACGCGCTCGTCGACGTCACGAATTCGCCGTCGTTCGAAGACGGGCCGGTATTGGAGTTCTTCACCAAGGCGACGGCGAATGTGGTGGCGGCCGCGGAGAACGCCGGAGTCGGACACTATGTTGTGCTGTCGATCGTCGGGGTGGACGGGCTCCCCGACAGCGGCTACATGCGGGCCAAGGTCGCCCAGGAGAAGCTGCTCAGGCAATCCGGCATTCCCTACACCATCGTGCGCGCCACGCAGTTCGCCGAGTTCGCCGACGCCATCACCGGATCGATGACCGTCGGCGACGAGGTACGCGTTCCCGATGCGCTGATTCAGCCTATTCCGGCGGACAGGGTCGCCTCCGATGTCGCGCGGGCCGCCGTCGCCGGACCGCTCAACGGCGTCGTGAACATCGGTGGGCCGCAGAAGATCCCGTTCGAGCAGATGGCCCGCGACACGTTGGCCCGGCAGGGCGACGACACCAAGACCGTCGTCGTCGACCCCGAGGCCGGCTACTTCGGCACGCCGCTACAGCGCAATAGCCTCGTCACGCCCGACTAGCGCGATTCCCGGTGAGGCCTACTTGATCTCGGCGAGCACGGTGCCCTGCGTGACGGCCGCACCGGGCTCGACCGCGAGGCCGGTGATGACGCCGTCCTTGTGCGCGGTGACCGGGTTCTCCATCTTCATCGCCTCGAGGACCACGACGAGATCGCCAGAGGCGACCTCCTGACCCTCTTCGACGGCGACCTTCACCACGGTGCCCTGCATCGGTGCCGTCACCGAATCGCCGGATGCCGCCGCACCGCCATGTGAACCGCGCTTGCGCGCCTTGGGCTTCTTGCGGATGACGCCGGAATTGCCCGCGGGGGCCCCGCCGCCACCGCCGATGGCCAGATCGCCGGGCAGTGACACCTCGAGGCGCCGCCCGCCGACCTCGACGACGACCGTCTGCCGCGGAATGGTGTCTTCCTCTTCGATGGCCTCACCGCCGGTGAACGGTTCGACGGTGTTGTCCCACTCGGTTTCGATCCACCGAGTGTGGACGTCGAACTTCTCGCCGTCACCGATGAACGCCGGGTCGGACACGACGGCGCGGTGGAACGGGATGACCGTCGCCAGGCCCTCGACATGGAACTCGGCCAGCGCGCGGCGTGAGCGGGCCAGCGCCTCCTCGCGGGTGGCGCCGGACACGATCAGCTTCGACAGCATCGAATCGAACTGGCCGCCGATCACCGAACCGGCCTCGACGCCGGAGTCCAGCCGCACACCGGGACCGGTGGGGATGTCGTACCGGGTGACCGGGCCGGGCGCGGGCAGAAAGCCGCGGCCTGCGTCCTCGCCGTTGATGCGGAACTCGAACGCGTGCCCGCGCGGAGTCGGATCCTCGGTGATGTCCAGTGCCTCGCCGTTGGCGATCTTGAACTGCTGCAGGACCAGGTCGATGCCCGCGGTCTCCTCGGTGACCGGATGCTCGACCTGCAGGCGGGTGTTCACCTCGAGGAACGAGATCAGACCGTCCTGCCCGACGAGGTACTCGACGGTGCCTGCGCCGTAGTAGCCGGCCTCCTTGCAGATGCGCTTGGCGGACTCGTGGATCTCCTTGCGCTGCGCGTCGGTCAGGAACGGCGCGGGTGCCTCCTCGACGAGCTTCTGGAAGCGGCGCTGCAGCGAGCAGTCACGGGTGCCTGCGACGACGACGTTGCCGTGCGTGTCGGCGATGACCTGAGCCTCGACGTGGCGCGGCTTGTCCAGGTAGCGCTCGACGAAGCACTCACCGCGACCGAACGCCGCGACGGCCTCACGGGTGGCCGATTCGAACAACTCCGGGATCTCTTCGATCGTGCGGGCGACCTTCATGCCGCGGCCGCCGCCGCCGAACGCGGCCTTGATGGCCACCGGCACGCCGTACTCCTTGGCGAACGCAACGACCTCGTCGGCGTCCTTGACAGGGTCGGGGGTTCCCGGAACCAGCGGCGCCTCGGCGCGCGCGGCGATGTGCCGGGCGGTGACCTTGTCGCCGAGATCACGGATGGACTGCGGGCTGGGGCCGATCCAGATCAGGCCGGCGTCGAGCACGGCCTGAGCGAAATCGGCGTTCTCCGAAAGGAATCCGTAGCCGGGATGGATCGCGTTCGCACCGGATTTCTTGGCCGCCTCCAAGAGCTTCTCGAAGACGAGGTAGGACTCGGCTGAGGTCTGGCCGCCAAGTGCGAAGGCTTCATCGGCGAGCCGCACGTGAGGTGCGTCGGCGTCGGGTTCGGCGTACACGGCCACGCTTGCAAGCCCGGCGTCCTTGGCTGCCCGGATCACCCTGACCGCGATCTCCCCGCGATTGGCGACAAGCACCTTGGAGATCTTTGAGCTGGCGTGACTTGCCACTGCGCCTCCTGACGGCATGGATTTTAAGAAAGGTCTTTAAGAATGTATCGGAGGCAGTTTAGGCGGCAGCACGACGCCCACACCAAGCCGGTATCGGTTACTGCCGGGTAGCCCCGTTCGTGCGTTCGCTCATCGTCAAGGTGTGACTATCTCAGCCGCTTCTTGATGCGGGCGAGCATCGCCGACATGCCGCGCAGTCGCAACGGGCTGATCAGCGCGGCCAGGCCGAGTTCGCTGTAGAAGTCGTCGGGTACCGCGAGGATGTCGTCGGCGGGCTGTGAGTCGAGTCCGGCCGCCAGGATCGCCGCGAAACCGCGCGTGGTCGGCGCCTCCGCAGGCGCGCTGAAATACAGCCGGACGTTGTCCCGGTCGGCGGCGTCGACGTGGAGGAACAGCGGTGACTGGCATTCGGGCACCGGCTCCATGGCCGCCTCTTCCAGGTCGGCGGGCAGCGGCGGCAGTTCGCCCGCGAACTCCAGTAGCAGCTGCAGCTTGTCCTGGCCCTGCATCTCCTTGAAGTCGGACACGACCTCGGCCAGTGCGGTGGGCATTGGGCGGGGTGGTGGGACGACCGAAGTCATGTCGCTTCGCCAGGCTCTTCCCCGACGGCCACGGGCACTCGCACCGCATTGCCCCACTCGGTCCAGGAGCCGTCGTAATTACGCACGCCTTCGCGGCCCAGCAGATGCGTCAGCACGAACCAGGTGTGGCTGCTTCGCTCGCCGATGCGGCAGTACACAACCGTTTTGTCGTCGTCGGACAGGAAGCCGTACAGCTCGTCGAGTTCAGGGCGGCTGCGGAACTGGCCGTTGTCCCTGGCCGCCTTGCCCCACGGGATCGACCGTGCGGTCGGAATGTGCCCGCCGCGCAGCGCGCCCTCCTCGGGGTAGTCGGGCATGTGGGTGCGCTCCCCGGTGTACTCCTGCGGTGAGCGGACATCGATCAGCGGCTGCGAGCCGATGATCTCCAGCACGTCTTCCTTGAAGGCGCGGATCGGCGCGTCGGTGCGTTCGACGACGGGGTAACCCGTGGTCTGCTTGGACGGGACGTCAAGGTTGGTGTCGCGGCCGTCGGAGATCCACAGGTCGCGCCCGCCATCGAGCAGGCGCACGTCGGGGTGGCCGAACAGCGTGAACACCCACAGGGCGTAGGCGGCCCACCAGTTGCTCTTGTCGCCGTAGATGACGACGGTGTCATCGCGGGAGATGCCCTTGCGGTTCATCAGCTCGGCGAACTGGGTGCCGTCGATGTAGTCGCGGACCGTCGAGTCGTTGAGGTCGGTGTGCCAGTCGATCTTCACCGCGCCGGGGATGTGGCCGGTGTCGTAAAGCAGCACGTCCTCGTCGGATTCGACGATGGCCAGCCCGGGCCTGCCCAGGTTGCCCGACAACCAATCGGGGGTGACCAGGCGTTCCGGGTGGGCGTACTCGGCCAGGGCGGGGGCGGGATCGGGGGGTAGTGGCACAACTGCGAGCCTACCCACGCGGCGGATCAGCGCAGCGGGTTGGCGGACCAGAGTTCTGCGATCGACACGCCCCCGTCGGCGAGCAGTCGACGGATCAGCGGCAGTCCGATGCCGATCACCGACGACGGGTCGCCGTCGACGCCGTCGATGAACCAGCCGCCCAGGCCGTCGAGCGTGAATCCACCCGCCACCGCCGCGGGCTCGCCGCTGTCGACATAGGCATCCAGATCCGCGGTGGACGGGTTTCCGAACCGCACCGTGGTCACCATGGCGTCGGCGGCCCGCCACGCTATTACGTTGTCCTGCAAACGAATCACGCTATGTCCGGTGTAGAGCTCGCCCGAAGTCCCCGCCATCTGTTGCCAGCCGGCGCGCGCCGCGTCGGCGGTGGCGGGCTTACCGCGCAATGCGCCATCGTGGTACAGCATCGAATCACAGCCGATGACAACGCAGTCGGCGGCGACGTCGGAATCGAGGACCCCGACGACGGCTTCCGCCTTCGCGGCGGCCAACGCGGTGGTCACGTCGGCGGGGGTGGCCGACGGGTCCAGACGGGCCATGGCGGCGTCCTCGTCGACACCGGAGACGACGACAAGTGGGTCGATTCCCGCCTGACGCAACACCTTACGGCGGCCGGGCGATGCTGACGCGAGAACGAATCGCGTCATCGATGGCGCATGTGCGTCCGTTGCTGAAGAGCCACCTTCTGCCAGCTGAAGAACGAATAGCGCAGCCGGTCGACCGGATGGCCCCACAGGTTCTCTTCCTGCTCCCGCGGCTCGGCAGGAGCACCGGAAGCGGCGGCGAGCACAGCGATGACCGCGCCGATCTCCTCATCGGTCGGCTTGCCCTTCACGACCTCGATGGGCGCTTCGTGGTGGTGCGGTTCCTCGCTCACAGTGGCTGGATCGTTCGCGCCGCTCACAGGGGCTGAATCGTTCGCGCCGCTCACAGGGGAATGTTCCCATGCTTCTTCGGCGGCACCTGCGTGATCTTGCGTTCGAGCAGGCGCAGGGCCGTTGCGACGTAGCCGCGGGTGTGCGACGGCGGGATCACCGCGTCCACATAGCCCCGTTCGGCGGCGATGTACGGATTGACGAGGGTGTCCTCGTACGTCTGCTGCAGCTCCAGTCGCAGCGCGTCGACATCCTGACCCTCCTTGGCCGCCTTGGTCAGCTCCTGGCGGTACACGAAGCCGACCGCGCCCGCGGCACCCATGACCGCGATCTGCGCGCTCGGCCACGCGACGTTCACGTCGGCGCCCATCTCCTTCGAGCCCATGACGCAGTACGCGCCGCCGTAGGCCTTGCGGGTGATGACGGTGATCTTGGCGACGGTCGCCTCGCCGTAGGCGTACAGCAGCTTCGCGCCGCGGCGGATGATGCCGTTGAACTCCTGGTCGGTGCCCGGCAGGAAGCCCGGCACATCGACCAGCATCACGATCGGCACGTTGAAGCAGTCGCAGGTGCGGATGAACCGCGCCGCCTTTTCCGAGGCGTTGATGTCCAGGCAGCCCGCGAACTGGGTCGGCTGATTGGCCACGATGCCGACCGGTCGGCCTTCGATGCGGCCGAAGCCGACGATGATGTTCTGCGCGTAGCCCTGCTGCACCTCGAGGAACTCGTCGTCGTCGAGGATCCGCGTGATGACCTCGTGCATGTCGTAGGGCTGGTTCGGCGAATCGGGGATCAGCGTGTCCAGCTCGAGGTCCTCGTCGGTGAGGTTGTCCTCGATCGCGCCCTCCGGCACCGCGGCCGGGTAGCGCGGCGGGTCGGCGTAGTTGTTGGCGGGCAGGTACGACAGCAGGTCGCGGACGTAGTCGAAGGCGTCCTGCTCGCCGGTCGCCACGTAGTGCGCGGTGCCCGACTTGGCCATGTGCGTGTGTGCGCCGCCCAATTCCTCCATGGTGACGTCCTCGCCGGTGACGGTCTTGATGACGTCCGGTCCGGTGATGAACATCTGGCTGGTCTGGTCGACCATGACGACGAAGTCGGTCAGCGCGGGTGAGTACACGTGCCCGCCCGCGGCGGCGCCCATGATCAGCGAGATCTGCGGGATGACACCGGAGGCCATGATGTTGTTGTGAAAGATGTTGCTGTACAGGCCAAGTGACACCACACCCTCTTGAATGCGGGCTCCGGCGCCGTCGTTGATGCCGATCAGCGGACGCCCGGTCTTGATCGCGAGATCCTGAACCTTGACGATCTTCTCGCCGTAGACCTCGCCGAGACTGCCGCCGAACACCGAGGCGTCCTGACTGAAGATGCAGACCTCGCGGCCGTCGATGGTGCCGTAGCCGGTCACCACACCGTCGCCGAACGGGCGCTTGTCCTGCATTCCGAAGTTCGTGCTGCGGTGCCGGGCCAGCGCGTCGAGTTCGACGAACGAGCCCTCATCCAGCAGCGCCAGGATGCGCTCACGGGCGGTCAGCTTGCCCTTCGCGTGGATCTTCTCGACCGCCGCCTCTCCGACCGGGTGCAGCGTCTCTTCGGTGCGCCTGCGAAGATCGGCCAGCTTGCCCGCGGTGGTGTGGATGTCGATCTCGTGCTCGCCCGCGGGCTCGACCGACTGATCGCTAACGCTCGTCATGAGCGTCGATGCTAACGAACGGCGTGAACGACGCGAACAGCGCGTCCTTAACATCTCCTTAAGCAGGCGTGCGCAGCGTCGCTTACGTTTGGCCGATGACTGCTGAGCGCGCTCCCCTCGACGAAACGTCATTGCGTGCCGCGATCGAAGGCGGTCCGGTATGGCGGACGCTCGAAGTGGCGGCCGAGACCGGATCCACCAACTCCGACCTGATCGCGCGCGCCAACAGCGGCGCCGACATCGCGGGCGCTGTGCTGATCGCCGAACACCAGACCGCCGGCCGCGGCAGGCAGGGGCGCAGCTGGTCGGCGGCGCGGTACGCCCAGATCACGCTGTCGGTGGCGATCGATGCCGCCGCAGTGCCGACGGACGCCTGGGGCTGGCTTCCGCTGGCGACGGGGGTGGCCATCGTCGACACCGTGACCGGCATCGGCGTCGACGCCGGATTGAAGTGGCCCAACGACGTGCTCGCCGGTGGCGGCAAGCTGGCGGGAATTCTCGCCGAGGTCGCCGCCGAGCATCGGGTGGTCGTCGTCGGCATCGGCCTCAATGTGTCACTACGTGGTGACGAAGTAGGCGTTGCGGGCGTCACCTCCCTCGTCGGGCTCGGCGTCGCCGCACCGGATCGTGGAGAACTCATCGTTCGGCTGCTGACCGAGTTGGGCCGCCGCGTCGATGCCTGGCGCAGCGCCGGCGGCGCGGACCCGGAACTGATCGCCGACTACCGGGCCCGCAGCCTGACCCTCGGGAAGCCGGTCCGCGCAATCCTCCCCGGTCAGCGCGAGATCGTCGGGGTGGCCCGCGATGTCGACGACCAGGGCCGGCTCTTGATCGACACCGACGGGCAGACGACGACGGTCGCCGCAGGTGACATCGTCCACTTGCGACCCGCGGGCACCTGATCCGGAATAGGGTCTTCGCTCATGGGATATCCGGAAAAGGTGCTCGCCAAAGACGAGCATGTGGTGCTACACCGCCATCCGCATTGGAAGCGACTCATCGGCCCCATCTTGATCCTGTTGGTGATCACTGCGGGCGCGACGTTCGCGGCGGGCTACGTCAACACCACGAACTGGGATCCCACCGCCCGCAACGTCGTGATGATCGTCATCGCGGTCGTGTGGGCGGTCATCGTCATCTGGCTGACGATCTGGCCGTTCCTGAATTGGTGGACGACGCATTTCGTCATCACCGACCGCAGGGTGATGTTCCGGCACGGGCTGCTGACCCGCTCAGGCATCGACATTCCACTGGCTCGGATCAACAGCGTGGAATTCCGCCACGGCGTGCTCGATCGCATGCTGCGCACCGGCACGCTGATCATCGAGTCAGCGTCTCAGGATCCGCTGGAGTTCTCCGACATTCCGCGAGTGGAACAGGTCCACTCGCTGCTGTATCACGAAGTCTTCGACACCCTGGGCTCGGAGGAATCGCCGAGCTGAGCCAATCGCCGAGCGCGGCGGGTCGGCCTGCGCAGCGGCGTCACGGTGCCGTCCGCGTCGTTCCCGTGCAGTGCGGGGTCGCGGACATCCTCCACGGCCTCGGCGATGCCCCCGTCGGTGAGCGTGGCCTCGAGCGCCTTGTCCGGGTTGCGGCCGAACTCGTCCGGGAACACCCAGCGGCGGAACGCCCAGAAGCGAAACGCCATCTGCAGCAGGTTGCCGATGATGTAGGCCGCGACGAAGTCGGCGATGTTCTCGACCGTCAGACTCACTTCGGGCACACGCAACATCAGCACGTAGCTCGAGAACCACAGCGGCGCCATCGACAGCAGCACGCCCACGCCGCTGAACGCGAAGAACATCAGTGCCTCGTGGTGCCGTTCCCGGCCGCCGCGGTCGCGGAAGCTCCATTCGCGGTTGAGGATGTAGGACGCGATCACCGCGACGACGCCGGCGATGATCTTCGCCGTCACAGGCTTGGGCTCCAGCACCGTGAGCTTCAGCGTGAAGAAGACCGTCGAATCGATGACGAAGGTGGTGGCGCCGACGATCGCGAACTTGATGAGCTCGTGGTGCCGTTCGAAGTACGGCCGGATCGGCCGTGGCAGCCGCGCGATCGTGGCATCGGTGAAGGACACAACAGGGCAGTGTACGGAAATTGACCACCTCACGCGTACCTGTGCAGGTCACCGTCGGGAAACACGGGGTTCGCCGCATGACAACATAGGCACGTGCCGCGCAATACGACGAAGCCGCCGCTGGTGACCATGGTCGGCGGCGGACAGCTGGCGAGGATGACCCATCAGGCGGCCATCGCGCTCGGTCAGACGCTGCGTGTGTTGGCCGTCACACCCGAGGATCCCGCGGCTCAGGTGACCCCCGACGTGGTGCTGGGCTCGCACGACGACCTCGACGCGCTGCGCCGTGCGGCGGTCGGCGCAGATGTCCTGACGTTCGACCACGAGCACGTGCCCACCGAGATGCTCGACAAGCTGATCGCGGAGGGGGTGAACGTCGCGCCGCCGCCGACGGCGCTGATCCACGCCCAGGACAAGCTGGTGATGCGGCGACGCCTGGAGGCGCTCGGTGCGCCGGTGCCGCGGTTCGCGGCCGTGACGTCGCCTGGCGACGTGGAAGATTTCGCGGCCGGTTCGGATGCCGCGCTGGTGCTCAAAACCGTGCGCGGGGGCTACGACGGGCGCGGTGTCACGCTGGCGCGCGATATCGCCCACGCGCGCCAGGCAGCCGCCGAGTATCTGGCGTCCGGGGCCGACGTCCTGGTCGAGGAGAAGGTCGAGATGCGGCGTGAACTCGCCGCGCTGGTGGCCCGTTCACCGTTCGGTCAGGGTGCGGCGTGGCCGGTGGTGCAGACCGTGCAGCGCGACGGCATCTGCGTGGAGGTGATCGCACCGGCTCCCGACCTCGCCGACGACGTCGCCGGTGCCGCAGGCGGTCTCGCGCTGCGCCTTGCCGAAGAGCTCGGGGTGGTTGGTGTGCTGGCGGTCGAACTGT
The DNA here is from genome assembly GCA_019749805.1 of Mycobacteriaceae bacterium. GTDB lineage: Bacteria > Actinomycetota > Actinomycetes > Mycobacteriales > Mycobacteriaceae > Mycobacterium. The sequence continues at coordinate 4,488 of JAIEPH010000050.1, read as the reverse complement.
TCGAGACAACCGACGGCGGGCTGCTGGTGAACGAGTTGGCGATGCGGCCCCACAATTCGGGGCACTGGTCGATGGACGGTGCGCGCACCAGCCAGTTCGAACAACATCTTCGGGCGGTGCTGGACTATCCGCTGGGGGACACCGCACCGATCGCGCCGGTGACCGTCATGGCGAATGTGCTTGGCGCTCAAGAACCCCCGACGATGAGCATGGATGAACGACTGCATCACCTGTTCGGGCGAATGCCAGAGGCCAAGGTCCATCTGTACGGCAAAGGCGAGCGTCCCGGTCGCAAGATCGGCCACGTCAACGTGCTCGGGGCGGGGTGGGGATCCCCGGACGACGCCGCGTATGTCGCGGAGGTCCGGGAACGCGCGTCGCGTGCGGCGCACTGGTTGTCGCGTGCGGAATGGACCGACGGATGGAGTGGGCACCGATGAGCGCTTGCGCGAAGAGAGACAACCATGAGTGACGGCACGACGCCACGCGTCGGCGTGATCATGGGCAGCGACAGCGACTGGTCGGTGATGGAGGACGCGGCACTTGCGCTGGCCGAGTTCGACATTCCGTTCGAGGTCGGCATCGTGTCGGCGCACCGCACGCCCGACCGGATGCTGGATTACGCAAAGTCGGCCGCCGCGCGCGGCATCGAGGTGATCATCGCCGGTGCCGGCGGAGCCGCGCACCTGCCGGGCATGGTGGCTTCGGCGACGCCGCTGCCCGTCATCGGCGTTCCGGTGCCCCTGGCCAAGCTCGACGGCCTCGATTCGCTGCTGTCGATCGTGCAGATGCCCGCCGGGGTGCCCGTGGCGACCGTGTCGATTGGTGGCGCCCGCAACGCCGGACTGCTGGCCGTGCGGATTCTCGGATCGTCGGATGCCGCACTGCGCAAGCGCGTCGAGGATTTCCAGGGCGCGCTGTCGGACCTGGTGCTGCAGAAAGACGCGGCGCTGCGTGACCGGCTGCTCGGCCGGGACGGTAAAGTTACCGACGAGTAGCAAGGAGTTGTCATGGCCATCGCAAACCCGTCGTTCGACGCTTTCAAGCTTTCTGACGAGCACGCTGAGTTGCGCGCGGTGCTGCGCGACCTGTGCGACAAGGAGATCGCTCCGCACGCCGCGGACGTCGATGAGAAGGCGCGCTACACCGACGAAGCCGAAGCGGCGCTGACCGCGGCCGGCATGGCCGCGATCCACATCCCCGAGGAGTACGGCGGCCAGGGCGGCGATTCGGTCGCCGCGTGCATCGTCATCGAAGAGGTCGCGCGGGTGTGTGCGTCGTCGTCGTTGATCCCGATCTGTAACAAGCTGGGCACGATGGGTCTGCTGTTGCGCGGCTCCGAAGAACTCAAGAAGCAGGTGCTTCCGAGCATTGCCGCGGGCGAAGCGATGGCGTCGTATGCGCTGTCGGAACGTGAAGCGGGCAGCGATGCGGCGTCGATGCGGACCCGTGCGCGCCGTGACGGCGACGACTGGGTGCTCAACGGTGCCAAGTGCTGGATCTCCAACGGCGGGCATTCCACCTGGTACACCGTGATGGCGGTGACCGATCCGGACAAGGGCGCCAACGGCATCTCGGCGTTCGTCGTGCACAAGGACGATCCCGGGTTCGCGGTCGGCGCCAAGGAACGCAAGCTGGGCATCAAGGGGTCCCCGACGACAGAGCTGTATTTCGAGGATTGCCGCATCCCCGGCGATCGGATCATCGGCGACGAGGGCAGCGGCTTCAAGACCGCGCTGGCCACTCTCGACCACACCCGCCCGACGATCGGTGCCCAAGCTGTCGGTATCGCCCAGGGCGCGCTCGAGGCCGCGATCGCGTACACCAAGGAGCGCAAGCAGTTTCGTCAGCGTATCGCCGATTTCCAGGCGGTGCAGTTCATGATCGCGGACATGGCGATGAAGATCGAGGCGGCCCGATTGATGGTGTACACCGCGGCCGCCCGGGCCGAACGTGGCGAGCCCGACCTCGGTTTCATCTCCTCGGCGTCCAAGTGTTACGCCTCCGACGTCGCGATGTCGGTGACGACCGATGCGGTGCAGCTGTTCGGCGGCTACGGCTACACGGTGGATTTCCCCGTCGAGCGGTTCATGCGCGACGCCAAGATCACGCAGATATACGAGGGCACCAACCAGATTCAGCGTGTGGTCATGTCACGCGCACTGCTCAAGTAGAACGCCCGCAATGCCGATTGTGCGGTTTCATTCGCGACACGCCGGCCCGGCCGTATGAAACCGCACATTCGCGGGCAACTCTCGGACCGTCAGCCCGCGTACTGAAGGAAGAACGCCATCCCCGCCTCGAGGTGATAGGTGTTGTGGCAGTGAGTGATCCACCGCCCCGGATTGTTCGTGTCGAAATCGATCTCGACGGTTTGCTTCGGCGGCACCAGCACGGTGTCCTTGCGGGCCTTGGCGGTGCTGCCGTCCATCACCTGGAACGTGTGGCCGTGCAGGTGAAATGGATGAAACATCATCGTGTCGTTGATGTAGCGGATCCGCACGCGTTGGTTCGGCTGGACAGCAACCCCGTCATTCGGCGGGTTGTACAGCTTTCCGTTGATCGGCCACGTGTACCCGTTGACGGGCCCGGCCAGATGGGCGTCGATGATCTGATCGGGTTGCCTGGCCGGCAGTGTCACCTCCGGCGTCGGTGACAGCGTCGCGGTGTTCAACGGAGTCTGGGTACGCACCGACGCGACGAACTGGTCGACATTCACCGTGGCGGGCCTGTTGTTGACCCGCATGTTCAGCTGGGCGTGGCCCGGCTTGCCGTACGGCACGGCGATGACCGGCAGCGATTCATTGACGGTGATGATCGCATCGAATCGCTCGCCCATGCCGAGGATCACGGAGTCCGCCTGCACCGGCACCACCGGGAAGCCGTCGGTCTGGATGACCCGCATGGACGTGCTGGGTACCCCTACCCGGAACGCGGTGTCGGAGCCCGCGTTGATCACCCGCAGCCGGATACGTTGACCCTGCCGGTAATCCACGACCTGCGGATCGCCTGGGGCGCGTCCGTTGATGACGAAGTAGGGGTAGGTGACATCGCCTCCGTCGGCGCCCAGCGGACTGGTCGGCGTCACACCAGGGCCCCCGGGTTCCATCGGCTTCATCCCGGTCTTGCGCAGGTTCTCGAACACCTCGTCGGGGTTGGTGCCGGTGCCGTCAATCCAATCGTCGAGCACAACAACGAGTTCGCCGTCGTAGTCGGCCTTCTCATCCGGGTCCTCGACGATCAGCGGACCGTACAGGCCGCGGTCGAGCTGGGTGCCGACATGCGAATGGAACCAATAGGTTCCGGCGTCGGGCACGACGAAGTCGTAGGTGAACGTTTGCCCATTGGGCACCGCCTCCTGGGTCAGAATCGGCACCCCGTCCATATCGTTGACGATCGCGATGCCGTGCCAGTGCACGGTGACGTCCTGCGGCATCGCGTTGGTCAGCTCTGCTCGGAGCCGCTCACCCTTGCGCAGTCGGATCTCCCGAGCGGGAACCTGGGATTCGTATGCCCAGGTGCGGAGGGTGGCGCCGACGAGGTCGATGTCGGTCTCGCCGGCCGCCAGGGTGAGGTCGGGGACGGCTGGGGCTCCCGACGGTGACTGTGATTGCGAGCAGGCGGCCGCTGCCCCCGCGATGCCCGTCGCGCCTACGACCATGAACTGCCGTCGACTGATCATGATCCCAGCGTGGCACTGTTCGATCAACCGCGGGTGATCTTCTCCATTTGTCTGCGACGGCCCATCGCTGCGGCATCCTGATTCGCCACGTGGACCAGCGACGCACCGACCGCGAAGACCGCCAGCAGATTCTCGGTCAGGTCGTTTGCGTTCGTCCAGTCGGCCGTCGACATCACGCGGTCGTCGGCTGTGAGACCTTGTGCGGCAGCGGACGCCTGCGCATCGGACAGCACGTCGTCCACCGACCGGCCCTCGAGTGCTGCACCGGGATGGCGTTCGGGGATGATCTGGTCGCCGTGTACACGCACCGCGGTGGCGTAGTCGGTCACGCCCACGGGAAGATCGGGCGCCGGCTTGCCGAACGGATCCAGCGACAGCACGGCGATCTCGCCGACTCCGACGGCGTCGTCGGCCTCGTCGAGCCGATCCGCGGTACACAACGCGACGTCGGCTTCTCCGGCGGTGACGACTTCGGCGCCGATCCACCAGATTCCGAACAGCACGGCCGCGGTCTGCCAGTGCGCGGGCAACAGCACCGCGACCCGGCTGGACGGCCCCGCGCCCAGTTCGTCCCGCAGCAGGTTGCCGGTCTTTGCTGCCCAGTTCCACAGTGTGGCGGTGGACAATTCGATGCGCTCACCGGTCGCATCGTCGTAGTAGGTGATCCGCGGACCGGCAGGATCGGATGCCATGAGCGGATCGAGGATCGCCGAACTGATTGTGCTCACAGCTAGACGGTATAGGTGACCCTTGGCGTTCGTTGGGGGTTGCGGGCCGGGGCCCCACTCACCCATGTTCGTGGGTTA